>NZ_JQMQ01000005.1:6000000-6600000 GCF_000744815.1 Phaeacidiphilus oryzae TH49
GGGCCGGCGGCGCCGTGGAGAGCGACGGCTCGCGGACGGCCAGTCGCCGTGACCCGGGCGCGGCGGGGTGCTGAGCTGGGCCGGCGGGCCGCCGCGCGCCCGTGCTCCGCGTCCCGCGGCCCGCGACCGAGCCCCGCGGCAAGGGGCCCGGCCTCAGGCGGCCGGGCCCCTTGCCGCGGTGGGACCGCCGGGGTGGTCAGGCCGTACCGGCGCGGGTGAAGTGGAGGGTGGCCGACACCGTCGTCGGACCGCGCATCGCGCTCAGCTGGTTCCAGGTGATGCCGTGGTCGGCGCGCTCGACCTGGAACTCGGTGCTGAGGACGACGGAGCCGTCCTGCTCCTGGCGTACCACGGCCTCGACGGCCTGCGGCCGGCTGACCCCGCGCACCGTCAGCTCGCCCTCGACCTGGACCTTGTCGCCCTCGCCCGTGGCGGCCCTGGCCACCGCGAAGGTGATCGTCGGGTGGCGCTCGCACTCGAAGAAGTCGGCGGAGCGCAGATGCTGGTCGCGCTTGGCGTTGCCGGTGTCCACGGACTTGGAGTCGACGGCGATCGCACCGGCGGCGGTGCCGTCCGGGTACACCTCGCCCTCGCCGGAGACGGTGGTGAAGGTGCCTCGCACCGTGACGAGGCCCCACATCCCCTTCTGTTTGAAGGCGACGTTCGAGCGGGCTGAATCGAGTTTCCACGAGCCGGTCGCGACATCGGTCGACATGGCTTCTCCGCGTAGGCGTTGAGTCGGGATGTGTGGCTGTGCCTCGCTGCGCACGCCCGTGGGCGTCAGGGAAATCCTATGCCCGTTGACGTGGGGGCGGGGGGCGGTTAGCGTCCGGGGGAGAGATTGACAAAATGTTGAAATCGCTGGTCCGTGGGGAAGGGATGGTGGCGCGTGGCGCGGTCGGTCTTTGGGGACGGGGGCAAGGGCGTCGTCGCGGAGGCGGACGCCCGACTGGCGGGCGTGGACGAGGAGTTGGCGCGGCGCTTCCCCGGCGAGCCGGCCGGCCGGCAGCCGGTGCACACGGTGTACGTGCCGGGGGACGCCTTCGGGCCGGGGACCGTCCGGGAGTGGGGCGAGCGCGCGCTGGCCGCGCTGGAGGAGCACGCGCCGGACGCGGCCGCCCTCGCCGCGGCGGTCGGCGCGCCGGTGGACGACGCCCTGTACGCGCGGGTCCGGGAGAAGCTGCGCCGGGAGCCGGTCGAGGACCTGCGGGTGGACTTCGAGGACGGCTACGGCGTCCGGGACGACGCCGAGGAGGACGCGGCCGCCGCCGCGGCCGCCAGGACGCTGGCCGCGATGGCGAGGGAGGGCGCGCAGGCGGGCCCGGGCGCGCCGCCGTACTTCGGGATCCGGATCAAGTGTCTGGAGGCCGCCGTCCGCGCGCGCGGGATCCGTACCCTGGACGTCTTCCTCGCCGAGCTGCTGGACGCCGCGGGCGGGGTACTGCCGGCGGGGCTGCTGCTGACCCTGCCCAAGGTGACCTACCCTCAGCAGGTCTCCGCGATGGCCCGGTTGTGCACCCGGATCGAGGAGTCCGCCGGGCTGCCGACGGGCCGGCTCGGCTTCGAGATCCAGATCGAGACCACCCAGTCCATCCTCGGCCCGGACGGCCGGGCGACGGTCGCCCTGATGATCGACGCCGCCGAGGGCCGCTGCACCTCGCTGCACTACGGCACCTTCGACTACAGCGCGGCGTGCGGGATCAGCGCGGCCCACCAGGCGCTGGACCACCCCGCCGCGGACCACGCCAAGGCGGTGATGCAGACCGCCGCCGCGGGGACCGGGGTCCGGCTCTCCGACGGCTCCACCAACGTGGTGCCGGTGGGCGGCACCGAGCAGGTGCGCTCCGCCTGGCGGCTGCACCACTCGCTGGTCCGGCGCTCCCTGGCGCGCGCCTACTACCAGGGCTGGGACATGCATCCCGGCCACCTGCCCACCCGCTACGCGGCGGTCTACGCCTTCTACCGGGCCGGGCTCGGGGACGCCTCGGCGCGGCTGGCCGCCTACCTCGACGCGCTGGACGCCGCGCGGCTCGGCGCGAGCGCGAGCGCGGGGACGGGGACGGGCCCGGGGGCCGGGGCGGGCGCCGGCGAGCCCGCGGTGCTGGACGAGCCGGCCACCGCCCGCGCGCTGGCCGGCTATCTGCTGCGCGGGCTGGACTGCGGGGCCTGGGCGCCGGAGGAGCTCGCCGCCCAGGGCGCGCGTCCGGCGCCGAGCCGCGCGCGGCTGGAGGAGCTCGCCGGGCGCTCGAAGCAGGGGTAGCCACACCGCAAGCGCGTGGCGCGCGAGGTGGCGCATCCGCCCCGAAGAGGCCCGGATGTGCACTGCCGCCCCACGGATTGCCGGATTCTACAGATGAATTGCCAGCGGGCGCGCACTACTTGAGTGCGCGCCCGCAAGTGTGCGCATGCGCCTAGGATTTCTCCCACTTGCTTGCGAATACCGCGAAAGCAGTGCTAGCAATTTGCCAAAGGTCACTCGGGATTCGCCCTGTGGCCGCACGCCGTCGGATTCACCCGGCACGCAACGCAAGGAACAGCACGCCATGCGCCTTACTTTCCTTGGAACCACGTCGAACAACGGCAATTGCCCTACGCTCTACCTGACAGATCGCGACACCTACGTCGTCCAGGGATACCTGGTCACCGACCAGGGCGCCCTCGATCAGCTGCGGGATCTCAATCCCGGCGAGACCGCCGTGGAAATCCCGCGCGCGCTGCTGGAGTTCGCGCCCCCCGGCGCGCTCCCCCGGATGGGGGGCCTCCCGTCCACGAGCGGGGCTGAACTGGTCACCGGTGCCGCAACGGGGGAAGACTCGGCATAGGCGGCCGGAGCGGTCGGGACCGCCCCGGCCGCCCGGACCGACTATGGGGAGCAGCACTCTATGACCGATTTCCAGCGCGAACGCGAGGCGCTCGGCGCCTGGCTGCACCGTCTGCGCCGGGACTCCGGGCTGAACGGCAAGGAACTGGCGCTCAGACTGGGCTGGGCGCCGTCCAAGGTCTCCCGGATCGAGAACGGCCGGCAGACCCCCACCGAGCCCGACATCGCCGCCTGGGCGGGGGCGGTCGGCCGTCCGGACGCCGCGGAGGAGCTGGTCGCCCGGCTGCACGCGCTGGACAGCCACTATGTGTCCTGGCGCCGCTCGCTGCAGGCCGGGCACGCCCCCCGGCAGCGGGTGGGCGCCGAACTCGACGCCCAGACCCGGGTGTTGCGGATCTTCGAGCCAGGGATGATCCCCGGCCTGCTGCAGACCGCGGAATATGCCCGCACCCTCTTCAGTGGACTGGTGGACCTCAACGGGAGCCCCGCGGACATCGCCGAGGCGGTCCGGGCCCGGATGGAGCGCCAGCATGTGCTGTACGAGCCGGACCGGGAGTTCCACATCCTGGTCACCACCGCCGCGCTGCGTACCCGGGTGTGCCGTTCCGAGGCCCACCGCGGGCAGCTCGACAGACTGCTGGCGGTCTCCTCGCTCGGCAACGTCCGGCTGGGCGTGGTCCCGGACCGGGCGGGATGGCCGCTGGCCCCGTTGCACCCGTTCTGGATCTACGACGAGCGGCTGGTCCAGGCGGAGATCTGGACCGCCGAGCTGAACCTCACCGAGCCCCGTGAGATCGGCCTCTACCGCCGGGTCTTCGACTCCTACGCGGAGATCGCCGTGTACGGCGCGGAGGCCAGGCGGATCGTCAACCAGGTGGTGGAGGAGCTGGTCCGGGAGGAGGAGGCGGCAGCGGAACGTTCCGCCGCGGCCTCCGCACCGGCGCCCCGGCCGGAGGCGACCGTGCCGGTGCAGGCCGCCCGGCCGGGGGCGGAGGCGGCTCCCACCGCCGGTCCCACTTCCGGGCCCTCGGCCTCGGCCGCACCGCCGGCCGCCGTCGGCGTCCCGTCCGGCGAGGGCGGTTCGGCGGGCGAGGGCGGCACGCCGACCGTCGGCGGCTCCGGTTCCGGGCCCTTCGGGATGCGCGGGGCCGGCGGCGGCGGCCGGCCGGCCGGCGAACCGCTCCGGCAGCAGCCGCACTCGCAGCAGCAGCCGCACTCGCAGCCGCAGCCGCAGCCGCAGCCGCAGCAACCGCAGCAGTCGCCGCAGAACCAGCTCCCGCCGCAGCTCGCCCGTAGTGAAGAGGTGCGGCAGCCGCCCGCGTTCGATCCGGCGCACGCCGTGGGAGTCGCCGGCGGTGACGGTGGAGGAGGCAGCGGAGGCGGCGGCCCCGACGGCGCCGCCGCCCGCGCGCCCGCCCCCGAGGGCGAGGCCGACCTCTACAGCAACTCCTCGCGCGCAGAGCAATCCTGAGCAACCGTCGACAATCCCGGCCCGGGGCTCCACCCCCGGGTGGAGCGGGCCGTCGGCCGTCCGCCCGCAGGATCCGCCCACGGGCGGTGGCCGCCGGCGTCCGCGGGGACGAGGCTGGTGGGCATGAGCAGTCTCCACTCCGCCCTCACCACGCTGACCTGGGTCTGCATCCTCGTCTTCGTCGCTGCCTGGATCCTCGGCGCGATCTGGTTCGGCCTCAGGTCGCCGGGCGGGGGCAGGAGCCGGCCCGGCGGCCGGCGGCGGGCCCTGGTCTCCCGGCTGGCGCTCGTGCTGGGGATCGCCCTGGTCATCCGGCTCACCAGCGGCGCCGGGGGCGGCTCCGGGCCCGGCTTCGGCTTCGGCTCCGGTACCGGCGCCGGCTCCGGCGTCTGGCGGCATCTCACCTGGTGGCAGCCGGCGGTGGCGGTGACGGGCGCGCTCCTCGCGGTCGCCGCCACCGCGCTGCTGCTCTGGGCGCGCTGGACGCTGGGGGTGATGTGGACCAGCGTTCCCACCGTCCAGGAGCACCATGAGCTGGTCACCACGGGTCCGTACCGGATCGTGCGGCACCCCATCTACACCGGCCTGCTGGCGTTGATCCTCGGCGCCATGCTGGCGCACGGCTTCGGCGTCTGGCTGGTCTACTTCGGGCTCGCCGTGCCGTGGCTGCTGCGCCGGGTCCGGGTCGAGGACCGGCTGATGGCGGGGCGCTTCGGCGAGCGGTACCGGGCGTACCGGGCGGAGGTCCCCGCGCTGCTGCCGTACCCCAGGCCTGGCCGGTAGCGGAATGCTCTGGCGTGGCGTGGATCGAACACGGAGGATGTGGCCATGCCCGAGACTCGAAGCGGTACACCCTTCCACGACCTGGACGCCTTCCTCCGGATACCGAGGATCGGCGGGCTCGCGCTCTCCCCCGACGGGCGCCGGCTGGTCGCCGCCGTGCAGCGACTCGCCGCCGACGGAAAGCGGTTCAACGGCTCGCTGTGGGAGCTCGACCCGGACGGCGAGCGCCCGGCCCGCCGGCTGACCCGCTCCGCCAAGGGCGAGTCCGCCCCCGGTTTCCGCCCGGACGGCACCCTCCTCTTCCTCTCCGGCCGGCCCGCCGAGGGCGCGGACGCGACCGAAGCCACCGACGCGAGCGGCGCCGACGAGGCCGCCGAGGCGGCCGGTCCCGAGGGCGGGAAGCCCGGGAAGGACGAAGCCGAGGAGACCACCGCCCTGTGGGCGCTCCCGCCCGGCGGCGGCGAGGCCGAGCGGGTGGCGGCCCTCCCCGGCGGCGTGGACGGCTACGCCACGGCCCGCGCGGCCGACCGGATCGCCCTCGGCACCAGCTTCCTGCCCGGAGCCGCGGACACCGCGGCGGACGCCGAGCTCCGGGCCGCCCGCCGGAAGGACGGCACCAGTGCGATCCTCCACGAGGAGCCGATGGTCCGGTTCTGGGACCACGACGTCGGCCCCGCCGTCCCGCGGCTGCTGACCACCGGTCAGCTTCCGGCGGAGCAGGGCGCCCTGGTGGACCACGGGTCGATGTCCCGGCACACCGGGGAGTACGCCCTCTCCGCGGACGGCGCCCTCCTCGCCCACGTCGTCGACGCCGGCGACCACCCCGACGAGGCCCGTACCGCGATCGTGGTCAGCGACGCCGCCACCGGCAAGCGCCTGCGGGTCCTGGACGAGCCCGGCCGGGACTACTACGCCCCCGCCTTCACCCCGGACGGCCGCGGCCTGGTCGCCGGCGTCCACCCGCACGACCGCTGGGAGGAGAGCGGCGAACCGAGCCTGGTGCTGATCGAGGACGCCGGGGACGCCGCCTCGGAGCCCCGCGACCTGCTGCCCGAGTCCGAGCTCTGGCCCTCCGCCCCGCTGGTCTCGCCGGCGCCGGGCCCCGACGGGGAGCTGGTCCTCTTCTTCGCCGCCGACGAACTGGGCCACGCCCCGGTCTTCCGGCTGACCGTGCCGCGGACCGGCGCGCCCGCGCAGCCCGTCCGGCTGACCGCTGACGGCGCCTACTCGGAGCTCGCCGTCACCCCGGACGGCCGCACCCTCTACGCGCTGCGCTCGCACATCGACGCCCCGCCGGCCCCGGTCCGGCTGGACGCCTGGGCCGCGGACCAGCAGACGGCCGTGATCCCGGCGCCTGGCGCGCTCGGCCCGGCGGACTTCCCCGGCCGGCTCGCGGAGGTGCGCACCACCGCCGAGGACGGGATGGCGCTGCGCTCCTGGCTGGTCCTCCCCGAGGAGGCGGGCGCGGACGCCCCGGCCCCGCTGCTGCTCTGGGTGCACGGCGGCCCGCAGCACACCTGGAACGCCTGGACCTGGCGGTGGAACCCGTGGGTGGCGGCGGCCAACGGCTACGCCGTGCTGCTGCCCGACCCGGCCCTCTCCACCGGCTACGGCAGGCGGATGCACGAGCGCGGCTGGGACAACTGGGGCGGCAACCCGTACACCGACGTGATCGCGCTGACCGACGCCGCCCTGGAGCGGCCCGACCTGGACGCCTCGCGGACCGGGATGATGGGCGGCTCCTTCGGCGGCTACATGGCGAACTGGATCGCGACCCAGACCGACCGCTTCCGGGCCATCGTCACCCACGCCAGCCTGTGGAACCTCAACGGCTTCGCCGGCACCACCGACTTCCCGGCCGCCTGGCGCCGGGAGATCGGCGACCCGCTGAGGCAGCCGGAGCGCTACGAGAAGAGCTCCCCCCACCTGCGGGCCGCACAGATCAGCACGCCGATGCTGGTCATCCACGGCGACAAGGACTACCGGGTGCCGATCGGCGAGGGCCTCGCCCTCTGGGCGGACCTGGTGCGCTTCGAGGTCCCGGCGAAGTTCCTGTACTTCCCGGACGAGGGCCACTGGATCCTCAAGCCGCCCAACATCCGCCTGTGGTACCGGACCTGGCTCAACTTCATGGCCCACCACGTCCTCGGGGCCGAGTGGGTGCGTCCGGACCACCTCTGACCAGCGAGGCCGCGCGCCGAATTGACGGTGGATCACGATCTGTGCAGTCTGCACACGATGAGGAAGCTGCGCTCGAAGAGTCGTTCGGGGCGGCTGCGGGCCGTCGTCGCCGCGCTGGCCGCCACGGCGGTGCTGGCCGCCTCGGCGGCCTGCGGCGGAGGCGGGAACACCGGGTCCGGCGATGGGACGACCGCGCCCACCGCCGTCGGCGGCGGAGCCGGCATAGCGCCGGCCACCGCCGGCCCGCGCCGCATCGCCGCCTGGCCGGCCCGGTCACCGCCGGCGGACCGTCCTTCCACGCCCAGACCGTCCGGATGGTCGTCCACAGCACCGTGGCCGGCCGTTCCCCGCGCCTGGAGTTCTCCAACCGCTACGGCAGCGGCCCGCTGGTGCTGGGCGCCGTGGACGTGGCGCTCCGGCAGGGGAGCGGCGGCAGCGGGGACGCCGTCCCCGGCAGCCACCGCACCGCCCGCTTCGCCGTCGCCGGCGGCGGGCCGGGCGCCGCCGCCACCTCCACCAGCGTCACCATCCCGGCCGGCGGGGAGGCCGTCACCCGGCCCGTGGCCCTGGCCGTCGGCGCCGACCGCTCCCTCCTGGTCAGCGTCTACCTGCCGAACCCGACCGGGCCGTCCTCCTTCCACGCCAACGCCGACGGCACCACCTGGGCGACCGCGCCCGGCGGCGGCGACCACGCCGCCGACGACAGCACCGCGGACTACCCGCGGACCTCCACCCACTGGTACTACCTGGACGGCGTCGACCTCGTCCCCGACCGGGCCCGCGACACCGTGGTCGCGTTCGGCGACTCCATCACGGACGGCTCCGCGGCCACCCCGAACGCCGACCGCCGCTGGCCGGACGACCTGGCCCGCCGCTTCACGGCCCGGCCCGGCGGCCGGCCGTACGCGGTGGTGGACGCCGGGATCGGCGGCAACCGGCTCCTCACCGACGCCCCGCTGCTCGAACACGGCGTCCCCGGGGTCGAACGCTTCACCAGGGACGCGCTGGACCGTCCCGGCGTCCGGTCGGTCGTCGTCCTGGAGGGCGTCAACGACATCGGCAACGACGCCGGACCGCACGGCGGTCCGCTCACCGCCGCCGAACTCGTCGGCGGGCTGCGGCGGTTGATCGACCTCGCGCACGCCCGGCACGTCCGCGTCTGCGGCGGAACGATCCTGCCCTTCCGCGGCGCCTTCTACTGGAGCCCGCAGGGCGAGCGGATCCGGGAGGCGGTCAACCGCTGGATCCTCACCTCGCACGCCTTCGACTGCACTGTCGACTTCGCCCGCGCGGTCGCCGATCCCGCCGACCCCGAGCGGCTGGCCCCCCGCTACGACAGCGGCGACCACCTCCACCCCGGCTCCGCGGGCTACCAGGCGATGGCGGACGCGGTCGACCTCCGGCAGGTCACCGGCGGCTGACGGCGGCCGGACCGGCGCGGCCGGGCGGGTCCGTCCCCCGACCGGGGCAGCCGGCCTGGCCGGCCGCCCGGTTCAGGCGCCCGGTTCGGCCGCCCGGTTCAGCCGACGGGGTTCGCCGTGGCCGCCGGACGGGCCGGAGCCCGGGTGGGGGCCGCCGGCACCGGCAGGTGGGGGGCCAGCAGAAGGCGGATCACCTCCTCCAGGCGGCGGTAGGCGTCGGCCAGCGTGCTGCGGCCGGTCACCCAGGCGATCAACTCGCCCTGCCAGGCCGAGTCGATCAGATGCGGCACCACCGACCGGGCCTGCGGCGGAAGTTCGGGAAGGATGGTGCGCAGCGACTCCTGGCCGACGCAGGCCATCCGCTGCACCGCCTCGCTGGCGAAGGGATCGGTGGAGACCGCGACCGAGACCAGCAGGTGGGCCATCTGCGGCTGCCGCTGGAAGGCCCGCAGCCCGCGGTGGACGAAGTTCACCACCCGGTCCGCGGGCTCGTCGGGGCGACGGCCGCCGCCGGCGCCGCCGCAGCCAGGTCGGCGAGCAGCTGCGCCCACCAGTCCGCGACCGCGGCGGCCAGCAGATGGTCCTTCGAGGAGAAGTACCGGTACGCGGTTCCCAGCGCGACCCCGGACCGCTCGCTGACGTGCTTCATCTGGACGCGTTCCACGCCCATCTCGGCGACCAGCTGGGTTGCTGCCTCGACCAGGTTCCTGCGGCGTTCCAACTGGCGGGGAGACATGGCCTCGACCGGCCGAGGGGACAGGTCAACCTTGGACACGCGCCCCATTCTACGGGGCGACCCCGCGCCGTAGTATGACGCCTGATCAGGTGAGACGGATCTGGCCGCCGCTCACCCGCACCTTCTGCGGCGCCAGCGGGGCCGGGGCGGGACCGGCCGCGACCGACCCGTCCTCGACCCGGTAGCGGCTGCCGTGGCAGGGGCAGTCGATGGTGCCGCCGGCCACCTTGTCGACGATGCAGCCGGCGTGGGTGCAGACCGCGCTGTACGCCTTGTACGTCCCGGCGGTCGGCTGCACCACCACGACCTTGGCGTCGGCGAACACCTTCCCGCCGCCGACCGGGACCTCCGAGGCGGCGCCGAGGGCCCGGCCGCCGGCGGCCGGGGAGGAACCGGCCATGCCGCTGCTGCCGCTGCCGCTGCCGCTGCCGTCGCCGTTTCCGCTGCCCGAGCCGGCCGAGCTGCCGGAGCTCCCGGAGCCCCCCGAGCCGCCGTAGCCGGACGAGCCCATGCCGCCGCAGCCGGCCAGCAGCAGGCCGCCCGCCGCCGCGCCCGCCCCGGCCAGCAGCGCGCGCCGGGCCGGGCAGCCCGGAAGGGCGGGGGCGTCCGTCGTCTCGTTCTCTGCCATGGTCAACTCCCGTTGTCCGTGTGGCTGTTGGGACTTCGGGGGGTGGTTACGCGGGCGACGGGCGAACGGTTCAGCCGTTCTTCCCGGGCTTCTCCTCCGGTCCTCGGGACTCCCCGGGCTTGCGCAGCCGCTCGCGGACCAGCGCCTCCTGCACGCAGGAGGCGACCAGGTCGCCGTCCCGGGTGTAGAACTCGCCGAGGGCGAGGCCGCGCCCGTCCGAGGCGGAGGGGCTGCGCTGGGCGAAGAGCAGCCACTCGTCGGCCCGGAACGGCCGGTGGAACCACATCGCGTGGTCCAGGGAGGCCACCGAGAGCTCGGAGCGGGCGCGCTTCTGCCGCGGCGGCTGCCGGTCCAGCGAGGCGGTCCCGGCCAGCGTCAGGTCCGACATGTAGGCCAGCGCGCAGACCTGGAGCAGCGGGTCGTCGTCCGGCAGCGGCGCGGAGGCCCGCACCCAGACGAACTGCTCCGGCATCCCCGGCTCCTCGGCCGGCAGCCCCTCCGCCCGCCGCGGCACGAAGCGCAGGTCCATCGCCAGATGGGTGTGGGAGGCGGCGTACCCCTCGGGGTCCAGCTCCTTCCACGCCGGGTACGGGTCCGGCAGCTCCTCGGGCGGCGGGACGACCGGCATGGTGCGCTGCCGCCCCTCGTCCTTCTCCGGGACCTTGAAGGAGGCGGAGAGGGTGAAGATCGCCTCTCCGTTCTGCACCCCGGTCACCCGGCGGGTGGTGTACGACCGGCCGTCGCGCACCCGGTCCACCTCGTACACGATGGGCCGCCGCGGGTCGCCCGGGCGCATGAAGTAGCCGTGCAGCGAGTGGACATGGCGCTCGGCGCCGACCGTACGGCCGGCCGCCACCAGGGCCTGGGCGGCGACCTGGCCGCCGAAGGCGCGCAGCGGCGCGCCGGCGTGGCACCAGCCGCGGAACAGGTTCTGCTCGATCTCGTCCAGGCGGAGCAGCTCGGCGAAGGCGCCCTTGCGCGCCTCTTCCTCGTCGGTCATCCGATCATCGTGGCAGGTCGGGCCGGGGCACCGGGTGTGATCTCGCCCACTGGACGCGTGCCGTCGCCCGCTCAGCCCTGCGGGATCTTGCGGAAGTCCCAGGAGCGGATCGCGGTCGGGGTGATCCGCAGCCAGTCGTGCCTGCCGTCCGGCGGCACCTCGTCCAGGCCGAAGTTCTTCCGGGCGAAGCCCTTGCGCACCGCCGGCGGGGCCTCGGCGGGCTCGGCGGAGCCGCGTACCTCCACCCCGCGCAGCTCCCCGTACTCGTGGCCGGCGTCGACCACGACGGCCACCCGCGGTTCGCGGACCGTGTCGGCCCAGCGCTGACTGCGGGTCAGCGAGTACAGCCAGAGGGCGCCCTCGCCGTCGCCCTCGCCGTCGTCCTCCCCGGCGGGGTCCCAGTAGAACCAGAGCGGGGTCGCGTGCGGGGAGCCGTCGGCGGAGACCGTGGCCACCCGGCAGGTGCGCTGCTCGGCCAGGAAGGCGTCGCGCTCCTGCCGGTCCATCATGATCCGCCGCCCGCGCCGCTGTTCATTCCTCGATGTCATGGGCGCACGTTACCTAGAACGAGTTCTATTCCGGAAGGGCCACGGCCGGCTCCGCGATCACCCGGTAGGCTGCCCGCCATGAACCCGTACACGGCTCTCGTACTCCCCCCTCCCGCGCGCTGAGCGGGCAGGGAAGACGGAGGGGCCGCAGGCGCTGAACGCGCCCGGCCCGCGCTGAACGCTGCCCGCGGAGACGACACCCACCCGTCCACGCGCGGACCAAGCGCTCATCCCGTACGGAGTCACCCCCTCATGCGCGCGACCTCACGCACGCTCCCGCGTTCCCTCGACCGCCCCGGCGCGGCCGGCCTCCCGGCCGAAGCCGGCCACCCCGGCGCCGCGCCCCGCCTGCTCTCCGTGCCGCGCGGGCTCGCCTACGCGGCCTTCGCCGCCGTCTCCTGGGGCACGGCCGGCGCCGCGGCCACCCTCCTCCACCAGTTCTCCGGGCTCGGCCCGTTCGCCATCACCTTCTGGCGGTTCTCACTCGGCGCCCTGCTGCTCCTCGCCGGCCGGATCCGCCGGCTGCCCCGGTGGCGGCAGCTGCGCCGGGAATGGCCGTGGCTGCTCGCCACCGCCGCCGGGATGTGCGTCTTCCACGTCTGCTACCAGACCGCGATCGTCCTCTCCGGGCTGGCCGTCGGCACCGCCGTCACCCTCGGCGCGGCCCCGGTGCTGACCGCCCTCGCCGCCCGGCTGCTCTTCGGCGAGCGGATCGGGCGCGGCGGCGCGACGGCCGTGCTGCTGGCCGTCGGCGGCCTGCTGCTGCTGGCCTTCGGCGGCGCCGGCGCCGGGACCGCCTCCGGTGGCACCGCACCGCTCTGGGGCTATCTGGCCGCCCTGGGCTCGGCGGCCGGGCTCGGCGCCACCAATCTGCTCAGCCAGTTCCAGGCCCAGACCCAGGCCCAGGCCGGGCGGCCCGGCGGCAGCGGGCTGAGCGCGCCGGACCGGGCGGCCGGCGGGTTCGCCGTCGGAGTGGTGCTGCTGCTCCCCGTGCTGCCCTTCGTCCAGCTGCTGCCCACCGGCGGCCGATGGGTCGAGGCGTACGGGCTGATCGCCTTCCTCGGGCTGGTGCCCTCCGCGCTGGCCTACGCGCTGATGTTCCGCTCGCTGACCGTGGTCAGCGCCACCACGGTGACCGCGATCGCCATGCTGGAGCCGGTCGCCGCGCTGCTGCTCGGAGCGACCCTCCTCGGCGAGCGGCTGACCGCGCCGGCGCTGGCCGGCACCGGGGTGCTGCTGCTCGCCGTGCTGCTGCTGGCGCTCGCGGAGCGGCGGCGGCCTGGCCGTCCGGGGTGAGCAGCGCGGATGAAAGGATGAGCGGGTGCATCCACCGTCCCACCCGCTCGCCCTCTCCTCGCTGCTGCCCGGTCCGCTGGCCGAGTTCGCCTCCGTGCTGGTGCTGATCGGCGTGCTCGCCTTCGCCGTGCTGCGGCCGCGGGGCTGGCCGGAGGCGCTGGCGGCGGTGCCGGGGGCGGGGCTGCTGATCGCCCTCGGGGCGGTGCCGTCCGGCCCCGCCTGGACGCAGCTGCGCACGCTGCTGCCGGTGGTCGGCTTCCTGGCCTGCGTCCTCGTGCTGGCCTGGCTGTGCGCCGAGGACGGGCTCTTCGAGGCGGCCGGGGAGCTGGTCGCCCGGTACACCGGGAGCAGCGCGCAACGGCTGCTGGTCGGGGTGTTCGCGGTGGCCGCCGTGGTCACCGCGGTGCTCAGCCTGGACGCGACGGTGGTGCTGCTGACCCCGGTGGTCTTCGTGACCGCGTCGAAGGTCGGCGCGCATCCGCGCCCGCAGGTGTACGCCTGCGGGCACCTCTCCAACACGGCCTCGCTGCTGCTGCCGGTCTCCAATCTGACCAACCTGCTGGCGCTGGGCGCGAGCGGGCTGAGCTTTCTGCGGTTCGGCGCGCTGATGGCCCTGCCGTGGGTGGCCGCGGTGGCCGTGGAGTACGGGATCTTCCGCTGGTTCTTCCGGGCCGACCTCGCCGAGCCGACCACCGAGGAGCGCAGGACGGGGGCGGAGGGGCCGTCCGGCCGGCTGCCGGTGTTCACCCCGGTGGTGCTGGGGCTGACCCTGGTCGGCTTCGTGGTCTGCTCGCTGCTGGGGGTCAACTCGGCCTGGGCGGCCTTCGCCGGCGCGCTGGTGCTGGCCGTCCGGGCGGTGGCGCGGCGGCAGGCGACGGTGCGGGGGGTGGTGCTGGCGGCGAACCCGGCGTTCTGCGTCTTCGTGCTGGCGCTCGGGGTGATCGTCTCGGCGGTGGTGCAGAACGGGCTGGGCCGGGCGGTGGGCGACGTGCTGCCGCGGGGCAGCGGGTTCCTGTCGCTGCTGGCGATCGCCGGGATCGCGGCGGTGCTGTCCAACGTGATCAACAACCTGCCGGCGGTGCTGGCGCTGCTGCCGCTGGTCGCGGGGGACGGGGCGGGGCCGGTGCTGGCGGTGCTGCTGGGGGTGAACCTGGGACCCAACCTCAGTTACGCGGGGTCGCTGGCGACCCTGCTGTGGCGGCGGGTGCTGCGTGACCACCAAGTCGACCCCGGGATCACCCAGTTCACCCGGCTCGGCGCGGTGACCGTCCCGGCGACGCTGCTGGCCGCGACGGCGGCGCTGTGGGCTTCGCTGGCGGTCACGGGCGGCTGAGCCCGGAGGGCGGACGAGGGGCGCGGGGTTTCCCGCGCCCCTCACCAGCGTCCTCGGTGCTGCGCTCCGGGCGCTCCGGGCGCTATGGGGCGCTACGGGGTGGCCGTGGTGGCCACGGGTGCGGCGGGGCGGGGGGCGCCGCAGCGTTCGGTCGGGGACGGCGCTGCGATCGCGCGCCACCACGGCTCCGGCGCGGGGGCCTTCGCGGGCTCGAAGGGGGCGCCGACGCGCGGCAGCGCGAGGGTGACCCCCGCGGACGCCGCCGCGGCCAGGGTGCGTTCCGCGGGCTCGTCCCAGGGATGCGGCGCCAGGTTGAAGGTCGCCCAGTGGATCGGCAGCATCAGCTCGCCGCCCAGGTCGAGATGGGCCCGTACGCCCTCCTCCGGCGTCATGTGGACGTCCGGCCACAGCTCGGGGCTGTACGCGCCGATCTGAACCATCGTCACGTCGAACGGCCCGTGCCGGGCCCCGATCTCGGCGAAGCCGGGGAAGTACCCGGTGTCCCCGCTGTGGTAGACCCGGTGCCGCTCGCCCTCCACCACCCAGGACGCCCACAGCAGCAGCGGGCTGGTGCGCGGGCCGCGCGAGCAGTAGTGCCGGGCCGGCGTCGCTGTCAGCCGCAGCCCGGCGGCCTCGGCCGTCTCGTTCCAGTCGAGTTCGACGATCCGCTCCGGCCGCACCCCCCACAGTTCGAGGTGGGCGCCGAGCCCCAGCGGCACCGCGAAGACCGCGTCGGAGCCGACCAGGCCGCGGATGGTCGGCATGTCCAGATGGTCGTAGTGGTCGTGGGAGACCACCACCGCGTCCACCCGGCCCAGCCGGTCCAGCGGGATCGGCGCGGGATGCAGCCGGCGGGGGCCGAAGCCGCCGATCGGCGAGCAGCGCTCGCCCCACACGGGGTCGAAGAGCACCCGCCGGCCGTCGATCTCGGCCAGCACCCCGGCGTGACCCAGCCAGGTCACTCGCAGCCCGGAGGCCGGCGGTTCGGCGAGCTCCTCGGGGGTCAGCGGATGGACGGGGATCTCCCCGGCCGGCAGCCGCCGGCTGCGGTCCTCCGCGAGGAAGGTGGTGCGCAGTGCGGACAGCATGGACCCCGGCTCACCGCGCCGGGTGGGGACGGGGTTGCGGAAGGCGCCGTCCACGAAGTTCGGCGAGCGCAGGATGCGCTCCAGCCGCTCCCCGGCCGGTTCGGCGCCGAAGGAGTCCGGGCGCAGCCGGCGGGCCACCGTCCCGGCCGCGTCGGTGACGCGCTCCGAGACCCGCTCGGTGACGTGGCCGGCGACCAGGGGAACGGAGCGGGAGACCGAGCCGGGGATCGTACGGGCGGCCTTGTTCAACCGCGAGAGCCAGGGGGTGGAGCCGGGCACGGCACCTCCTCGATCAGGGACGCCCCCGGACGGGGGCCTGACCTGCGGTCGCGCCGTCGGGCAGCGCTGCCCGGCCGCTGCGCTCCGACCCGACCGCCTCCGGCAGCGTACCCGGCGGGCCCCCGGCCGACCCGCCGAGCGGAGACGTGTTGATCTACCCGGGGGCGCCGGGCGGGGGCCCGGCGGCGGCCCGGCTCAGGCGTAGAAGCGGGTGATCGTCTCGGCCACGCAGTGCGGCTTCGGGCTGCCCTCGCTGCTGACGGTGAACCGGACGACGGCCTGCCGGCCGCCCGGCACCTCGTCCAGCGAGACCAGCTCGGCGCTGCCCCGGACCTTGGTGCCGACCGGCACGGGGGAGGGGAAGCGCACCTTGTTGGAGCCGTAGTTGACGGCCATCTTGATGCCCTCGACCGCGTAGCACTCCTTGGCCAGCAGCGGGATCAGCGAGAGGGTGAGGAAGCCGTGGGCGATCGGGCCGCCGAACGGGCCGGCCTTGGCGCGCTCCGGGTCGACGTGGATCCACTGGTGGTCGCCGGTGGCCTCGGCGAACAGGTCGACCTGTTCCTGGGTGACGGTGTGCCAGTCGCTGCTGCCCAGCTCGGTGCCGACGGCGGCGGCCAGCTCGTCCAGGGAGGCGAAGGTCTTCATCGGGCGGCTCCTCAGCGTCGCGCGCGGTGCGGATACGGCAGCGAGGGTATACCGACTGGTCGGTAGGGCGTCCAGAGGATCCCGGTCACAGTGGTCACAGTGGCAGGTGGCGGGCGCTACGCTCGGTTCGCAGGCGACGGGCCTAGCCGGGGGGCGGGGTGAGCGGGTTGGAGAGGCCGACCGAGTCGGCCGGCGCGGGGGGCAGGGAGTCCGCGCTCGCCGTGGACGTGGTGCTGGTCGGGGCGGAGTGCCCAGACGACCGGGCGCTCGGCGGCTCGCTGGGCGCCGCGGCGGGCGCTGCCGCGCTCGGCCGCGCGCTGGCCGCGGGCCTGCTGGACAGCGGCCCCGAGCACTGCCGGATCAGCACCGCCCTGCCGGACGGCGACGCCAACGCGCTGCACACCGCGGTCCGCGAGGGCGCCGGGCGGCCCGGGCGGCTGCTCGTCGTCTATCTCGCCGGGCAGCTGGTGGAGGACCCGCGGCGGCGGCGTCCGGTACTGGCCGTGGCCGGCTCCCGGCGGGAGGACGCCGGCCGGCTGGGGCTTCCCGTCTCCTGGGTGGCCAGCGCGATGGAGCACGGCCGGCACCCGGAGGCGCTGCTGCTGGTGGACGTCGCGGTCGGCCGTGCGGACTGGCCGCGGCTGGGGGCGGTCCCGGTGGATCTGACGGGGGACCAGGAGGCGGGCGCGGGCGTGAGCGCGGGCGCGGGCGTGAGCGTGGGGACGGGCGCGGGAGCAGGTGCAGGCCGGGCCGTCCGTTCCGGGCAGGCCGGCGGGCGTGCCGCCGAGGCGGTGTCCCTCCAGGTCTGGGGCCGGATCGTGCGCTACGGCGGGCACGGCGGGGTGTCCCGGCTGCGCCGGGTCGCCGGGCCGGAGGGCGCCTCGCTGCACGCCGGCGGTTTCGCCCGGGACCTCGCCGTCCTCCTCAACTCCGGGCTGCCCGGCGGGGAGCCGGTGCTCGACCCGGCCGCGCTGGACGGGGCGCTCGGCTCGGCGGGCTCGCCCTCCGAGGGCGTACGCGACCTGCCCGCACCCCCGCGCAGCCGGCTGCTGCTGCGCAATCGCGCGGCCCTGCGCGGACGACTCTCGCTGGACGCCCTCCCGCCCGCGCTGCGGGCCGAGTTGACGGCTGGTCAGGGCCCGGTCAACCAGCGGGAGGCGCCCCGCCGGCCGGACCGGCGGCAGGGCCGGCGCGAGCATTCCTGAACATCCGGGAGACAGATCCGACCACTCCGGACTACATGGCTGTCGGAAGAATTTTCCCGGCACCCTGGGACATGAGGGGGTGTGCGTCATATTCTGCAAACCCCGCAGGGTGATGTGAACAGCGGGAGTGGCGCAACGAGGGGGAGCGATGCGGCGCGAGCTGTGGTCACGGCGTACAGCGCCGGCGCTTACCGTCGGCGTCCTCCTGGTGGTCCTCTGGACGCTGTCCGCATGCGCCGGCGGGGGTGGCGCGCAGACCCTCGACGGTGATCCGGTGGCCGGAACCGGCGGCGGCACCCCGGCCGCTCCGCCCAGTTCGCCGATCCCCTCCACCGGTCCGCAGGGCGCGGCCGGCGTGGAGGTGCTGCGGATCTACCGCGGTTACTGGGCCTCCGAGATCCACGCCTCCGCCACCGCCGACGCGGCCGGTTCCGGCCTCCAGACCTACGCCACCGACAAGGCCCTCAGCGACGCCCTCGCCGGCGTCGTCCGCCTCCAGCGCTCCGGTCTGGTGATGACCGGGCGCCCGATCTACCGACCGAGGGTCACCTCGGTGGACCTCCAGAGCGACCCGCACACCGCGACGCTGTGGGACTGCCTCGACGTCACCGGCTGGCACCAGGCCACCGCCAAAGGCCACCACGACGCCGACCCCGCCCAGCGGCTCACCCGCTATGTGATCACTGTCCAGGCCAGGACCGTGGGGGAGACATGGATGATCTCCGACGTCAACCGCTACACCACCCAACCGTGCTGACGCGTTTTCGGGCACTGCGCGGCGGACTGGCCGCGCGGGCCGCCGTCACCGTGGCGGCCACTGCCGCCACCACCGCGCTGGCCTTCGCCGTGCCCTCGCCGATCGGCGCGGCGGCCTCGGCGGCCCCGGCGCGCGGCGGCGGGGGCGGGGGTGGGGGCAGCGGCTCGGTGTCGCAGTGCCAGATCGACTACGTCTGCACCGTCGCCAAGGACCCCGGTTCTCCGGGCTCGGCGAGTGGCGGCGGAGGGGGGAGCAGTGGCGGAAGCGGCGGCGGCGGGGGCATGCCGACCTGCAGCTACCAGGGGAAGACCTATGCCTGCGAGGTGCCCGGGGTAGGCGTCTTCGACTCCAGCGACGGCTGCTACTACCAGCAGGCCCAACCGCAGCCGCCCGCAGGGGACATCGCCTGGCAGGGCCACCAGCCCGGCGACGGCGCGGTGTACACCCGGACCTGCCTGGACCAGGGCGGGGGCGGCCAGATCGATGTCTGGCGGCCCAGGCCACCGGCCGTCCCGGGCGCGGTGGTCAGGGTGAACCCCGCGGACCTGGCCCGCCAGGCCCTGCAGAAGAACCCGCTGCCGGTCTCCCAGGTCGAACTGGCGCCCGCCGACAAGGCGCTGGTCGGCATGCCGATCTGGCTGTGGCTGGCCCGGCCGGCCGGGATGGCGGCCTGGCCGACCGCCGCGCGGCCGCTCGCCCTCCAGCCGGTCACCGCCGGCGGCACCACGGTGACCGTGGAGGTCTGGATCACCCAGGTGGTCTGGGACATGGGCGACGGCCACACGGTCTCCTGCAACGGGCCCGGCACGCCGTACCAGACCGGCGACTCCACGCCGGACTGCGGCTACCAGGGCTACGGGCAGCCCTCCGCGAACCAGCCCGGCCACCGCTACCCGGTGAACGCCACCGTCCAGTGGGCGGCCCGCTGGCGGGTCACCGCCGGGGGCAACGGCGGCGGGCAGCTCGCCCTCGACCCGGTGCCGCAGCGGGCCGGCTCGATCGAGATCGACGAACTCCAGGTCCTCAACAACTGACGGCTGGTCACAGCAGTGCAGCGCAGAACGAAGGGCGGCAGGAAGCGGATGGTGGACAACCCGGCGAACACCGCCTACCAGCGCGCCGCGGCGCCCCCCGGCGGGCCCGGCGGCGGCTACGGGACGCCCCTGGCCAACGGCGGCGGCCACGGCGGTGCGGGCGGCGCCGACGGCGGCAGCGGCCCGGGCGCTGTCGCGCCACCGCGCGCCCTGCGCGGGCGGCGGCGCAGACCGGCCGTGCTGGCGCTGGCCGTCGCGCTGATCGCGGCCGGCGGCCTCGGCGGTGCCGCGCTGTACACCTCCACCGGCAAGCGGGTCGCGGTCCTCGCCCTGGCCCAGAACGTCTCCGCCGGGGAGACGATCACCAGCCAGGACCTGGCCGAGGCGCGGATCTCCCTCGACCCGGCGCTCCGGCCGCTCAGCGCCCACAGCAAGGTGGTCGGCATGCGGGCCACCACCGACCTCAAGGCCGGCACCCTCCTCACCAAGGACGACCTGAGCAATGCCCCGCTGGTCACGGCGGGGAAGCAGGTGATCGGCGTGGCCGCCAAGAACGGCCAGCTGCCGGCCCGGCGGCTCTACCCCGGCGGTTCGGTGCTGATCGTCTCCACCCCCAGCGCGGCCGGCAACAGCGGCAGCGGCGGCGGTTCGGGCAGTGGAACGGGCAGCTCCGGCTCCTCCGCCAAGTCCGGTTCTGTGCAGCCCAGTTACGCCGCCACCGTGGTCGACGTCGGCCAGCCGGACGTCAACGGCACGGTGGTGGTGGACGTCGCCGTACCGGCCACCCAGGGCCCGGCCGTCGCCGACCTGGTCGCCGGCGGCCGGTTCGCCGTGGTGATCGCCGCGCAGGGCGGGGGTGGCGGGGGATGACCGTGGTCGCGATCGCCGGCGGTCCGGGCGCGCCCGGCGCCACCACCACGGCATTGGCGCTGCTGCTCGCCTGGCCGCTGGGCCCGGGGCGGCGGGTGCTGCTGGCCGAGTGCGACCCGGACGGCGGGGCCGTGCTGGCCGGTGCGCTGGAGGGCCGGGTGGAGGCCGTGTACGGGCTGCGCAACCTGGCCGTCGCCGACCGCCGGGGCCTCCTCGCCGAGACGCTGTGGAGCCAGCTCGTCGACCTGTCGCCGGACGGGGAGCAGAACCGGCTGCTGCTGCCCGGGCTCACCGATCCGGCCCAGGCGCCCGGACTGGCCTACACCTGGGAGCCGCTGGCCCGGTTGTTCCAGGACCTCCACCTCCAGGGCTGCGACGTCCTGGTCGACCTGGGCCGCTCCGGGGCGCACGGCGCCTCCTCGGTGCTGGCCCGGCGGGCGGACGTGGTGCTCACCGTCCTGCGGTCCACCCTGCGCGGGGTCAACTCGGCGCGGCCGAGGGTGAGTTCGCTGCACGCGGAGCTGGACGCGCAGGGTACAGGGGCGGACGCCCACGGCCTGCTGGTGGTGGGTGAGGGGCCGTACCCGGTGGCGGAGGTGGCGCGGCGGCTCGGCGCCCCCGCGCTGGGGCTGCTGCCGTATCTGCCGAAGCAGGCGCGGGTGCTCTCCGACGGCGGGGAGCCGGACCGGCGGTTCGTCCGATCCGAGCTGATGCGCGCGGCGCGCTCGACGGCCGACGCGGTACGGCAGTTGACGGCCCGCCGCCGGGCCCGGCTGGGGCTGCCGGACGTGCCGCCGCAGGGCGTGGCGCAGGGCCTGCCGCAGGCCCCGCCGCCCGGGCCGGGGCAGGCGCAGGGGCCGGCGAACGGGCGGGTCCACGGCCCGGCGCAGGCCGGGCCCTACCCCCACCCGCAGGCGGGACCGCAGCCGCAGGCGGGACCCAACCCACAGCCGGGACCGCAGCCGCAGCGGGCCCAGCAAGACCCGCGGGCCCAGGCGGGCCGACAGCAGCCCCCCGGCGTCCACCAGGCCCCGGGCGTCCCCCAGGCCCCCGGCGTCCACCAGCCGTCGGGGGCGGGCGGTCCGGGCGCGGGCGGTCCGGCGGCCGGGAGTCCGGCGGCCGGCGACCCCGCGGCGCCCCTCGCCGGGCTCGCTCCCCATCCCGCGCCGCCGCAGCCCGGCCCCGGCCATCCCCAGGTGATCCGCTGATGCCCAATCCGCCCCACCCGAACGCGGAGGCCGTGAACGGCTTCCACGGCGTCCCGCGGCCCCCGCCGGCGGGCCCGTCGGGACGCTCGCGCCAGGCGGCGCCTGGGGCGCCGCCGACCTGCCGCCGTCCGCACCCGCCGCACCCGCCCCGCCTGCGGTCGTCGGTACGCCCGTGGACCCGGCGGTGGCACGGGAGTTGAAGCGGCAGGTGGCCGCCGCCCTCCATGAGCGGGTGGCCCAGGACCCGGCCGCCGGAACCGACCAGGCCACCACCCGCCAGCGCGGCCGGGCGCTGATCGAGGAGGCGGTCGCCCGGTGGTCCGACGCCCACGCCCTGGCGCATGGCGTGCCGCCCACCCGGGAGCAGGACCGCGCCCTCGCCGAGGCGGTCTACGACCTCCTCTTCCGGGCCGGCCGGCTCCAGCCCTACCTGGACGACCCGGAGGTGGAGAACATCCTGGTCAACGGCTGCGACCAGGTGTGGGTCGCACGGGTCGACCAACCCCTGCGCCAGGTGCCGCCGATCGCCGACAGCGACGACGAACTCATCGAGCTGCTCCAGGATCTGGCCCGCCGGCACGGCGGCGGTGAGCGCACCCTCTCCACCGCCAGCCCGATGCTCGCCCTCCGCCTGGAGGGCGGGATGCGCCTCCAGGCCCTGACCGGCGTCACCCCGCGCCCGTACGTGGCCGTCCGCCGGCACCGGGTGGCCAGCGCCACCCTCGGTGACCTGGTCCAGCTCGGCACCGTGGACCACACCCTGGCGGCCTTCCTGGCCGCCTGCATCCGGGCCCGGAAGAACGTGATGATCACCGGCACCCAGGGGGTCGGCAAGACCAGCCTGCTGCGCGCGATGGCCGGCGAGATCCCCGCCGACGAGCGGATCGGCACCCTGGAGTCGGAGTACGAGCTGTGGCTGCACACCCTCGGCCATCTGCGCCAGGTGGTGCCGATGGAGGCCCGGGAGGGCAACGGGGAACGCGTGGACGGGCGCTCCGCGGGCGAGTTGTCGATCGGTGAGCTGATCCCGGCCGCGCTGCGGATGTCGCTCTCCCGGATCATCGTCGGCGAGGTCCGCTCGGCCGAGGTGGTCCCGATGCTCCGGGTGATGACCAACGGCGAGGGCGGCTCGATGTGCACCCTCCACGCCCGCACCCCGCACATGGTCGTCGACCGGATCGCCGAACTCTGCCTGGAGTACGGCGCCCAGATGACCGACTCGCTGGCCTACCGGCTCACCGCCAACGCGCTGGACTTCATCGTCCACCTGGCGATGGTCGACGAGACCGCGATCGGCGGGCGCCGGCACCGCTTCGTCTCGCACGTGCTGGAGGTCAGCGGCCTCGGCGAGTCCGGCCGCCCGGCGCTGAGCACCGTCTTCGGTCCCACCGCGGGCGAGCCGCGGGCGGTACCGCAGCTGCCCCCGGCCTGCCTGGACGACCTGCGGCGGGCCGGCTTCGACGCCCGGCTGCTCGAGGTCTCCCCGCACGGGAGCTGGGCGGCCCCGCTCGACCTGCGGATCCCCGGGGGCGGCGGACGTCCGGGAGGTGAGACCCGATGATCGTCCCCTCCACCGACCTGCTGGCCTTCGCCCTCTGCGGCGCCGCCGTGGTGGCCGGTCTTGTCGCGCTGTGGGCGTATCTGCGCGGCAGCGAGCCGGGGACGGGCCGCGGCGGGCGGCCGGACGGCGAGCGCGGCCTGGCCGTACGCCTCCGGCGGGCCTGGTACGGGACGACCGGGACGCCGAACCCGCGGACCGTGCGGCTGCGCCGGATCCAGGTCGGGCTCTCCCTCCTCGGCGGCGCCGGCGGCTGGCTGTACACCGGCGTCCCGCTCTCCGTGCTGCTGGTCCCGGTGCTGGTCTTCGCGCTGCCCTGGCTGCTGGACTCCACCCGGTCGCAGACCGACCGGATCGAGCGGCTGGAGGCCCTGGCGGAGTGGACCCAGCGGCTGGCCGACGTCCTGCTGCTGGGGGTGGGCCTGGAGGCCGCGGTGGTCAGCAGCCGGCGTACCGCGCCCGCGGCGCTGGAGCGCGAGATCAACGACCTGGCCGGGCGCCTCCAGGCGCGCTGGGCCCCGGCCGACGCCCTGCGCGCCTTCGCCGACGCGCTGGACGACTCGACCGCGGACAAGGTGCTGGCCGCCCTGCTGCTCCGGGCCACCGACCGCGGCCCCGGCCTGGCCCGGGCGCTGGGCGACCTGGCCGAGTCGGTCCGCGAGGAGGTCCGGCAGCGCCGGGCGATCGAGGCCGACCGGGCCAAGCACCGGGCCACCGTGCGGTGGATGGTGCTGATCATCCTGGGCGTGGTCGCCGTCGGCTCGCTCAACCACCGGTACACCGCCCCCTACGGCAGCGCGCTGGGGCAGTTGGTGCTGCTGGTGCTGGCGGCGGCGTTCTTCGCGGTGGTGCTGTGGATGCGTTCGCTGGCCGGCCAGAAGCCGGTGCCGCGCTTCCTGGAGCGGGACCGCCGGTCCCGCGCCGGGCTCCTCCCGCGGAGGCGGGCGGCGGAGCCGGACGGTGAGGGGGGTGGCGCCGGGGGCCCGTCTCCTGACGGGCTGCCGGCGCCCCTGCCCTCCGGAACCGAGGGGGTGGCCGGACGATGACCCCGCTCGCCTGGCTGATCGTGGTCGGCGCGCTGCTCGGCGGCGGACTCGCGCTGCTGGTCGCTGAGTTGCGGCCGGGGCCGCCTGACCTCGGCGCCGCCCTGGACCGCCTGGGCGCCGGCCGCGGCAGCGGGATGGCGGTGGAACCGCCTGCCCGGCGCGCCGGCGCGGAGTCCGCCACCCCGCGGCTCGACCGGCTCGGCGGGCGGCTGCTCGACCTGCCCGGGCTGACCCTCCCGCACCGCGAACTCGCCCTCCTCGGCCGCACCCCCGCCCGGTTCATGGCGCACAAGCTGCTCTTCGCGCTCCTCGGCCTGCTGATCCCGCCGTACCTGGTGGTCTTCGCGGCCCTGATCGGCACCGGGCTGTCGCCGGTGGTGCCGGTCATCGGATCGCTGGGGCTCGCGGCGGCGCTGTGGTTCCTCCCCGACCTGGTGGTGCGGAGCGAGGCCAAGGCCGGACGGGTGGAGTACCTCCACGGCATCGCCGCCTACCTGGAGCTGGTCGCGCTGGAGCGGGCCGCCGACTGCGGCCCGGCGGAGGCGCTGGTCCGGGCCGCCGCGGTGGGCCGCTCCGCGGTCTTCCGGCGGATCACCGATGCCCTGGACCGGGCCACACTGGCCCGGCAGGCGCCCTGGGACGGCCTGGAGGCGCTCGCCGGGGAGCTGGGCCTGACGCCGCTCCAGGACCTCGCGGACATCATGCGGATCTCCGGTACGGACGGCGCCGCCGTCTACCGCACCCTGCGGGCCCGCGCCCGCAACCTGCGGGCGGAGCTGCTGGCCGAGGACCTGGCCCGGGCGAACGTGGACAGCGAGCGGATGGTCGCCCCCGGCTCCGCGCTGGTCACGCTGATGACCGTGCTGATCGCCTTTCCCGCCGTCTACCAGATGTTCCGAGGGGGATGACCGGCCCCTCGTCCGTATCCATTGATCGCTATGTCGATGAAGAGACCCCGAGCAACGCCAGGCACCCCCGAAGGAACCACAGGAGTCCCCATGAGTCGGAACCTCCGATCCGCGGTCCCCAGCTCGCTGCCCGACTTCCTCCTCCCCGCCGTGATGGCCGTCCACGTGATCCGGCACCGCGCCCTCCGCGTCCAGCACGCCCGCGCGGACCGCGAGCGCGGGGCGCTCAGCATCGAACTCGCGCTGCTGGTGCTGGTGCTGATCCTCGCCGCCGGGCTGGTGGTGGCCGCGATCACCAAGCTGGTCACCTCCAAGGCGAACCAAATCGGCAACACGCCGTGAGGTTCCGGCCTCGCCTCCGCCTCCGCGTCCCCCGAGGGGAGGAGGGGGCGATGTCGATCAGCCTGGCCATGGTCTTCCCGGCCGTGCTGGCGCTGATCCTCCTCGTCGTCCAGGCCTGCCTGTGGTGGTACGCCCGCCAGGTGGCCCTCACCGCGGCGCGCGAGGGGAGCGAGGCCGCACGGGCGTACGGGGCGTCCACGGACGCCGGCGACGTCCAGGCGCGCAACGTCCTCGACCGGGTGGGAGGCGGGTTGACGGATCGTCAGGTGGAGATCAGCCAGATCGGCGCGGCGGCCGGCGGGGCGCCGCAGATCACCGTGACGGTGTCGGTGCGCGCGGAGTCGCTGCTGCCCTTCGTGCCCGGGCTGGCCATCGCCCAGCATGTCACCGCGCCGGTGGAGGAGTTCGTGCCGGACCCGGCGGTGGGGGCGGGCGGATGAAGGGGCGGGAGGATGAGCGGGAGGACGGACGGGAGAACGGCGGGATCGCCATCGAGGCGGCCATCCTGGTGCCGGCCATCCTGCTCTTCGTGCTCCTCGCGGTCGGCGCCGGCCGGATCGAGTCGGCCGGGGGAGTGGTGGACGCCGCCGCCCGGGACGCCGCGCGCAGCGCCTCCATCGCCCGGACCGCGGCGGCCGCCCAGGCGGCGGCCGAGAACGCGGCCCGGACGACGCTCAGCCAGCAGGGCGTGGACTGCCCGGACGTGCAGCCGCAGGTGGACACCTCCGGGCTGGACGCCCAGCTCGGGCAGACCGGGTACATCACGGTCACCGTGGTCTGCACGGTGCCGCTCGGCGACCTGATGGTGCCGGGCCTGCCGGGCTCGCACACCATGAAGAGCACCTTCACCTCGGTCGTCGACGCCTACCGGGCACGCTGAGGAGGCCGGGGAGAGGATGCGGAGAACCCCACTGCGCCGGCCGTGCGACGCGCGCGGCTCGCGCGGCTCGCGCGGCTCGCGCGGACCGCGCGGACTGCGCCGGCCGGGCGGGCTGCGGGAGGAGAGCGGTGCGCTCTCGCTCTTCGTCGCGCTGAGCGCGGTCGCGCTGCTGGTGGTCATCGGGCTGGTGATCGACGGCGGCGGGCGGCTGCGGGCGCTGGAGAACGCGGACGCGGTCGCCCAGGAGGCCGCGCGTGCCGCCGGCCAGGCGATCGACCAGCAGGCGGCGCTCAAGGGCCAGGGCTTCACGGTCGACCCGGCCAAGGCGGAGGCCGCCGGACAGCAGTACCTCGCGGCCAGCAACGCCCGCGGCACCGTGGTCGCCACCGCGCGGACCGTCACGGTGGACGTCTACGGCGACTACCACACCACCATCCTGGCCCTGATCGGCCTCGGCGACCTCACCGTCCACGGCCACGGCAGCGCCACCCTCATCGCCCGAAACGACTGATCCCGGAGCCGACAGCCATGCCGTCCAGCGCGCCCCGCGTACCCGCCTCCTCGTCGCCGCGTCCCGCCGCGCTGCCCGCGCGGCCCGTGCTGGGCCCGGCGGGCGGTGGCAGAGGGAGCGGCGGCGGGCGCGGGCGGCTGCGCGCCGCGCTGCGGGCGGTCGGGGCCTTCGTCCTGCTGGTGCTGCTGCTCGGCGGGCTGCCGGCGGCGCTGCTCTTCGGCACGGCGGCGGTGGTCGGCAACGGGGCGCCGGCGCCGGCCGGATCCGGCGGCGGGATCGTCGACCTGCTGACCCGGCCCGACAACGGGAACCTCTTCCTCTGGGCGCTGGTCGTGGTCGGCTGGGCGGCCTGGCTGTGCTTCGCCGCGTCGGTGGCCCTGGAGATCCCGGCGCAGCTGCGCGGGCGCACGGCACGCCGGGTGGCCGCGCTGGCCTGGAGCCAGCGGATGGCGGCGGGACTGGTCGGGGCGATCCTGGCGACCGTCCCGACCACGGGCGCGATGCTCGCCGCGGCGGCCACGCCCGCGCGCGCCTCGGAGAGCGCGCCGATGCGCGCGGACGCGCCGACGATCGCGCTGACGGCGGTACGGGGGGTCGCGAAGGGGGGCGCGAACGCTCCCACCGGGGCGCGTACCTACACCGTGCGGGAGACCCGGCCCGCCGAGAGCCTGTGGACCATCGCCGAGCGCGAACTCGGCTCCGGCAGCCGGTGGGTGGAGATCGCCCGCCTCAACCAGGGCCGCGAGATGGACGCCGAGGGCCGGACCTTCGACGCGGACCGCCCGATCCAGCCGGGGTGGCGACTGCTGCTGCCGCCGGGGGCCGGGACGGGTGCGGGCGCGGCAGGGGGTGCGGGCTCGGGAGCGGGCTCGGCGCCGGGGACGGGGACGGCGGCCGACGGGGGGCGGGTCACCGTGCAACCGGGGGACACCCTCTCCGCCATCGCCGCAAGGGAGTTGGGTTCCGCCGCGCACTGGCAGCAGCTCTACGACGCGAACCGCGGTGCGACGGACGGCGAGGGCCACCACCTCACCAACCCGGACCTGATCTACCCGGACATGACCCTCAAACTCCCCCGGGTGAGCACGAGTCCACCGGCCGCGCCCGGCGGCGCCCCGACGAAGCCGGCCCCGACACCGGCTCCGGCCCCGCCCGCCACGCCGAGCGCGGCGCCGACCGCGGATACGCCCGCCCCGACGCCGACCGGCAGCGGTGGCAGCGGTGGGGGTGGCGGCGGTGGCGCTGCTCCCGCTCCCGTGCCCAGCTCCTCGGCCCCCGGGCACACGCCCGCGCCGAGCACGGCGTCGAGCGCGAGCGCCGACGCGAGCGCAACACCGAGCAACGCCCCCACCTCGTCCGGCCATCCGACCGCAGCCGGGCAGGAGCCGGCTCCGGTGCCCGGCGGTTCGGCGCCCGCCCGCACGGCCGCGCCCACCGCGCGTCCGAGCGTCGGCGAGCCGGCCCCCGCCCCTACCGCCACGCCCGCCCCGGCGCCCACGCCCACGCCCACCGCCGCTCCCGCCCGTACCACCTCCAGCGATCTCGCCGCCGAGACCACCTTCGGCGGGACCGCCCTGCTCGCCGCCGCGCTGATCGCGGCGCTCGGGCTGCGCCGCCGCAGGCAGCAGCAGCGGCGCCGGCCGGGCCGCCGGATCCCCATGCCGCCGCCCGAGACCGCCGCCGTCGAGACCTCCCTGAGGAGCCGTCAGGACGCGGCCGGCCTCGCCCTCCTGGACCGCGCCCTGCGCAGCCTCGCCCGCACGGCGGCCCAGGAGGAGAAGCGCCTCCCGGCCGTGGTCGCGGTCCGCGTCACCCCCGCCCACACCGTCGAACTCCACCTCGCCATGCCGGGCTCGCCGATCGCCCCCTTCCGGGCCGCCCACGCCTCCACCGTGTGGTGGTGCACCCCGGACGCCGAGCACGGACTGCTCGACGCGGCGGCCGCGGCCGACGTCCCCGCCCCGTACCCGGCCCTGGTCGGGGTCGGCACCTCGCCGGACGGCAGTACGGTGCTCGTCGACCTGGAGGCGGTGCGGCTGGTCCAGCTCTCCGGCGAGCCGGCGGCGGTCGGGGCGGTGCTGCGCACCCTCGCCGTGGAGTTGGCGCTCTCGCCGCTCACCGACCACCTGCGGCTCCACCTGGTCGGCGAGGAACTCGCACCCGGCCTGGCCGAGGTGCTCGGCGCGGACCGGGTGCGAGTGCACACCGGCCTCGGGGAGGCGGTCGCGGCCGTCGAGGCCCGGGACCGCGCGGTGCGCGAACGCCTCCTCGCCGCCTCGGCCGCGCACGTCCGGGACGTGCGGGCCAAGGGCGACTCCGAGGACGCCTGGACCCCGGACATCGTCCTCTGCGCGAACGCCCCCGAAGGTGACCAACCAGGAGTGCTGGGGCGGCTGCTGGACGCCAGGCCGCGCACCTGCCTGGCCGTGGTCACCGGCGCGCCGACGGGGCCCGGTGCTCCGGTGGCCCGCTGGCACCTGCCGGTGGGCGAACCGGACGAGGCCTGCACGCTGCCCGGCTCCAACGTCGAGGTCCGGCTCCAGCGGGTGGGGGACGAGGAGTATCGGCACTGGCTCGAACTCCTGCGCACGGCGCAGCGCGAGGACGACGTGCCGGCGCACGAGCCCGAGCCCGAGCCCGCGCCTGCGCCAGCGCCCGTTCCTGCGCCCGCGCGGGCGTCGGCGGCGCCGTCGCCCGCAGCCGTACCTGCTCCGGCACCCGTGCCCCCGCCCGCGCCCGCGCCCGCGCCCGCGCCCGCGCCCGCGCCCGCGCCCGCGCCCCGTCCGCGGATCGTCGGTGAGCCCGCGGCTTCGGGCCCGGCCGCGTCGCGGCTGCCCGCGCCGACCCGCTCCGTGCCGCTTCGCGCGCTGCCGCCCGGGCCCGCCAGGCCCCCGGAGTTGACGCCCGCTCGGAACGGGGCGGACACTCCGGCCATGCCGGCCGGGCAGGACCGTCAGGACCGCCAGGGGCGCCCGGGTGCCCCCGGGGAACCTGGGGGGCCTGGGGAGCCCGGGGAGCAGGTCCTCGACATCCTCCGCGCGCCCGCCGGAGCCCGCGCCCCCCGGGAGCCCTCCGGCCCCCGGATCCGGCTGCTCGGCGAGGTCGAACTGCTGGGCGCCCGGGGCCCGGTCTCGGCCGACCAGCGGCCGCGGCTCACCGAGATAGCGGCCTATGTGGCGCTCAACCCCGGCAGCGACCAGCGCGCGCTGGAACTGCTGATCGACCCGGCCCCGCGCCGGCGCGGCCAGTCCGGCTCCGCCCGCGGGCCGGCCGCCGGACGCGGACTCGCGGTGGCCGTGGACCGGCTGCGCGACTGGCTCGGCGACGACCCGTCCGGCCGTCCCTACCTGCCGCTGGACAGCAGTCGCGGGTACGCCTTCGGTCCGGCCGTCTCCTGCGACTGGGACGAGTTCCGCGCCCTGCACCGCCGGGGCGTGCGCGGGACGCCGGGCGGGGACCGGGCGTTGGCCCGCGCCCTCGCGCTGGTCAGCGGCGCGCCCTGCGCCGTCGCCGACCCGACGGGGTACGCCTGGGCGGAGCCGTTCCGGCAGGACATGATCTCCGCGATCGTGGACACCGCCCACGAGCTGGCGGTCCGCCGGCTGCGGATCGGCGACCACCGCGGCGCGGAGGCCGCGGCGTACCGGGGGCTGACCGTGGAGCCCGGCACCGAGCTGCTCCACCGCGACCTGCTGACCATCTACGCGGCGGCCGGCGCCCGGGACCAACTCCTCAAGGCGGTCTCCCGGTTGCACGCCCAGGCGACCCGCGACGGGCACCCGCTGGAACCCGACACCACCGCACTCCTGCGGGACCTCCTCGAAGCCTGACGGGCACGAGAACCCCAGGATGCGGAATACTGCTCGTTCGACGCAGGTGTGACAGCGCCGCAACGGGCGCGACGGACGACGGGGCGGAACGGCATGAACGGGCGTGGGACCGAGGGGCGGACGGGGCGCCGAGGGGGTACCCGCCGTGACTGACCTGCCGGAGACGCCCCGCGACCTGCCGTTCAGGCCGCCGGCGCCGCTGAAGGAGACTCAGGAGCTGCCCGCGCTGGACGCCTTGACGCCGCCTGGCGCCGAGGCCGCGCCGATACCGGGGGCGGCCTCGCCCCAGCCCCCCTCAAGGCCCCTCACCTTCGCCGCGCCCCAGAGCGCATGGCCCTGGGCACCCCCACCGGCGACGCCCGCGTCGTCCCCCTCCACCCCCCAGCACACCGCGCCTGCGGGCCTCCCCGCCGCCGCGCCGCAGACCCAGCCGCCCGCGCCCGCGTCGCCGCCTCCCCCTCCGATCCCGGCGTTCGCCCCGGAGCCGGTGGCTGTGCCGCAGAGCCAACCGGCTCCCGACTCCGTGGGCGCCTTCCACGGTCAGCCGCCGGCGCCCGAGCCGCAGGCGGTGTTGCAGGGGCAGGCGTCTGTGCCCGGACCGCCGCCTCCCCCCTTGAATCCGGCGTTCGCGCCGGAGCCGGTATCTGAGCCGCAGGGCCAGCCGGCCCCCGGTTCCGAGGGCGTGGCCTACGGTCAGCCGGCCGCGCCTGAGTCGCAGGCGGTGTTGCAGGGGCAGGCGTCCGTGCCCGGACCGCCGCCTCCACCCTTGAATCCGGCGTTCGCCCCGGAGCCGGTGGCTGTGCCGCAGGGCCAGTCGGCCCCCGGTTCCGAGGGCGTGGCCTACGGTCAGCCGGCCGCGCCTGAGTCGCAGGCGGTGTTGCAGGGGCAGGCGTCCGTGCCCGGACCGCCGCCTTCACCCTTGAATCCGGGGTTCGCGCCGGAGCCGGTGGCTGTGCCGCTGGGTCAGTCGGCCCCCGGTTCCGAGGGCGTGGCCTACGGGCAGCCGCCCGCGCCTGAGTCGCCGACGGTGTTGCACGGCCAGGCGCCCGTGCCGCCGCCTTCACCCTTGAATCCGGGGTTCGCGCCGGAGCCGGTGGCTGTGCCGCAGGGCCAGCCGGCCCCCGGTTCCGCAGGCGTGGCCTACGGGCAGCCGCCCGCGCCCGAGGCGCCGACGGCGTTGCACGGCCAACCGTCCGTGGACGGGCGGTCGTCCGCGTCCTTTGTGCCGGGGTTCGGGCCGGAGCCGGCGACGGTGTCGCAGGGGCAGGCTGAGCCTGGGGCCGGGGACGCGGCCTACGGCCGGGCGGTCGCGCCCGAGCCGCCGACTCTGGTCTACGGCCAGGCGTCCGGCCCGGTGGCGCCGGCCGGTTTCGGTGAACAGGAGTTCGGGCCGGAGCCGGCGACCGTTCCCGCTGGCCAGGCCCCCGCGCCCGCGCCCGCCTTCGCTGCCGCTGCCGCTGCCGCAGGCGACGACGCGTGGCAGCTCTCGCCCGAGATCGGCGGCCCCGCGCTGCGGGGGCGGGTTCTGGTGGTCGAAGGGGGCCACGGGCGCGGCCTCCGGCGCTACCTGCCGCGCCGGGCCGGGGGCCCGCTCAGCACCGGGCTCTCGACGCTCCTCGCCGCCATCTCGCCGCAGATACTCGTCGCCGCCGATGTGGTGGACTCTGTGCACCTGCCGAGCGCCACCGACCCGTACACGGCCCTCACCCACATCCGCGCCGCCGCGCGGCACCCGGGTCCGCTCCTCGTCCACCTCGGCGGGCACCTGGTGGTCGACCGCCGCACCGGGCGGCTCAACCTCGCGCTGCGCGACACCCGCCCGTCCGCCCTCCGCGCCGACGCGCTCCCGTGGTCCGACGTGGCCGCGCAACTGCGCTCGCGCCCGCCGGAGTGGGGCACCCTGGTGATCGCCGACCTCACCGCCGACCCCAAGGCGATGCCGCTCCTGCGTACCGTCCCCTCGCCGCTGTCCCAGGGCATGCCGCTGTGGGGTGCGGTCAGCTCCGATCCGGACCAGGTCGGGATCTTCACCCGCGCGCTGGTCGAGGTGCTGCACACCGGACGCCCCGGCGCGGGCGCGGCCCTGACCCCGGATCAGATCCGGGGCCAGGTGCAGAGCGTCCTGCGACCCGACACCATTGTGGTCGCCGCCTACGACAACAGCGCCCAGGTCGCCTTCCGCAACTCGGCCCGCCGTACGGTCACCCCCTCCGCGCTGGCCACGGAGGCGGAGGAGGCCGCGGCCGAGCCGGCGCCCGGCACCGTCCCGCCGATGCCGTCGGCACCCCCCACCGTCCACCTCACCTCCGCGCCCGCGCCCGCGCCTGCCCCCGCCCCTGCGCCCACGTCCGCGCCGCAGCCGCCGCCGCAGCCGCAGGAGCCCGCCCCCGCCCCGCCGGCGCCGACTCGCCCCTCCCCACCCCGGACCCGCTCGCCCGGCACCGCGATGCCGTGATCGCGATCGTCAGCGCCGCCGATGCGGGGGAGCACCGCCGAGCGGCCGACCTCGCCGCCGAGTTGGAGACCGAGGTGGCCACCGAGCGCGGCCACGACACCCCGGCCGTGCTCCAGGTCCGCCAGGTGCGGGCGCATGTCGCGCGCCTCTCGGGGGAGCAGGCCGAGGCGGCCGGTCTCTACCGGGCGGTGGCCCTCGAACTCCTCCGGGTGCACGGCGCCGAGCACGACGAGACCCTCCAGGCCGCCGCCAACGCGGAGGCCTGCTGGCGGGCCATCGAGGACGATCCGACCGCCCGCCGGGTCGGCCGGGACATCGTCGACATGCGGCGCTCGGTGCCCGGTGAGGACGGCCGCCGCCTCCGCGCCGCCGAGCGCTACCAGGCCCGCCTCACCGGCGCGCTCCCCACCCCGGCCCTCCCTTCGGCGCCGGACCTCGCCCCAGGCCCGGACGACCTCTCGGTCTACTCAGACCCGGCCCCGGAGCGGGAGCCGCAGCCCGAGCCGACACCGCCGACCCCGACCACCGTGTCCCCCACGCCGGATGACGCCACATCAGGCGAAGACGAGGTCTCGACCAGCGCCTTCCGCAAGCCCGCCCCCGAGGACGGCTGACGCTCACACCGCGACCAGCCGCCCGCTCCGCCCCCGCAGCCGCAGCGAGGCGAGCGTCCCGCAGGCCAGCGCGACGGCCAGCAGGGTTACGCAGGCGGTGAACGAGGTCCGGGCGTCGCCCGCCAGCGCGGCATGCAGTCCGCGCACGGCCCAGTACCCGGGAGACGCCGGGGCCGCGTCCGCGACCCAGCGCGGCAGCACGCTGAGCGGGACCAGCGCCCCACCGAGGCTGCTCAGCAGCATCCCGCCGATGTCGAAGGCGGCCGACAGCTCGCCCATGCTCCGGGCCAGCACGCCGAACAGCGCCCCCATCCCCAGCAGCGTGCCGCTCCAGCACAGCAGCACGCCTGCCAGCAGCAGCGGGTGTCGGACCGTCAGGCCGAAGGCGAGAACGCCGCACCCCACGATCAGCAGCTGCTGCGCCAGCAGCGCGGCGAAGACCGGCACCGCCTTCCCGACCAGCAGCTCGGCCGCCCGCAGCGGCGCCGCCCGCAACCGGTCCCAGGTGCCGGCCAGCCGCTCGGTGAGGATCGCGCTCCCGGAGATGCTGAGCGCCAGCAGCGAGAAGGTGACCAGCGTCCCGGCGACCGCCTGCTCGGTGCCGGCGCCGGGGCCCTGGGCGGCCAGGTAGAGCGGCCGGAGCAGGGTCAGGAAGACCAGCGGGAGGACCATCCGGCTGAGCACCGGGCCGGGTTCGCGGACCATCAGCAGCAGGTTGTGCCGGATCAGCACCCCGGTCCGCAAGACCGACTCGAGGACCGGCTCGAGGACCGACTCAGGCAGCGGCGCCATCATCCGCCCTCTCCTCCTCCCTCTCCTCCTCCAACTGCCGGTAGAGGTCGTCGAGATCGGGCCGCCGGACGTCCACCGACGCCGGAGTGCGCCCGGTGGCCAGCAGCGCGGCCAGCTCGGCGCCGGGATCCCGGGTCCGCAGGCGGAGTTCGGGCTCGGCCGGGTCGGCGAAGGTCACCCGTAGTTCGCCCGGCAGCTCCCGGGTCAGCTCCTGCTGCGAGCCCCGGGCGATCACCCGCCCGGCCCGGGCGAGCGCCAAGGTGGCGTCCAGATCGACCAGTTCGGGCAGGTAGTGGGTGGTGTACAGGACGGCGGCTCCGGCCCGGGCGCGAGCCCGTACGGCGGCGAGCAGCGCCGAGCGGGTCTCCGGGTCGGCTCCGGCGGTCGGCTCGTCCAACAGCAGGAGCGGCGGCCGGCCGACCATCGCGGTGGCCGCCTGCACCCGGCGCCGCTGACCGCCGGAGAGGAGTCCCACCGGACGGTCGGCGAGCTCGCTGAGCTGCAACTCCTCCAGCACGGCGGCGATCTCGGCGTCCCGCCCTCGTCGTCCTCGCCCGCCTCCGGTGGACCCCGCCAGCCCGGCGAAGAGCCGGAGGTTCTGGCGTACGGACACGGTGGCGTAGAGGGACGGCTCCTGCGGCGCCACCCCCAGCAGCCGCCGGGCGGCCCGGCCGTCGCGCAGCGCGTCGACGCCGCCGATCCGGATCCGGCCCGCGTCGGGGCGGACCAGTCCGGTGACGGTCTCCACGAACGTGGTCTTCCCGGCGCCGTTGTGGCCGATCAGGCCCACGATCTCACCGGGTCGCACGGTCAGGTCGAAGCCGTCCAGAGCGCGCCGCCGGCCGTAGCGCTTGACCACTCCTTCGGCGTTGAGCATCGAGCCACCCCCTCAACCCTCTGTGCGAGCCGTTCTGTTCAACCAGGTATACGCTGTATACGTCTACACTGTATACCCATGGTGGGACGACGGGAAGAGATCCTGGACGCCGCCCTGGCCGTCGCGGACGAGCAGGGGCTGGACGCGGTCTCCATGCGGGCCGTGGCCGATCGGGTCGGAGTGACACCGATGGCGCTGTATCGGCATGTCAGCGGGAAGGCCGAGCTGCTGGACGGCATGCTGGGCCGCCTCCTCGCGGCGCTGCTGCCGACCCCGACGAAGGCCGCGAACGCCGCTGACTCCCCGCCCGCCGGGTGGAAGGGGCGCCTTCGCGCGTTCGCCCTCGCCTTCCGGGAGGTGACGCGGCGACACCCGTGGTCCGCCCAGTTGCTCTTCTCGCGGCCGGCGGTGACCCCGGACGCGGTACGCGTCGTCGACCTGATCTACACCGCGCTGCTGGAGGCCGGCGTGCCGGAGTGCGAAGTGCCCCGCCTGGAGCGGATGGTGAGCACTTTCGTGATCGGCTTCACCGCCTCCGAGGCCTCCGGCCGCTTCGGCGCCGGAAGCCTCGACCCGCGCGGCCGCCGCGGCCGGCTGCCGGAGGGGGAACTCCCCGGCCATGGTGCGCTCGCCCACTGGCTGGACCGGCCCGTCGACTACGCCGCCGAGTTCGACGCCGACCTGGCCGACATCACCCGGTTGATCGAGGCGACCGCCCGCCGCGCCGGTCCCGTAGCCTGACGCCGTCAGTCGTCCCGCATACGAGAGGCCGCCCGTCTTGTCCAGCCCGAGATCCGGTCCCGCCGCCGCCCCCACGCTCGCCCTTGCCGTCGCCCAGCCCAAGTGTGTGGCCCATGATGTGGCCGCCAATGCGATCGCCCATGCCGAGGCGGTGCGCGCGGCGGGGGCCCGGGTGGTGGTCTTTCCCGAGATGTCGCTGACCGGCTACGAGTTGGACGCGGAGCCGGTCGCCCCCGGCGACGAGCGGTTGCGCCCGCTGATCACCGCCTGCGCGGAGACCGGCACGCTGGCCCTGGCCGGTGCCCCGGTACTGCCGGGCCCGCGGATCGGCGTCCTCGCCGTGGACGGCGGCGGGGCACGCGTCGCCTACGGGAAGGTCCACCTCCACGACTCCGAGGCGGTCCGCTTCCGGGCCGGTGGGTACGCGGTGGTCGAGGTCGACGGCTGGCGCCTCGGCCTGGCCGTCTGCCGGGACACCGGGTTCCCCGAACACGCCGCCGTAACGGCCGCGTTGGGCAACGACGCCGGGGCCGCGGTCCGCACCGGCATCGACGCCTACGTGGCCGGCGTCGTCCATGCCGAGCACGAGTCCGGGCTGCACGGCGAGCGGGCCCGCCGGGTGGCCGCCGACCACGGCGTCTGGGCCGCCACCGCCGCCTTCGCCGGGCCCACCGGCGGCGGCTTCGCCCGCACCTCGGGCCGGTCCGGCATCTGGTCCCCCGGGGGCGACCTCGTCGCCGAGGCCGGGCCGGACGCCGGCGATCTGGCCCGGGCGGTCCTCACCAGGCCGTCGTCCTGACCTTCGCGGCCGGCCGGGCTGAGCCGCCGGCTCAGCCGCAGGCCCTCTCCCCGGCTCAGCCGGCCGGGGAGAGGGCCTCCGGGGCGAACTCCCGGACGGTCTCCAGGAGGAGGCGCTTGCTCGGGTTGACGAGTGGCACCCCCGCCACGGTCACCGTGGGCACCGTCTCGTTCCCGTCGGCGACCGTGCGGACGAAGGCCGCCGCGTCCGGGTTCCTGCGGATGTCCACCTTGGTGTAGCGCAGCCGGGTGAACTTCAGGCGCAGCAGGAGGTCCAGGCAGAACACGCAGTCCGGCCTCCAGTAGATGACGACGCCGTCCTGTCCCATCGTTCTCCCCCTCGTGGCGGTGGCCGGTCGCTCGATCATAGGCGCGGGGAGGGAGACAGTCGTCAACCGGCGGTTGACGGACCCGGCATCGTCAACCTAAGGTTGACGCATGGATCAGTTCCCGGTTTCTCTCGACAACCTCATCGCCTTCGTGCGCGCGATCCACCCGGAGGGCGACCCGCTCGCCCACCTCGGGGACGCGATGCGCGTCTCCAGCCGCCTCGAGGACCAGGGCGACGCCCTGATCGGCCACTTCGTCGACCAGGCCCGGCGCTCGGGCGCCTCCTGGACCCAGATCGGCGAGAGGATGGGGGTCTCCAAGCAGGCCGCCCAGAAGCGCTTCGTGGCACGCGCCGACGAGCTCGTCCCCGGGGGTGCGGGGAAGATGTTCGGCCGGTTCGCCCCGCGGGCCCGCAACGCTCTGGTCGCCGCCCGCCGGATCGCTGCCGGCGACGGCCCGGACTCGCCGGTGCAGCCCCGGCACGTGGTCGCCGGGCTGCTGACCGAGCCCGAGGGGATCGCCGCCCGTGCGGTCCACCAACTCGGCGTCTCGGAAGGGCAGTTGCTCGACGCCCTGGGCCTCCCGGCGGACGCCGTGACCCGGGGGGCCGACACCGCCACGCCGGTGGACATCAGCTCCGCCGCCGTCCACTTCGACACCGAGTCCAAGCAGACCCTCAGCCGGACCCTCAATGTGGCACTGCACTTCGGCCACAACTACATCGGCACCGAGCATCTGCTCCTCGCGCTGGCCGCCGAGGGATCGGCCAGTGGGCCGCTGCACTCCCTCGGCCTCGACGTCGACCGGCTCCGCCCGTGGATCACCGCCGAGGTGGAGCGGATCGCCGAGGCGAGGAAGGGGGAGCAGCGCCCGCCGGCCCAGGCCTGAGGGTGGGGACCCGAGCGCGGGGACCTGAGCGCGGGAGCCTGAGCGCGCGGGAGGCGCGCCCGGTCGGCGACAGTCCGCCGGCCGCCGTCGGTCAACCGGCCTCGCCGTGCCCCCAGATGAGGCAGTCGTGGCGGAGGTCCAGCGCCGGGTCCTGGTGGATCCAGGACCGGCAGTGCCGGGGGAGCCGGGTCTCGTAGCGGTAGCCGGCCCTGGCGGCCAGCCGCTGGGAGGCCGCGTTCTCCGGTGCGATCTCCAGCCACAGCCGGCGGAGCCCCGCCTCCTCGTGGGCCCACCGGGTCAGCGCCCGCACCGCCCGCAGGGCGATCCCCTGCCGGCGGCTCTCCGGCCGTACCCAGTAGGCGAGTTCGGCGCCGGTCGGCGGGCCGCCGGGGATCGCGGGCGGGTCCGGCATCAGGCCGATCGCCGCGAGCAGCCGTCCGTCCTGGACCACGCCGTAGGAGACCTGCCCGCCTGCGGCCGACTCCCATTCCGCCAAGGCGGCCTGAGCTGACGTCAGGTCGTACGGCCCGATCGGGCGCGCTCCCCAGAGGGACCGCGCCCGCTCCTGTCCCGTCGCTTCGACCAGGAGAGGGGCGTCCCCGGACCGCAGGGTGCGCAGCCTGGACCCGCCGAGCGCCAGATCCAGGTCGAGATCCATGGCTCCAGGTTACGAGCCCGGGCTCAGGCCGTGAGTGCCGCGTCGCCGCCGGTCCAGTCCGGGGTCTCCGCGCAGGCCGCGAGCAGCTCGTCCAGGGACAGTCCCAGGGCGGTGGCCAGGGCCGCGATGGTGAAGAAGGCCGGGGTGGGGGCCCGGCCGGTCTCGATCTTGCGGAGGGTCTCCGCGGAGACGCCGGCCGCCGCGGCGATCTCGACCATGCTGCGCTCGCCGCGTGCCCGGCGCAGCAGCGCCCCCAGGCGTTCGCCGCGTCGCCGCTCTTCCGGGGTCAGAGGGGTTCGCACCATGAGCGTGATACTAATACCGGTATAAGAATTGGTTCCCTGTGCGGTGGGCTGAGGAGCGGAAGACATGGTGGAGATCAAGACCGAACCGGCGCTGGACGCGATGCGGGAGGCCGGGCGTGTCGTGGCCGGTGCGCTGGCGGCGGCGCAGCAGGCGGCCGCCGTCGGGGTCTCGCTGCGCGAGCTGGACCAGGCCGCCCGGGCCGTCCTGGACGAGGCCGGCGCCCGCTCGCCGTTCCTCGGCTACCGCCCGCACTTCGCCCCCACCCCCTTCCCCGCGGTGATCTGCGCCTCGGTCAACGACGCCGTCGTCCACGGCATCCCGACCGACTACCGGCTCCGCGACGGCGACCTGGTCAGCATCGACTGCGGCGCCGAACTCGACGGCTGGACCGGTGACGCCGCGATCAGCTTCACCGTCGGCACCCCGCGCCCCGCCGACCTGGCGCTGATCGACGCCACCCGCCGGGCGCTGGAGGCCGGCATCGCCGCCGCCCGGCCCGGAAACCGGATCGGCGACATCTCGCACGCCATCGGCGCCGTCGCCCGCGCCGCCCGGTGCGGCATGCCCGCCGACTTCGGCGGCCACGGCATCGGCCGCCGGATGCACGAGGACCCCGGCGTGCCCAACCGCGGCCGCCCCGGCCGTGGCCTCCCCCTCCGCCCCGGGATGGCGCTCGCCATCGAACCGATGCTGATGGCGGGCGGCCGCGACGCCTACCGCACCGACCCGGACGGCTGGACGCTGCGCACCACCGACGGCAGCCGGGCCGCGCACATCGAGCACACCGTCGCCGTCACCGAGGAAGGGCCGCGCGTCCTCACCCTGCCGTGAGGCGGCCCGGCACTAGGCTGACCAGGGTGGCGCAGCAGCAGCATCCCGAGACCGCCCCGCAGCCCGGTGTCCGGCCCCCGGCGACGACCCCCCTGCTCGCCGTCGCGCTGGCCTACCTCACCTTCCTCAGCGGCTTCCTGGACGCCGTCAGCTATCTCGGCCTCGGGCGGGTCTTCACCGCGAACATGACCGGGAACGTGGTGGTCCTGGGGTTCGCCGCCGGGGGAGCGCCCGGGTTCTCGGTGCCCGGCACGGCGATCTCCGCCGGCGGCTTCCTCCTCGGCGCCGCGCTCGGCGGGCGGCTGGTCAGGCACCGGGGCCCGGCCCCGCGCTGGATGGACGCGGCGATCGCGGTGGAGGCGGCGGGCACGGCCCTGGGCGGGGCCTTCGAACTCCTCGGCCTCTCCCACTACCTGACCATCCTGGTGCTGGCCCTCGCGATGGGCTGCCGCAACGCGGCGGTGCGCAGCCTCGGCGTCGCCGACGTGACCACCACCGTGCTGACCGGAACCCTGACCTCCATCGCCGCCGACTCCCGGCTGGCCGGCGGCGGCAGCACCAGGCTCCCGCGCCGGGTGGGCTCGGTGCTGGCGATGCTGCTCGGCGCCATGGCGGGGGCGTATCTGCTGCGGACCAGCTCGGTCGCGGTCTGCCTGCTGGCGGCCGCGGCCGCGGACCTCGTTCTGCTGTTCGCGTATATCGCGCGAAACGGATGGCGTCCGGCGGCCGCGGCTGCCCAGGATGAGCCATGACTGAAGCAAGCACTCAGGGAAATGCCCCCCGTCGGAACCATCTGCTGGTGATCGGAGGCTCGGTCTTCCTGGGCCGGGCGTTCGCCGCCGAGGCGCTGGCCCGCGGCTGGCAGGTGACCACCTTCAACCGCGGCCGCTCGGCCCCGGACCTGCCGGGCGTGCGGGCGCTGCGCGGGGACCGCGAGGACGCGGCCGACCTGGACGCGCTGGCCGCCGCCGGCCCGTACGACGCGGTGGTGGACGTCTGCGGCTACACCCCGAGCACGGTGGGGGCCTCGCTGCGCGCGCTGGGCCCGGTGGCGCCCGCCTACCTCTTCGTCTCCTCGATCAGCGCCTGCCGCGGCTGGCCGGCCGAGACCGTCGACGAGTCCTCGGAGCGCTGGCCCTGCAAGCCGGACGCGGGCCCCGAGGACGGTGACTACGGGGTGCTCAAGGCGGGCTGCGAGCGCGCGGTGGAGGAGTACTTCCCCGGGAGGTCGCTGATCCTCGCCCCCGGCCTGATCATCGGCCCGGGCGACCCCACCGGCCGGGCCACCTGGTGGCTCGAACGGGCGGCCCGCGGCGGCCCGTTCCTCGCGCCCGGTGGGCGGCACCGCCCGATCCAGCTGATCGACGCCCGGGACATCGCGGCCTTCGGCCTGGACCGGATCGCGGACGGCGACGAGGGGCGCTGGCTGACCACCTCCCAGCAGCAGCGCAGCACCTGGGAGGAGTTCCTGGCCGGCTGCGCCGCCGCGGTGGCGAGCACCGGCCGGGCCCCCGCCGAGCCCGCCCGGCCGGTCTGGGTCGAGGACGGGTTCCTGCTGGACCACGACGTCGAGGTGTGGAACGAACTGCCGCTGTGGGCGCCGGCCGTCCCCGAGATGGACGGCGTCTGGAACCCGGACGCCTCGCGGGCGCTGGCGGCCGGGCTGACCCCGCGCCCGCTGGCGGACTCCCTCCGGGACGCCTGGGCCTGGCTGGACGAGCCCTCCGGCGACAACCGCCGCCTCGTCGCCGAGTACGCCCGCGGCAAGCAGGCCAAGGGCCTCCGCCCGGCCGGGATGGACCCGGAGCGGGAGGAGGCCCTGCTCGCCGAATGGGCCGGAGCGGCGCCGGTCGCTGGCAGCCGGCGTCAGGAGGCGTAGGCCTGCAGCTCGGAGAGCTGGCCGGCGGGCCAGCCGGTGTTGGCGGTGAAGGTCAGCCGCAGGTACCGGACGTTCGCCGGGCTGCTCAGCCTGGCCGTCGCGGTGTTACCGCTGGACGGGTCGAAGGTGTAGCCGGCGGACGGGGCGAGGGTGGTCCAGCTGCTTCCGTCCGTGCTGCCCTGGACGGTCAGCGTCTGGGTTCTGGTCTGCCAGGCGCTGGACGGGGGGAGGTCCATGACGAGCCGTCCGACCTGCTCGGTCGCGCCCAGATCGACCTGGAACCACTGCGGGAAGGCGTTGTCGGCCGACTCCCAGTAGCTGTTGGTGTCGCCGTCCACCGCGTTGGCGGGGACGTAGGTCTGGGTGGAGGCGCTGGCGGTGGCCGGTTTGCCGAGCGCCAGGTTCGGGTTCCCGGTGGGTGTCGGGGTGGGCGTCGGCGTCGGCGTCGGGGTGCCGGTCGAGCCGCCGCCGGCGGCCGGGGGCAGGCCGACCGGGGCCGGGAAGGCGGTCAGCGTCGGGCTGGTGCTCCAACCGCTGTTCCCCGTACCGAGGTTGAAGGCGAAGGTGCCCGCCGTGTCGTTCGGGTACCCGTAGTCGTACGCGCCGGCCACCCCCACGCTGCTCGCGGTGAGCCCGCTGACCGGGGCGGAGCCGGTGGTCTCGGCCTGGAAGACGGTGGTACCGGTCCAGTCCACGGTGTCGTCGCTGAACTCGACGCCGTTGACGGCGTTTCCGCTGCCGCCGCCGGAGACGATCTCGAAGGCGCTGTACGGGCTGTCGTCCACGGCGTTGCCGTCGACCTTGACCGAGACCCCGCTGAACGCCGAGTCGTAGGAGTCGAGGCGGATGGCGCCCATCGGGTGGTTCCAGTTGGGGTTCATCGCGCCGGTGCGGACGAGGGTGTTGCCGGAGACCGTGATCGTCCCGGAGAGCGGTGTGAACGGCTGCAGGAAGGCCTGGTTGGAGACGGCGATCCCGCTGCCCAGGGAGTTGCTGTCGACGATGACGTTGCCCTGGATGGTGTTGTCCGAGCCGCCGTAGTCGGCGATCCCGTTGGCCAGGGTGGGCTGGACGACGGTGTTGTCGGTGAAGGAGATCTGCCTGTCGGCCGCCGGGTAGGACCAGATGGCCAGGCCGTCGTCCCCCGTGTTGCGGAGGAAGTTGTCGTCGACGGTGTCGCCGCTCGCGTTGCCGTTGAAGTTGATGCCGTCGGCGTCGGTGGAGAGGATCTCGCAGTTCTCCACGGTGATGCCGGAGTTGTCGTACTGGAGCCACATGCCGACGTTGGTGTCCTGGATCCACAGCCCGTCCACCACCGAGCCGCTGCCCAGCGAACCGTTGATGGCGTTGGCGGTGGAGTCGTCGTGCCGGCCGACCGTGGAGCCGAGGATGGCGAAGCCGGAGAGGTTGATCGGCCCGGACACCGCGGAGGTGTTGTCGATGAAGGTGTTGGTCTCGATCTGCGAGTACCAGTCGCCGGCGCCGGCGATGGTCGCCTTCTGCATCTGCAGCGCGCTGCCGACCCTGTAGGTGCCCGGGGGGATCCACACCGAGGTGCCGGCCGCATTGGCGGCGCTGACCGCGGAGGCGAACGCGCCGGTGGAGTCGGCGGCGCCGGTCGGGTCGGCGCCCTCGCTGGTCACCGAGATCGAGCCGGAGGGCTGGGTGGCGGCGGCCGGGACGTCGTAGAAGTCGGCCACGTCCAGGGTGTAGGGGAGGGCCGAATCGCCCGCGTCCGCCTGGAACCTGACGGTGTCCCCGGCCTTCAGCGCGGAGGGCAGCCTCATCCGGGCGTCGTCGTAGAACTTGTGGGTCTTGCTGCCGGTGATGTTCCCGGTGGTGATGTAGCTGTAGGCCGAGGTGAGGTGGAGCCCGGTGGCGAGCTTGGCCCCGTTCACGTACACCGACAGCGTGCCGGAGGCGCCCTGCGGCAGGGCGTAGTGGAGGTCCAGGGCGTTCGCCGGGGCGGTCAGGGTGAACTGGACGTACTGGCCCTGGGCGGTGAGCTGCACGGCCTGCCGGCCGGAGGCCTCGGTGGCGAGCTCGCCCTGGGTGTAGTCCGGGCCGATCGCCTTGCCGGTGGTGGTGGCCTGCGGGCCCTCGGCCTCGTACTCGGTCATGCCGGGGATGCTGGCTCCGGTGCCGTCGGCGGCGCCGGCGGCGAAGGGGGAGAGGGCGGCCGGGGCGCTGCCCGCGGCCGGGGCGCCGCCCTGCGGGATCGCGGCGCTCGCGGGCCGGGGGAGCGCGAGGAGCGCCAGTCCGGCGAGGAGAGCGGCGGCCGCCAGTGCCGCCAAGGTCATGTTCCTGACAGGTCTGGAGCGGGTTCCGGTCTGCGTCTGCATGGCTCGGGACCGTAGTACTCCGTTCAGCGGGCTGCAAGATTCTGCGCAGGACGAGAAAAAAGACGATGGCTCGGCAAGTGCACTTGCGCGGGGGCGTTAGAGTCGGGCCATGAGTCGACGACTTGCCGATGTGGCGGAGAAGGTGGGGGTCAGCGAGGCCACGGTCTCGCGGGTGCTGAACGGCAAGCCGGGAGTGTCCGAGACGACCCGTACCGCCGTCCTCACCGCCCTGGATGTGCTCGGCTACGAGCGGCCGACCCAGCTGCGCGGCGAACGCGCCCGGCTGGTCGGCCTGGTGATGCCCGAGCTGCAGAACCCGATCTTCCCGGCGCTGGCCGAGGTGGTCGGCGGGGCGCTCACCCAGCAGGGGCTCACCCCCGTGCTGTGCACCGGGACGGTGGGCGGGGTCTCCGAGCCGGACTACGTGGAGATGCTGCTCCAGCAGCAGGTCTCCGGGGTGGTCTTCTTCGGCGGGCTGTACGCCCAGGCGGACTCCTCGCACGCCCACTACGCCCGCCTCGCCGCCCGCGGACTGCCCACCGTGCTGCTGAACGCGGCCGTGGACGGACTGGACTTCCCGCAGGTCTCCACCGACGACGCGGTCGCCGCCGAGCAGGCTCTGGAGCACCTCCGCCAGCTCGGCCACCGGCGGATCGGGCTGGTGCTCGGCCCGCCCGACCACATGCCTTCGCAGCGGAAGCTGGCCGCGGCCATGGACTTCGCCGCCCGCGAGGGGCTCGACCTCGTCGACCATCCCGAACTCCGGGTCGGGCACGCGCTGTTCACCATCGAGGGCGGCCAGGCGGTGGCCGGCCGGCTGGTCCGGGACGGCGCGACGGCGCTGGTCTGCGCCTCCGACCCGCTGGCCCTCGGGGCGGTACGGGCGGTACGCCGGCTGCGCCGCGAGGTGCCAAGCGACGTCTCCGTCGTCGGCTATGACGACTCGGCGCTGATGACCTGCACCGACCCGCCGCTGACCACCGTCCGGCAGCCGATCGAGGCGATGGGCCGGGCGGCGGTGGAACTCCTCGCCAAGGCGATCTCCGGGGCCCGGGTCAGCCACGACGAACTCCTCTTCGAACCGGAACTGGTCGTCCGCCGCTCCACCGGCCCGGCGCCGGTGAGCCCGCCGGGCGAATAGCCGGTGAGCCCGCAAGCGCAGTCGTGTTCTTGCGAATTCTCGTCGATATCTTGTGATCCTCGGCGGCAGCTGCTTTAGTGGTCCGCGCCCGGCCCGGTCCTCCCCGACTCGGGCCTCCGCGCGAACTCACCTGTCAACGAGGACATCTGATGACCTTTCAGCACAGACGCGGCTCCGCCCGCGAGCGCGCCCTCGCCGCAGCCGCCCTGGCCGCCGCCACCGGGCTCATCCTCACCGCCTGCAGCAGCGGCGGCAGCGGTGGCAGTGGAAGCGCCGACGCCAACGGCAAGGTGACGATCAGCATCGACTGCCAGCCGCCGACCAGCAAGCCGGCACTGCGCGAGATGTGGAACCAGGACATCGCCGCCTTCGAGAAGGCCCACCCCGACGTCACCGTCAAGTCCATCGACACCTTCCCCTGCGAGACCCCGGCACTCTTCACCGCGGCCCTCAAGGGCGGCACCGAGGCCAACGTCTTCTACACCTACTTCACCGACAAGCAGCAGGTGCTGGACGCGGGCCAGGCGGCCGACATCACCAAGTACGTCAACACCACCACCGTCCCGGCACTGAACGACATCAAGCCGGAAGTGCTCGCCACCCAGAAGGAGAACGGCAAGCTCTACGGTCTGCCCACCAACAACTACACGATGGGCATGATCATCAACCGCAGGCTCTTCAAGCAGGCCGGGCTCAACCCCGACCAGCCGCCCACCACCTGGGCCGACGTGGCCAAGGACGCCCAGGCGATCAGCAAGCTCGGCCACGGCGCCATCGGCTACGGCGACTACAGCGCCGGCAACAACGGCGGCTGGCACTTCGCCGCCGAACTCGACGCCATGGGCGGCCGGATGACCACCCCGGACGGCAGCAGGTCGGCCTTCGACAGCGCCCAGGGCCGGGCCGTCCTGCAGAACCTCCACGACCTCCGGTTCACCGACGGCGTGATGGGCACCACCCAGCTCTACAAGTGGGGCGACCTGCAGAAGCTGATGGCGGCCGGCAAGCTCGGGATGTACCTCGCCGCCCCCGACGACATCACCTACATGGTGCAGACCCTCGGCGCCCACTACAGCGACTTCAGCATGGGCCCGATGCCCGGCCAGAACGGCCCCGGCGCCGGCACCCTGGCCGGCGGCAACGACTACATGTTCAACGTCAAGGACACCCCGGCCCAGATCAAGGCCGGAGTCGAGCTGGTGGACTACATCGGCCTCACCGTCGGCCACGGGCAGCTCTTCGACTACGCGCGGCTGAAGGCCAAGGACCAGGCCGTCGGCCTGCCCGAGCCCGCCCTCTTCCAGGGCGCCACCAAGGCCCAGGACGACAAGCTCAAGGCGGCCAACGCCACCATGCCGGTCTCCTACTTCTCCTCGTACGCCGACGCCGCCGTCCCAGGCATCCCGGAGCCCCCCAATGCCCAGGCCATCTACAAGATCCTCGACAGCACCATGGCCGCAGTCCTCACGAACTCCGGCGCCGACATCGGCGGGCAGCTCCACACCGCCGCGCAGCAGGTCGACCAGGTTCTGGCCAACTCGCAGTGAGGGCAGTGGCCGAGACGGTGGCCGAGGCAGTGGCCGAGACGGTGGCAGAGCCGCCGGCAGAGCCGGCGCCCACGGCCGCGGCGCCACCGCCCAGCGGGTCCGGCACCACCTCACCGGGCACGCCTTCCTGATCGGCGCCACCCTCTGCTTCGCCCTCTTCTCCTGGTACCCGATGGTCCGCGAGTTCTTCCTCGCCTTCCAGCGCACCAGGACCGGGCGGACCACCTGGACCGGCTGGCACAACCTCCACCAGATCGTCAACGACCCGACCTTCTGGCAGGCCTGGCGGAACACCGGGCTCTTCACCGGCCTCGCGCTGGTCCTCGGCTACGCCCTGCCGTTCGCCGTGGCCGTGCTCCTCAACGAGCTCCGGCAGGCCCGCGGCTTCCTGCGGGTGCTGGTCTACCTGCCGGTGATGCTGCCGCCGGTCTCCGCCCTGGTCCTCTTCCAGTACCTGTACAACCCGGACTACGGCCTGATCGACCACCTCCTCCACGCCCTCCACCTGCCGGCCGTCGCCTGGCTCCAGGACCAGCGCACCGCCATGCTCTCCGTGGTCATCGCCTCCACCTGGATGAACATGGGCAGTGCCACCCTGATCTACCTGGCCGGACTGCAGGGCATCCCGGGCGAGCTGTACGAGGCGGCGGAGCTCGACGGGGCAGGGCTCCTCCGCCGGATCCGTCATGTGACGATCCCTCAGATGCGCAACGTGCTGTCGCTGATGCTGCTGATGCAGATCGTCGCCACCATGCAGGTCTTCGTCGAGCCCTTCGTCCTCACCAACGGGGGCCAGGGCGTCGGCGGGTCCACCATCACCGTCGTCTACCTGATCTACCAGTACGCCTTCAACTTCGACAACTACGGCGCCGCCTCGGCGCTCGGCCTGCTGCTGCTCCTGGTGCTGGCCGTGTTCTCCGCCCTGTACGTCCGCCTCAGCCGGCGCGTCGAGGAGTGAGCCCCTCCGATGGCCAGAACAGCAACCCCCGTACCCGAGACCAGAACGCTGATCTCGCCGGCCGCGCTGGCCCGCCCGCGCGGCCGGATCATCCACCGGACCGTGCTGGCGGCGGTCCTGGTGGTCTTCACCGCCGCCTTCCTCGGCCCGCTCTACCTGCTGGTCACCGGCGGCCTGAAGACCACCGCCGAGTCCATCGCCAACCCGCCCACCCTCTACCCCCACCACCTCGCCGCTGGCACCTACGGCACCGCATGGCATGAGCTCAACCTGGCCCGGCTGCTGCTGAACACCCTGTGGTACGCCTTCGGCGCGCTCGCCTTCCAGCTGGTGCTGGACACCGCGGCCGCCTACGCCCTCTCCAAGCTGCGGCCGGTGCTCGGCAACGCGGTGCTGGGCGCGATGCTGGCCACCCTGATGATCCCGGCCACCGTGCTGGTCGTCCCGCAGTACCTCACCGTCCTGGACCTGCCGGTCCTCCACGCCAACCTGCTCAACTCGCCCTGGGCGATCTGGCTGCCCTCGGTGGCCAACGCCTTCAGCATCTTCCTCCTCAAGAGGTTCTTCGACTCCATCCCCCAGGAGCTGATCGACGCCGCCTCGATCGACGGCGCCGGGCCGGTGCGCACCCTGGTCTCGCTGGTGCTGCCGATGTCCCGGCCGATCATCGCGGTGGTCTCGATCTTCGCCCTGGTGAACGTGTGGAAGGACTTCCTCTGGCCGCTGCTGGCCGAACCCGACCCGACCCGGCAGACGCTCAACGCGGGGGTGTACTCGCTCTCCAACGGCATCCCGCAGAACGTGCTGATCGCGGCCTCCGCCATCTCCGCCGTCCCGACCGTGCTCTTCTTCCTCGTCTTCCAGCGCAACATCATGTCCGGCCTGACCGCCGGCGGCCTCAAGGGCTGACCTCAAGGAGACCCCCGCAGTGGCAGTCACCCCTTCACCCGACTCCCCGTCCGCGGACGCCTGGTGGCGTACCGCCGCGATCTACCAGGTGTATGTCCGCAGCTTCGCCGACGCCAACGGGGACGGCGTCGGCGACCTCGCCGGCGTCCGCGCCCGCCTTCCGTACCTCGCCGAACTCGGCGTGGACGCCCTCTGGTACACCCCGTGGTACCGGTCGCCGTTCGCCGACGGCGGCTACGACGTGGCCGACTACCGGGAGATCGACCCGGCGCTCGGCACCCTCGCCGAGGCCGAGAAGCTCATCGCCGAGGCCGCCGACCTGGGCCTGCGGACCATCGTCGATATCGTCCCCAACCACGTCTCCAGCGCCCACCGCTGGTTCCGGGCGGCGCTGGCCGCAGGACCCGGCTCGCCCGAGCGGACGCGTTTCTTCTTCCGCCCCGGGCGCGGCGAGGAGGGCGAACTCCCGCCCAACGACTGGCAGTCCCAGTTCGGCGGCCCGGCCTGGACGCCGACCGGGGACGGCGAGTGGTACCTCCACCGCTTCGCCCCCGAGCAGCCCGACCTGGACTGGACCCACCCGGACGTCCGCCGCGAGCACGAGGAGGTGCTGCGGTTCTGGTTCGACCGGGGCGCGGCCGGCGTGCGGATCGACTCGGCGGCCGAGGTGGTCAAGGACCCCGGCCTCCCGGACCTGGCGGGCCGTACCGCCTTCCCGCCCGGCGGCCATCCGTACATCGACCGGGACGGACTCCACGAGCTCTACCGCGGATGGCGTGTCATCGCCGACTCCTACCACCCCGAACCCCGGGCGCTGATCGGCGAGCTGTGGCTGCCGGACGCCGACCGCTTCGCCCACTACCTGCGCCCCGACGAGCTCCACACCGCCTTCAACTTCGACTTCCTCACCTGCCCCTGGGACCCGGACCGGCTGCGCGAGGTGATCGGCGGCACCCTGGAGCGGCACGCCCCCGTCGGCGCCCCGCCGACCTGGGTGCTCTCCAACCACGACGTCACCCGGCACGTCACCCGCTACGGCCGCTCCGGCGACACCGGCTTCTCCTTCGAGGCCAAGACCCGCCCGGTGCCCGCCACCGACCTCGTCCTCGGCACCCGCCGGGCCCGGGCCGCCGCGCTGCTGGCCCTCGCCCTGCCCGGGGCGGTCTACCTCTACCAGGGCGAGGAGCTGGGCCTCCCCGAGGTGGAGGACCCGGAGCTGCTGCCGGACTCGGCCCGCCAGGATCCGATGTTCCACCGCTCCAACGGCTCCGACCCGGGCCGGGACGGCTGCCGCATCCCCCTGCCGTGGAGCGGCGACCGGCCGCCCTACGGCTTCTCCCCGCCGGAGTCCGCCGCCCCCGCCTGGCTGCCGCAGCCCCCCGGCTGGGGCGGCCACTCGGCCGAGGCGCAGTCCGCGGACGGGTCCTCGATGCTCAACCTCTACCGTGCGGCCCTGCGGCTGCGCCGCGACCGACCGGCCCTGCGCGGCGAGGAGTTCGCCTGGCTGCCGGAGCAGCCGCCCGGCGTGCTGGCCTTCACCCGGGGCCGGGCCCGCGCCTTCGCCTGCGTCGTCAACCTCTCCTCGCGGCCGGTCCCGCTGCCGGCGGACGGTACGCTCCTGCTCAGCAGCGAGCCGCTGCCCCCGGGAGAACTCCTCCCGGACACAGCGGCCTGGTTGGCGCTGCCGCCGGTCCCGACCGCGGACTGATCGGCCGTCAGACCGCTTTCAGGCCATGCCCGCTGAAGATCCCGCGCACCCGGGCCACCTCCTCCGGAGTCGGCGAGGGGGTGGCCGCGAGCGGGAACGGCCTCCCCAGCGCCTCCCACTTGGCCTGGCCGAGCTTGTGGAAGGGGAGGACGTCCACCCGGCTGACGTTGCCCAGCGAGGCGGCGAAACCGGCCACCCCGTCCACGTTGGCCGTGCCGTCCGTCAGCCCCGGCACCAGCACGAACCGGACCCAGACCTCCTTGCCGAGATCGGCCAGCCGGCGGGCGAAGGCCAGCGTCGGATCGAGCTGACACCCCGTCAACCTCCGGTACAGCGCCCGGTCCCAGGACTTGATGTCCAGCAGCACCAGGTCGACGTCGCGCAGCAGCGCGTCGGTGGCCCGGGCGCCCAGGAAACCGGAGGTGTCCAGGGCGGTGTGGTAGCCGAGCTCGTGCTTGAAGCGGTGGAACAGCTCGCCGCTGAAGACCGGCTGCAGCAGCGGCTCACCGCCGCTGACCGTGGCCCCGCCGCCGGCCGCCCGGATGAACCGCCGGTACCCGGCCGCCTCCGCGACCAGCCGGTCGGCGGTCATCCGGCGCCCGTTGCGCATCCGCAGGGTGTCCGGGTTCTGGCAGTACAGGCACTCCAGCGGGCAGCCGGCCAGGAAGACGGTGAACCGGGTGCCGGGCCCGTCCACCCCCGTGGACAGGTCCCAGGAGTGGACCGACCCGGTCACCGGAGGCCGGGTCGCGGCGGCGGGCGTCGCCCCCCGCCCCTCCAGCACTGCGGTCATCAGAGTGCCCCGTGGAAGGTGCGGTTGACGACGTCCAACTGCTGCTCGCGGGTCAGCCGGACGAAGTTGACGGCGTAACCGGAGACCCGGATGGTGAGCTGCGGGTAGTTCTCCGGGTGCACCATGGCGTCCTCCAGCGTCGCCCTGTCCAGCACGTTGACGTTCATGTGGAAGCCGCCGCTCGCCATATAGCCGTCCAGCACCCCGCGGAGGTTGGCCACCCGGTCCTCGGGGCTGCGCCCGAGGGCGTCCGGGGTGATGGTGTTGGTCAGCGAGATGCCGTCCTCGGCGTCGTCGTACGGCAGTTTGGCGACGGACATCGCGGAGGCGACGTAGCCGTGGAGGTCGCGGCCGTTCATCGGGTTGGCGCCGGGCGCGAACGGCCCGCCGGCCCGCCGGCCGTCGGGGGTGTTCCCGGTCTTCCTCCCGTACACCACGTTCGAGGTGATGGTCAGCACCGACTGGGTGTGCCTGGCGTCCCGGTACGTGGGGTGGCGGCGGACCTTCTCCATGAAGTCGTGGACGAGCCGTTCGGCGATGGCGTCCGCGCGGTCGTCGTTGTTGCCGAAGGCCGGGTACTCCCCGTCGATCTCGTAGTCGACCGCCAGCCCGGTCTCGTCCCTGATCACCCGCACCCTGGCGTACCTGATCGCGGAGAGCGAGTCGACGGCCACCGAGAGGCCGGCGATCCCGCAGGCCATCGTGCGCAGGACCGTCTCGTCGTGCAGCGCCATCTCAAGGCGCTCGTAGGCGTACCTGTCGTGCATGTAGTGGATGACGTTCAGCGCGTGGACGTACGTCCTGGCCAGCCAGTCCAGCATGGCGTCGTACTTCGCGGCCACCGTCGCGTAGTCCAGGTACTCGCCGGCGACCGGCTCGAAGCCCTCGACGACCAGCTTGCCGGTCTTCTCGTCCCGGCCTCCGTTGATCGCGTACAGCAGCGCCTTGGCGACGTTCACCCGTGCGCCGAAGAACTGCATCTGCCGCCCGACCGCCATCGCCGAGACGCAGCAGGCGATCGCGGTGTCGTCGCCGTACTTGGGCCGGGTCAGCTCGTCGTTCTCGAACTGGATGGCCGAGGTCTCGATGGCGGTCCGCGCCGCGAAGTCCTTGAAGCCGCGGGGGAGCCGGGGCGACCAGAGGACGGTGAGGTTCGGCTCCGGCGCCGGGCCGAGGTTGTGGAGGGTCCGCAGGGCGCGGAAGGCCGTGCGGGTGACCAGCGGCCGGCCGTCCCCGCCCATCCCGGCGAGGGTCCAGGTGACCCAGGTGGGGTCGCCGCTGTACAGCTCGTTGTACTCGGGGGTGCGGAGGAAGCGGACGACGCGCAGCTTGACGACGAAGTCGTCGATGAACTCCTGGGCCTGACTCTCCGTCAGTCGGCCGTCCTCGATGTCCCGTTGGAGGTAGACGTCGAGGAAGGCGTCGATCCGGCCGATCGACATCGCCGCGCCGTTCTGCTCCTTCACCGCGGCCAGGTAGCCGAAGTAAAGCCACTGCACGGCCTCCCGCCCGGTGGCCGCCGGCCGGCCGATGTCGTAGCCGTAGGACAGCGCCATCCGCTTGAGCTCGCCCAGCGCCCTGATCTGCTCCGCGAGCTCCTCCCGGTCGCGGATCACGTGCTCGCTCGGCCATTCGGCGTTCAGCCGCGCCCTGGCCTCCTCCTTGGCCTCGATCAGCCGGTCGACGCCGTAGAGGGCGACGCGGCGGTAGTCGCCGATGATCCGGCCGCGGCCGTAGGCGTCCGGCAGGCCGGTGATGATCCCGGAGGAGCGGCAGGCCCGGATCTCCGGGGTGTACGCGTCGAAGACGCCGTCGTTGTGGGTCTTCCGGAGGTGGGTGTAGACCTCCTTCAGCCACGGGTCGGGCTCGTAGCCGTACGCGCGCAGCGCGCTCTCGACCATCCGCCAGCCGCCGTTCGGCATGACCGCCCGCTTCAGCGGGGCGTCGGTCTGCAGTCCGACGATGAGGTCCTTGCGGTGGTCGATGTAGCCGGGGCGGAACGCGTCGATCCGGGAGGGGGTGCGGACGTCGACGTCGTAGACGCCGCGGGCGGTCTCCTCGGGGAAGAGCGAGGCGACCTGGGCCCACACCTCGCGGGTGCGTGCGGTCGGCTCCGCGAGGAAGGAGCCGTCGCCCTCGTACGGGGTGTAGTTCTGCTGGACGAAGTCCCGCACGTCGACGGCGTCCCGCCACCGCCCGCCCTTGAACCCCTCCCAGGGGTTCACTCGTTGCTGCGCCTGCGTCCGCTGAGGGGCCACGGTCATCTCCGCACCTTCCGCTCCGCTCGATCCCGACGCCTCCATTCCACGCTTTGATCGATCATTTCTCCACGCCCGAACGGCCCCGAGGGATGGGGCCGGTGGGCCCCGGCGCGGCCCCGTGCGCGGCGCCGCAGGCGCAAGCAGGGGGCGTGGGGAACTGCGCGGCTCGCATGCAACGGCGTCGCAGTCGGCGACGGAGTTCGGGTTGCCGCCCGTTGGCCGTTGCCGCGTGCGGCGCCGTAGATGCTTGGCCGCGCAGTTCCCCGCGCCCCTTTGGTCGCGCCTGCGGCGCTCCGCCGGGGGCGGGGCCGGTGGGCCTCGGCGGCCCGGGCGCTGCGCCGGAGGCGCAAGCAGGGGCGCGGGGAACTGCGCGGCTCGCGTGCGGCGGCGTCGCAGTCGGCGACGGAGTTCGGGTTGCCGCCCGTTGGCCGTTGCCGGCTGCGGCGTCGTAGTCGCTTGTCCGCGCAGTTCCCCGCGCCCCTCGCTCGCGCCTGCGGCGCTCCGCTCGGGGCGGAAAAAGTCGCCGCCGAAGCGCGTGAGCGCCCAGCCGGTTGCTGTCCAGGTAACCGGCCGCGCGCCGCGCGCCACGGCGGCGAGATCGAGAAGGCGGGAGGGGCAGCCGATCAGTCCCGATCGGCGAGGACCGCGGTCCCCTGGCCCACCCCCACGCACATCGTGGCCAGCCCCCGCCGCTTCCCCTCCCGCGCCATCCGATGCAGCAGCGTGGTGAGGATCCGGGCCCCCGACCCGCCCAGCGGATGCCCCAGCGCGATCGCGCCGCCGGTCGGGTTGACGATCTCCGGGTCCACCCCCAGCTGGTCCACGCAGGCCAGCGCCTGCGCCGCGAACGCCTCGTTGAACTCGGTGGTGTCCAGCGAGTCGATCGTCCGCCCGGTCCGCGCCAGCACCCGCTGGGTGGCCGGCACCGGGCCGATGCCCATCACGTCCGGGTGGACGCCCGCCGAAGCGCCGCCCGCGTACCGCGCCAGCGGTTCGAGCCCGAGGTCGCGCAGCGCCTCCTCGCTCACCAGCAGCACGCCCGCCGCCCCGTCGTTCATCGGCGAGGAGTTGCCGGCGGTGACCAGCCCGTCCTTCTTGAAGACCGGCTTCAGCGAGGCCAGCTTCTCCAGCGAGGTGTCCGGCCGGATCGTCTCGTCCGCCGCCACCACCTCCCCGTCCGGCCGGGTCACCGGCACGATCTCCGCGTCGAACGCCCCGTCCTTCGCCGCCGCCGCGGCGGCCTGGTGGGACCGCAGCGCGAACGCGTCCATCCGCTCGCGGGTGATCCCGTACCGCGCGGCGACCTCCTCCGCGGTCTCGCCCATGGACAGGACGCCGTGGAGGTCCCTCATCCGCGGGTTGACCAGCCGCCAGCCAAGCCGGGTGTCGTAGGTGGTCATCTTGCCGGGGAAGGCCTGGTCGGGGCGCTCGATGACGAACGGCGCGCGGCTCATCGACTCGGAGCCGCCGGCCAGCACGATGTCGGCCTCGCCGGCCGCGATGGCCCGGGCGCCGGTGGTGACCGCCTCCAGGCTGGAGGCGCAGAGCCGGTTGAGGGTGGCGCCGGGGACGGTCTCCGGCAGCCCGGCGAGAAGCAGCGCCATCCGCGCGACGTTCCGGTTGTCCTCCCCGGCCTGGTTGGCGGCGCCCCAGTAGACGTCGTCCACGCGGGCCGGGTCGAGCTGCGGGACGGTGTCCAGCAGCCCGCGGAGGACCGTCGCGGCGAGGTCGTCCGGGCGCACGGAGGAGAGGGCGCCCTTCAGGCGGCCGGTGGGCGTCCGGCGGGCGGCGGCGAAGTACACGGGTCGCATGGGTGCGGGCCTCCTCGTCGAGGTTCGGCTGGCTGCCGGTTAAACTAGCAGTGCAAGTTTTAACGACTCTAACCCACCCCCGGCCGGCGACGGAAGGTGACGAGGATGGCCCGCCCCCGCAACCCCCTGCTCAGCCGGGAGCGGATCGTCGCCGCCGCCCTCGCCGTGGTCGACGCCGAGGGCCTGCCGGCCCTCTCCACCCGCCGCCTCGCGGTCGAGCTGGGGGTCTCCGGCCCGTCCCTCTACAACCACTTCGGCTCGATGGACGAGCTGGTGGACGCGCTGGTCGACGAGGTCATCGGCCAGGTCGACCTGTCGATGTTCGCGGCGGACCGCCGGGTGCCCTGGCCGGAGGCCCTCCGCGCCTGGGCGCGCTCGTACCGGGCGGCGCTGGTCGGCCACCCCCGGCTGGTGCCGGCGCTCGCGCAGGGCCCGAAGCGGCGTCCGCACTGGCTCCACCAGGCGGACGTGATGTTCGGGGCGCTGGTCGCGGAGGGCTGGCCGCGCGGCCAGGCGACCCGGATCGGCGCCCTGATGCGCTACTACATCACCGGCTCCGCGCTGGGCTCCTTCGCCCTCTCCTTCACCGAGGACGGCGAGCCGATCGAGAGCGCGGACTACCCCCACCTCGGCGAGGCCCATCTGCTGACGGACCGTCAGCGCGAGATCGACGAGAGCGCCTTCGAGCTCGGGCTGGACTCGCTGATCGCCGGCCTGACGGCCCGCTACCGGGAGATCGCCGCCCGCCCGCGGCAGCGCCTGGCAGACTGACCGCCACCTCGTCCGGTGCGCCCTCGACGGTCAACTCCCCGGACGGGCGGGGCCCCTGAGGCGCCATGAGGTCGATCGCGATCGCACACGCTTCAACAACGATGTGCGGGATCGTGATGGTCGGAACCCTTGACACCGCCCCCGGGTGTTGGTGCGATTTGCACGCTCGCGTTTGAATGTGTTTTCTTCACTCCCCCGGGGAGGGGTCATGGCGCAACCGATCGGCAGACGCTCGATACTTCGTGGCGCACTTTTCGGAGCCGGCGCCCTTGCCGCCGGACCCGTCCTCGCAGCCTGCTCCAGCGGCGGCAGCACCAGCAGTGCCGACGTCAGCAAGGCCTCTGGCACCGTCACCTTCGGCTCGAACGCCGCCGTGCCCGAGCCCAAGGGCGCCTACGAGAAGCTGTTCGCCCAGGCCAAGCAGGCCACCGGCATCAGCGTCAAGCCCAACTGGGTCGACCACAACACCTTCCAGCAGCAGATCAGCAGCTATCTGCAGTCCAACCCGGACGACGTCTTCAACTGGTTCGCCGGCGAGCGGATGCAGTACTTCGCCGACCAGGGCCTGGTCAGCGACGTCGGCCAGGTCTGGGACAAGATCGGCGGCTCCTACACGGCGGCGATGAAGGCCCAGTCCAAGGGCAAGGACGGCAAGTACTACCTGGTGCCGTTCGACTACTACCCCTGGGCCGTCTTCTACAGCAAGAGCCTGTGGAAGCAGAAGGGCTACACCGCTCCCACCACCTGGGCGCAGTACATCGCGCTGGCCAAGAAGATGAAGGCGGACGGGCTGATCCCGATCGCCTTCACCGACAAGGACGGCTGGCCCGCGATGGGCACGTTCGACTACCTCAACATGCGGATCAACGGGTTCGACTTCCACATCAACCTGATGCGCAACGGGGACAAGTGGAACACCCCGCAGGTCAAGCAGGTCTTCGACACCTGGCGCGAACTGCTGCCGTACTACTCGCCCGGGGCGCTCGGCCTCACCTGGCAGGAGGGCGCGCAGCAGCTCCTCACCCAGAAGGCCGGGATGATGGTCATCGGCCTCGACCAGATCGGCACCATCTTCACCGGCTCCAAGGCCGACGACCTGGGCTTCTTCGCCTTCCCCGAGATCGACTCGCAGTACGGGCAGGATGCGGTGGAGGCCCCGATCGACGGCTTCCTCGTCTCCAAGTCGCCGAAGAACAAGGCCGGCGCCTTCAAGCTGCTGGAGTACCTGGGCACCGCCACCGCGCAGCAGTTCTGGCTGGGCTCCAACCCGGCGGACATCGCCACCGCCAACGGCGTGGACACCTCCAAGTACACCCAGCCGCAGGCCGACGCGGTGAAGCTGATCACCGGGGCCAAGCAGCTGTCGCAGTTCATGGACCGCGACACCCGGCCGGACTTCGCCGACCCGGTGCTGCTGCCCGCCATCCAGAAGTTCCTGAACAGCCCCGGCGACGCGGCGTCGATCATCAAGAACATCGACGCGCAGGCCAAGACCATCTTCACCGGCTGACACCGACGCTCCGTCACGTCGGTCCCCGGACGGCCGTCCCGCCGTGGGCTTCGAGCCTGCGGCGGGACGCGCCCGGATCGGCACACAACAGGACAGGCCAGAACAGTGCACGACACGAGGACGCGATGACTGTGGTCGAGGGGGCGGTCCGCGGCGCCCCGGAACGCGACGAGGGGCGGGGCCGCCGTCGGCGGGTCCGGCGGCTGACCGGGCGCGACCGGGTGGTGCTGAGCCTGATGGCGGGCATCCCGACAGTGCTCACGGTCGGGCTGGTCTGGTTGCCGGCACTGGCCTCGATCGTGCTGTCGTTCTCCAACTGGTCCGGTTTCGGGGACTTCTCCTCGATTCAGTGGATCGGCACCGAGAACTACAAGAACATCTTCACCATCTATCCGGAGTTCCCGCCGGCCATCGGGCACAACCTGCTGTGGCTCGCGGTGTTCTTCTGCCTGCCGGCCCCGGTCGGGCTCTTTCTGGCGGTGCAGCTGGACAAGCAGATCAAGTTCTCCCGGGTCTACCAGTCGATCCTGTTCATGCCGGTGGTGCTCTCCCTGGCGCTGATCGGCTTCATGACCGAGCTGATCTTCAGCCCCACCCAGGGCCTCCTCAACAACCTGACCGGGCACGCCGACCACCACGTCATCGACTGGATCGGCAACCCGTCGATCAACATCTACGCGGTGCTGGTGATGGCCTGCTGGCGGCAGACCGGCTATGTGATGATCCTCTTCCTGGCCGGGCTGAAGTCGGTCGACGCCTCCCTGAAGGAGGCCGCCTCGCTGGACGGCGCCAACGGCTGGCAGGTCTTCCGGCACGTCACCTGGCCGGCGCTGCGGCCGATCAACGTCGTGGTGCTGGTCGTCACCGTGATCGAGTCGCTGCGCGCCTTCGACATCGTCTACATCATCAACAAGGGCACCAACGGGCTCCAGCTGCTGTCGGTGCTGGTCACCGACAACATCATCGGCGAGGCCAGCCGGATCGGCTTCGGCTCCGCGCTGGCCACCATCCTGCTGGTGATCTCGCTGATCTTCATCGTGCCGTACCTGATCAGCATGTTCCGAAGGGATCGAGGCGAATGACCGCGGCAGCAACAGAGTTGACGGTCCGTCCGGCGGCGGCGGACGACGGCCGCCCGCCGCGGCGCTCGCCCCGGCCGGCCCGGATCGCCCTCCACGTCTTCCTCGTCGTCACCTGCGTGATCTGGATCGCGCCGCTGCTCTACGCCCTCTACACGGCGTTCCGGCCGTACGGGGACACGGCGACCCGAGGGTACGTCTCGGTCGGCGGGCACTACGGCTTCGGCAACTTCACCACCGCCTGGACGCAGGCGCAGCTGCCGCACTACTTCCTCAACTCGATCTACATCACGGTGCCGGCGCTGGTCCTCACCCTGCTGCTGTCCAGCATGGTCGCGTTCGTCGCCGCCCGCTTCAACTTCAAGATCAACATCGCTCTGCTGGTGCTGTTCACCGCGGGCAACCTGCTGCCCCAGCAGGCGATCATCACCCCGCTGTTCAAGCTGTACCAGATGATCCCGCTGCCGGAGTGGATGGCCGCCTCCGGCAAGATGGACGACTCCTTCCTCGGCGTCATCCTGATCAACGTCGCCTTCCAGACCGGCTTCTGCGCCTTCGTCCTCTCCAACTACATGAAGACGATCCCGGAGGAGCTTGGCGAGGCCGCCCTGGTCGACGGCGCCTCGGCGTGGCGCCAGTACTGGCAGATCATCCTGCCGCTGTGCCGCCCGGTGCTGGCCGCCCTGGCGACCCTCGAGTTCACCTGGATCTACAACGACTTCTTCTGGGCCACGGTCCTGATGCAGACCGGCTCCAACCGCCCCATCACCGCGGCCCTCAACAACCTCACCGGCGAGTTCTTCGTCAACAACAACCTCATCTCGGCGGCCTCGCTGATCGTCGCCGTCCCCACCCTGGTGGTCTTCTTCACCCTCCAGAAGCAGTTCGTCTCGGGGCTGACCCTGGGCTCGACCAAGGGGTAGTCCGCCCCGGGCTCCCGCCCCCGGCGTCCTGGGCCGGGCGTCCGAACGGGCCGGTCAGGGCCGCCCACTGGAGGAGCAGGACCGTCTTGGCGTCGGTGATGCGGCTGTCCCGGGTCATCGACAGCGCTTCGGGGAAGGGGAGTTCGAGGACCTCGATGTCCTCGCCCTCCTCGGGGAGCCCGCCGCCGGGGCCGGTGCGGTCGGCGGCGGTGTAGGGGGCCGCGTAGAAGTGGAGGCGCTCCGTCACCGAGCCGGGGCTCATGTACGCGTCGAGGACGTGGGTCAACGGGCCGAGGGCGACGCCGAGTTCCTCCGCCGCCTCCCGGCGGACGGCGGTGACCGGGTCGTCCTCGTCGAGGAGTCCGGCCGCGGCCTCGATCAGCATGCCGTCCGGGTGCCCGTTGACCTAGGCGGGGTAGCGGAACTGACGGGTGAGCAGCACGCAGCCGCGCTCCGCGTCGTACGGCAGGACCACCGCGCCGTTGCCGCGGTCGTAGGTCTCGCGCTGCTGGGTCTCCCAGCGCCCGTCGCGGCGGCGGTAGTCGAAGGTGGTGCGGCGCAGTACGTGCCAGCCCTGGGAGGTGAGCTCGACGTCCCGGACGACCACGTCCGGGTTGCCGGCCAGCTCGCGCCCGGCGCGGTCGAGGCCGGTGCGGCCGCGGTGGTCGGGGGTGTCGAGGCCCGGGCGGGCGGCCCGCCCTTCGTGGTGGTCGCTCATGCCGGGTTACGATACACGCAGAAACGTGCAGGAACAGGAGAGAATGCGGATGCTGGCTGCTGAGCGGCGCGAACACCTGCTGGGCCTGCTGGCCCGCGAGGGCAAGGTGGTGGCCAAGGCCGTCGCCGCCGAGCTGGGCATCTCGGAGGACAGCGTCCGCCGCGACCTTCGGGACCTCGCCGCCGAGGGCCTCTGCCACCGGGTGTACGGCGGCGCGCTGCCGGTCTCGCCGGCCGTGGCCGACTACGCGGCCAGGACCGCCGTCACCCCCGACGGCAAGCGGAGGGTCGCGGCCAGGGCCGCCGGCCTGGTCCGGCCCGGCGGGGCGGTGATCCTGGACGGCGGGACCACGGCGCTCGCGGTGGCCCGCGCCCTTCCGCCCGAACTGGACTGCACGGTGATCACCCACAGCCCGACGATCGCCGCCGCCCTCGTGGAGCATCCGCGGGCGGAGGTCTTCGTGCTCGGCGGGCGGCTCTTCAAGCACTCGGCGGTGGCCTGCGGGGCCGCCGCGGTCGAGGCCGCGCGGAACGTCTCGGCCGACCTCTGCCTCCTCGGCGTCACCGGGGTCCACCCGGACGAGGGGCTGACCACCGGCGACGCAGAGGAGGCCGCGATGAAGCGGGCGCTGGCCGCCCGGGCCGCGGACACCTACATCCTCGCCTCCTCGGAGAAGGTCGGGACCGCCTCGCGGTTCCGGGTGCTGCCCTGGGAGGAGGTCAGCGGGCTGATCACGGACGCCGATCCGCGGGACCCGGCGCTGGAGTGGGTGGCCGCGCTGGGCGTGGAGGTCCTCGCGGCCGGCTGACCCGGGGCGCTCGACCCGGGCGGTCGACCTGCGCGGTCGGCGCGTGCGGACGACCCGGGCGCCCGCCGCCGTGTGAGCAGGGCCGGGCCGGGTAGCGGCCTGTAGAGGCCCGGTTACGGACGAGGAGGCGGTCGAAGATGCCTGAGCACCAGAAACGCGGACCGATCGCGGCCCTGTGGGACCGGCTGACCGGCCGGTCGCGGCGGAGCGTCGCGCAGCCGGGGGCGGTGGACGATCCCGTGCCGCCGGTGCCGGGGCCGCCGCCCGGGCCGGGCGGTCCTGAGCCGGGGCCCGCGCCGGCGCCGGTGCCCGAGCCGCTGGGGCCGGACCCCGTGCCCCGCCCCCGCCGGAACCGGGGATCGTCGACCCCGAGCCGCCCCGCCCGCCCGGTCAGGGCGTCCCGCCGTCCCCCGAGCCGCCGGCCCAGCCGCCGGACCCGCAGCCGCCGGGGACGCGCTCCCCGGGTGGCCCTGAAGCGCCTGGCGGCCCCGCCATGCCCGGCACCCCCGGGGGCCCGGGAGCCGCTTGAGCCGCCGCGCGTCGGAGAGCGGAGAGAGCATTCGCCAGACGGGAGGCTCAGCCCATGGCACGTCCGCGCATCGTTATCGTCGGGGCCGGCTTCGCCGGGCACCAGGCCGCACGGACCCTCTCCAGGACCGCCCGCGGGCGGGCCCGGATCACCCTGGTGAACCCCACCGACTACTTCCTCTACGCCCCGCTGCTCCCCGAGGTCGCCACCGGCGTCCTGGAGCCGCGGCGGATCGCCGTCCCGCTGGCCGGCAGCCTGCCCGGGGTCGAGCTCGTCCTCGGGCAGGCCCGGCGGGTGGACGTGAAGGGGCGTCAGGTCTCGGTCACCGACCCGGAGGGCCGGGAGCACGAGCTGGGCTACGACCGGCTGATCCTCTCCGTGGGCAGCGTCAACAAGCTGCTGCCGGTGCCCGGGATCACCGAGCACGCCCACGGCTTCCGCGGCCTGCCGGAGGCGCTCTACCTCCGCGACCACATCACCCGCCAGCTCGAACTGGCCGACACCGCGGAGGATCCCGCGGAGCGCGCGGCCCGCAGCACCTTCGTGGTGGTCGGCGCCGGCTACACCGGCACCGAGGTCGCCGCCCACGGCGTCCTCTACACCGCCGACCTGGCCCGCCGGCTGCCCCGGCTGCGGCGCGAGGAGCCGCCGCGCTGGCTCCTGCTGGACGTGGCGGAGCGGGTGCTTCCGGAACTCGACCCGCGGCTCTCCCGCACGGCGGCGAACGTGCTGACCGACCGCGGTGTGCGGCTGCGCCTCGGCACCTCGGTGGCCGAGGCGACCGCCGACGGCGTCCGGCTGACCGACGGCAGCTCCGTCCCCACCAGATCGCTGATCTGGTGCGTCGGCGTCCGCCCCGACCCGCTGGTGGACGAGCTCGGGCTGCCCACCGAGCGCGGGCGGCTGCTGGTGGACGAGCACCTCGCGGTGCCCGGCTGCCCCGGGGTCTTCGCCTGCGGGGACGCCGCCGCCGTGCCGGACCCCAACCGGCCGGGGGAGTACACCCCGATGACCGCGCAGCACGCCGTCCGGCAGGGGCGGCTGGCCGCCCGGAACGTCGCGGCCAGCTGCGGCCAGGGCGCCATGCGGCCCTACCGGCATCGGGAGCTGGGCTTCGCCGTCGACCTGGGCGGGCCGGACGCGGCCGCCGATCCGCTGCACATCCCGCTCGCCGGGGCGGCGGCCAAGGCGGTCACCCGCGGTTACCACCTGGCCTCGCTGCCCAGCAACCGGGCGCGGGTGGCCGCGGACTGGCTGCTGGGCGCCCTGGTGCCCCGGCAGACCGTCCAACTCGGCCTGGTACGGGGCTCGGTGGTGCCCCTGGAGAACACCTCGCCGGAGACCCCGGTGCTGCCGCGGAGTCCTGGGGACGGGTGACGCCGGTTTCGCCGGGTATGGGCGGAGAAGAGGGGGGTGACCGACAGTACCGAGGTACGGGAGAGAGGACGTTCGGCATGGCCGGCAAGGGCGCGCTGGCCGAGTACCAGCGCCGACGCGATTTCGCGAGGACCCGCGAGCCGCAGGGCGGCGGCGGGGAGGCGGGCGACCGCCCGGTCTTCGTGGTGCAGATCCACGACGCCAGCTCACTCCACTTCGACTTCCGGCTGGAGGCCGACGGGGTGCTGAAGTCGTGGGCGGTCCCCAAGGGCCCGTCCTACGATCCGCAGGACAAGCGCCTGGCCAGCCCCACCGAGGACCATCCGATGGAGTACCGGGGGTTCGAGGGCGTCATCGGCGAGGGCCAGTACGGCGCGGGCACGGTGATCGTCTGGGACCAGGGCACCTACCGGAACCTCAGCAAGGACAGGAACGGCGAGGAGATCCCGATGGCCGAGGCGCTGGAACGCGGGCACGCCTCGTTCTGGCTGGACGGCGACAAGCTGCACGGCGGCTACGCGCTGACCCGGATGCGCCGGGGCGGCGGGAGCGGTGGCGGAGGCCGCGACCGGGAGGCCTGGCTGCTGGTCAAGGAGTCCGACCGGCACGCCGGAAAGGGCCACGGCACCGATCCGCAGCGGGCCCGCTCCGCTCTCAGCGGGCGCACCCTCGGCCAGGTCGCGGCGGAGGACGAGGAGCGCTGATGGCCGCACGGGACACGGACGAGGACCCCAGCGAATCCCCCAGCGAACCCCTCGGCGAACCCCTCGGCCGGCTGCCGGAGGAGCAGCGACGGCTGCTGCGCCCGGCCGGGGACGGGGGCCCGGGGCAGGCGATGCTGGCCACCCTCAGCGACCGCCGCGACTTCGGGCACTCCGGCGGCTCCGGCGGCTCCAACGGCTCCGGCTCCGGTGGGTCCGGTGGCCCGGCTACGGAGGACTGGCTCTTCGAGCGGAAGCTGGACGGCGTGCGGCTGCTCGCCGAGCGCCGCGACGGCGGCCCGGTGCACCTCCGCTCGCGCACCGGCAAGCGCCTGGACGGCACCTATCCGGAACTGGTCGACGCCCTGGCCGCGCAGAGCCGGCAGGACTTCGCCCTGGACGGCGAGGTGGTCGCCCTCGACCGCGGACGCACCGACTTCTCGCTGCTCCAGCAGCGCAGCGGGCTGACCGACCCGGACGAGGCCAGGGCCAGCGGGGTGGCGGTCACCTACTACCTCTTCGACCTGCTGCGACTTGACGGCCAGGACACCACCCGGCTGCCGCAGCGCACCCGCAAGGCGCTGCTGCGCGACGCCCTCGACTTCCGCGACCCGCTGCGCTGGACCGCCCACCGCAACCGCAACGGCCACGACCTGCTGGCCGACGCCTGCGCACGCGGCTGGGAGGGGCTGATCGCCAAGCGCGGCGACGCCCCGTACCAGCACCGGCGCTCCGGGGACTGGCTGAAGCTGAAATGCGGCGGCGGGCAGGAGTTCGTCATCGGGGGGTTCACCGAGCCGCAGCGCAGCCGGGTCGGGCTGGGCGCCCTGCTGCTCGGCTACTACCAGGACGGGGAGCTGCGCTACGCCGGAAAGGTCGGCACCGGTTTCGACACCCGCACCCTGCGCGAACTCCGCTCCCGGCTGGACGAGTTGGCGCTGGGCAGCCCGCCGTTCGCGGACCGGGTCCGGGAGCGGGCGCCGCACTGGGCGCGCCCGGAACTGGTGGCGCAGATCGGCTTCACCGAGTGGACCCGGGACGGGATGCTGCGCCACCCCCGCTACCTCGGGCTCCGGCACGACAAGCCGGCCCGGGAGGTCGTCCGCGAGGTCCCGCGCGAGCGGGCCGGCCGGCAGGAGGAGAGGACTCGATGAGCGCGAAGACGGAGGCCAGGACCTTCCGGGTGAGCGGGCGGAGCGTCGAGCTCAGCCGGGCGGAGAAGGTGCTCTTCCCCGACGACGGGATCACCAAGGCCGACCTGGCCGAGTACTACCGGGCCGCGTCCGCGCGGATGCTGCCGCAGTTGCGCGGCAGGCCGCTGATGCTGGAACGCCACCCGGACGGCATCGGCGACGCCGGCTTCATGCAGAAGGACGTCCCGGACTACTTCCCGGACTGGATCCACCGCGTCGAACTGCCCAAGGAGGGCGGCACGGTGAGCTATCCGCTGGCCGAGGATGCCGCCGCGCTGGTCTACCTGGTCGGGCAGGGCTGCACCACCCTCCACCGGTTCCTCTCCCGGGCCGACCGGCCCGACGACCCCGACCGGATCGTCTTCGACCTCGACCCGCCGGGCGACGACTTCGCCCCGGTCCGGGAGGCCGCGCTGCGACTGCGGCCCCTCCTGGAGGAGGAGTTGAGGCTGCCGACCCAGGTGATGACGACCGGCTCGCGGGGGCTCCACGTGATCGTGCCGCTGGACGGCAGGTCCTCGTTCGACGAGGCGCGGGAGTTCGCGCGGGGGGTCGCCGAGGTGCTGGCCGGCCGGTACCCCGAGAGCCTCACCACGGCGCCGCGCAAGCAGGCCCGGAAGGGCCGGCTCTACCTGGACGTCCAGCGCAACGGCTACGGGCAGACGGCGGTCACCCCGTACGCCGTGCGCGCCCGGCCGGGCGCCCCCATCGCGGCCCCGATCACCTGGGAGGACGTCGAGGACCCCGAGCTGGGCCCGCGCCGCTGGACCCTCGCCGACGCGGACGCCCTGCTGGCGGACGACCCGTGGTCCCCGTCCCCGCGCGGCCGCTCCCTCGCCGCGGCGGCCCGCCGGCTCTCCGCCCTCGCGGAGTGAGCGAGGGCCGGCCGCCGGAGAATCGGGTGACCGGTCCGGGGTGAGGGTGTCCCGCGGCGGGCGGGCCGGGCGCAGTATGGATCCATGGGATCCGTCGGAACGGCGAGTGCCGCGACGCTGGGGTTGTTCCTCGGGATCGGCGGAGCGGTCGCCTATCTCGCGGGCGTGCAGGGGCTGCGCGAGGCGCAGCGGCTGCTGCGGGTGGGGGTGCCGGCGCGTGCGCTGGTGAAGACCGCGGCGGGGGCCGGCGGCGTCCGGCCGCTGCTGCAGTTCACCACGCGGGAGGGGGCGGTGCTGGAGGTGTACTCCCCGGTCCCGCCATCCCGCGCCCGGCCGCTGGCCGACGGCCAGGAGGTCGACCTCGCCTACGACCCGCTGGACCCCCGGCAGGTGGTGGTGCGCGGCCGCGCCCGCCTGGGCCTGGAGTACGCGTTCCTGGCCTTGGGCGGCGCCGCGGTGCTGGGCGCGCTGGCGCTGTTCGCGCTGCTGTAGCGCTCGGCGCCGAGCGCAGCGCCGCAGGCGCGCGCAAGGGGCGCGCAAGGGGCGCGGGGAACTGCGCGCCCAGGCAGCGATGGCGCCGCAGCCGGCAACGGCCACCGGGCTGCAACCGGGACTCCGTTGCCGAGGGCGGACCGTAAGCGGCCGGGCGCGCGGTTCCCCGCGCCCCTTGCTTGCGCCCGCGGCGCTGCGCCAGGGGCGGGGCTCAGTCGCCGAGGCCCGCCTCCTCGAGGTCGAGGGTGCGCTGGAGGCGGCGGCGGGTCGCGTCGGTGATGCGGTGGGACGCGTAGAGGCGGCGGAGCTCGGCGGTCTCGGCGGCGATGAGCGCGCGGCGGAGTTCGCGGTGGGCGGACAGCAGGGAGTCGGAGCGGTCGCTCTCGGTGTCCGGGGAGCCCGCCGCGGCATCCTCTATGCGGGCGGTGAGGCCGCGGCGGAGCTGGTCGACGACGACGTCCGGCGCGGCGTCGAGCTCGGCGAGCTGCTCGAGTTCGGCGAGGCCGGCCGCGGCCAGCAGCTTCTCCGCATCGGCCTGTTCGCGCGCGGTCGCCTCCGGCTCCAGCGCGATGCCGGAGCGGCGTACCACCGGCGCCAGGCTGAAGCCCTGGAGGACGAGGGTGAGGACGACCACCCCGGTCGTCATCACCAGCACCAGCGAGCGGTGCGGCAGCGGCAGCCCGTCGCCCGCCGCCAGCGGGATGGTCAGCGCGGCGGCCAGCGGCATGACGCCGCGGGTGCCGGCCCAGGTGACCACCATCGGCACCCGCCAGGAGAGGTGCTCCTGCCCCCGCCGGCGGGCCATCAGCGCGGTCATCGGGAACACCCACAGCATCCGCAGCGCGATCACCGTCGCCGCGACCGCCAGCACGCCCCAGGCCCAGCCGCGCTCGTCGGGCCTCAGATCGTGGATGAGGGAGGGCAGTTCGAGGCCGATGACGGCGAAGACCACGCTTTCCAGCAGGAAGACCACCGTGTCGTAGACGGCGTGCACCTGAAGGCGGATCTGGGCGTTGGTGAGGCGGTGGCCGGTCCCGCCGAGGATCACGCCGGCGACCACCACGCCCATCACCCCGGAGGTGTGGGCGTCCTCCGCCAGCACATAGGCCGCGTACGGGGTGACCAGCGCGATCACCGTCTCCAGCACCGGGTCCTCGGTGCGCCGGCGGATCAGCATCACCACGCCGGCGACCGCCGCCCCTATCGCCGCCCCGCCGCCGGCCAGCAGCCCGAACTGGCCCACCGCGTGCGGCAGGGAGAAGGCTCCGGCCGCGACCGCGCCCCCGACCGCCACCTTGAAGAGCACCAGCGAGGTGGCGTCGTTGAAGAGCGACTCGGACTGCACCATGACCTGTATCCGCGGCGGCAGCGACAGCCGGCGGCCCAGCGCGGTCACGGCCACCGGGTCGGTGGAGGCCAGCACCGCGCCGAGGACGAAGGCCATCCCCCCGCTGAGCGGCGAGACCAGCCGGGCGACCACCGCCACCGCCACCGCGGTGGCCAGCACAAGGCCGATGGCGAGCACCGTGACCGGCCGCCACACCTGCTTGAGGTCGCGCGCGGAGATCTCCTCCGCGGAGGCGTAGAGCAGCGGAGGCAGCACGCCAACGCTGATCACCTCGGGGGAGACGGCGATGTCGGGCACGAAGGGCAGCAGCCCGACCAGCACCCCCACCACCACCAGCACGGACGGTGCCGGCAGGCTCCAGCGCCGGGCGCCGGTCGCCACCACGGTGGCCAGGGCCACGAGCAGCAGGATGACGGTCAACTCGGACATGGCGGCAGGCCCCCGGGAAGTCGTGAACGCGGAAACGGCTGTGGAACTGCCGACCAGACTTCCCGGCGCACCGCCCACCATCCTATTGAGACGGCGGTCTGCGTCAAAGCTTCGTAAACGAGGGCGGGCGTGGCGCAAGGGACCCGTTAACGGACGTCCCCCACCCGGATGACGTGCGCTTCCCTACCAGTGCCGGGTCCTCCGGCAGTGCGTCCCTTCGACCCCTGGGGTGGCTACCCATGTCCGACGTCGCCTACATCGGGCTGACGATCCTCGTGTTCGTCGTCCTCGCGCTGATCGTCAAGGGGGTGGAACGGCTGTGAGCGCCGACAACCTGATCGGACTGATCGTCTCCGTCGCCCTCGTCGGCTACCTCGTCATCGCCCTCATCCACCCGGAGAAGTTCTAGTGAACCCGACACTCGCGGGCCTGCTGCAGGCGCTCGCTCTGGTGGCGGCGCTGGCGCTGTCGTACCGCCCGCTGGGCGACTACATGGCGCACACCCTCACCACGCGGAAGCACCTCGGGCTGGAGAGAGGCGTCTACAAGCTGATCGGCGTGAACGGTGACGCCGAGCAGACCTGGGCCGCCTATGTCCGCAGCGTGCTGGCGTTCTCGGCCGTCTCGGTGCTCTTCCTGTACCTGCTGCAGCGCCTGCAGAGCCACCTCTTCCTCTCGCTGGGAATGAAGCCGGTCGGCCCCGGCATGTCCTTCAACACCGCGGCCTCCTTCGTCACCAACACCAACTGGCAGTCGTACTCGGGGGAGTCGACGCTCGGCCACCTGGTGCAGATGGCCGGTCTGGCGGTGCAGAACTTCGTGTCGGCCGCGGTGGGCATCGCCGTGGTGGCCGCACTGATCCGCGGTTTCACCCGGAAGAAGACCGAGCACGTCGGCAATTTCTGGGTGGATCTGACCCGCGTCACCCTGCGGGTGCTGGCTCCGCTGGCGGTGGTCTTCTGCATCGTGCTGATGGCCGGCGGCCTGGTGGAGAACTTCCACGGGATCCAGCAGATCCACACCCTCAGCGGAGGCACCCAGAACATCCCGGGCGGTCCTGTGGCCTCCCAGGAGGTCATCAAGGAGCTGGGCACCAACGGCGGCGGCTTCTACAACGCCAACTCCGCCCACCCCTTCGAGAACGCCAACCCGTTCACCAACTGGCTGGAGATCTACCTCCTGCTGGTGATCTCGTTCTCGCTGCCGCGCACCTTCGGCAGGATGGTCGGCGACAACCGGCAGGGCTACGCCGTCGTCTCGGTGATGGGCCTGTTCTGGACCGCCTCGGCCGCGCTGAACACCTTCTTCGAGTGGCAGCACAGCGGCACCGCGCTGCACGCGGCGGGCGCGGCGATGGAGGGCAAGGAGGTCGCCTTCGGCATTCCGGGCTCGGCGCTCTTCGCCACCTCGACGACGCTGACCTCGACCGGTGCGGTGGACTCCTTCCACGACTCGTTCAGCCCGGGCGGCGGCGGCCTGACGATCTTCAACATGATGCTCGGTGAGATCGCGCCCGGCGGTACCGGCTCCGGCCTCTACGGGATGCTGGTGCTGGCGGTCATCACGGTCTTTGTCGCCGGACTGATGGTCGGGCGGACCCCCGAGTACCTGGGGAAGAAGCTCAACGGCCAGGTGATGAAGTTCGCCGCGCTCTACATCCTCACCACCCCGGCGCTGGTGCTGGTCGGCACCGGCATCGCGATGAGCTTCACGGGTGAGCGCAACGCCATGCTCAACAGCGGGGCGCACGGCTTCTCGGAAGTGCTCTACGCCTTCACCTCGGCGGCCAACAACAACGGATCGGCCTTCGCCGGGCTCACGGTGACCGGGAACTTCTGGGAGGTCATGCTCGGCCTGGCGATGCTCTTCGGCCGCTTCCTGCCGATGATCTTCATCCTCGCGCTCGCCGGATCGCTGGCCCGCCAGCAACCCGTGCCCACCGGCACCGGAACCCTGCCCACCCACCGCCCGCTCTTCGTCGGAATGCTCTCCGCCGTGGTGCTGATCGTGGTCGGCCTCACCTACTTCCCGGCCCTGGCACTCGGGCCGCTCGCGGAAGGTCTCCACTGATGACCGTGCCCCAGACCCCCACCGTCCCGTCCCCGGCGCCGGCCGCGCCGGAGGGGCAGCAGCCGCCGCAGACGCCTGTGGAGCACCGCGTCGGCGGCGGGCTGATGGACCCCGGAATGCTCGTCAGGTCCCTCCCGGACGCGATGAGGAAGCTCGACCCCCGGGTGATGGTCAGGAACCCGGTGATGTTCGTGGTGGAGATCGGCTCCGTGCTGACCACCGTCTCGGCGATCCGGGTGGAGTCGGCCTTCGCCTGGGTGATCGCCGCCTGGCTGTGGCTGACCGTCGTCTTCGCCAACCTGGCGGAGGCGGTGGCCGAGGGCCGCGGCAAGGCGCAGGCCGACACCCTGCGCAGGACCAAGACCGACACCACCGCCCGCCGGGTGGTGGGCGACTGGGTGCCGGGCGCGCCCGCGGCGGCCGTCCGCGAGGAGGAGGTGCCGGCCACCGGGCTGCGGCTGGGCGACTTCGTGATCGTCGAGGCGGGGCAGACCATCCCCGGCGACGGCGACGTCGTCGAGGGCGTGGCCAGCGTCGACGAGTCGGCGATCACCGGCGAGTCGGCCCCGGTCATCCGGGAGTCCGGCGGTGACCGCTCGGCGGTGACCGGCGGCACCAGGGTGCTCTCCGACCGGGTCGTCGTGAAGATCACCTCGGAGCCCGGGAAGACCTTCATCGACCGGATGATCGCCCTGGTCGAGGGGGCGGCCCGGCAGAAGACCCCGAACGAGATCGCGCTGAACATCCTCCTCGCCTCGCTCACCGTCGTCTTCCTGCTGGCGGTCGTCACCCTGCAGCCGATGGCCGCGTACGCCGGGGCCGAGCAGTCCCTCGTGGTGCTGGTGGCCCTGCTGGTCGCGCTGATACCGACGACGATCGGGGCGCTGCTCTCGGCCATCGGCATCGCCGGGATGGACCGGCTGGTGCAGCGGAACGTGCTGGCGATGTCGGGGCGCGCGGTCGAGGCCGCCGGGGACGTCTCCACTCTGCTGCTGGACAAGACCGGGACGATCACCTTCGGCAACCGCCAGGCGGCGGAATTCCTGCCGGTCGGCGGGGTGCCGATCACCGAACTGGCCGATGCCACCCAGCTGTCCAGTCTCGCCGACGAGACGCCCGAGGGGCGGTCGATCGTCGTGCTGGCCAAGGAGAGGTACGGGCTGCGGGCGCGCGAGCAGGGGGAGTTGGCGCACGCGGAGTGGATCGGGTTCACGGCCCAGACCCGGATGTCGGGCGTCGACCTGGACGAGCCGTCCGGCACCCACCGGGTGCGCAAGGGCGCGGCCGGGTCGATCCGGAGCTGGGTCGAGGACGGCGGCGGCACGGTCGGCGCCGACCTGGAGGAGACCGTCGAGCGGATCTCCGGGATGGGCGGCACGCCGCTGGTCGTCGCCGAGAGGCGCGGCGGGCAGCCGGCCCGGGTGCTGGGCGTCATCCACCTCAAGGACGTCGTCAAGCACGGCATCCGGGAGCGCTTCGAGGACCTGCGCCGGATGGGCATCAAGACGGTCATGATCACTGGCGACAACCCGCTGACCGCCAAGGCCATCGCGGAGGAGGCCGGCGTGGACGACTTCCTCGCCGAGGCCACGCCCGAGGACAAGATGGCCCTCATCAAGAGGGAGCAGGCGGGCGGCAAGCTGGTCGCGATGACCGGCGACGGGACGAACGACGCCCCGGCGCTGGCCCAGGCGGACGTCGGCGTGGCGATGAACACCGGCACCATGGCCGCCAAGGAGGCCGGCAACATGGTGGACCTGGACTCCAATCCGACCAAGCTGATCGAGATCGTGGAGATCGGCAAGCAGTTGCTGATCACCCGGGGCGCGCTGACCACCTTCTCCATCGCCAACGACGTGGCGAAGTACTTCGCCATCATCCCGGCGATGTTCGCGGGGGTGTATCCGGGGCTGCGGCACCTCAACATCATGGGGCTGCACTCGCCGACCTCGGCGATCACCTCGGCGATCGTCTTCAACGCGCTGATCATCATCGGGCTGATCCCGCTGGCGCTGCGGGGGGTCAAGTACCGGCCGTCGAGCGCGAGTTCGCTGCTGCGCAGAAACCTCGGCATCTACGGGGTGGGCGGGCTGATCCTGCCGTTCGTCGGGATCAAGCTGATCGATCTCGTCGTGCAGTTCATTCCGGGCCTCCGGTAGAAGGGAGTTGATTCGACATGGCAGTCATGGGCAAGCCGCTTCCCACGCCGGTGCGCAACCACCTCACGGGACTTCGCCTGCTGCTGGTGTTCACGGTGCTGCTGGGACTCGCGTACCCGCTGCTGATGACCGGCATCGGGCAGGGCGTCTTCCACCACCAGGCCAACGGGTCGCTGGTGAAGGTCGAAGGAAAGGTCGTCGGGTCTTCGCTGCTGGGCCAGAACTTCGAGCTGAAGAACGGCAAGCCGGACCCCAGGTGGTTCCAGCCGCGGCCGTCCGCGGCGGGGGAGTCCGGGTACGACGGGGCCTCGTCGACGGCGTCGAACCTGGGGCCGAACGACCCCGGGCTGACGAAGACCGTCAAGCAGCGGAAGGCGGAGGTCGCGGCGTTCAACGGCGTCTCGCAGAGCCAGGTCCCGCCGGACGCGGTGACGGCCTCGGGGTCCGGGCTCGACCCCGACATCTCGCCGCAGTACGCCGCGATCCAGGTGGACCGGGTGGCGAAGGCGCGGGGGGTGGACGCGTCCAAGGTGCGCGCGCTGGTCGCGCGGTACACGCAGGGACGTGACGCGGGGTTCCTCGGGGAGCCGCGGGTGGACGTCCTGGAGCTGAACATCGCGCTGCAGAAGCTGAGTTGACGGGGTGCGGGACCGCCCCGGGCCCCGCTGAGTAGCCCCGGACGGAGCGCCGCAGGCGCGAACCAGGGGCGCGGGGAACTGCGCGCCCGGCCGTCTACGGCGCCGCACCCGGCAACGGGGTCTGGGTTGCAACCCAGTGGTCGTTGCCGGGTGCGGCGCCGTTGCGCGCGGGCCGCGCGGTTCCCCGCGCCCCTGGAATCGCCCTTCGGGCTTCTTCCGGGGGCGGCTACGCCGCCGTCGCGACGTCGCTGTCGCGTTCGACCAGCGCGGCGTACCTGCCGCCGAGGGACATCAGCTTCGCGTGGCTGCCGACCTCGGCGACCTCTCCGTGGTCCAGGACCACGATCTGGTCCGCGTCCCGGACGGTGGACAACCGGTGGGCGATGGTGATCGTGGTCCGCCCCGCGGACAGCGCGTCGATCGCCGACTGCACCGCCGCCTCGGTGCGGGTGTCGAGCGCGGACGTCGCCTCGTCCAGGACCAGGACCGGCGGGTCGCGGAGGATGGTCCGCGCGATGGCCAGGCGCTGCTTCTCGCCCCCGGAGAAGCGGTAGCCGCGCTCGCCGACCAGGGTGTCGTAGCCGTCCGGCAGGCCGGCGATGTGGTCGTGGATCCGCGCCGCCCGCGCCGCCGCGACCAGCTCCTCGTCGGTCGCGTCCGGCTTGGCGAAGCGGAGGTTGTCGGCGACCGAGGCGTGGAAGAGGTAGGTCTCCTGGGAGACCACCCCGACCGCCGCCGCCAGCGCCTCGAAGGAGAGGTCCCGGACGTCCGTCCCGTCGATGGTCACCCGCCCGGCGTCGACGTCGTACAGCCGGGGGACGAGGTAGCTGAGGGTGGTCTTGCCGGAGCCGGTCTCGCCGACCACGGCGAGCGAGCCGCCGGCCGGGATGTCGAGGTCGATGCCGCTGAGGGTGGGCCGCGGCTGCGCCGCCTCGTAGCGGAAGTCGACGTTCTCGAAGCGGACGTGGCCGGCCGCCCGCCGGTGCGGGGTCAGCGCGTTCGGCCGCTCGGTGATGCCGGGGACCAGGTCCAGGTACTCGAAGATGCGCTGGAAGAGCGCCAGCGAGGTCTGCACGGAGACGCCGACCTGGAGGAGGGAGACGGTCGGGCGGAACAGATTCTGCTGGAGGGTGGTGAAGGCCACCAGCGTGCCGATGGACGCCCCCGCCTGGCCGGCGGTGAGCATCCCGGCGACCCAGTAGATGACCGCGGGCATGCAGGCCATCACGATCTGGATGGTGGACTGCCGCCAGCGGCCGGCCATGTCGGCGCGGACCTCCAGGTCCGCCAGCGCCTGGGACTCCCGCTCGAAGTCCGCGCTGAGGGCGCGCGAGCGGCCCATGGTCCGGCCGAGGAGGATGCCGCTGACGGAGAGGGACTCCTGCATCACCGAGGAGATCACGGCGAGCTGCTTCTGCCGCTGGCCGGCTATCCGGCGCCGCTCGGTGCCGACCCGCCGGCTGATCCACACGAAGAGCGGGAGGAGCACCAGCGAGACGACGGTCAGCTTCCAGTCCAGCGCGATCATCGCGATGACCGTCGCCACCACGGTGGTGAAGTTGGACACCAGCGAGGTGGCCGTGGTGGTGACGGTGGACTGCATTCCGCCGATGTCGTTGGCGATCCTGGACTGCACCTCGCCGGTGCGGGTCCGGGTGAAGAAGGCCAGCGGCATCCGCTGGAGATGGGCGTAGACCGAGGAGCGGAGGTCGTGCATCACCCGCTGGCCCACGGAGGTGCTCAGATAGGTCTGGAGGACGGAGAAGACCGAGTTCGCCACGGCGATGACGATCATGCCCAGGGCGAGCAGCGAGAGGAGGCCGGTGCGGCCGTGCGGGATGGCGTCGTCCAGGATCCCGCGGAGCAGGAACGGGGAGGCGACGGACACCAGGGACGAGGCGCCCACCAGCAGTCCCACCACGAGGAGCTGGACCCGGTAGGGCCGGAAGAGCCGGACGATCCGGCGCAGTTGGCGCGGCGGTGCGGATTCCCCCGCCGCGCGCTTCGGCGGGGTCCAGTTGATCTCGGGTGGTTTCACTATGGGGTGCCTCCAGGGGCCGGGTTTCGGGACAGGTGAGGGTCTGCGCTCGTCAACTGAGCGTACAGCATAATTGTTCCCGCTAATAGTGAGTATAGCTCTGTAATTTTGGGGGCCGGCCGTTCAGCGCATCACCGTGCCCCCGTCCACGCTGAGGACCTGGCCGTTCACCCAGGACGCCGCGTCCGAGAGGAGGACGGCGGTCATCGCCGCGATGTCCGCGGGCTCACCGAGGCGCGGGCTCGGGGTGCCGCGCAGCAGCTTCCGCTTGAGCTCCTCGGAGGCGCTCTCGCGGACCCGGTCGGTCAGCACCAGACCGGGCGCGATGGCGTTGGCGCGGACGCCCTCCCGGCCCCAGCGCGAGGCCACATGCCGGACCAGGGCGTTGATCCCGGCCTTGGTGGCGGCGTAGGCGGGGCGGGTCGGCTCGCCGACGAAGGCGGCGTCGGAGGAGGTGTGGACGAGCGCGCCGCCGCCGCCCGCCAGCAGCCGCGGCACCACGTGCCGGGCGACCAGCATGTGGCCGCGGAGGTTGACCGCCATGATGCCGTCCCACACGGCGAGGTCCATGTCGACCACGTCGGTGTCGCCGGGCAGCAACTGCATCGCCCCCGCGTTGACGTGGGCGCCGTCCAGGCCGCCGTACGCGTCGACGGCGGTCTCGACCAGGGCGCGCACCGAGGCCTCGTCGGCGATGTCCACCCGCACCGGGACGGCCTGGCCGCCCTCCCCGATGATGGCCTCGGCGACGGCCTCGGCGCCGGGCAGGTCGATGTCGCCGACCACCACCCTGGCCCCCTCGGCGGCCAGCCGGCGGGCGGAGGCGGCGCCGATCCCGGTGGCCGCACCGGCGACGATGACGGACTTTCCGGCGAGTCGTTCGGCTTGGGGGGTCTCAGTCATGCGCGCCAGTATGGGAACGCCGTTCGCAGGAGGGAAGGGCGTCGCGGGCCGCGCGGCCCCAAGGCTCAGAGGTCGGTGAGCTCCTCGGCGTAGACCTGGGACAGCGGCTGCGGGCCCACGTACTGCTGGCAGTCGCACTGGCCGGGCTCGAAGCGCAGCGGCTTCCTGTTCTCGTCCCAGGCCGTGGGCACCTCGACGCGCTCGTGGCAGCGGCCGCCGCGGTCGTGCTTGGCGAGATGGTGGGTGCAGCCGCAGATCGGCTCCGGCGGCCTCCGGGCCGCCTCGACGGCCAGCCGCTCCTCCTTCGCCGCCTCGATCCTCTGCAGCCTCCGCTCATGGCGGTTGCGCAGCGCGGTGCGGACATTGTCCGTCACCCAGGCGAAGCCGCCCGTCCAGAAGACGATGAGCACCCACCAGAACCAGCTCACGGTTTCCCCCTCCCCGTGTCCCCCTGGCAGCCAGCATAGACGGCCGGGGTGACGGCGGGTCAGTTCTGCCGGGGAAGCAGCTCCTCGGCGAAGCGGGCCAGGAACTCCGGGAAGGGGCGGGTGCCGGCGTAGTAGACGACGAACTTGCTGAGGCCGGCGTCGATGTACTCGTCGAGGAGCGCGTGGAGCCGCGGCCAGTCGGCGGCGGCGAGCCGGCCGGGGTCGGCGCCGGGGCGGCGGTCGCGGGCGGTGGCCACCAGCCGGGGCGGGAGTTCGCCGTCGGCGAGGGTGAGGCTGATGCCGTAGTGGTCGGCGTCGATGGCGCGGCCGGCCTCGGCGGCGGACTCCTCGATGGCCTCCCGGGCGGCGCGGGCCTCCGGCGGGGTGAGGAAGCTGCCCAGCCAGCCGTCCCCGTGGCGGCCGACGCGGCGGAGGCCGGCGGGGGCGCTGCCGCCGAGCCAGAGGTCGAGCGGTTTGCCGGGGCCGGAGCCAGAGCCGGGGCCGAGGTCGCCTCCCGTGAGGGCGGCGCGGAGGTCGCGCAGGGCCTCGTCGAAGGCGTCGCCGCGGCGGACGCCGGCCGGGAGCGGGAAGTACGCCCGCTCGGCGCGGCGGGCCGGCTGGAGGCCGAAGACCGGCAGGACGCGACCCGGGGTGAGGGCGGCGAGAGACGCCAACTGCTTGGCGACCAGGGTGGGTTGACGTCCGGGCAGGACCGCGACGGAGGTGCCGGCCTTGAGCCTGCGGGTCCTGGCGAGGACGTGCGCCATGCCGATGAAGGGGTCGGCGGCGGGGGAGTGGATGTGCTCCGAGAGCCAGAGCGAGTCGATCCCCGCGGCCTCCGCCTGGTCGGCGACGTCCCCGAGCGTCCCCGCGGGCGTCGAGGCCCCGAGCCCCACCCCGAACCGCACCTTCAGCTTCGCCATGCGCCCGAGGGTAACGCGCGCGCCCCGGAGGTAGCGCCGCAGGCGCATCTCGGGGGCGCGGGGAACTGCGCGCCCGGCCGGCTACGGTCCGCACCCGGCAACGGCTCCCGGGTTGCAACCCCAGCTCCGTTGCCGCTTGCGGCGCCGTTCGCGCCGGGCGCGCAGTTCCCGCGCCCCTGAGCTGCGCCTGCGGCGCTACCTCCGGGGCGCGCGGCGGGTTCACAGGGGGACGGAGAGGCGGTAGCCGCGCTTGGGGACGGTCTGGACGAGGCCGGAGTGCTCGCCGAGGGACGCCCGCAGCCGCGCCACCGCCGCCTCCACCGCGTGCTCGTCCGGCGCCCGGCCGCCCGCCGTCGCACCCGCCCAGACGCGGCGGCGCAGCTCGGCGCGGCTGACCACCCAGCCGGGATGCTCGGCGAGCGCCCGCAGCACCGCCGCCGGGATCGGCGCGAGCGCCACGCTCTCGCCGTCCACCAGCAGCGCGCTGCCCTGCAGCACCAGCCGCCGCCCGGCCACCTCGAACTCGCGCCGGGCCCGGCGCGGCAGCTGCTCGGTGAGCTCGCGGACCAGGGAGCCCAGCCGCCCCCTGGCGGGGTGAATGGACGGGATCCCGAGGTCGTCCAGCGGCCGGGCGCAGACCGGGCCCACGCAGACCGCCAGGACGTCCGAGCGGAGGGCGTCCAGCAGCTCCCTGCGCAGCCCGCGGGCCTCCGCCGCCTCGATCAGGGCGACCGCGGCCGGCGCGCTGGTGAAGGTCAGCGCGTGCACCTCGCCGCGCACGGTGAGGTCGACCAGCCGCCGGACCGGCTCCGGGTCGGCCGGCGGCGCCCAGCGGTAGACCGGCACCGGGACCACCTCGGCGCCGCGCTCGCGCAGCGCCGCGGAGAAGGAGTCCAGCGGCAGCCCGTGCTCCTGGACCGCGATCCGGCGGCCCTTCAGGTCCCGGGCCAGCAGCCAGGTCAGCAGCTCGTCGGTGCCCTCGGACTGCGGGGAGTACTCCTCGCCCAGTCCGCTGGCCCGGACCGCGCCGGTGGCCTTGGGGCCGCGGCTGAGCACCACCGCCCGCCGGCAGGCGTCGGCGAGTTCGCCGCCGCGCCCCCACCCCTCGGCGGCGCTCATCCAGCCGCGCCAGCCCACACCGGTGGTCGCCACCACGTAGTCCAGCGGCGCCGCCAGGCACTCCTCGGTGGCCCGGCGCAGCGCGGCGTCGTCCTCCAGCGGGAGGATCCGCAGCGTGGGCGCCAGCACGACGCGGGCCCCGCGCCGCCGGAGCAGCGCGCTGAGCTCGTCCCGGCGGCGGGCGGCGGTGACGCCGACGGTGAACCCGGTCAGCGGACCGGGTGTCTCGGCGGGCTCGGCGGCCTCTGCGGCCTCGGCGGACCCGTCCGGCGCGGGGTCGGAGGAGGCGGCGGTTCGGTGGGACATGCGCACAAGATTCGAGGTAGGCCGTTCGGAACGGGTTTCCGGTATGTGACACGGAGGTTAGCAAGGCAGCCCGACGTGTTACCGAAGATATCCTCCGCCCCACCTTGTCCGGGCCGCCGTGTGCGTGACCGTTGCGGTCGCCGCAACACAGGCGACTCGGACGCGTAACGGGCCCCACGGACGCTCGATGGCATGACAGCGCCCGCCGCCACCCCGATCGCCGCCGGAGGTCCCCCCTCGGACCCCGCCGCCACGGCCACCCACTGCCCGTACTGCTCGCTGCAGTGCGGGATGGAGCTGCGGGTGGGCGCGGACGGCGCCGCGGGGGCCCCGGCCGTGGCCGTGGAGGGCGCCGACTTCCCCGTCAACCGCGGCGCCCTCTGCGGGAAGGGCCAGAGCGCGGCCGAACTGCTGGACCCCGCCGTGCGGTTGACGGTCCCGCTGATCCGCGAGCCGGGTGCGGACGGCGGCCGGCTGCGGCCCGCCGACTGGGACGAGGCGCTCGACCACGCGGCCCAGGGGCTGCGCCGGATCGCCGAGCGGTACGGCCCGGAGGCCGTCGGGGTCTTCGGCGGGGGCGGGCTCACCAACGAGAAGGCGTACCTGCTGGGCAAGTTCGCCCGGGTGGTGCTGCGCACCCCGATGATCGACTACAACGGCCGGTTCTGCATGTCCTCCGCGGCGGCCGCCCAGCGGAAGGCCTTCGGGCTGGACCGCGGGCTGCCGTTCCCGCTCGCCGACATCCCCCGCACCGGCTGCCTGATCCTGGCCGGCGGCAACCCGGCCGAGACGATGCCGCCGTTCGTCCGCTACCTGCGCGAGCTCCGGGAGAACGGCGGGCGGCTGATCGTCGTCGACCCGCGCCGGACCCGCACCGCCGAGCTGGCCGACCTCCATCTTCAGCCGGCGCCCGGCACCGATCTGGCGCTGGCCCTCGGGCTGCTGCACCTGCTGATCGCCGAGCGGCTGCTGGACGAGGGTTTCATCGCCGAGCGGACCACCGGCTTCGACGGCGCCCGGGCCGCCGCGATGGCCCACTGGCCGGAGCGGGTGGAGTCGATCACCGGCGTCCCGGCCCGCCGACTGCTGGACGCGGCACGGATGTTCGGCCGGGCGGAGAGCGGGATGGTGCTCACCGCCCGGGGGAGCGAGCAGCACAGCAAGGGCACCGACACCGTGGGCGCCTGGATCGACCTCTGCCTGGCCTCCGGCAAGGCCGGCCGGCCGTACTCCGGCTTCGGCTGCCTCACCGGGCAGGGCAACGGGCAGGGCGGGCGGGAGCACGGCCAGAAGTCCGACCAGCTGCCCGGCTACCGCTCGCTGACCGACCCGGCCGCGCGGGCGCAGGTCGCCGCGGTGTGGGGGATCGACCCCGCCGAGCTGCCGCAGCCGGGGGTCTCGGCCTACCGGCTGCTGGCGGGGGAGGGCGCCGGCGCCGAAGGGGTGCGCGGGCTGCTGCTCGCCGGCTCCAACCCGCTGGTGTCCGCGCCGAACGCGGGCCGGGTCGCCCGGCGGCTCAGGAAGCTGGACTTCCTGGTGGTCAGCGATGTGGTGGCGAGCGAGACCGCCCTCCTGGCCGACGTGGTGCTGCCGGTCGCCCAGTGGGCCGAGGAGACCGGGACGATGACCAACCTGGAGGGCAGGGTGATCCTCCGCCAGGCCGCCGTCACCCCGCCGCCCGGGGTGCGCAGCGACCTCGCCGTGCTGCGCGGCCTCGCCGAGCGGCTGGGCCGGGAGGGCGCGGCCAAGGGCTTCCCCGAGGACCCCGAGGAGGCCTTCGCCGAGCTGGCCCGGGCCTCGGCCGGCGGGCCCGCCGACTACTCCGGGATCGGCTACCGCCGGATCCGCGAGGAGCAGGGCGTCTTCTGGCCCTGCCCGGACCCCGGCCACCCGGGCACCCCCCGGCTCTTCCTGGACCGCTTCGCCACCGAGGACGGGCGGGCCCGGTTCGCCGCCGTGGACCACCGTCCGGCGGCCGAGGAGCCGGACGCCGGGTACCCGCTGCGGCTCACCACCGGGCGGGTGCTCTCCCAGTACCAGTCGGGCGCGCAGACCCGCCGGGTGGACGCGCTGAACGCGGCCGCGCCCGGGCCCTTCGTCGAGCTCCACCCGCGGCTGGCAGCGGAGTTGGGGGTCGCGGAGGGCGAGACGGTGGCGGTCGCGAGCCGGCGCGGCCGGGTCACCGTGCCCGCTCGGATCACCGACGCGATCCGCCCGGACACCGTCTTCCTCCCCTTCCACTGGCCCGGCGTCAACGAGCTGACCAACCCGGCGCTCGACCCGGTGTCGGAGATGCCCGAGTTCAAGATCTGCGCCGTCCGCGTGGAGCGGGCGGCGGCCGTCCCGAACGGGGGTGGGGCCGCATGACCGGCGCTCCTCCCGCGCGGATCGCGGTGGTCGGCGCCGGCATGGCGGCGGCCCGCTTCGCCCAGCGGTACACCGCCCTCGGCGGCCGCGGCACGGTGACCCTCTACGGCGCCGAGCCCCACCGCCCCTACAACAGGGTGCTTCTGGCCGACGTCCTCACCGGCCGCTACGACCCGGACGACCTCACCCTGCCCATGGGCGGCGCCCGGCTCCGGGCCGGCGACGAGGTGATGGCGGTGGACGTGGCCGCCGGCACCCTCACCCTCGCCTCCGGCCGCTGCGAGTCATGGGACGCGCTGGTGCTCGCCACCGGCGCCAACCCGGTGCTGCCCCCGCTGGGCCGGCTGCCGGAGACCGGCGTCCACTCCTTCCGCGGTCTCGCCGACTGCGCGGCCCTCGCCGCCGAGGCCGGCCACGCCACCCGCGCGGTGGTGATCGGCGGGGGCGTCCTCGGCGTCAGCGCCGCCCGCGCGCTGGCCGACCGGCCGCGCTCCGGCGGCCCCCGGCTGCCGGTGGAGATCGTCCACCAGGCCCCGCATCTGATCGAGCGCCATCTGGACGAGGGCGCGGCCGCGATGCTCCGCCGCGGACTGGCCGGGCTCGGCGTGGAGACCTACCTGGAGAACCGCGCCCGGGCGGTGCTCGGCGACCGCCGGGTGACCGGGGTGCGGCTGGCCAACGGCCACGTCCTCGACTGCGACCTGCTGGTCCTGGCCTGCGGGGTGCGTCCGCGCACCGGCCTGGCCCGGGCCGCCGGGGTGACCGTGCGGGACGGGGTGGTGGTCGACGACCGGCTCGCCGCCTCCGTTCCCGGCGTACCGGACGCCGAGGTGTACGCGATCGGCGACTGCGCCGAGCACCGCGGAGTCGTCCACGGCCTCTCCACCCCCGCCTGGGAGCAGGCCGAGATCCTCGCCGCCCGCCTCTCCGGCGCCGAGCCGGAGGCCGCCTGGCCGGGCTGGCTCAGCCCGTACACCCGGCTCACGGCCGGGCCGCTGGCCTACGCCTCGCTGGGCGAACTCGTCCCCGGCGGCGCCGGCCCGGACGCGAACACCGGCATCGGCGCCGGTTCCCGCACCGAGGTCCTGCGGCTGGCCGACGCCACCCGCGGCACCTACCGCTCGCTGCGGCTCCGCGAGGGCCGGCTGGTCGGCGGGGTGCTCTACGGCGACCTCGACACGGTGGACGCCCTCACCGGCGCGTACCGCCGGGGCGAACCCGTCCCCGAGCAGCCGCTCGAACTCCTGATCCGCCCGGCGGACGGCAGCGCCGCCGCACCGCACCACACCCCTACCACCCAAGGAGTGCCCAGCACATGACGCACCGTCGACTCGTCCTGGTCGGACACGGGCCCGTCGGCCAGCGATTCCTGGAGGCCCTCTGCGAAACGGGCCGACCGGAGGAGTGGGACGTCACCGTCCTCTGCGAGGAGCCGCGGCCCGCGTACGACAGGGTGCGGCTCAGCGCCTGGTTCAGCGGCACCGGGGAGGACGAACTCGCGCTCTGCCCGCCGGAGTTCATCGCCGAGAACGGCATCGACCTGCGGCTCGGCGAGCCGGCCGCGGCCATCGACCGGGCCGCGCGCACCGTCACCACCGCCTCCGGCGCCGTCGTCCACTACGACAAGCTGGTGCTGGCCACCGGCTCGTACGCGTTCGTGCCGCCGGTCCCCGGGCATGACGCGCCCGGCTGCCACGTCTACCGCACCCTGGACGACCTGGCCGCGATCCGGGCCGATGCCGAGCGGCCCGGGGTGCGCTCGGCGGCGGTGGTCGGCGGCGGGCTGCTCGGCCTGGAGGCTGCCGGCGCCATGCGGGCGCTCGGACTGACCACCCACGTGGTGGAGTTCGCTCCCCGGCTGATGGCCATCCAGGTCGACGACGGCGGCGGGCAGGCACTGCGGCGCCGGATCGAGGAACTGGGCGTCCAGGTCCACACGGGGGCCGGCACGGAGGCCATCGAGACCCTTGAGGGGGAGGGCGGCGAGCCCGGCCGGGTGAGCCGGATGCGGCTCTCCGACGGCAGCGTCCTCGATGTGGACCTGGTGGTCTTCGCGGCCGGCGTCCGCCCCCGCGACCAGCTCGCCCGGGAGGCCGGCCTGGAGGTCGGGCAGCGCGGCGGGATCGCCGTGGACGCGGGCTGCCGCAGCCGCACCGACCCGGACGTCCTGGCCATCGGCGAATGCGCGCTGACCGTCGACGGACGGGTGTACGGGCTGGTCGGCCCCGGCTTCGCGATGGCGGAGACCGCCGCCAGGCAACTCACCTCCGGCGAGGGGGAGTTCACCGGCGCCGACACCTCCACCAAGCTCAAGCTGCTCGGCGTGGACGTGGCCAGCTTCGGCGACGCCCACGGCAGCACCGAGGGCGCCCTGGACGTCCTCTACTCCGACACCCGCGGCGGCGTCTACAAGAAGCTGGTGGTCAGCCCGGAGGGGCTGCTGCTGGGCGGGGTGCTGGTCGGCGACGCCGAGGCCTACGACCTGCTGCGGCCGCTGGCGCTGAGCGGCGCCCCGCTGCCGGCCGAGCCGGAGCAGCTGGTGCTGCCCTCCTCGATCGGCCCGGCCGGCGGGGCGGTCAAGCTGGAGCTGCCGGACGACGCGGTGGTCTGCTCCTGCCACCACGTCAGCAAGGGCGCCATCCGGACGGCGGTCTCCGAGGGCGGCTGCGGCAGCCTCGCCGAGGTGAAGAAGTGCACCAAGGCCTCGACCGGCTGCGGCAGCTGCGTCAAGCAGGTCACCAAGATCGTCAACGACGAGCTGGCCGCCCAGGGCATCGAGACGGCCACCGGCCTCTGCGAGCACTTCGCCCAGTCCCGCGCCGAGCTCTACGAGATCCTGCTGGTCACCGGGATCGACACGTTCGCGGAACTGGCCGCCAGGTACGGGAAGGGCGAGGGCTGCGACGTCTGCAAGCCGGCCGTGGGCTCGATCCTGGCCAGCCTGGACCGGCCGGCGCACATCCTGGACGGCGAGAGCGCCGCGCTCCAGGACACCAACGACCACTTCCTGGCCAACCTCCAGCGGAACGGCTCGTACTCGGTGGTGCCCCGGGTGCCCGGCGGGGAGATCACCCCGGAGGGCCTGATCACCATCGGCGAGATCGCCCGCGACCACGGCCTCTACACCAAGATCACCGGCGGTCAGCGGATCGACATGTTCGGCGCCACCGTCGACCAGCTGCCGGAGATCTGGCGGCGCCTGGTCGAGGCCGGCTTCGAGTCCGGGCACGCCTACGGAAAGGCGCTGCGGACGGTCAAGTCCTGCGTGGGGTCCACCTGGTGCCGGTACGGCGTGCAGGACTCGGTGGCCCTGGCCATCGAACTGGAGCTGCGCTACCGCGGGCTGCGCAGCCCGCACAAGCTCAAGTCCGCGGTCTCCGGCTGCGCCCGCGAGTGCGCGGAGGCGCAGAGCAAGGACTTCGGGGTGATCGCCACCTCCGAGGGCTGGAACCTCTACGTCGGCGGCAACGGCGGGATGACCCCGCGGCACGCCGACCTCCTCGCCTCCGACCTGGACAAGGAGACCCTGATCAGGACCATCGACCGGTTCCTGATGTTCTACATCCGCACCGCCGACCGCCTGGAGCGCACCGCCCCCTGGCTGGAGCGCCTGGAGGGCGGCCTGGACCACCTGCGGGCGGTCGTGATGGACGACTCGCTCGGCATCGCCGACGAGCTGGACGCGCTGATGGCCCGTCATGTCGCCGACTACCAGGACGAATGGGCGGCGGTTCTGGAGGACCCGGAGCGGCTCGCCCGCTTCGTCTCCTTCGTCAACGCGCCCGGGGTGCCGGACGCGACCGTCCGCTTCGTCCCCGAGCGCGGGCAGAAGAAGCCCGCCGAGCCGGACGCCCTGGTGGACGAGCTCTTTTCCGCATCGAGCCCCGAGCCGGTCCTGGTGGCCGGCCCCGGACTGGAGGTCCGCTCCTGATGAGCCAGACACTCGGCAGCACGATCGAGCGTGCGCGCGACCGCGACCGCGAGGAGGGGCCCTGTGCCCAGCAGGTCGTCGAACTCCTCTGGGAGGACGGCTGGTTGGAGGTCTGCCCGGTGGACCGGCTGACCCCCGGGCGGGGCGTCGCGGTGCTCCTGCCGGACGGCCGGCAGGCGGCGCTCTTCCTCCTCCGCTCGGGAGAGCTCTACGCGGTCGGCAACCGGGACCCGTTCAGCGGGGCCTGGGTGATGTCCCGCGGGATCACCGGCAGTCGGGGCACCGGCCCTGACGCCGTGCCGACCGTCGCCTCGCCGATGTACAAGCAGGCCTTCGACCTGCGCAGCGGCGCCTGCCTCGACGAGCCGCTGACGCCGGAGGGCGAGCCGGCCGGGCTCGGCTCCTACCGCGTCCGCGCGGTGCTCGCGCGGCAGGAGGTGTCGGCGTGAGTCCCGCCCCCACCTCTGCCTCCGCCCCTGCCTCCGCCCCTGCTTCCGCCCCGGCCTCCGCCCCCGCGCTCGCCGGGCATCCGTCGACCTCCTTCTCCCGGCCGCCGATCACCGACTGGCGGCCGGAGGACGAGGGCTTCTGGCGGGCCTTCGGCGCCCGGATCGCCCGCCGCAACCTCATCCAGTCGGTCTTCTGCGAGCACATCGGCTTCTCGGTGTGGAGCCTGTGGTCGGTGCTGGTGCTCTTCCTCGGGCCCGCGTACCACATCGACCCGGCCGGGAAGTTCGTCCTCACCGCGCTGCCGAACGCCCTCGGCGCGGTGCTGCGGGTGCCGTACACCTTCGCGGTGGCCCGGTTCGGCGGGCGGAACTGGACCATCGTCAGCGCGCTGCTGCTGCTCCTGCCGACGCTGCTGGCCGCCGCGGTGCTCCGGCCCGGCGTCTCCTACGGGCTGCTGCTGGTGGTGGCCTGCACGGCCGGCGTCGGCGGCGGCAACTTCGCCTCCTCGATGGCGAACATCAACGCCTTCTACCCGGACCGGCACAAGGGCCGGGCGCTGGGCCTCAACGCGGGCGGCGGAAACGTCGGCGTGGCCGTGGTGCAGCTGGTCGGCCTCGCCGTGCTGGCCACCGCCGGGGCGGGGCACCCGCGGGTGCTGCTGGCGGTGTACGTGCCGCTGATCGTGCTGGCCGCGCTGGGGGCGGCACTGCGGATGGACAACCTGGCGCCGGGGACCACCGCGGTCTCCCGCGACCTGGCCCGGCACGCCATGCGGGACGTCTGCCGGGAGCCGCACACCTGGGTCATCTCCGCGCTCTACGTCGGCACCTTCGGCTCGTTCATCGGCTTCGGCTTCGCCTTCGGGCAGGTGCTCCAGGTGCAGTTCCACGGGCAGTTCGGGACGCCGGTACGGGCGGCCGAACTGACCTTCCTGGGGCCGCTGCTGGGCTCGCTGATCCGGCCGGTCGGCGGCTGGCTGGCGGACCGGTTCGGGGGAGCGGTGGTGACGCTGTGGACCTTCGTCGCGATGGCGGCGGCCACCGGCGTCATCCTCGTCGCCTCGGCGGAGCACTCGCTGCCGCTCTTCATCGCGGCGTTCACCGTGCTGTTCGCGCTGACGGGGGTGGGCAACGGCGCCACCTACAAGATGATCCCGTCGGTGTTCCGGAGGAAGTACCCGGACGCGCCGGGGGAGGCGCGGCGCCGCTCCACCGCGCTGATCGGGCTCGCGGCGGCGATCGGCGCCTTCGGCGGCGTCCTGGTCAACCTGGCCTTCCGCGCCTCCTTCCAGTCCGGCGACCAGGGCCGCAGCGCGTATCTCGCCTTCCTGGCGGCCTATGCGGTCTGCGCGGTCCTGACGGCGACGGTCTACCTCCGCCGCGGCGCGGCCACGAGGATCGCCGGCAAGGCGGTCTGACCCGCGCCCTGCCCCGAACGCAGCGCCGTAGGCGCAAGTACTGAGCTTCGCGACGCGATGTCGCTGCGGGCCCCTGGGGTGTCGCGGCGGAGCCGCAAACCCAGGGGCGCGGGGAACTGCGCGCCCAGCGGCTTACGGCGCGCAGCCGGGTACGGAGTCCGGGTTGCAACCCAGGCGCCGTGGCCGGGTGCGGCAGCGTGCGGCGCTGGCCGCGCAGTTCCCCGCGCCCCTGAAGCGGCCCTTCGGGCCTGCTTCCGGGGCGCTCGCTACGCGGGCCTGCGGAGGAAGGCCTCCACCGCCCGGATCGTGGCCGCGGTGTCCTCGAAGAGGTGCGCGCGGAGGCCGCAGGCTCTCGCCGCGATGACGTTCGCCGGCAGGTCGTCCACGAAGAAGATTTGCTCGGCCGGGAGCGCGAGCCGCTCGCACAGCAGGCGGTAGACCGCCGGATCCGGCTTGCCGACGCCGACCTCGTGCGAGTAGACGACGTCGTCCACCAGCGAGCACAGCCCGTACGCGGCCTCCTCGCGCTCCCGCGCGCCGACCCTGCTGTTGCTGAGGATCCCGGTCCTGCACCGCCCGGAGCCCGCCAACTCCCGGACATAGTCGACCAGTTCGCGGTTGAGCACGCCGACGTACTCCCGCCAGTACTCCTCCCGCCAGCGGGCCAGCGCGGCCTCGTCCAGCCCCAGGCCGCGCCGCACCCCCGCGTACCAGTCGGCCTCGCTCACCGCGCCGACCACCGCGGCCGCCTCCAGGTCGGCGAGGACCGCGTCCACCGCCTCCTGGGACATCCCCAGCCTGTGCCGCCACTTGGCCCGCACTCCGTGCTCCGGGGTGAACTCGAGCACCCCGCCTATGTCGAAGACCACCGCGCTTCCCGTCATGGGCTTCACGGTAGGGGGTGGCAAGGTGTCGCACCGGCCCGCCGGGAATCATTATGATGATTCCTCGGACGCTGTGGCGCGGAGCCGCGGCCGGTCAAGGGGAGAGGAGGGCGCGCGATGAACCACGTCCGCGACCCGGCCCGCCGCGCCCGCCCCGCGTCGAGCCGGGCCGAGCAGGCGGCGGCCCAACTCGCCGCGCTCGCCGAGCAGTCCGAGCCCGGGGCCCGGCTCGGCACCAAGGAGGACCTGCGCACCCGCTGCGCGGTCTCGGTCGGCACCTTCAACGAGACCCTGCGGCTGCTCCAGGCCCGCGGGGTGATCACGGTCCGGCCGGGGCCAGGCGGCGGGATCTTCGCCGCCCAGCAGTCCCCGATGGTCCGGCTGGGCAACTCGGTGCTCGCCCTGGACTCCGCGCAGACCGACGTGGCCGGGGCGATCCGGATCCGGGACGCCCTGGACCCGCTGCTGATCGAGGACGCCCTCTGGCACGCCTCGCCCGCGGACATCGCCGCCATGCGGGAGCGCCTGGAGGAGATGCGCGCGGCCGCCGAGGCCGCCGACCCCACCGCCTTCCTCCACGCCAACTGGCGCCTCCACGCCCGGATCGCCGCCACCAGCCCGGACGAGCTGCTGCGCTCGCTCTACACCAACCTGCTGGACCTGGTCGAGGGCCACACCCTCCGGGTCCTGCCGACCGGCGAGGACGGCAGGCCCGTGGACGCGTACATCGCCGGCCGCTACGAGCTGCACCGGGACCTCGTCGACGCGCTGGAGCGCCATGACCGCGAGGAGGCGCTGCGGCTGATCCGCCGGCACGCCGACACCCCACATAATTCATCATGATGATTTACGGGCGAACCCTTGACGCTGCGACTCCGGCGGGGAGAGCATCGCGGTAATCATCATGCTCGAATCGAGGAGTGCCCCGTGCGCATCGCCAATGTCTCCGGCCGGCTGGCTCTGATCACCGCGGACGGTACCCGGGCCGTGGACGTGGAGCGCGCGTCGGACGGCCGCTTCGCCGCCGACCCGCAGGCCGTGTACGAGCACTGGGACGCCTTCCGTGAGTGGGCCGCCGGCGCCGAGCTGCCGGAGGGTGAGCCCTTCGACGCCGCGGACCTGGGCGCGCCCGTCCCGGCCGCCCGGCAGATCTTCGCGATCGGCCTCAACTACCGTGCCCACGCGGACGAGTCGGGCTTCGACGCGCCCGAGGGACTGCCCCCCGTCTTCACCAAGTTCGCCACCGCGATCACCGGCCCGGTGACCACCCTGGAGCTGCCCGAGGGCGGGCACAACGACTGGGAGGTGGAGCTGGTCGCGGTCATCGGCAAGCGGGCGCGCGAGGTCGCCGAGGCCGACGGCTGGGACTACGTCGCCGGGCTCACCGTCGGCCAGGACGTCTCCGAGCGGATCGGCCAACTGGCGGGCCCGGCCCCGCAGTTCAGCCTCGGCAAGTCCCACCCGGGCTTCGCGCCGACCGGCCCCTGGGTGGTCACCACCGACGAGTTCGACAACCCCGACGACCTCGAACTGCGCTGCACCGTCAACGGCGAGGAGATGCAGAAGGGCCGCACCCGCGACCTGATCGTCTCCGTCCCCGCCCTGGTCGCCCGGCTGTCCCAGGTGCTGCCGCTGCTGCCCGGCGACATCATCTTCACCGGCACCCCGTCCGGCGTCGGCATGGGCCGCAAGCCGCAGCGCTGGCTGGCCGACGGCGACCTGCTGGTCAGCACCATCGAGGGGATCGGCGAGCTCCGCCAGACCTGTCGCGGCTGACGCGGCCCGGCGTTCCGCCGTTTCCGCCGTACTCGTCGTTCCCGCCGTTCCCGCGTTTCCCGCTGTTCCCGCTGTGCCCGCCGGTCCCAGGATGACGAAGGAGTCAGCCATGGCACTGCACCGTCTCGCCTCCGTGACCATGGGAGTGCCCCAGCCGGCCGAAACGGCCGCCTACTACACCGAGTTCGGCCTCACCGAGGCCGGCGGCGGCTGGCTGGCCAGCCGGGACGGCGGCCGGCAGCTGCGGATCGTGCCGGCGCCGACCCGCCGCCTGGTGGAGCTCGGCGTCGGCGTGGACGACCCCGACGACCTGGCCGCCGCTGCCTCCCGGCTCTCCGCCCTCGGCGTCGGGGCCGACGTCCGGGCCGGGCTGGCGGACGGCCGGCTGGCCGCCGTGGAGCCGGTGACCGGCGTCCGGGCCGTCCTCCGGGTCGAGCCGCGGATCACCCAGCCGCCGGTCGCCGCCACCCCCTACAACGGCCCCGGCCGGACCGAACGGCCGGACGTCCGCGCCCCGGCCGTGCTCCGCGAGGACCGGGTGCGGCCGCGCAAGCTCGGCCACGCGGTCCTGGGCACCCCCGACTTCGCCGCCACCACCGCCTTCTTCCGGGACGGCCTCGGCTTCCGGGTGAGCGACCTGATGGGCGAGGCCGGGGCGTTCCTGCGGTGCTCCACCGACCACCACAACCTGCTGGTGCTGGCCGCCCCGCTGGCCTTCCTCCACCACACCTCCTGGCAGGTCGAGGACGTCGACGAGATAGGCCGGGGCGCCACGTCGATGCTGGCCGACCACCCGGAGCGGCACGTCTGGGGCCTGGGCAGGCACCATGCCGGCTCCAACTTCTTCTGGTACCTCAAGGATCCGGCGGGCAACTTCTCCGAGTACTACTCCGACCTGGACTGCATCCTCGACGACCAGCTGTGGAAGCCGGAGGTCTTCGACGGCGCCCGCGGCCTCTACAACTGGGGCCCGCCGCCGCCCCCGTCCTTCATCAACCCGGACGACCTGGCCGAGCTGATGGCCGGACTGCACGGCGGACGGGCCTGAGCCCGGCCCCCGAACCCCCGTCCGGGGGCCGCCGGCCCGGCGTTTACCATGGTCTCTCGGCCGCCGTGGCGCGGGCCCGCCGGGCGGTCGGTTCCCCTTTCCAGCAGGACTCCGAACGGTGCGGCACGCCCGGGCGCGGCCGGTCCCCGGCACCCGTCGACCGGACTCGTGATCCCGCCGAGCCTCGGAGCAGCACCCGCATGACGCAGACCCAGACGCCCCCGCGCCGGAACGGCCCGGCAGCCGCCGGCGCGGGCGACGCCCCGGACCGCTACGCCCGCAAGGCGGTCCTGGCCTCCGCCCTCGGCTACGGCATGGAGGGCTTCGACCTGCTGGTGCTCTCCTTCGCCCTGTCGGCGATCACGGCGGGGCTGCACCTCTCCACCGCCCAGGCCGGCTCCCTCACCACCATCACGCTGATCGGCTGCGTGCTGGGCGGCCTGGTCTTCGGCCTCCTCTCCGACCGCTTCGGCCGGATCCGGGTGCTCACCTGGTCCATCGTCGTCTTCGCGGTCTTCACCGGGCTGACCGCGGTCTCCGGCGGCTACGCCGAGATCGCGGCCTTCCGCTTCCTGGCCGGCACCGGCATCGGCGGCGAGTTCGGCATCGGCATGGCGCTGGCCGCCGAGGCCTTCCCGAGCAGCCGGCGGGCCCGCGGCACCTCGTATGTGGGCCTCGGCTGGCAGGCCGGGGTGCTGGTGGCGGCGCTGGTCTCCGGGCCGGTCATCGGGCACTGGGGCTGGCGGGCGCTCTTCGCGCTCGGCGTGCTGCCGGCCGTGGCGGCCTTCCTCTTCCGCCGGAGGATGGCCGAGCCGGAGGCCTTCGCCCGCGCGGAGGACAGGGGCGCGGCGGCCTCGCTCCGCGAGCTGGTGGCCACCCCGGCGGCCCGCCGGGCCTCCCTCGGCGTGCTGGTCCTGACGTCCGTTCAGAACTTCGGCTACTACGGCATCATGACCTGGCTGCCGTCCTACCTGGCCAAGCAGTTCGGCTACGGCCTCACCAGGTCCGGCGCCTGGACGGCGGTCACGGTGCTCGGGATGGCCCTCGGCATCTGGGTGTTCGGACAGCTCGCGGACCGGATCGGCCGGCGCCCCACGTTCTGGATCTTCCAGGCCGGCGCGGTGCTCTCGGTGCTCGGCTACTCGCAGCTGAGCTCCTCCGGCGCGCTGCTGGTCGGCGGCGCGGTGATGGGGGCCTTCGTCAACGGGATGACCGGCGGCTACGGCGCGCTGATCGCCGAGCTCTACCCGACCCATGCCCGGGCCACCGCGCAGAACGTCCTCTTCAACCTCGGCCGCGGGGTGGGCGGGCTGGCCCCGCTGGTGGTGGCGCTGGTCGCCGGCTCGCTCGGGTTCGCCCGGGCGATCGCCCTGCTGGCCGTCGTCTACGTGCTGGACATGGCGGCGATGCTGCTGATCCCGGAGCGCCGGGGCGCCGAGCTGGACTGAGCGGACGGGCCCCGGCGCCGCGACGGCGCCGGGGCGGGCGGAGGTGCGAGGGCGTCACTCGGCGGTGGCGGTCGCCGGCGCGGCCGGCGGCTCCTGGGCGCGCTGCTCGACCAGGTTCGCGGCCGGCGGCGCCGAGGTGTCCCGGTGCGGGATCAGCCACAGCGCGATGGCGGAGCAGACGCAGCAGCCGATGATGTAGACGCTGATCCAGGTGCTCGAACCGGTGCCGTCCAGGATCGCCACCGCGATCAGCGGCGCCGGTCCGCCCGCGATCACCGAGGCCAGCTGGTAGCCGAGACCGGCACCGCTGTAGCGGACGTTGGCCCCGAAGCCCTCCGCGATCAGCGCCGCCTGCGGCCCGTACTGGATGTCGTGGAAGATCAGCGAGACCACGATGGCGAGCAGCGCCATCCCGGTCTTCTGGGTGTCCAGGAGGCCGAAGTACGGGAAGGTGAAGAGCGCGGTGCAGAGGATGCCGATCCCGTAGATCAGCCGGCGCCCGAACCGGTCCGAGAGGTAGCCGCAGAACGGCACCGTGAAGAGGCCGACGGCGGCCGCCACCAGGGTGTCGTTGAGCAGCTGGTTGCGGCTGTAGGCGAGGTGCTCGGTGCCGTAGGTGAGGACGAAGGTGATGAAGATGTAGAACGGCGCCTGCTCCGACATCCGGACGAAGGCGGCGGTGAGGATCTCCCGCGGCTGACGCCGGATCACCTCCCACAGCGGCTGGCGGACGACCGTGCGCTCCTCCTTGAGCCGGTCGAAGGCGGGGCTCTCCAGCACCCGCAGCCGGACGTAGAGGCCGATCGCCACCAGTACCACACTGGCCAGGAACGGGATCCGCCAGCCCCAGTGGACGAAGTTCCCGCCGGTGGCCGAGGACATCCAGCGGACCATCGCGGTGGACACCAGCAGGCCGATGGGGACCCCGAGTTGGGGCCAGCTCGCCATCAGCCCCCGCCGGCCGCTCTTGCCCCATTCCATGGAGAGGAGCACCGAGCCGCCCCACTCGCCGCCCACGCCGAGCCCCTGCACGATCCGCAGCACCACCAGCAGGATCGGGGCGCCCAGGCCGATCGAGTCGTAGCCGGGCAGCACCCCCATCAGCGCGGTGCCCAGGCCCATCAGCAGCAGGGTGATGATCAGTGTGGACTTCCGGCCGACCCGGTCGCCGAAGTGCCCGAACACCGCGGCACCGAGGGGCCGGGCGGCGAAGCCCACGAACTGGGTGGCGAAGGAGGCGAGGACGCCGGTGTACTGCGCGTGCGAGGGAAAGAAGACGTGCGGGAAGACCAGTGCCGCGGCGGTGCCGTAAAGGAAGAAGTCGTACCACTCGATCGCGGTGCCGACGGTGCTCGCGACCGCTGCGCGCCGACGGTGTCCGGACGCTTGCGGGGGTGACTGCTCGGACATGGTGGAGGATCCCCTATCGACAGGATGGACCACTGAGCCTCTTCGGGTCGTCCGAGAGAGTGATGTGCATCACAGCCGCTGTCAAGGGTCCGCACAGCGGGACGGCGCCGCCGAGGCCGAGTCGTGATCTGCTGTCGTCCCATGATGCGGGACGAACTGTCTCTCATCTTGAAATGCCCCTGCTCTGACGGTAGTCAAGAGGGGTGCCAGGGCGCGGTCATGGGGACGGCGCGCACATCGGGAGGGGGAGGTCTGCGATGACCGGGTCCGATCCGGCGGGTCCGCGGGACATCGGGCGGAGGCGCTGGCTGATGCTCGCCCTCGGCCTCGCCTCACAGGCCGCGGCCTGCGTGTTCATCTACGGAGTGCCGTATCTGGTACCGGAGTTGCGGGCGGCCGAGCGGCTCTCCCTGGCCCAGTCCGGCACGGTGGTCGCGGCCCCGACGGTCGGGCTGGTGGTCGCCCTGATCGCCTGGGGCGCGGCGGCCGACCGGTACGGCGAGCGGGTGGTGCTGACCGCCGGACTCGGGCTGGCGACGGCGGCGCTGCTGGCCGGCCTGGCGGTGCACGGGGCCGTCCTGCTGTGGGTGGTCTTCTTCCTGGCCGGCGCGGCCGGGGCGTGCGTCTCCGCGGCCAGCGGGCGGGTGGTGATGGGCTGGTTCTCGGCCCGGGAACGCGGGCTGGCGATGGGCATCCGGCAGACCGCCACCCCGCTGGGGATGGGCGTCGCCGCCGTCGCCGTACCGCCGCTGGCGGCCGGGCACGGGGTGCACGGGGCGCTGCTCTTCACCGCCGTGCTGACCGCGGCGGTGACGGTGGCCGTCGGGCTGTGGGTGGTCGACCCGCCGCGGGCGGCGGAGCGGGGGCGGGCGGCCGAGGCGCCCAGGCCCGCCTCCCCCTACCGGAGCACCCCGGCGCTGTGGCGGATCCACGGGTCCAGCGCGCTGCTGGTCTGGCCGCAGTTCACGGTCAGCGCCTTCGGGCTGGTCTACCTGGTCGACGTGGAGCACTGGGACGCGGCCGGCGCGGGCCGGCTGATGGCGGTCGGCCAACTGCTGGGCGCGCTGGGGCGGATCGCGGTGGGCAGGTGGTCCGACCGGGTCGGCAGCCGGCTGCGGCCGATCCGCCGGCTGGCCGTGGCCAACGCGGTGCTGATGGCCGGGCTCGCGGTGTCCGGGCTCGGGCCGTCCTGGCTGTCCATCGGGCTGCTGGTGGCCGCCTGCGGGCTGACCGCCGGGACCAACGGGCTGGCCTTCACCTCCACCGCCGAGCTGGCCGGTCCGGAGTGGGCGGGGCGGGCGCTCGGGGTCCAGAACACCGGCCAGAACCTGACCGCCTCGCTGACGCCGCCGCTGGCCGGCGAGCTGATCGGTGCCGCCGGGTATCCGCCGGCCTTCGCCCTGGCGGCGGTGTTCGCGGCGGCCGCCGCCTTCGTCACCCCGTCCGACCGCGGGCTGCGGCCCGGTTACGGCAGGGTGAGCTGCCAGGAGACGCCGAAGCGGTCGTTCACCCAGCCGAACCTGCGGCTGAAGCCGTAGGAGCCGATCGGCATCAGCGCCTGGCCGCCCTCGGAGAGGGCCGCGTACAGCCGGTCGATCTCGGCCTCGTCGGCGCACTCGACCCAGAGCGACATCGACGGGGTGAAGCCGAACTCGTGGTGGACGTGGCTGTCGATGGCCATGAACCGCTGGCCGGCGAGGGCGAAGACGGCATGCAGCACGCTGCCCTCGGGGCCGGGTCCCTCGGCGCCGTAGCGGGTGATGTCGATCATCTCGGCGTCCTCGAAGAGCGACAGGTAGAAGGTCATCGCCTCCTCCGCCCTGCCCTCGAACATCAGGAAGGTGGTGATCTTCTGCGCTGGTGCGGCGGCCATCCTGCGGGTGCTCCCTCGGTCCTCGTCCCTGGTGGAGTGCTCCGCCCGAGGTTAGACCGCCCGCGCCGCCGTCCGGGCGCCGACGCACTGCGGCCCCTGCCGTCGGGGGGATTGCCGGCAGGGGCCGCAGCTGGTGCGTGATCGGTGTCTGGTACCCGATTGCTCCTTCTGCCAGTGTGCGCCCTCGGGACGCATGTGCGCAGGGAAAGTCACGAAAAGGTCTCGACGCACTGCGGCGGAGGCTCACTCGGGCTGCGGTCCGCCGGGCGGGTGGCCGGTGTCGAGGAGGCGGTCGATCTCGTTCTGGTCCACGCCGGCCTGCAGCAGGCGGGCGGACAGGGCGCGGATCGTCCGCTCGTTGGTCTCCTGGCCGCGGTAGAGATGCTGGGCGGTCTCGAAGGTGTCGGCGGCCGCGACCTCCCGGCCTGCGGCGAGGACCTTGTCGACGAACGCCGCCGCGGCGGCCTGGTCCAGGTCCTCGGTGAGGGTCATCAGTTCGTTGGTGAAACGGACCTTGAGATGCGGGGTGGTCATCCTCCCAGAGGAGCGCATGACCGAGCCCCGCGCGACCCGAGCCGCGCCCGGTCGGCGGCGGGGCGCTCAGTCGCCGTTCGCCGGCGGGAGTTCGTCCATATGCTTCATGGCCTCCATGACCGCGTGGACGGTCAGCGAGGAGGCGGGGCCCACCGGGGAGAAGGTGTAGACGGTGCCGGAGGTGGCGAAGGCGAGGTCGATCTGGACGGTGTCGCCGGGCCGCGGGGTGCGCTTCAGATGGGTGAGGGCCAGGCGGGCCGCGGTGGCCCGGAGGGTGACCGTGGAGTGCGGCGGAATGGTCAGCCAGGGGCTGCCGCCGGTGCCCTGGACGGCGACCGCGGCGGCCCACGGGGTGGTGGCGTTGACCAGGCGGTCGGCCACACCGCCCTCGTTGCGGATGGTGACGTACGCGTAGGCCGGGGCGCCGGGGCGGGCCGGGGCGTCCAGATGGGCCTGGCTGAGCGAGATCACCGGGCGGGTGGCCGCGCTCGGCGGGGTCGCGACCGCCGAGGCGGAGGCGTCCGAGCCCGGCAGCCGTCCCCAGACGAGGAGGAGGACGGCGGCCAGGGCCAGCACCGGCGCCTGCCAGAGCAGGGCGCGCCGGGCCCGGCCCGCGCGGCGGCGGGCCGCCGCCCGCTCCAGCCGCTCGGCCTCCGCCTCCAGCTCGTCGAGGGAGAGGGCCGAGAGGTCGGTCCAGGCTGCCGAGTCGTCGGGGGACGGCCTGCGCATCAGCGGGTCACTCGCCCGAGCCGGACCAGTCGAAGTTCTTGAACGGCATCACCTTGCCGACGTTCAGCTGGATGTTCTCGTGCGAGGTGAGGGTGATGTCCGACGGGTTCCCGCTGATCTTCTTACCGTTCACATACGCCGTCACGGTGCCCTTGGCCGGCCCGACCTGGCTGCTGCTCAGCTGCTGGCCCCACACGCCGAAGAAGTCCCCGAGGGTGTACTTCTGCTCGTTCGGCGACTCGATGTGCAGCACGCCGGTCTCGTCGTGGGTGTGGAGGTAGTAGAACTTGGATCCGCCGCCCACGAAGTAGCTGCTGCCGTTGTTCTGGATCTGGTACGGCGGCACGATGCCCACGCCGTACGGCACCAGCCTCTGCTGGCCGTTGACGTAGATCTGCAGGTGGGCGTGGATGTGGTAGGCGGTCTGCTCCATGTTGTTGGAGCCGACCCGGCCGTCGATGGTCTGGCCGGTGGCCTCGTTCTGCGCGGTGGCCAGCAGCTGGCTGCTGACGTCGAAACTCTGCGCGCCCGGCTTCCCGCCGGTCGGCAGGCTGGTGATCTTCGTGCTGCCGCCCGAGGAGGCCGCCGAGCCGCCGCTGTTGCCGGCCAGCGAGACGCCGAGGACGGCGAGGCCGGCGACCACCACCACGGCGCCGCCGATCGAGGCGATCCGGATGTTCCGCTTGCGCTTCGCCTCGGCGGCGCGCTGGGCGGCTATCTTCTCCTGCGCACTGCGGCGGCGCTCCGCCTTGGTGGGCTTCTTCTGCTGCGACATGGGTCCTCGTGGGGGAGGGGCGAGTGGATACGCACGGCGACGGCGGTCAGATTAGCCGATTGATCCGTGAACGGATCCATTGATGCGTAAGTGAAACCAAGCCACGAGGGTGGTGACGGTGGGCGCGGCGCCGGAAAGACCGGGGCAGGTCAGTAGCCGGCGGCGATGGCGATGATCTCGGCGACGGTCTTGGGGTGCGAGAGGAAGGGCGAGTGGCTGGAGTCCGGCAGCTCGTGGACCTGGCCGGCGCGGACCGAGAGCTCGCGCTGCACCGGCGTCGGCGTCGCGTTGTCCCGGCCGGTCAGCACATACGTCGAGGGGATCGTCCGCCAGGCGACGGCGTTCGGGGACTGGCGGAGCACGGTGGCCGACATCGGCCGCAGATGGCGGACCGCCTCCGCGGCGGCGGCCGGGTCGAGGTCGGCGCAGAAGAGGGTGGCCGCCCGCTCGGGCTTCACCGTCACCGTGCCGTCCTCGCCGAACTCGAGGTCGGCGGGCGGATCGAGGATGTCCGGCCCCGGGTCGGGCACCGCGTAGCCGACCAGTGTCTCGCCCTCGTCGGCCATGTAGGCGCAGACGTAGACGAGGTGGCGGACGGCGGGGTGGCCGGCCGCGGCCTCGGTCGCGGGGATGCCGCCGTAGGAGTGGGCGACCAGCACGACGTCCCGGTAGGCGTCGAGGGTGCGGCGGATCTCGGCGGCGTCCGCGTGGAGGTCGCCCAGCGGGGCGCCGTCCGGACCGCTGCGGCAGCTGGGCAGGTCCACGGTGGTGGAGGGGATGCCGTCGCCGTCCAGCTCCTCGACCACGCGGTGCCAGGACCAGGGGCTGTGCCAGGCGCCGTGGACGAGCACCACGGTGCGGCCGGCGGGAACGCCATCGGCGGCGGCCATACGGATCTCCCTTCCGGGGCGGGGCCGTTGCGGGCCTTCGCGGGCGCGTACCCGCGGACGGGCGGACGTGCGGACGGGCGTGGACATGCTTTCACCGGACCGGCGCCCTGTCATCACTCAGGAGGAGCGGTGGGTCTCCCCGTGCGGGGCCGGGCAGTGGTCGCCGGCGCCGTCGCCCGCGCCGGGGGAGTCCTCCGGGCCGGGGGCGTCGTCCGGGGGGACCTCGCCGACGGTGAGGAGGCGCGGGGCGGCGTGGTCGACCTGAAGGGTCGTGTGGTCGATGTGCAGCTCGTCCCGAAGGGTGTGCTCCAGGCGCTGGCGCACCGCGTGGCAGTCCAGCCCGGGGGAGACCAGGACGTGGGCGGAGAGCGCGGGGAAGCCCGAGGTGATGGTCCAGATGTGCAGGTCGTGGACCTCGACCACGCCCGGCACGGCGGCCAGCGCGGAGCCCACCCGGGCCGGTTCCAGGCCCGCGGGCGCGCCCTCGAGGAAGATCTTCCATGACTCACCGACCAGGGCGTAGCCGGCCCGCAGCATCAGCGCGGCGACGATCAGGGAGGCGATCGCGTCGGCCCGGGCGAAGCCGGTCAGCATGACCACCAGACCGGAGGCGGCGGTGGCGATGAAGGCCCAGAGGTCGTTGAGGATGTGCTGGAAGGCGCCCTCGACGTTGAGGCTGGTGCGGTTGGCGCGGGAGAGCAGCCAGGCGGCGCCGATGTTGACCGCGATCCCGGCCAGCGAGGTGGCCAGCACGAGGCCGCCCTGCACGGCCGGCGGCTCGATCAGCCGGCGCACCGCCTCGATCACGAAGAGGACCACGAGCACCAGCAGGGTGATCCCGTTGATCTGCGCGGAGAGGATCTCCGCCCGCTTGAGGCCGTACGTCCAGCGGCCGCGCGCGGGGCGGGCGGCGAGCCGCATGGCGAGGAGGGCGAGGGCGATCGAGGCGGCGTCGGTGAGCATGTGGCCGGCGTCGGAGAGCAGCGCCAGCGAGTGGGCGGCGAGGCCGGCGGCGACCTCGGCCAGCATGTAGAGGACGATCAGGGAGAGGGCGCCGAGGAGGTAGCGCCGGTCGGCGTCGGCGGAGACGCCGTGCGCATGGCCGGCGTGCCCGGCGTGCCCGGCCTCGCCGTGCCCGGCGGGGCCGTCCTTGTGGTCGGGGTGTTCTCGGTGGGCCACCGCGGTCCCTCCCGTAGCTGCTGGGGGCACCACCCTAGCCGATACATGAACGGCCTTTCATACTTCGAAATGGTTGTCAGTTCCGGGGCTCAGCGGCGGCGCATCACGGCGGGCTCGTGCCGGCGCAGCAGACGGGACGTCAGCAGGGCGAAGCCCAGGCCCAGTACGAGGAGGACGGCGGCGTCCGCCGTCCACTGGCCCGCCGTGTGCGCCCAGAGCGGGTCGACGGACGACGGATGCGCGGGGTCGACCGGCGGCCCGATCCGCCGCAGGTCGATGGTGGCGGCCTGGGCGGCCACCGCCCACCGGGACGGCGAGAGCCAGGCCAGCTGGGCCAGCCCCACCTGGTTGAAGACCGGGAAGACCGTTCCGGTGAAGACCACCTGGCAGACCGTCACCAGCACCAGCAGCGGCATGGTCTTCTCCGCGGTCGCCACCACCGAGGAGATCACCAGGCCGATCAGCATCGAGACCACCGCCAGCACCACCACCGCGAGCACCAGCTCGGCCTCCGCCGGCTGGACGCGCAGCCCGTGGGCGGGCATCCGCCGCCCGAAGAGCCCGATCACCGCGAGGAGCAGGCCCTGAAGCGCCGTCACCACGCCCAGCACCAGCACCTTCGAGGTGAGATACGCCGAGCGGGAGAGCCCGGTGGCCCGCTCCCGCTCGTAGATCACCCGCTCCTTGACCAGCTCCCGGACGGCGTTCGCCGTCCCGGTCAGGCAGGCGCCGATGGCGAGGACCAGCAGCACCGAGACGGCGTCGGTGTTCCGGTTGGGCGCGCAGCCCGGCGCGACACCGGCCTGCGAGGCCGGCCCGAAGCCGGTGGCCGCCGGCACGGCCAGCGCCAGCAGGCCCATGATCAGCGGCAGGGCGACCAGCAGCCCGACGTAGCCGCGGTCAGCGGCGATCACCGCGCAGTACCGGCGGGTGAGGGTCGCGGTCTGGGCGGGCCAGCTCTGCGGTTTGGGCGGATGCGCGGCGACCCGCGCGGGCGCCGCTCCGGCGGACCGGCCGGGCCCGCCGGAGGCGCCGCCCGGCCCGCCGGACCGCGGCGGGGACGGGGTCTGCGCCTCGATGTCGGCGGCGAACATCTGGTAGTGGATCGAGCCGCGGTAGCGTTCGGCCCAGTCCAGGTCGGGGAAGGCGTCGAAGTCCTGGAAGACGTCCGCCCAGTCGGGCCGGCCGAAGAAGCGCAGGGCCTCCTCCGGCGGTCCGAAGTAGGCGGTCCGCCCGCCCGGGGCGAGCACCAGCACCCGGTCGCAGAGGTGGAGGTTGGCGACCGAGTGGGTGACCACCGCGACCGTCCGGCCCTCGTCGGCCAGGCCGCGGAGCATCGTCATCACCTGGCGGTCCAGCCCCGGGTCGAGACCCGAGGTGGGCTCGTCGAGGAAGATCAGGGACGGCTTGGTGAGCAGCTCCAGGGCGACCGACACCCGCTTGCGCTGGCCGCCGGAGAGTGCGGTGATCCGGTTGCCGGCCCGCTCGGTGAGGGCGAGGCCGGCGAGCACCTCGTCGACCCGGCGCTCCCGCTCGGCCTCGTCGGTGTCGCCGGGGAAGCGCAGCCGGGCGGCGAAGAGCAACGCCCGGCGGACCGTCAACGGGGCGTGGAGGATGTCGTCCTGGGGGACGAGCCCGATCCGCTGGCGGAGCTCGGCGTAGTCGGCGTACAGGTCGCGGCCGTCGTAGCGGACCTCGCCGGAGTCGGCGGGGCGGTAGCCGGTGAGGGCGCGGAGCAGGGTGGACTTCCCGGAGCCGGACGGGCCGACCACGGCGACCAGCGACTTCTCGGGCATGGCCAGGCTCACCCGGTCCAGCAGCACCTTCTGCCGCTCACCCTTGCCGACCCGGACGGTGAGGGCCCGGGCGGTGAAGGTGACCTCGCCGGTGTCGACGAACTCCTCCAGGCGGTCGCCGACCAGGCGGAAGGAGGAGTGGGCGATGCCGACCGTGTCGGCCGGGCCGATCGGGGTCCTGCGCTGGATCCGGGCGCCGTTGACGTAGGTGCCGTTGTGGCTGTCCAGGTCGGCGATCTCGTAGCCGCCCTCGGGGGTGCGGCGGAGCTCGGCGTGGTGGCGGGAGGCGATCAGGTCGGCGACCACCAGGTCGTTGTCCGGGGCGCGGCCGATCCGCAGCACGGGGGCGGCCTGGCCGAGGTCCAGGACCATGCTGGGGCCGCGGGCGCCGACCAGGTCGGGGGCCGGCAGGCCGGGCTCCGACGCGGCGTCGAGGTCGTGGTCCAGGTCGTGGTCGGGCCCGGGGGGTCCGACGGCGACGGTGGGCGGCGAACCGGCGCCCGCCGGGGCCTCGGCGCCCGCCGCGGCCCCGGTACGGAAGCGGAGGCGCGGGCCGTCGACGCCGGAGCCGAGCCGGACCACCGACCCTGGCGGCACGGGGACGCGGTGCACCGGGCGGCGGGCGACGAAGGTGCCGTTGGTGCTGGACAGATCGGTGAGGACCCAGGCGTCGGCGCCCGGGCCGCCGGCCGGATCGGGTTCGATCCGCGCGTGCTGCCAGGAGACGCGCGAGTCGCTGAGCACGATGTCGGACGCGGGGTCGCGGCCGACGGAGTGGGTGCGGCCGGGGACCAGTGTGTGCGGCCCCGCCTGGGTGTCGACGATCATCGACGAGCCTCCCCCTGCTGCCTGCTGCGCCTCGCCGGCCCCCGGGGGCGCTGCCCGGCGTGCCGGCCCTCGCCACAGGTTGACCGATGCCCGGGGCGCGGGGCAGCGGCCGGGGGAGGGTGTGTGGTGCGGCTACGTCAGAGGGGGGAGGGCGGGGCCGTCGGTCCGCCGGGGTGGGTGACCGGGTCCGGAACGGGGGCCCGCAGGTAACGCTGGATCACCGGTCCCGCCCAGCCGACGAGTTGGGCCCGGCTGAGGGCGACCATCGGGGGCATCCGGATCAGCAGCCTGGTCAGCGCGAGGCCCAGCAGCTGGGAGGCGATCAGGGTGGTGCGCGCCGGTGCCTCCGCCGGGTCCGCGACCAACTGCGAGATCCATGGGGTGAGTTGGCCGCTGACGATCCGCCGGGCCTGCTCCGCGACCTCCTCGTTGGTGGCCGCCGCGCGCAGCAGGGCGGCCAGCGCCTCGCCGCTCTCGCCCTCCCACAGGCCGAGGAAGTGCGCCGCGAGGACGTGGCCGGCGCTCTCCTCCTGGATCGCGGCCGGGTCGGGCAGGCGCAGGTCGAGGGCGACGGCGGCGCCGAAGAGGCCGGCCTTGCTGCCGTAGTACCGGATCACCATCGCCGGGTCGATCCCGGCGTCCGCGGCGATGGAGCGGATGGTGGCCCGCTCGTAGCCGTCGGCACCGAAGCGGACCCGGGCCGCGGCGAGGATCGCAGCCCGGGTGGCGTCCGAGCGGCGGGCGGTCCTGGCGGGCTTCCGGGGCTCGGCGGGCTCCCGGGACCCGGCGGGTTTCCCGGGTTCGGCGGGTTCCCGGGGCTCGGCGGGTTCCCGGGGCTCGGCGGGTTCCCGGGGCTCGGCGGACCTCCCGGGCTCGGTGGGCCGGTGCGCGGGGCGGGGGTCGGCGGGCGGCATGTCAACGATTGTAGGCCAACGGTCGTTGACTTGACCGCGAGCGGCGGACTACCGTGAAGTCAACACCCGTTGACCATCGCAGCGGACCACATCAGGGGGTCGCGTCATGAGCAGCACGGACACGCGGACAGTCATCGTCGGAGCCGGGCCCACCGGGCTGCTCCTCGCCGGGGACCTCGCCGAGGCGGGCGTGGAGGTCGTCCTGCTGGAGCGCCGCCCGGCCTCGGACGACAACCTCACCCGGGCCTTCGCGGTGCACGCCCGCACCATGGAGGAGCTGGACGCCCGCGGGCTCGCCGACGAGCTGATCGCCACCGGCCGCCAGGTGCGCGACCTCCAACTGCTGGGCGCCCTGCGGGTGTCGATGGAGAAGCTGCCGACCCGCTTCCCGTTCGTGCTGATCACCCCGCAGTACCAGGTGGAGCGGCTGCTCGAGCGGCGGGCGCTGGCGGCGGGGGCCCGGATCGTCCGCGGTGCCGAGGTGGTGACGCTCCGTCAGGACGCGGACGGGGTGACCCTGGAGACCGCGGGCGGGGGCGAGGGCGGCGGATCGGCGGAGACCTACCGCGCGGCGTACGTCGTCGGCACCGACGGGGTGCGGAGCACCGTACGGCGGCTGATCGGGATGCCGTTCCCCGGCGACACGGTCCTGAAGTCGGTGATCCTCGGCGACGTGCGGTTCGCGGACGCGCCGAAGGAGGTGCTCACCGTCAACGCCAACCGGCACGGGCTGGCCTTCACCGTGCCGTTCGGCGACGGCTACCACCGGGTGATCGCCTGGAACTCCGATCCGGCCCGGCAGGTCTCCGAGGACGAACCGGCCGACCCCGAGGAGCTCCGCCAGATCATGCGGTCGGTGCTCGGCACCGACTTCGGGATGGCCGACGCGCGCTGGACCGGCCGCTTCCACTCCGACGAGCGGCAGGCCCCGCAGTACCGGGCGGGCCGGGTCCTGCTGGCGGGCGACGCCGCCCACGTCCACTCCCCGGCGGGCGGGATGGGGATGAACACCGGGCTGCAGGACGCCGCCAACCTCGGCTGGAAGCTGGCGGCCGTGCTGAGCGGACGGGTCCGCGGGGAGGCGGCGGAGGAACTCCTCGACTCGTACCAGAAGGAGCGGTGGCCGGTCGGCAAGGCGGTGCTGCGCACCTCGGGAGCGATCGTCCGGCTGGCGCTCGGGGTGTCGCACGGCGGGGTGCTGGGCGCCGGCCGGCGGCTGGCGGTCGGCGGGCTGCTGCGCACCGTCGGCGGTGTGCTGCCGACCCGGCGCGGGGCGCTGCGGGTCAGCGGCGTGTCCTTCGCCTACGGCGGCTCCGCCGACCGCAAGTCCCTGGTCGGGCGGCGGATCCCGGACCTGCGGCTGAGCGGGGACCGGCCGCGCCTCTACGAGGCGCTGCGCGGCGGCCGCTTCGTCCTGGTGACGGCGGACCCGTCGATCGCGGCGGCGGCCGGGAAGCCCGGCGACCTCCTCCGCGTCACCGCCCCGGCGGGCAGCCTGCCCGCCGGCCTCCTGGTCCGCCCGGACGGCTACGCCGCCTGGTCGGGAACCACCCCGGCCGGCCTGCGGGAGGCACTGGCCCGCGCGGGGGCGGCTTCCTGAACCCGGCACGGCACGAGCGGAGTGCCCGCCCGGCGGTGGCCGGCGTGCCTCGCCCGGCGCGCCCGGCGCGCCCGTCCGGCCCGTCCCCGTCCGGCCCGTCCCCGTCCGGCGCGCCCCCCGTCCCGCCGGGCGGGGGGCGCCCGTCTCGCCCGGGGCGGCTCGTCAGCGGGCGGGCTCGTGGTTGATCCGGCTGGTGGGGAGGGGGGAGGCGGGCCGGCCCGGGGTCTGTTCCACGGGCCGGACCAGGGCGCGGCCGGTGCGCTCCTCGGCGTCCGCCGCCACCGCGCCGGCGCCTGCCACCTCTCCCGCCGCCGCCTCGCCGGTCTCGCCGGGGGCGGGGGTGCGGCCGATGTCCTGCCAGCCCCAGGCGCGGCAGGCGTCCAGCAGCGGGCGGTCCGCCTCGTCGACCACGATCGCCGCCATCGCACCCCGACGGGTGCCGGTGAGGAGTTGGTCGTGGAGGTGCTCGGCCACCCCGTGCCGCTGGAACCGGGGGTGCACCAGGAACTGCACGATGCCGAACACCTGCCCTGCCGCGGTGAGTTGCTCCACCTCCGGCGGCAGGCCGTCGTCCATCGGCGGCCACCAGGAGCCGTCCCGGCCCAGCGGATAGCCGTAGACGCAGCCGACCAGGCGGGCCGGCTGGCCCAGGTTCGCGGTCTCGGCGACCTGCATCGCGAAGCCCTCCCGGCGGACGTCCGCGGTCAGCCGGTCGATGAACTCCTCGCGGTGGGCGAACTCCTGCCCCGGGGTACGCGGGCAGCACTCCACGAAGAGGTCCGCCAGGGCGTCGCGGTGGTCGTCCGCCTGCCACCGGTCCAGCGGGCGGAACCGCACGTCCTCCACGTCGCTGCGGATCAGGTGATGGGGGCGTCCCAGCACCATGGCTCCTCCTTCGTCGTCGCGTCTGCTTGCCGCTCTCCGCTCGTCTGCCCCCGCCCGGCGCCCGCACTCCGCCGAGAGGGGCCGGAGAGGGGCCCGGAGGGGCCGGAGGCCGCGGCGGCAGGCTGCGCATAGGGTCGTGGGCATGGAGCAGGAGCAACCGCCGGTGCTGACCGTCGCCGGGCCCGGACGGCACGAGACCGAGGTGAAGCGCTCGCGCTTCATCTGCTCGCTGGCGCGGGTCGCCGACGAGGCCGCGGCCCAGGAGTTCATCGCCCGGGTGCGCAAGGAGTTCTGGGACGCCCGGCACAACTGCACCGCCTTCGTGGTGGGCGAGGCGCCGCCGAGGGAGCGGTCCAACGACGACGGCGAGCCGGCCGGGACGGCGGGCGCGCCGATGCTGGAGGTGCTGCGCCGGCGCGGCCTCACCGACACGGTCGCGGTGGTCACCCGCTACTTCGGCGGGGTGCTGCTCGGCGCCGGCGGCCTGGTGCGGGCGTACGGCGGGGCGGTCTCCGAGGCGCTGGACGCGGTGGGGGTGGTCGAGCGGCGGCCGGTCGCGCTCCTCGCGGTGGAGGTCGACCACACCAGGGCGGGGCGGCTGGAGAACGAGCTGCGGGCGGTCGGCCGGGAGGTCCGGGACGTCTCCTACGGGGCGTCCGGGGCGCGCTTCGAGGTCGGCGTCCCGGAGCCGGAGACGGCCGCCTTCGAAGCCTGGCTGGCCGAGGCCACCGGCGGCGCCGCGGCCGCCGAGCGGATCGGCACGGTACGGGTGGACGTGCCGCTGGGGACGCCCCGGCGGGGCTAGTCCGGCTGCGCCCCGGCCATCCGAATAGCGGGACGCGTTGTGACTATCCAACAAAACTCGGTGGATGAATCGATCGGAGCGGTTGTCCTGAAGCGGGCGATCCCGCTGGCAGAGTGGGCCTGGCAGTGAAAGCTGCGGCAGTACGGCTGATTCGAAGGGGACGAGCCATCGTGGAGAGCACACAGCGCCAGATCGGTCGGGGCATCCAGGACTGCGATGTCGTCGTCACCGGGGTGGGCGCCACCACCCCCCTCGGTGCCGACGCGCCGTCGACCTGGCAGGGGCTGCTGACCGGCGAGTCCGGGGTGGTCGCGCTGGAGGAGGACTGGGCCGAGCAGCTGCCCGTGCGGATCGCCGCCCGGCTGCGCCAGGAGCCCACCGAGGTGCTGGAGCGGGTGGAGGCCCGGCGCCTCGACCGCAGCGAGCAGATCGCCCTGATCTCGGCCCGCGAGGCCTGGCAGGACGCGGGGCGGCCGGAGGTCGCGCCCGAGCGGCTGGCGGTGGTCATCGGCACCGGGACCGGCGGCGTCACCTCGCTGCTCGGCCAGGACGACGTGCTGGAGGAGCGCGGTCCGCGCCGGGTCTCCCCGCACACAGTCACCATGATGATGGCCAACGGCCCGGCCGCCTGGGTCTCCATCGACCTCGGCGCGAAGGGCGGGGCGCGGACCACGGTGAGCGCCTGCTCCTCGGGGGCCGAGGCGCTGGCGCTGGCCCACGACCTGATCCGGCTGGGGCGGGCGGACGTCGTCGTCGCCGGCGGCACCGAGGCGTCCGTGCAGCCGCTGCCGATCGCGGCGTTCGCGCAGCTCACCGCGCTCTCCAAGCGGAACGACGACCCGGCGGGCGCGTCCCGGCCGTTCGACGCCGGGCGGGACGGCTTCGTGCTGGGCGAGGGCGCGGTGGCCCTGGTGCTGGAGCGCGGCGACAGGGCGCGGGAGCGCGGCGCGCGGGCGTACGCGGAGCTGGCCGGCTCGGGGATCACCTCCAACGCCGTCCACATCACCGCTTCCGACGTGGACGGGCAGGCCCGGGCGATGCGGATGGCGATGGAGGACGGGGGGCTGCGGCCGGAGGACATCGGGCTGGTGCACGCCCACGCGACGGCGACTCCGCAGGGCGACGTGGAGGAGGCGGACGCCATCGCGGAGGCGGTCGGGCTGCATCCCGCGGTGAGTGCGATCAAGTCCAACACCGGCCATCTGCTGGGCGCCTCCGGCGCGTTGACGGCGCTGGCGACGGTGTACGGGCTGCGGGACGGGGTGGCGCCGGCGATCCTGAACCTGCGCGAGGTCGATCCGGCGGTGAAGCTGGATCTGGTCACCGGCGCGGCTCGGGAGCGGGGCTTCGGCGCGGCACTGGCCAACTCCTTCGGCTTCGGCGGCCACAACGTGTCGCTGGCGTTCCGCCGGGTGGACTGACCGGGTCGTGGCGGGCCGGTCGCGCGGTTTCCCGTGCCCCTTGTCGCGTTGCTCGCATTGCTCGTTGGGCACGCCCGGGCGCCCGGCGGGTGGCTGCAGGAGTATTGACCCCCTGTCGGCGGCGGAATCAGACTCGAAGCGCTGGACGTGATCATCCCGGACGCACCATGGCGCGCGCAGGGGAGTCGAGAGCCGATGAGCACTGTGGAGACCGTTCGAGGCCCGGTCGACACCGCCGAGTTGGGGCCGACGCTGATGCATGAGCACGTCTTCGTGCTCTCCACCGAGCATGTGCAGAACTACGGCGCCGGCGACTGGTGGGACGAGGAGGAGCGCGTCGCGGACGCCGTACGGCAGCTGAAGGCCGTGCGGGACAGGGGGATCCGCACCCTCGTGGACCCCACGGTGTGGGGGCTCGGCCGCTACATCCCGCGGGTGCGGCGCGTCGCCGAGCAGGTGGACGGGCTGAACGTCATCGCCGCCACCGGGCTCTACAGCTTCCACGAACTCCCGCACCAGTACGCCAACCGCGGCCCCGGGCTGCTGATCGACAGCGACGTCGACCCGATGGCCGAGGACTTCGTCCGGGACCTCACCCGGGGGATCGGCGACACCGGCGTCCGCGCCGCCTTCCTCAAGTGCGTGGTGGAGGCGGACGGCCTGGTCCCGGGGGTGGAGCGGATCGCCCGCGCGGTGGCCCACGCCCACCGGGAGACCGGAGCGCCGATCACCGTCCACACCAACGCCCGCCGCGAGACGGGCCGGCTGGCCGCGGACTTCTTCGCCAAGGAGGGCGTCGACCTGACCAAGGTGGTGATCGGCCACGCGGGGGACAGCAACGACCTGGGGTACCTCACCGAACTCGCCGACCGGGGCGTGCTGCTGGGCATGGACCGGTTCGGCCTGGACGGCTACAACGGCACCGAGGACCGGATCAGTACCATCCTCGCCCTCGCCGAGCGGGGCTACGCCGACCGCATGGTGCTGTCGCACGACGCCGCCTGCTTCATCGACTACTTCGGCCGGCCGGAGGAGCGCGCGGAGGCGCTCCAGCGGTTCGCGCCCAACTGGCACTTCAACCACATCAGCGACGACGTGCTGCCGGCGCTGCGCGAGCGCGGGCTCGGCGAGGACGCCATCCGGACGATGATGGTGGACAACCCCCGGCGGTACTTCGGCGGTGAGGGCGCATGAGCGGCGGCGCGGGCGGAGCGGGCGGAGCGGGGAGTACGTCGATCTTCGACACCAGCGGCGTGCGACGGGGTGACGACGAGGTGCTGCACTACAGCGGACTGCCGGAGAGCCTGGTCGCGATGCTGGCCGCGCAGGTGGCGGAACGGCCGGATCAGGAGGCGGTGGTCGAACTGCCCGACCCGGACCCCGAAGTGGGCGGTGAGCGGGTGGCGCTGACCTACCGTCAGCTCTGGGACCGGGCGCAGCGGGTCGCCGGCGGGCTGCGGGCGGAGGGGATCCGGCGCGGCGACCGGGTGGCGATCCGGCTGGGCAACGGCATCCCGTGGGTGCTGGCCTTCTGGGGCGTGCAGCTCGCCGGCGCGCTCGCGGTCCCGGTGAACATGCGCTTCAGCGAGGACGAGGCGCGCTACGTGGTGGAGGACAGCGGGGCGGCGTACGTCGTGGCGGAGGGCGCGAGGGGCGCGGAAGGCGCCGGGGGCGTCGCGCTGCCGGACGGGCCGCCGTACCGGGAGGAGGGGCTGGGCCCCGCCGATCCGGCGGCGATCTTCTACACCAGCGGCACCACCGGCTTTCCCAAGGGCGCGGTGACCACCCACGAGAACTTCCTCTCCAACTGCGAGACCTGCCGCCGGGTGATGGACTACGGCGGCGGAGCCGGGGAGAGCCGGCAGCCGGGGCTGCGGACGCTGGTCTCCGTGCCGCTGTTCCATGTCACCGGCTGCAACAGCCAGTTGCTCTTTCTCGCGCACATCGGCGGCACCACCGTGATCATGCCGCGGTTCGAGGTGAAGGCGTTTCTCCGGGCGATCGAGGAGGAACGGATCAATCTGGTCACCTCCGTTCCGGCGATCTACTGGCTGGCGCTGAACCGGCCGGAGTTCGCGCGGACGGACGTCTCCTCGGTCACGAAGATCAGTTACGGCGGGGCGCCGATCGCGCCGGAACTCGTGGGACGGATACGGAAGGCCTTTCCGGCCGCCCGGGTGGGCAACGGATTCGGATTGACCGAGACCTCCAGTGTCGCCACCTTCCTCCCCCATGAATTCGCCGACCACGCCGACTCGGTGGGCTTCGCGGCGCCGGTGTGCGAGCTGCGGGTGGTGGACGCGGGGCCGGACGGGGTGGGGGAGTTGCTGGTACGCGGACCCAATGTGGTGGCCGGCTACTGGAACAAGCCGGAGGCCACGGAGGCGGCGTTCCTGCCGGGCGGCTGGCTGCGTACGGGGGACCTGGCGCGGGTGGACGAGCGGGGACTGGTGCGGATCGTGGACCGGGCGAAGGACATGATCAACCGGGGTGGCGAGAACGTCTACTGCGTGGAGGTGGAGAACGCGCTGGCCGGTGCGCCGGGGGTGCAGGAGGCGGCGGTCGTGGGGGTGCCGGACGAGGTGATGGGGGAGAAGGTCGGCGCGGTGCTGGTTCCCCTGCCGGGGGCGGAAGTTGACGTCCCGGCGGTGCTGGCGCATCTGCGCGGGCTGATCGCGGACTTCAAGCTGCCGGAGTATGTGGCGATTCGGGAGGAACCGCTGCCGCGGAATCCGGGCGGCAAGATCCTTAAGCGACCGTTGCGCGAATCCGGGGAGCTGGACTGGGTCTCGACGGGTAAGTAGGCCCGCTATTCCGCGAGCCGCGCAAGCGGAAATGGACGGCTGTGCGAGTGTCTCCCGCGGTCGCATGGGTGTGCGGGTTATCCTTGCTGTCTCGCGAGCCGACCGATCAGCGGGAGCTGGGTCCGGCTCGCGGCAATTCAGCACGGTTTCTCAACGGGGGGCTTCATGACGGCGCAGCCGCAGTACAACGACCCACTGACCCGCCAACTCGCAGGATTGCTACGCGAGTTGCAGTCCCAGGTGGCCGACGCCCCGCAGTCCCCCCCGCCACCACCGACAACCGACACACCGCCCCCTCCCCACCCGGAGCAATCCCCCAACTCCCACTTGATCGCCGCAGCGTAGCCGCACGCTCCAGAGGCGCGGGAAACTGCGCGGCCGCCCACGGCGATGCCGCACGCGGCGACGAACCCTCGGCTTGCACCCGCGTCGCCGCCGCAGCGGCGCCGCCGCGCGCTCAAGGGGCGCGGGGAACTGCGCGGCCAACCCACGACGATGCCGCACTCGGCGACGAACCCTCGGGTCGCACCCGCTTAGCCGCCGCAGCGGCGCAGCCGCGCCTGAGGGGCGCGGGGAACTGCGCGGCCAACCCACCACGGCGCCGCACTCGGCGACGAACCCTCGGGTTGCACCCGCTTAGCCGCCGCAGCGGCGCAGCCGCGCTCAAGGGGCGCGGGGAACTGCGCGGTCAGCTCACCACGGCGCCGCACTCGGCAACCGCCCTTGCGTTGCACCCGCTTCGCCGCCGCAGCCGCGCCCGCGCCCCCCGCCCCCGCGAGCCGCTAGCTCCCCGGAGTGAAGACGTACGGAGTGGTCGTAGTGATCGGCTGGAAGCCCAAGCGGGTGAGGATAGGGGCGCTGTCGGCCGAGGCGTCCACCTGCAGGTAGCGGGTGGGGCAGCGGCGCGCCCGGTGAGCGACCAGCGCGCGGTAGATGCCGCGCCCGCGCCACGCGGCCAGCGTCGAGCCGCCCCAGAGCCCGGCGAAGTCCGTCTTCGGCTTCACGGCCAGCCACGCCGCGGACACCGTCCGCCCCGTCGCGTCGTCCTCCGCGGCGAGGACGGTGAAGAGGTCGGGCCCCGCGGTCAGGCGGCCGTAGAGGTCGTCGGCCATCCAGGACATGTCCATGCCCCAGACCTCGCTCTCCATCGCCGCGACCCGCTCCGTCCCCTCCCGGTCGGTGACCTGACGGATCGTCACCCCCGCCGGCTCCGGCACGTCCCGCGCCGCCTGCTCGGCCGTCTCGGCGACCAGCACCGTCTCCGGCTCCTCCGGCACGAAGCCCGCCGCGCGCAGCCGCTCCGGCAGGTCGGCCGGCTGGTCGTGGCCGCGGATCTTCCACTCGGCGCTCTCGCCGCGCTCGGTGAAGTACGCGCACTGCCGGGCGATCAGCGCGTCCAGCTCCGCGCCCCGCACCCCGCCGAGGTCGGCCGGCGCGGTGAGGAAGCCGCGGAAGAGCCCGGTGACCCGCAGCAGCGGCCCGTCCCGCTCCTCGCGGACGCCGGCCGGCAGCGGATCGGGACCGCCGCGCAGCTGGGCGTCGTAGGCGGCGAGGAGTTCGGAGGTGGTCGTCATGGCTGTGAGCCTAAGCAGCGGCGCAAGCGGTTTTCCCCCGCGCCGGCGCGCCGGGTGCGCGGACACCCGCAGGACACCTGGGCGTCGGATCGGCGACACCTGTGCGCCATCTGTCGCATCGTCAGCTTCCGTACCACCATGTGCTCATGACACAGATGACCCGGAAGACCAGGAGGAGGTACGCCTGGGCCGGCGCCCTCGGCACCGCCGCCCTCCTGGCGTCCGCGCTCGGCGCGACGGCCGGCAGCGCGCCGGCCAGCGCGGAGGCGCCCGCGGCGCAGCCCGCGTTCCATCCGCCGAGGATCAAGCACGTCTGGCTGATCATCCTGGAGAACAAGTCGTACGAGGCCGCCTTCACCGGTCTCAACCAGAACAGCTATCTGTGGAAGACCCTCCCGCGCTACGGCGAGCTGCTGCGCCAGTACTACGGCACCGGCCACTACAGCGAGGACAACTACCTCTCCCTGATAGCGGGCCAGGCGCCGACCCCGGACACCCAGCAGGACTGCCCGACATACGTGGACACCAAGCCGGGCACCCCCGCCGAGGACGGCCAGGTCAACGCGAGCTCCGGCTGCGTCTACCCGTCCTACGTCAAGACGCTCTACAACCAGCTGGACGCCAAGCGCCTCAGCTGGAAGGAGTACGAGCAGGACATGGGCAAGGACGCCGGCCGGGAGGACCCGTACCACTGCGGGATCCCCGGCGACCCCTCCGGCTCCGGCGTCCCCGACCCCGGTTCGGCGACCGCCACCGACCAGTACGTCCCCAAGCACAACCCGGCGGCCTGGTTCCACGCCGTCACCGACAACCCGCGGGACTGCGCCGACGTGGCCCCGCTGGACGGCCTCCCGGCGACCGCCGGCCACCCGGCGGTCAGCGGCCTCGCGCAGGACCTGAGGAGCGAGGCGACCACGCCCGCCTTCTCCTGGATCACCCCGGACAACTGCTCGGACGCCCACGACGCGACCTGCAAGGGCGACAACCTCTCCGGCGACCCGAACGACCACCAGGGCGGCCTCTACGCCGCCGACCTGTTCCTGCAGAAGGTCGTCCCGGAGATCATGGCCTCGCCCGCGTTCCAGGACGACGGGATGATCGACATCACCTTCGACGAGGCGTTCCCGCCGTACAAGCTCTACGGCAACTCGATCGCGGACTACACCGGCAACTCCGACCCGGCGCTGAACGTGCCGACGGACACCTCGCAGTCGATCGTCGCCTGCTGCAACGAGCTCCCCGGGCCGAACACCCCGCAACCCGGCGACCAGGCCTTCGGCCAGGACACCACCCCCGGCGGCGGGATCACCGGATCGCTGCTGATCTCCCGCTTCATCAAGCCCGGCACCATCAGCGACCAGCCGTACAACCACTACTCCTGGCTGCGCTCGATGGAGGACCTGTACGGGATCACCAGCGGCGGCACGGACGGACGGGGGCACCTCGGCTACGCCGGGATGGACGGGCTGCGCCCGTTCGGGCCGGACGTCTACAACAACCCGGGCGGCCGTGCGATGCCGCCGGCGGCGATGGGCAGCCGAGGCGTGTACCGCGCGGTCCAGACCCTGCCGCAGGACCAACCGGCCGTCGTACGGCCGGCGTTCACCGGGCCGCAGGCGGCGACCGAGAGCCTGCGGAAGGGCTCGGCGCGGTGAGCCGAGGCCCGATACCCGCCCGCGCCCGGCCGCAGCCGAGGGCCCGGGCGGGGGCCCGGTCGCGAGTCCGGCCGCGGGCCCGCTCGCGGCCCCGCGCGCTGGCCGCCGCCGGGCTGGCCGCGCTGGCCGGGCTGGCGCTCCTCGCCACCGGATGCTCCGCCAGCGCCCCCGGCCCGGCGGGGGCACCCCGCTCCCCGGCCGGTGCCGCGGGGGCCGCGGGTGCCGCCCGTACCGAGCGCGAGCTGGGCCGGGTGCCGATCCCGACCGCGCCGGCCACCCCGCTCCAGCCCACCGCCTCGCCGGGCCGCGCCCAACTGGTGGCGATGGGCGTCCGGGTGCACGTCGTACTGGGCGCGCTGGGCGGCACCATCACCGCGCTGGGGCCCGAGTTCGCCGCCGGGAGCAGCATGGACCGCCGGGCCGGCCGGGTCACCGTGCGCACCACCGGGCCCGGACTCCGGGTCTGCGCGGGGGAGTTCGCCTTCCACGACGAGCTCGGCAGGAGGGTGCCGGTGCACACCGTCGGCCCGTCCTGCGGTGCCGCCGTCACCCTCGCCGGAACCTTCGACTCCGGTCACACCACCCTCACCTGGACCAGGGCCCGACTCACCGTGGTCACCTGGGACTTCGAGGTGGAGTTGGACTGAAGGAGGGGATCGGCGGCAGGCCGCGCGTTGCCCGCCGGTGATTTGTTCGTTTCCAAATGGATTCGAGGGTTCCGCGCTCTTGTGCGGAGGTCCAACCTGCAGCATGCTGCCTGCGCATGACCATCCGCGAAGACGCCGGCGCACTGGCGCCGGAACTGGTCCAGCTCCGCCATGAGCTGCACCGACATCCGGAAGTCGGGCTCGAACTACCGCGCACCCAGGACCGGGTGCTGGCCGCGCTGGACGGCCTGCCGCTGGACATCACCACCGGGCAGGGGCTGAGCTCGGTCACCGCCGTCCTCCGGGGCGGCGCCCGGAACGCGGGCGCGGGGGCCCCGGTGGCCGAGCCGCTCGCCGTGCTGCTGCGCGGCGACATGGACGCGCTGCCGGTCACCGAGGCCACCGGCGCCGCGTACGCCTCCGGCACCGGAGACACGATGCACGCCTGCGGCCACGACCTCCACACCGCCATGCTGGTCGGCGCCGCCCGGCTGCTCTCCGCCCGGCGGGAGAGCCTGCCGGGCGACGTGGTCCTCATGTTCCAGCCGGGCGAGGAGGGTTGGGACGGCGCCGGGCGCATGATCGACGAGGGGGTGCTGGACGCCGCCGGTCCGCGGGTCGCGGCCGGCTACGGGCTGCATGTCACCGCGGCGGGGCTGCCCCGCGGGGTGGTCGGCTGCCGTCCCGGGCCGATCCTCTCCGCCTCGGACGCGCTGACCGTCACGGTGCGCGGCAGCGGCGGCCACGGCTCGAAGCCGCACCGGGCCAAGGATCCGGTGCCGGTCGCCGCCGAGATGGTCACCGCGCTGCAGACGCTGGTGACCCGGCAGCACGACATCTTCGACCCGGTGGTCCTCAGCGTGGGGGTGCTGCGGGCCGGCACCCGGCGCAACATCATCCCGGACACCGCCGTGCTGGAGTGCACCGTCCGCAGCTACTCGGCGGCGGCCCGGGCACGGATGAAGGACGGCGCGGTCGCGCTGCTGCGCGGGATCGCCTCCGCCCACGGGGTGGAGGCCGACATCGACTACCACGCCGAGTACCCGGTCACCGTCAACGACGGCGCACAGGCCGCGTTCCTCGCCGACACCGCGCGCGAGGTACTGGGCGAGGAGCGGTATGTCGACCTGCCGCACCCGGTGTCCGCCTCCGAGGACTTCTCCCGGGTGCTGGCGGCGGTGCCCGGCAGTTTCGCCATGCTCGGCGCCGTCCCCGAGGGCGCCGACCCGGAGCGGACGGCCGACAACCACTCGCCGTACGCCGTCTTCGACGACGCGGTGCTGGCGGACGGCGCCGCACTGCTGGCCGAACTCGCCGTCCGCAGACTGGGGCTGACGGCCGATCAGAGAGAGACCGAGGAGGTGTGCGCAGATGGCTGAGCGGAGCAGGGGCCGGGACGCCCTTCTGCTGCTGCCGGCGATACCGGCGGTGGCACTGCTGGCGACCCCGTGGCTGCCGTTCGTCGATACGGCGAAGCTGTGGCTGGGGTTGCCGTCGATGATGGTGTGGCCGTCGATCTGGGTGTTCCTGATCGTCCCGGCGCTGGCCGCGGTCGAGTGGGGGCGCACCCGGCATCTGGACGCCGAGCGCGCCGAGCCGGACGCCGGCCGGGGCGGCCGGAGCGGGCCTGGCGGCCTGGGCGGCCCGGCCGGACCGAACGGAGCCGAGGAGGCCGGCGCATGAGCACAGTCCTGACGGTGACGCTGGTCGGCATGGTGGTGATCGCCGCCATCGGCTTCCTGGGCCGGCGCAAGCCGGACGGGGACCTCTCCGGCTGGGCGACGGGCGGGCGCAGGTTCGGCTCGCTGACGATGTGGTTCCTCCAGGCCGGGGAGACCTTCACCACCTTCACCTTCCTCGGCATGGCAGGCCTCGCCTTCACCAACGGCGTCGCCGCGACCTACGCCATCCCCTACATCCCGCTGGGCACCATCGCCCTCTACTTCATCGGCCCGCGGGTCTGGCGGCTCGGCCGCCGGCACCGGTACGTGACCCAGGGCGACTACTTCGAGCAGCGCTACGACTCCAAGGGGCTCAGCACCCTGGTGGCCGTGGTCGGCGTGGTCTTCATGCTGCCGTACCTCCAGCTGCAGATCACCGGGCTGGGCGAGATCGTCCTGCTGGTCACCCACAACGGGACCTCCGGCACCTGGGGGATGGTGATCGGCACCGTCCTCACCGCCGCCTTCGTCCTCTGGGCCGGCATCCGCGGGGCCGCCACCACCTCGTACTTCAAGGACGCGATCATGCTGGTCGCGGTGGTCGTGGTGGCCGTCGCCCTGCCGCTGCACTTCACCGGCGGCATCGGCCACGCCTTCCACGAGATCGCCGCCCGCCACCCGGAGATGCTCAGCCTCCAGGCCGGCGACCACGACCGGGCCTGGTGGTTCAGCAGCATGCTGTCCAGCACCATCGGCGCCGGCTTCCTCTGCTTCCCGTTCGTCTGGCCGGGGCTGCTGAGCGCGGGCGACGAGCGTGGGCTGCGCCGCAACTGGGTCTTCGGCCCGCTCTACCAGATCGCCCTGATCATGCCGCTGGTCGTCGGCTTCGTCGCGATCCTGGTGCTGGCCAAGGGCACGGACGGGAACGCGGCGCTGCTCACCCTCACCGGGAAGGCGCTGCCGCAGTGGCTGGTCGGCGTGATCGCGGTGGGCGGCTCGGCGGCGGCGATGGTGCCGGCCGCGGTGATGTCCCTCGGGATGTCGACCGCGGTGGCGCGGAACATCGTCCGGATCCGGCGGCCGCGGGCGCAGATGCTGGTGAACCATGTCACGGTGCTGGTGGTGCTCGGGCTCGCGCTGGTGCTCCAGCTGGTGCGGCCGGGCGCGCTGGCCAATCTGCTGCTCCTCACCTACAGCGGGATCGTCCAGGTCGCGCCCGGCCTGGTCGCCGGACTGCGGGAGCGGCCGCTGCTGCACAAGGCCTCGGTGATCGCCGGGATCGTGGCCGGCGTGGCCGTGGTGGTCTGGCTCACCTTCTGGAAGGTGGACGTGGGCAACGTCAACGCCGGGATCGTCGGCCTGGGCGCCAACCTGGTGGTGGCCGCGGCCGTCCAGCTGCTGGTGCGGCGGCGGCCGGTGCCGGCCGAGACGGCCGGCGAGAAGACCGGCGCCGAGCGGTCGGCGGTGCCGGCGAACTGACGGGCGGAGGCCCGCCCTGCGGCGCTGGGGCGCGGCGGGACAGGCCGCGACAGGCCGGGGCGGGACGCCGGGCGGGGGCCGGGTCCCGCCCCGGCCTCGTCGGAGTGCTCAGCTATGCTGAAGACATGTCCGCTGCGGAGACCCCCACCAGCCCCCTGTCCCGCCGCCGGCCCCCGGCCCCCGAGGCGCCCGCCCGGCGGGTCGACCCGGACGCCGCCGAGCTGCGGAACAGCGTGATGCGGCTGGCCCGCCGGCTGCGCGGGGAGCGGGAGCGGGGCGAGCTGAGCCTCGGCATGCTCTCCGTGCTCGGCCGCCTGGAGCGCGACGGCGCCGTCACCACCAGCGAGCTGGCCGGCTTCGAACGGGTCACCCCGCAGTCGATGACCAGGACGGTCGGCCGGCTGGTCGACCTCGGCCTGGTCGAGCGCAGCCCGGACCCGGCCGACGGCCGGCAGACGCTGCTGCACATCACCCGGCGCGGACGCGAGTTGATCCTCCAGGACCGCGAGCGCCGGGACGCCTGGCTGGCCCGGACGATGGCCGCGAACCTCACCGACGTCGAGCGCGACCTGCTGCTGCTGGCCGGCCGCCTGCTGGACCGGCTGGCCGAGGCGCCGGACCCGGCGGCCCGTGCCGCGGCCGCGGCCCCGGCCGCGGGAACGGCCGAGGACCCAGCCGCGGACGGATGAGCCCGTAGGCCCGCAGAACACCGAGCTAGACCCCGAAGAGCGCCGAGCGCGCTTCCCCAGGACGGAACGATCGTGACCCCCCGCCGTGACACACCGCCGGCCGCCGCCGGTGCCGACCTCCTCGCCGAGACCCGGACCGGAGACGGTCGCCTGCCCACCCAGACCTGTAGCAATGCTGCTGATCGTTCAGCGGTTGCTCCGCCACCGCAGCGCCCTCAGCTGCCGAGGCGGATGGTCGGGCCGATCGCCTTCGGCACCATCCTCCAGCCGCTGAACTCCTCGATGATCGCGGTCGCCCTGGTCGGGATCCAGGCGCACTTCGGGGCCGGCTCGGCGGCGGTCTGGCTGGTCTCCGGGCTCTATCTGGCGACGGCCGTCGCCGCCCCGGCGGCCGGCCGGCTGGCCGACGCCCTCGGCCCGCGGAGGGTGTCGCTCGCCGGGCTGGTGCTGATCGCCCTCGCCTCGCTGGCCGCGCCGTTCGCGCCGAGCGTCGGGGTGCTGGTGCTGTGCCGGGTGGTGATCGGGATCGGCACGGCCGCGCAGTACCCGTGCGGCGTGGCGATGGTGCGCCGGGCCGCGGACAGCCTGCGGGCCCAGTCGCAGAACGCGCTGGCGATGCTCGCCGTCTGCTCGCAGGTGATGGTCGCCCTCGGCCCGACGCTGGGCGGCGTGCTGGTCGGGGTGCTGGGCTGGTCCGGGATCTTCTGGGTGAACGTGCCGCTGGCCGTGGTCGGCGGGATCGCCATCCTGCTGTGGGCGCCGGCCGACCCGCCGCGCGAGGAGCGGGTGGCCGGACGGGTGTCCGGCGTCGGCACGGTGGGTGCGCTCGACCTCCCCGGGATGCTCCTCTTCGTGGGCACCATGGGGCTGCTGATGTACTGGCTGCTCTCGCTGGCCGGCCCGGTCCGCTGGTGGGCGCTCGGCGGGTCGGCGGTCCTCGGCCTGCTGACCGTGCTGCGCTCGCTGCGGGCACCGGTGCCGTTCCTGGACCTGCGGCTGCTGGCCGACCGGGAGTTGAGCTTCACCTACGTCCGCACCGTCGCCACCTACACCGCGTACTACGGGATCTTCTACGGGCTCCCGCAGTGGCTGGAGGAGTCCCGCGGGCTGCACGCCTCGGTGGCCGGGATGGTGATGCTGCCGCTGGCGCTGACGGGCATCTGCTCCACGATCACCGCCACCCGGCTGCAGAAGGTGCGCGGGCCGCGGCCGCTGCTGCTGATCGGGGCGGGGATGCTGACGGTCGGCGGGGTGCTGCTGACGCTGCCGACGCCGGACACGCCGGTGTGGCTGCTGGTGCTCCTCTGCGTGGTGCTGGGCCTTCCCAACGGCTACAACTCGATGGCCAACCAGAACCTGGTCTACCAGGCCGCGCCGGCCCGGCAGGCGGGCGCGGCGTCCGGGATCTACCGGACCTCGCAGTACATCGGCGCGAATCTGGCCTCGGCGATGCTGGGGCTGCTGGTCGGCACCCACGCGACCGCGTCGGGCCTCCACCGCGAGGGCCTCGGCATCGCCGCGATCTGCGCGGTGCTCACCCTGTGCGCGCTGGTCGGCCTGCGCAAGGCCCGCCGCCCGCAGGCGGCCTGACACCCCGTCACCTGAGCGCCGTCCGACACGCACTCTGGCGCTTCCGGTGATGGCGAGTCACCATGGCTACGGTTCGGGACAAACGCGCCGACCCGGAGGGGGCTGCTGCGATGCGACTGGGCAAGGCCATAGCCGTGGGACATGCTGTCGAGCGCGCCGAGAGCGCGGAGATCACCGAGATTCCGGACACATCCGAGAATACCACCCAGGAGACCGTCACCGCTGCCGAGGCCGCGCCCGCCCCGCGGGCCGACGCACCCTCGGAGACGGTAAGCGCCGCGGCGGGGTGAGTCGGCTGCGGCCCTTTCGGGTCCGGCTGCCGAAGGAGAACCCGGAGACGCCGCCGACCGGCTGGAAGGCGGCCTTCCCGATGCTGTCCGCGGACGGCAGGCGGGTCGGGTTCCGCGGTCTCACCCTCGGCGCCGGAGTCGTCTACGCACCGTTCGACGACGCGCGCTGCGTGTACGGAAGGCGGCACCGGCCGCCGGTCCGCGGCTGCGGCTGCGGTTTCTACTGCCTCCACGACGCCGCCGAGGCCTTCGCGCTGACCTGCGCCACCGAGTACCGGGACGCCGCCGTCCTCCAGGTCTCGGTGCTCGGCGACTACATCAGATATCAGCGAGGTATCCGCTCCCAGCAGCAGAAGGTCCGCCGGGTGCTGGTCGGGCGCTGCCCCTGCGGCCGCCCGGCCGAGGCCTTCGTGGACGCCGGCACCGGGGTGCCCGGCTGGCGCGGCCTGGTCGGCGCCTGCGCGGGCTGCGCCGGGCGGCGCCAGGCGCTGCCGTTCGCCGAGTACGGCCGGCTGGCCGGCGGCGGCCTCGTCGCGGCCTGCGACGACCGGATGGCGCCCCCGCCCGCGCAGGCGGTGCTCGGCGGCGGAGCCGGGACCGGCTATCTGCCGCTGCCGCCCGAACTGGCCGGGGCGGGCGGCGCCGACGAGGTGCTGCCGCAGCTCGCCGCCGAGGCGGTGCTGCTCCAGGCCCGTCTGGACTGGCTGCAGGAGCAGTTGGCGAAACTGACGGATCGACCGTGAAGCGAAGCGGCGCGCCCCGGTTTCCTGTGAATCGGCGCGTCGGGGGATTCATGCGCTCAGCCGCGGTGTTCTGATCGTTGCGGACGTATGTCCGTCTCGGGTTGGGGAAGGCGGTGGGCGATGACGGAACTCGATCGCGACACTGGCGGAGGCGCGGGCGGCGCCGGCGGAATCGGCGGCCCGGGCGGCGCCGTCCCGGGCACGAGCCCGCAGGTGATGACGGTGCCGGCGGCGGACGGCGCGCGGCTGGCGGTGCGGGTGGACGGCGATCCGGAGGCCCCGGTGACCGTGCTCCTCAGCCACGGCTGGACGCTGACCGCCGCCGGCTGGGGCCCGCACATCGCGGCGCTGGCGGCGCGCGAGGGACCGCCGCTCCGGATCGTCAGTTTCGACCAGCGCGGCCACGGTTTCTCCGACCGTGGCACCGCGCCCATCGACCTGCCGGTCTTCGGCGCGGATCTGGCGGCGGTCCTCGAGGCGTGCTGCCGGCCCGGTGGCAGCACGGTGGTGGTCGGCCATTCACTGGGCGCCATGGCGCTGCTGGCCTGTGCCGCCGAGCGGCCCGAACTCTTCGGCGGGCCGGACGGGTTGGTCTCCGGGGCGGTGCTGGTCTCGGCCTCGGCCGGCGGGCCGCTGCCGGAGCCCTCGGCCGGGGCCGCCGAGTCCGGACGCCGGGCGGCGCTGCGGGAGCGGGTGGGACGGCTGGAGACCGCACTGGTGGAGGCGGTGCTGAACCGGGAGTGGGCGGCCCGGGCGGCGCACCGGCTGCTGACCGGGCCGGCGGCGCATCCGCGGACACTGCCGCTGTGGCGGCTGGCCTTCGGCGACGGGCCGGACGCCGAGCTGGCCCGGCGCAGCGCCGAGGACTTCCGTGAGACGCCGGTCAGCGACATCGCCGACTACTGGCACGCCTTCGCCCGGCACGACTGCACCGGCCGGATCGGCGCCCTCGGCCGGGTGCCGGTACGGATCCTGGTGGGCGCCGAGGACCGGTTCGCGACGCCGGCCGAGTCGGCGGCGATCGCGGCCGAGCTGCCCTCCGCGGAGCTGAACATGGTCCCCGGCTACGGCCACGACCTGCCGTACGACCGGCCCGACCTGGTGGTCCGGGCCGTGGACGGGGTGGTGGGGGAACTGATGTCCGGGGATAGGTTGGGGGGCATCAGGCCCGGCCCGGAGGGCTGATCCGGCGATCGGCGCCGGCATCGGCCCGGGCCGGCGGCGCGAGGGGCGAGCGTAGGCGATGGCGGCGGAGGGGCGGGGCGGGCAGCGGGCGCGGACACCCGGCTGGCGGGCGGTCGCCCTGCTGGTCGCGGGCGCGTTCTTCATGGAGAACCTGGACGGCACGATCATCTCGACCGCCGCCCCGCGGATGGCCGTGTCGCTCGCCGTCCGGCCCGCCGACATCAACGTGGCCATGACCGCGTACCTGCTGACCGTCGCGGCCTGCATCCCGGCCAGCGGCTGGGCGGTGGACCGGTTCGGGGCGCGGCGGGTGTTCACCGCGGCGGTGGGCGTCTTCACCCTGGCCTCCGCGCTCTGCACCCTCAGCGGCGGCCTCGGCGAGCTGACCGCGGCCCGGGTGGTGCAGGGGATCGGCGGGGCGATGATGGTGCCGGTCGGCCGGCTGGTCGTGCTGCGGGACACCGAGAAGTCCGAACTGCTGGCCGCGGTGGCCTATCTGACCTGGCCGGCGCTGCTGGCCCCGGTGATCGCCCCGACCCTGGGCGGGCTGCTCTCGGCGTACGCGTCCTGGCGGTGGATCTTCGCGCTGAACCTGCCGCTGGGCGCGGCGGCGCTGATCGCCGCGTTCCGGCTGATGCCGCGCCGAGACCCCGGGCCCGCCACCGGCGCCGGCCCCGACGTCGGCGCCGCCTCAGCCGGAGCGGGCGGGGCGGACCGGCTGGACTGGGCCGGCTTCGGCTACTCCGGCGCCGGCCTGGCCATCGGCCTGTACGGGGTCGAGGGCCTCGGCGGCACGCCGATCGACTGGACCCGCACCGGGCCGGCGCTGGCGGCGGGCGCCCTGCTGCTCGGGCTGGCGGTCCGCCACCTCGCCCGCGCCGAGCGGCCGCTGGTCGACCTGCGGGTGATGCGGCTGCACTCGGCCCGGGTGTCCAACCTCGGCGGCTCGCTCTTCCGCACCGCGATCAGCGCGGTGCCGTTCCTGCTGCCGCTCCTCTTCGAGCTGGGCTACGGCTGGAGCCCGACGGCGGCCGGGCTGATGCTGATGGCGGTCTTCGCGGGGAACATCGGCATCAAGCCGCTCACCTCGCCGATCCTCCGGCGCTGGGGCTTCAAACGGGTGCTGGTGGGCAGCAACCTGGCGGCCGCGGGCAGCATCGCCCTGTGCGCCGGACTCGGGCCGCACACCCCGCTCGCGGCCACCGCGGCCGTACTCTTCGCCGGGGGCGTCTTCCGCTCGATCGGCTTCACCGCGTACAACGGGGTGGCCTTCGCCGAGGTGCCGGCCGCCCAGATGTCCGCGGCCAACACCCTGAACGCGACCCTCCAGCAGCTCGCGGGCGGGGTGGGGGTGGCCGCGGGGGCGCTGGCGCTGCGCGCCGGGCAGGCGGTGTCGGACGGGCATCCGGCCGGCGGGGCCGTCGGCCTGGCGCCGTTCCGGATCGCCTTCCTGCTGGTCGCCCTGCTGCCGCTGGTCGGCGCGGTGGAGGTGGCCCGGCTCAACTCCCGTACCGGGGCGACCGTCACCGGCCACGCCGAGCGCGCCAGGCCGGCCGGGAGCGACGCTAGATTGGCCACCACCGATCCAGGCGAAGGAAGTTGACGCGTGATCGAGATCGCGGACATCGAGGCGGCGGCCGAGCTGATCGACGGCCACATCCTGCGTACCCCGACGCTGGCCAGCCCGGGGCTGACCGGGCTGCTCGGCGTGCCGGTGACCGCCAAGCTGGAACTGCTCCAGCGCACCGGATCCTTCAAGGCCCGCGGGGCCACCGCCAAGCTGCGCTCGCTCAGCGCCGCCGACCGGTCGGCCGGGGTGGTCGCGGTGAGCGGCGGCAACCACGCGATCGCGGTGGCGGTGATGGCCCAGGCGCTGGACGTGAAGGCGACCGTGGTGATGCCGCGCACGGCGCCGGCGCGGGCGGTGGACATCGCCCGGGAGGCCGGTTCCACGGTGCGGCTGACGGACGACATGCCGTCCGCCTTCGCCCTGGTGGACCAGCTCAGGGCGGAGGGGCTGACCCTGGTCCACCCCTTCGACGATCCGGTGGTGATCGCCGCCCAGGGCACGGTCGGCCTCGAACTCGCGGAGGACGCGGGGGAGTTGACCGACGTCCTGGTCAGCATCGGCGGGGGCGGGCTGATCGCCGGGGTGGCGGCGGCGCTGCGGGCGCGGCGGCCGGGGCTGCGGATCTGGGGGGTGGAGACCGCGGGCGCGGAGGCCATGTCGCAGGCGCTGTCGGCGGGCGGGCCGCTGGCGGTGCGGCTCTCCTCGATCGTCACCACCCTCAGCGCGCCCAGCGCCTCCGCGCTGACCTACCGGCATGTCGCGGAGCTGGTCGAGGAGGTCCTGGTGGTCTCCGACGCCGAGGCCGTGCGGGGCACCCTCGAACTGGCGGAGCACGCCAAGGTGTGGGCGGAGCCCGCCGCCGGCTGCCTGCTGCCGGCCGCCCGCCGGGTCGTCGAGCGGGTGGGCCCGGGCGTCCGCCTCGGCCTGGTGCTGTGCGGCGGCAACGCCACCACCGATGACGTCCTGGCCTGGGCGGAGCGCTTCGGCCTGCGCTGACGGCGGGGACCGCCGCGTCGCCCCGAGCGGGAGGGGGCCGGGCGCCGAGCCGGGCCCGCCGGGTGGAGACCGGAATCCACCCGCCCCGGGGGCCCCTCCCACCCGTGGGTTGATGTGGCGGGGGAGGCCGGAGGGCGACGCTCATGGCATGAGCTTCTCCGACTGGTTGATCGACCTCGCCCTCATCGGACTGGTGGTGCTGCAGCTGCGCGCCCGCCGGCTGACCGTGCGCTCGCTGCTGCTGCCGGTGGCACTCGTCTGCTGGGCCGGATTCCACTACCTCCACGCCGTTCCGACCTCCGGCGACGACCTGCTGCTGATCGTCCCGGCCACGCTGGCCGGGCTGGCCCTGGGCGTCGGCGCCGGCGTGCTGACCAGGGTCTACCGGGGCGACGACGCCGTCCTGGCCCGCGCGACCGCCGCCGCGGCCGTGCTGTGGGTGCTCGGCGTCGGCGTCCGGCTGGCCTTCCAGGTCTACTCGACCCACGGCGGCGCCCCGTCCATCGGCCGCTTCTCCGTCGACCACCAGATCAGCGCGGACGCCTGGGCGCCCGCGCTGGTCCTGATGGCCTTCGGCGAGGTGCTGGCCCGCACGGCTGTCGTATGGCTCCGCGGGGCCGCGGTCCGCCGCACCGCCGGCGGGCGGCCGGAGCGGGTGCTCTCCGCCTGACACACCCGGGGGGCGGGCGCTGACCGCCCTCAGAACCCGCTCGCCCAGAATGGTGGGTATGCGCATCGGAAAGCTGGGATCCAGGAGCGGGGCCGGAGCAGGGGCGAGGACGGCGGTGGCGGCGGTGGCAGCGGTCCTGGGGCTCGGGCTGGGGCTGGCCGGCTGCTCCGGCGGGGGGCCGGCCGAGCCCGCCTCGGTCAGCTCCTCGCTCAGCGCCCAGGCGGGGGCGCGGCCCGCGGCCGTCCCGCCGCGCCCGGACCATGTGGTGGTCGTCGTCGAGGAGAACCACTCCCGCAGCCAGATCCTCGGCGGCAAGGACGCCCCGTACCTGACCTCACTGGCCGCGCAGGGCGCCTCGTTCAGCGACTCCTACGCGGTGGCCCACCCCAGCCAGCCCAACTACCTGGCGCTCTTCTCCGGTTCCCTGCAGGGCCTCACCGACGACTCCTGCCCCCACAGCTTCACCGGGGCCAACCTCGCCTCCGAACTGAGCGCCGCCGGACGGGACTTCGCCGGGTACGCCGAGTCCATGCCGCGCCCCGGCTACCCCGGTTGCGGCCGGGGCGACTACGCCCGCAAGCACGTGCCGTGGGCGAACTACCCGGCCCTGCCGGCGAAGACGGTGAGCCGCACCTTCGCGCAGTGGCCGAGCGGCGACTACGCCCGGCTGCCCACCGTCTCCTTCGTCGTCCCGAACCTCCAGCACGACATGCACGACGGCTCCGTCCGGCAGGGCGACGACTGGCTGCGCGCCCACCTCTCCGGCTACGCGGAGTGGGCCAGGACCCACCATAGCCTGCTGGTGGTCACCTGGGACGAGGACGAGGGCACCTCGACCAACCGCATCCCCACCCTCGTCGTCGGCCAGGACGTCCGCCCCGGGAGCTACCCCGAACTGGTGGACCACTACCGGCTGCTGCGCACCCTGGAGGCGATGTACGCCCTCCCCGCCCTCGGCGAGAGCGCCCACCGCAGCCCGATCACGGACATCTGGACCCACTGACCCCGGCCGTTCAGCGCGGCCAGGCCCGCCGGCCCAGGTTGATCACCTGGAGCTGGCGGCGCGCGGTGGCCGTGATCCGCTCGCGGTCGGCCGGGTCCGCCGCGTCCAGGAGGCGGGCGGCGGTCAGCACCATGTGGTCGACGTAGAGGTCGGCCAGCATCCGGAGGTCCTCCCGGGACCAGCCGGCGGTGTCCGGCAGCCCGGACAGGTAGTCGACCAGGTCGTCGGCGAAGTCGCCGAGCCGGTCCGCGATCGCCTCCCGCACCTCGCGGACCCCGCCCTGCCACTCCCGGGTGACGAACCTGAAGTGGGCCGGGTTCTGGGCGACATGACGGGCCGTCACGTCCACCGTGCGGTCGATCACCACGGTGGCGTCCTCCGGCGCGTCCGCGTTCCTCAGGTCGCGGACCAGGCCGCGGAGCGGTACGAAGGCCTCCTCGACCAGGGCCACGCCGAGCTCGGAGAGGCTCGCGAAGTGCCGGTAGAAGGCGGTCGGGGTGAGCCCGGCCGCGCGGGTCACCTCGCGCAGGCCGAGGCTGCTCAGGGACTGGTGGTCGAGCAGCCGCAGCCCGGCGTCCAGCAGTGACTGGCGGGTCTGCTGCTTCTGCTCCTGCCGGGTGTGGCGGGTGTGGCCGGTGGGACGGGTGGAGGCCGACCTCGTCGTCGGCGCGGGTGGGGAAGTGTGGCGCATGTCATTCAGTAAACAACTGTTCTCCAGCATGCGCGAGGGGCGGGGCCGCGATAGTGTGGAGTCGTTCGGTGCACAACTGTTCTCTGAATATGCGATGGGGAGGGGATCGGGATGGCCATTCTGGTCGTGCTGCTGGCCCTCGGTTCGATGCTGTGGGGAGCGGCCTCCTACCTCAGCCCGAGCGCGCTCGGCATCGGCGCTGCTGTGGTGGGGACCTGGCTGCTCGGCTTCGTGGTCCGGGAGCGGATCCGGATCGCCCGGACGCGGAAGGCGGCGAGCGAATGAGCGGCGTCACCACCCTCGGGGCCCCGAAGGCCCGCCAGCGCGAGCGCGACGAGACCGCGGTGGCCTCGTTCGTCCTCGGCCTGCTGGGGTTGTTCTTCTTCAACGTGGTGCTCGGCCCGCTGGCGGTCGTCCTCGGCTCGGTCAGCCTCTTCCGGGGCACCCGCCGGCGCGCCCGCGCCCTGCTCGGCATCGCCCTCGGCGTCGCCGACCTGGTGGTCCTGGGCGTCCTGATGGCCGCCCACCACGGCGGCTTCGTCTGGCACTTCGGCGTCTGATCCGGGACGCGACGGACTCGGTCCGGTGCGGCGGTACTCCCGCCGCACCGGACCGAGTCGTCTCCGGGCCCGGCCGGGCGCCGGTCAGTCGGTGGCCAGGGTGGTCCGGTGCTCGTGGGAGAGCACCAGATAGCCCTGGGCGTTGAGCTTGATGTGGGCCAGGTCGTCCTCGGTGAGGGGGCGGCGGACCTTGGCGGGGACGCCCGCCACCAGGGAGCCCGGGGGGACCACGGCGTTCTGCGGGACCACCGCGCCCGCGGCGACCAGGGAGCCGGCGCCGATGACGGCGCCGTTGAGGACGGTGGCGCCCATGCCCACCAGGACGTCGTCCTCCACCGTGCAGCCGTGGAGCACGGCGTTGTGGCCGACCGAGACCCGCTCGCCGACCGTGCAGGGGAAGCCCGGGTCGGCGTGGACGGTGCTGTTGTCCTGGATGTTGGAGTCCGCGCCGATGGTGATCTGCTCGGTGTCCCCGCGCAGGACGGTGTGGTACCAGACGCTCGCGCCCGCGGCCAGGCGGACCCGGCCCAGGACCACGGAGGTCGGCGCGGTGAAGGCGCCCGGGTCCACCTCCGGGGAGTGTCCCGACACCGCTGCGATCAGTCCGCTGTGCTCCGCCATGGGGGCCGCCCTGCCTTCCCGTCCGGGATCTTCCTTGATCGTGGATCGTGTGCGGCCACCGTAAGGGGAGGGGGCGGCGGGACGGCAAGCGGGTGGGGGGCCGGCGGCCGGTCCGGCGTGCGGGCCGGTGCCGGGGCCGGCGTCCGGCGGTCAGCCGGAGGCGGACGGCAGCGGCTGCTCGGCCCAGATGACCTTGCCGGTGTGGGTGTAGCGGGTCCCCCAGCGGTGGGCGAGCTGGGCGACCAGGAACAGGCCGCGGCCGCCCTCGTCGGTGCTCCGGGCCCGGCGCAGCCGCGGCGAGGTGGCGCTGCCGTCGGTGACCTCGCAGATCAGCGTGCGGTCCCGGAGGAGCCGCAGCCGGACCGGGCCGGCGGTGTACCGGATGGCGTTGGTGACCAGCTCGCTCACCATCAGCTCGGTGGTGAACACCAGCTCGTCCAGCCCCCAGTCGTGCAGCCGCCGGGCGGCCTCGGCGCGGATCCCGCCGACCGCCGCCGCGTCCATCGGGACGTCCCAGACGGCCAGGTGGTCCGCGTCGGTGCGGCGGGTGCGGGCGACCAGCAGGGCGGCGTCGTCCAGCGCCCTGGCCGGCCGCAGCCTGCGCTGCAGCTCGTCCCGGACGGCGGCGGGCGGGCGGCCGGCCAGCGAGGCCAGCGCCTCGCGCAGGGCCTCCTCGCCGTCGGCCGTGGTCGCGGAGCCGGCGGTGAGGCCGTCGGTGTAGAGGACCAGGGTGGTGCCCTCGGGGAGGGTGAGGTCGACGCTCTCGTACGGTGATCCGCCGTTGCCGAGGGGCGGGCCGGTGGGCAGCCGGGGGAGGACGGCGGTGCCGTCCGGGTACAGCAGGGCGGGGGCGCGGTGCCCCGCGGAGGCCATCGTGCACTGCCCGGTGACCGGGTCGTGGACGACGTAGAGGCAGGTGGCGCCGGTGGCCGGGGCGATGCCGGCCTCCGCGGACTCCGAGGGGTCGGCGAGGGCGTCGAGCTGGCCGATCAGCTCGTCCGGCGGCAGGTCCAGGGTGGAGAAGTTGCGGATCGCGGTGCGCAGCCGGCCCATGGTGGCCGCCGCGTGCAGCCCGTGCCCCGCGACCTCGCCGACCACCAGCGCGATCCGCCCGCCGGAGAGCGGCAGGGCGTCGTACCAGTCCCCGCCGACCCCGCCGCGGTCGCTGGCCGGCTGGTAGCCATGGGCCAGTTCGGCCGCGCGGAGGTCGGGGAGGGAACCCGGCAGCAGGCTCTGCTGGAGGGTGAGCGCGAGGGTGCTCTCCCGGGTGTAGCGGCGGGCGTTGTCCAGGGCCACGGCGGCGCGGCCGACCAGCTCGCCGAGCAGGGCGACGTCGTCCTCCTGGAACGGCCCGCGCTCCGGCCCGCGCCGGAAGGAGGCCAGTCCGAGGACGGTGCCGCGGGCCCGGATCGGCACCTCGACGCACGAGCCGCCGTCCGGGGCGGGCCGGACGGCCGGCTGGTCCGGGAACGGCGCCGGCGGCAGCGCGGGCCGCTGGGCCCCGACCTCGACCCCGGCCCGGGCCCGGCGGCGCGGGCACGCCGCGGCCCGGCGGAGCACCGGGGCCTCCTCGATCGGGGCCGGTCCCTCCGGCGCCGGGGGCTCGCCGCCGTCCAGCACCCAGTCCCACAGGTCGACCGTGCACTCCTCGGCCGGCCCCGGCGTCGCGATCTCGGCCAGTTCCTGGGCGGTGCGGTCGACTTCGAGGGTGGTGCCGATCCGCGAGCCGGCCTGGCAGAGCAGCGCGAGCCGGCGCCGCGCGGCCACCGCGAGGCGGGCCGCGGTGGCGTCGCCGATCAGCACCGCGGCGGCGGGGACGGGCAGCCGGTCGGCGGCGTCCCCGTCCGGGGCGGGGGAGCCGGGACGTGGACCGGGACCGGCCGCGGGCTCCTCCTCCGGCCCGCCCGGCCGCGTCCGCTCCGGCGCACTGGGGCGCGGGCGGGGGGTCAGGCGCGGACGCGGCTTCGGGTCCGTCTCCCAGCCCGCGAACGGGAAGTGCGCCTCCACGACCAGCGTTTCCACCGCCCCGGCCGCGCCCGGGGTACGGGCCCGGCGGCAGTGGAGCGCCGCGGTCCGCCCGCCGGAGAGGGTCACCTGCCGCAACCCGGCCCGGCCGAGCGAGATCAGCTCCGCGGCGGCGTCCCGCAGGGTCGCCCGGTCCCCGAGGGAGAGCGCCGAGCAGTCGTCGAGGGAGACCCGGGGGGTGGTCAGCACCGCCGCCAGCAGCGCCTGTTCCCGTGCCGAGTACTGGGCCAGCAGCCGGCCCTCGATCTCCAGCACGGCGCCGCCGACGATCTTCGGCATCATCGGATGCCGGTCGGAGTTCCAGCAGGTGAGGTCGAGGATGCCGAGGATCTCCCCGCTCAGCGGGTCCCGCACCGGGGCCCCCGCGCAGGCGAAGTCCCGCAGCCGCTCCACGAAGTGCTCGGTGCTGAGCACCGCGAACGGCCGGCGCTCGGTGAGGGCGGTGCCGATGCCGTTGGTGCCGGCGTGGTCCTCGGCGTAGCTGAAGCCGGGGGCCAGCCGCACGGCGTCCAGATGCCGGTTGAGCCCGGCGCAGCCGGCCAGCCGCAGGCGCACCCGGGCGGTCTCGTCGGTCAGCACGATGCCGACCCGGGCGCCGGCGAGCCGGGTGTGCAGCCGGTCGACGACCGGGGCGGCGGCGCGCAGCAGATGGTCCTCCGGGTCCAGGTCGGTGAGGCCGCGGTAGGGCGGCTCGTGCCGGCCGGGATCGAGCTCCAGGCCGTGGCAGCGGGCCCAGGAGTCCCGGATGGCCGGGCGGGGGAGCCCGGCCGGGGCCGGGCCGTCCTGCGCGCGCCGCAGGAACGCCGCCGGTGCCGTCCGGCTCCCGGTCAGGGTGGCAGCGCTACCGCCGCCCCAATCGCCCGGCATGGAACCCTCCCGCTCCCCGCGTGACTCCGCGCTTCCGGCTTCTCGGTGCTTACCGGAAGGTATTGCTCAGGAGGCCGGCGTGCGGCCGGAGTCCGGGACAGAGCCCGCTTATGCCACCCTTGCGGGTGAATCTCGCGGTCCCTGCCGGAGATCCGGCGGCATCGGGGAGGGTTCCGCCGCGGCTACACCTCGAGGGTGACGTCGTAGGTGCGCAGCCACTCGTTCATCCCGAGCACCAACTCCCCCGCGTTCCGCAGGAGTTCGCCCGGGAGCTCGGCGACCGCCCGCTCCGCGGCCGGCACGTCGAGGAGTTCGCGCACCGGGGCCGAGCGGTCGGCGAGGGTGTCCCGCAGCTCCTCCCGCACCGCCTCGCCGAAGCGCGGGTCCTGGGTGCTCGGGTACGGGCTCTTCACCCGCTCGGCCACCGAGTCCGGCAGGACGTCCCGGGCGGCGGCCCGGAGCAGCGACTTCTCCCGGCCGTCGAAGGTCTTCAGCTCCCACGGCGTGTTGAAGACGTACTGCACCAGCCGGTGGTCGCAGAACGGCACCCGGACCTCAAGGCCGGTGGCCATGCTGGTGCGGTCCTTGCGGTCGAGGAGGATCTGCACGAAGCGGGTCAGGTGGAGGTAGCCGATCTCGCGCATCCGGGCGGCGAGGCCGGTCTCGCCGGGCAGCCGCGGCACCTCCGCCAGGGCCTCGCGGTACCGGGCGTCCTGATACCCCGCCAGGTCGAGCGAGGAGAGGAGGCCCGGGGCGAAGAGCCCCTCCCGGGGGAGCGGCCGGGTGCCGTCCGGCTCGACGTGCCCGCCGAAGCCGCCGCGGATGGCGTGCAGCCAGGGGAAGGTGTCCGAGCGCACCGCCTCCGGGTCGTGGAACCAGGCGTAGCCGCCGAAGACCTCGTCCGCGGACTCGCCGGAGAGGGCCACCGTGGTCTGCCGGCGGATCGCCCGGAAGAGGAGGTAGAGCGAGGTGTCCGCCTCGCCGAGGCCGATCGGGAGGTCGCGGGCGCGCAGCACGGCGGCCCGGTGCCGGCGGTCCATCAGGTCCTCGACGGACAGCACGATGTCGCTGTGGTCGGCGGCGACATGCTCGGCGAGGGCGTGGGCGTACGGGCCGTCGGGGGTGCCGCGGAGGGCGTCCGGCCGGAAGTTCTCGGTCTGGCCGACGAAGTCGACGGAGAAGGAGCGCACCGGGCCGTTCCCCTCGGACGCCAGCCCCCTGGCCGCCAGTGCGGTGATCACCGAGGAGTCCAGTCCCCCGGAGAGGAGGGTGCACAGCGGCACGTCGGCGATCAGCTGCCGGGCCACGATGTCGTCCAGCAGCTCGCGGACGTGGGCGACGGTCCGCTCCCGGCTGTCGGTGTGCTCGGTGGACTCCAGTCCCCAGTACCGGCGTTCGGTGAGCTGGCCGCGGCGGACCCGGAGGGTGTGCCCGGGCTTGAGCTCGCGCATCCCGCGGTAGACGCCGTGGCCGGGGGTCTTGGTGAAGGAGAGGAGCTCGGCCAGGCCTTCGCTGTCGACCACGGCCTTCACGTCCGGGTGGGCGAGGATCGCCTTGGGCTCGGAGCCGAAGAGCACCCCGTCCTGGGTGGGGAGGTAGTAGAGCGGTTTGATCCCCATCCGGTCGCGGACCAGGAGCAGTTCCTCGCTCCGCGGGTCCCACAGCGCGAACGCGTACATCCCGTTGAGCCGCTCGGTGAAGGCCTCGCCCCACTCCAGGTAGGCGTGGAGGCACACCTCGGTGTCGCTGGCGGTGCGGAAGCGGTGGCCGAGGGCGGCCAGTTCGGCGCGCAGCTCGCGGTAGTTGTAGATCTCGCCGCTGTAGGTGGTGGCGAGGACGGTGCGGCCGTCGGCCTCCACCGTCATCGGCTGCCGGCCGCCGTCGAGGTCGATGACGGCGAGGCGGCGGTGGCCGAGGGCGACGTGCCGGTCCAGCCAGACGCCGGAGGCGTCCGGGCCGCGGCAGGCCATCGTCTCGGTCATCTCGTCGATCACGCCGCGGGCCGAGCCGGTCTGCGTGGGTGCCGTGTGGTCGGAGGCATAGCCGACCCATCCAGCGATACCGCACATGGTGTGGCGGTCCTTCCTGAAGGTCGGGGCGCGGCCGTGTCCCGTACGGCCGCGTCTCCGGGCGGACACGCTAGGGGCCGATGGGTGTAAGAGGCAACGGTCTGTCTACGGAACGTCATGTTCCCGCCAGGTGGCCCGGCTTGGGTTTGGCTTTACCCGGTGCTGGGCGTCCGTGGAGGTTCTCGGGTGGCGCCGGGGCGGCCCCCGGACGGCGTGTCGCGCGGCTCCGGGCTCCGGCCCCGGATCACATGTCAGTGCCGGGTGTGAGACTGCCACCGAGAACCCGCCGGGCGATGCGGCCGGGCGATGAGTCGGCGGCCCCGGCGCAGTCCCCACAGGAGACGGACGCATCAGCTTCATCGACATCGGACACCTGGAACACCCGAGACCACTCGAAGAGGAGAGCCGGCCCCCATGACCGAAAACCTGCTCTGTATCGGCACCAAGAAGGGCCTCTTCCTGGCCCGCAGCCGGGACCGCAAGAACTGGGTGCTCGACGAGGACCCGTACTTCCCGATGAGCGCGGTGTACGCCACGGCGATCGACCTGCGCGGCGGGCGGCCGAGGGTGTTCGCCTCCGTCGACCACCCCGTCTTCGGCCCGGCCGTCCTCCACTCCGACGACCTCGGCCGGACCTGGTCGGAGGCGACCGAGAAGGGCATCCGCTTCCCCGAGGGGTACGACGCCTCGGTCGAGCGGGTCTGGCAGCTCCGCCCCGACGAGGCCGACCGGCCGGGGGTGGTCTGGGCCGGCGCCGAGCCCAGCTCGCTGTGGCGGTCGGAGGACGGCGGTGAGACCTTCGCCCTGGTCGAGGCGCTGTGGAACCACCCGCACCGGCCGGAGTGGCAGCCCGGCTTCGGCGGCCAGGCGATCCACACGATCATCCCGGACCGGGACGACCCGCGGACGGTGGTGGTCGCCATGTCCACCGGCGGCGTCTACCGCACCGAGGACGGCGGGCGCAGCTGGCACCCGTCCAACGCCGGGATCCGCGCCGCCTTCATGCCGGAGGGCCAGCAGTACCCCGAGTTCGGGCAGTGCGTCCACAAGATCGCCGCGGACGCCGAGCGGCGCGACCGCTTCTACCTGCAGAACCACGGCGGGGTCTACCGCTCCGACGACGGCGGCCGCAGCTGGTCCTCGATCGCCGAGGGGCTGCCGGCCGACTTCGGCTTCGCGGTGGCGGCGCATCCGCGGCGCGGTGGGACGGTCTTCCTCTTCCCCCTCCAGGCCGACATCGACCGCTTCCCGGCGGGGCGGCACTGCCGGGTCTACCGCTCGCGCGACGCCGGCGGCAGCTGGCAGCCGCTGACCGAGGGCCTGCCGGACGAGCCGGACTTCGGCATCGTGCTCCGCGACGCGCTGTGCGTGGACAACGCGGACGCGGCGGGCGTCGCCGGGGTCTACTTCGGCAACCGCAGCGGCGAGGTCTACGCCAGCCCCGACGAGGGCGACCACTGGGTCGGCGTCGCCAGCCACCTCCCGGACGTCCTGTGCGTGCGGGCGGCGGTGCTGAGCTGATCCGGGGCGGATCGGCGGGGGTGCGCTACAGCGTCTGACGTAGCGCAAACGGGGCGGGGGCGTGGCTGCTGTGCGCCCCCGGTCACTCGCCGGGCGGGTGCGGCGGCGCTAGCCTGCGGACAGTCGGCCCGTTCATCGGTCAAGTCAGCTTGTACGACGGGCCGTTCGCCGCCGCACGGGGGTGGTGTGCGATGAGGCGAATGTGGGGACCGGCTCTCGCGGCGATGCTCCTCGCCGCCGGGTCGGCGGTCGCGGCCTGCAGTGGCGCGGTGCCCGCGCAGCCGGGCGGCGGCGCGGGCGCGACGATCGCCACCCCTGGCCCGAGCGCGTCCGCGAGCGGGGCGGGATCGGGGTCGCCGCCCCCGCCGGGTGCGAGCGGTGCCGGGGGCGCCGGCGGCGGTTCCGACTCGGCCGGCGGTGGTCCGGGTGGTGGTTCCGGCGGTGGTGCCGTCGGCGGGGGCGTCGCCGGGGGCAACGGCGCCGGGGGCAACGGCGGCGGGGGGTCCGGCCCCGGTCCGGTGATCCCGCCGGTGGCCGTCTCCTCCCCGGGCACCCCGGTCGCCGGCGGCTGCAACGGCCTCAGCGGCACCTGCACCCCGATCGTCTCCTGTCCGCCCACCGCCGAGGGCCCCAGCCCGAGCGGCCCGGTGCCCCCTGGCTGCCCCGAGCCCGATCCGGCCCCGAATCCGAACCCGGGGCCGGCTGACCCGGCTCCGGTCCCGGACACCTCGGTCTCCTCCTCGGCCCTCAGCTCGTGACCGGCCCCGAGCCGGAGGTCCGCGTCCCGCTGCGCCGGGTCGCGGCCGGGCTGGTCCGCCAGGTCGCCGCGCTGGCCTCGTTCGTCGCCGCGCTGATGTTCTACGCCGGGGTGATGTACGAGAGCGGCTACTACGGCCACTTCCATCTGGACGTCTTCGCGCTGGACTTCGGCTTTCCGGAGTTCATCGTGGCCAGCCTCCACCTGATCCGGCTGCCCGCGGTGGCCATCGCGGTGCTGGTGCTGCTGGCCCCCCGGCTGCCCGGGTTCGTGGAACGGCATCCGGAGCCCGAGGAGGCCCGGTGGCTGCGGCGGCGCATCCACTTCGGCTACGGCTGGGCCGCCCACGGCTGGCGGTCCCTCGCCCACGGGTACGCGGGGGTGGTGCTGCTGGGCGTGCTCCTCCTGCTGGCCTGGAACGAACTGGGCGGCTATGCGTGGGTCGCGCCGCTGACCATCGCCGCCGGCCTGCTGCTCGGGGAGACCGGCAGCGCCCAGCCGGTGCCGGCCGCCCAGCCGGTGCCGGCCGTCCGTCCGGCCGGGCCCGCCCCGGCGGGCCCCCGGGCGCGGGCCGCCGCCCTCTCCTCCACCAGTCTCGCGGTGCTCGGGGTCGGGCTGCTCCTGGTCTGGGTGGTGGCGCTGACCGCGGGGCGGCTCGGCGCCCACGACGCGGTGGTGACGGAACGTCACCTGGACCGCGAGACCGCCGTCGTGATCTACAGCCGGGACCTCCTCGGCTTTCCGCTCAACACCCCCGAGGACCTCGGCCGGCTCTCCGCTTTCCGCTACCGCTACACCGGCTTCCGGCTGATCCTGCAACGCGGCGACCGCTACTACCTGGTCCCGCTCGGCTGGCGGCACGACCGAGACCCGGTCTCCATCCTCCAGCAGAGCGACACCCTCCGGGTCGACCTGCTGCCGGGCTAGCGCCTCCGGCCGCCCCGGTCCGCGCCGTCTCTCCAAGCAACTGTCATGGAACCGTAGTTGACGGCCCATCAGGGTCCTGGGGCAGCATGTTCGAGTGACTGCTGCCGCCGTTCCCGCCCCCGTCCCCGCGCCCGCCGACGTCCCGGTGACCAGGGGGCCCCGGGGCTGGCCCCTGATCGGGAGCCTGCCCGAGTTCTCCCGTGACCCGCTGGCCTTCTTCTGCCGGCTGCGCGACCAGGGGGACTGGGTGGAGTGGCGGCTGGGGCCGCAGCGCAACATCCTCCTCTCCCGCCCGGAGCAGGTGAACGAGGTACTCGGCGGGATGGAGCAGGTGTTCACCCGGAACGAGCTCGGCTGGGCCTTCCGCCGGGTGATGGGGGACAGCGTGGTGGTCAGCCGCGGGGCGGACTGGCGGCGCAAGCGCGCCCTGGTGCAGCCCGCCGTCCGGCCCCGCCAGGTGAAGGCCTACGCCGACACCATGGTCTCCTGCGCCCACGCGCTGGCGGAGGGCTGGCGGCCCGGCGAGCGGATCGACGTCCAGCGGGAGATGACCGCGCTCACCCGGCGGATCGCCGTCCGCACCATCTTCGGCGTCGAGACCGAGGGCCGCGAGGAGGTCATCGCCCAGGCGATGGCCGACTCCCAGGAGGAGATCGGCGCGGAGCTCCGCGGCGCCACCATGTATCTGCCGCCGTGGGTGCCGACCTCCGGCAGGGCCCGGCTGAAGGACGCGGTGGCCAGGCTGGACGAGGAGATCGAACGGGTGGTGGCCGAGCACAGGGCGGCCGAGGCCCGCCGGGACGGCGCCGAACGCGACGACCTGCTCAGCCGGCTGCTGGCGGCCCGGGACGAGGAGGGCGTCCCGCTCAGCGGCAAGGAGCTCCGGGACGAGGCGGTGACCTTCTACATCGGCGGCCACGAGACCACCTCCACCGCGCTGACCTGGCTCTGGTACCTCCTCTCCCGCTCGCCGGAGGCCCGCGAGCGGCTGGACGCCGAGCTGGCCGAGGTGCTGGACGGCGGCGAGCGGCTGCCGGAGTTCGCCGACTACCCGCGCCTGACCTGGACCCAGCAGCTGGTCAAGGAGGCGCTGCGGCTGTACCCGCCGATCTGGCTGGCCACCTCGGTCGCGCTGGACGGGGCCTCGGTCGGGGGCCGGCCGATCGCGCCCGGGACGCATGTGTGGAGCAGCATGTGGTCGGTCCAGCGGGACCCCCGCTGGTTCGCCCGGCCGGACGAGTTCCGCCCCGAGCGCTGGGACCCGGACGCCGGCCCGGGGGAGACCACCGACCACGCCTGGTACCCCTTCGGCGGCGGCCAGCGGACCTGCCTGGGCGCGCGGTTCGCCCAGGTGGAGGCGGTGCTGATCGTCGCCGTGCTGGCCCGGCGGTTCCGGCTGGAGACCGGTCCCGAGGTGCGGCCCGCCCCCGTCCCGCGGCTGACCCTCCAGCCGTCCACCCCGATCCCGGCGACGCTGGCGGGGGTCTGACGGGAAGCTGACGGGGCGTCGGCCATCCGCCCGGCCCGGCATAAGCCGCATATCGGACTCGATCCGATAGATTGCGCTTCCATGGATGCGCAGTGCGGACCCGGCGGACCGGGGGAGCCTGGCGGAACCGGCGGCGCCGGGGGGCGCGGGTGAGCGCAGCCTCGGCCGTTCCGGCGGCCCCGCCCCCGCCCCCGGCTCCGCGCTGCCGGCCCGCTCGCTGGTGGTGGCCGGCCTCTCGACGGTCGTCGAGTGGTACGACTTCACGCTGTACCTGTACATGGCCACGATCATGGCCAGGGTCTTCTACCGGGGCGACGAGTCCTCGGTGCTGATCACCCTGGCCGTCTTCGCGGTGGCATACGTCCTCCGGCCGCTGGGGGCGGTCTTCTTCGGCCGGATCGGTGACCGGGTCGGGCGCCGCCGGGTGCTGCTGGCCTCGATGGCGGTGATGTGCGGGGCGATGTGGGCCACCGCGGTGCTGCCCACCTACCGGCAGGTCGGCATCGCCGCCGGCGGGCTGCTCTTCCTGATGCGGTGCGTGATGGGCTTCTCCGTCGGCGGCGAATACAACACCGTGCTGACCTATCTCGTCGAGGGAGCCGAGGAGCGCAGGCGCGGACTGGTGGCCTCGCTGGCCTCGGCAGGCAGCGAGATCGGCGGCCTCCTCGCGGTCGGCGCCGCCGCCGCGACCGCGGCACTGGTTCCGGACGGCGACATGGACACCTGGGGCTGGCGGCTGCCCTATGCCTTCGGCGCACTGCTGGCCACCGGCACGCTGCTGGCCCGGCGCGGAATGGCGGAGTCCCCGGACTACGCCCCGCAGCCGGGCGGGACCCCGGCCGCTCCGGCGGGCCCGGCCGCCCCGGCGGCGGTCGACGGAGGCCCGCGGGCCGGCGAGGAATCCTCGCGGGCCTTCCCAACGGCCCCCGAAGCGCCTGAAGCCGCCGAGACCGCCGAAGCCGCCGAAGCCCCCGAGGCCCCGGCCGCCCCGGCCGCCGCCCCAACGGCCCGCCCGCCGCGCAGCACCCGAGCCCTCCCGGCACTGCTTCGCGCCGACTGGAAGCCGATCTCCCGCGCCTTCGTGATGTCCGCCGTCGGCTCGGTCACCTACTACGGCGGCGTCACTTATGTGACCACCTTCCTCACCCAGGACGCCGGGTTCTCCGAGGCGGACTCGCTGTGGCTGTCGACCGGCGCCTCGGCGGTGGTGATCGCCGCCACGCCGCTGGCCGGCGGGCTCGGCGACCGGTTCGGCCGCCGCCCGCTGCTGACCGCGATCACCGCACTGGCGGTGCTGCTGCCGGTGTCGATGTTCGCGCTGATGGCGAGCGGGGCGGCGGCCGCGGCACTGCTCGGCGCCTGTGTGCTGGCCGCCATCGCGGGGGCGTTCAGCGCGGTCGCAGCCTCCGCCGGGCCCGAGCTCTTCCCGACCGCGGACCGCCTCACCGGGCTCGCGCTCGGCAACGCCACCGCCACGGCGGTCTTCGGCGGGGTGACCCCGTACATCTCGGAGTGGCTGGTGCACGCCACCGGCTGGGATCTGGCGCCGGGCGCCTTCACCGCCGCCGTCGCCCTCCTCGCCCTGCCCGTGCTGTGGCTGATGCCGGAGACGGCGCCGCTGCGGGTCCGCGCCCGGCGCGAGCGGCTTCAGGCGAAGTAGTGGCCCTTGTCGAGGTCCGCCAGCAGGCCCGGCTGGGTGGGCCGCCAGCCGGTCAGCTCGCGGCTGAGGGTGCTGGACGCCGGCTGGTCCTGGGCGAGCACCATGGCCAGCCAGCCGAAGTGGGCCTGCGCCTCCTCCGGCGGGACGGCGGCGGTCGGGAGGTCCAGGTGGCGGCCGATCACCTCGGCGATCTCGCGCAGCGGAACGCCCTCGTCGGCGACCGCGTGGAGGGTGGATCCTGCCGGGGCCTCCTCCAGGGCGATCCGGAACATGTGCGCCGAGTCCAGGCGGTGGACGGCCGGCCAGCGGTTGCCGCCGTCGCCGTAGTAGCCGGCCACGCCCTTGTCCCGGGCGGTCTGCACCAGGGTGGCGACGAAGCCCTTGTCGCCCTCGCCGTGGTTGGTCCGCGGCAGGCGGACCACGGAGGAGCGGACCCCGTGGTCGGCCAGCGAGAGCACCCATTCGGCGGTGGCCATCCGGCCGACCGGCCCGGCGGCCTGCGGCGGCACGGCGTCCAGCGGCGGGACGGCGTGCCCGTCCCGCTCGGTCGCCGTCCGGCCGGCCTCGACCGGGGTGCCGGAGGCCAGGACGAACGGCTTGCCGCTGCCGGCCAGCGGCTCGCCGAGCGCCTCGACGGCCCGCCGGTCGGCCTCCACCGCGCCCTTGAAGTCGCCCTGGGCGAAGGCGAGCTCGTGGTTGAAGGCGAGATGGATCACCCCGTCGGCGGACTCGGCCGCGGCGCGGAGGGTGTCCAGGTCGTCGAGGCTGCCGCGGACCGGCTCGACGCCGGCCGCGCGCAGGGCCTGGGCGGAGGAGTCGGAGCGGGCCAGCCCGAGTACCTGGTGGCCGCCCTCGACGAGATCGGGGACCACGGCGGAGCCGATCCAGCCGGACGCGCCGGTGACGAATACACGCATGTGAAGGACCTCCTGAGTACGCACTGCCCCGGGCCCACTGTGGGGGCCGCCCGGAGGGGCGGCAACAACGGGCCAGCCATGACAGCGACTGACATCGAAGCCAGCCTAGCATCCGATGTCAGCGACTGTCATGGTCTGTCGGAGGGTCCTTCGGCGGTGGTCACTCCTCCTTGGCCGGCACCTCCGGCACGGGCAGCAGCAGCTGCCCGAAGGCCCCCTTCGGCACCGCCGGCCACCGCGGCGCCACCGGCGCCAGCCGGCGGTAGGCCGCACCCGGCGCCGGCCGGGGGTCCTCCTCGCCCGCGTTCGGCCACAGCGCCATCGCCCGCTCCGCCTGCGCCGTGATGGTCAGGGCCGGGTTCACCCCGAGGTTCGCGGAGACCGCGGCGCCGTCCACCACGCTGATCCCCGGATGCCCGTAGAGGCGGTGGTAGGGGTCGACCACGCCGTCCTCCGGCGAGGCGCCGATCGGGCAGCCGCCCAGGAAGTGCGCGGTGAGCGGCCGGCCGGTCAGCTCGCCGATGTTGGTGCCGGCGAAGCCGTTGATCCGCTCGGCCAGCGCCCGGGCCGCCTCCGCGCCCTGCGGGATGTGCACCGGGTTGGGCTCGCCGTGCCCCTGGACGGCGGTGAGGAGGCCCTTCTTGAAGCCCCTGGGCTTGCGCAGGGTGCGCAGCGAGTTGTCCCGGGTCTGCATCACCAGGCCGATGATGGTGTGCTCGGACCACCCGCGGGTGGTGATCGTCCGCCCCACCATCACCGGATGCCGCGCGAACGCCCAGGCCGCCGCCAGCGGCTTCGGCAGCCGCCCGCCCACCCGGTACTGCGGCACGCAGATCAGCGCCATCAGGTTGGAGCCCTTGCCGTAGCGGACGTTCTCGATGTGGGTGTGCTCGTCGGGGTGGATGGAGGAGGTGATCGCCACGCCCTTGGTGAAGTCCAGTTCCGCGTCCCGGCCCCAGCGCGCGCGGTAGCGGCGTGGGAAGGTCAGCGCGCCGACCAGGGACTCGGAGTTGGTGCGGGTCAGCTCGCCCAGCCGGCGGGAGAGCCGGGGGAGCACGCCCTCGTCCGCCATCCGGTGCAGCAGCGTCTGGGTGCCGTAGGTGCCGGCCGCCAGCACCACCCACCGCGCGGTGAACACCCTTACCGGGCCACTTCGCTGACGGTCCGTCGGCACGGTGTGGACGGCGAGGGTGCCGTCCGCCCGCTCCTCCAGCCGGGTCGCGGTGGTCATCGGGTGGATCACCGCGCCGCCGCGCTCGGCGAGGTGGAGGTAGTTCTCGTTGAGGGTGTTCTTGGCGCCGCGCCGGCAGCCGGTCATGCACTCCCCGCACTCCACGCAGGCCCGGCGGCTCGGGCCGGCCCCGCCGAAGTACGGATCGGCCACCTCCGCGCCCGCGGCGGCCCTGGCCCCGGCCGCGCCGCCGGCGTCCCGGCCGTCGCCGAAGAAGACCCCGACCGGGGTGGCGTGGAAGGTCCCGCCGACGCCCATCGACTCGGCCGCCGCCCGCAGATGCTCGTCCGCGACGGTGGTGGTCGGGTTGAGGCGGGCGCCCAGCATCCGCTGCGCCTGGTCGTAGTAGGGGGCCAACTCCTGCTGCCAGTCGGTGATCCCGGCCCACTGGCGGTCCTGGAAGAACTCCCGTGGCGGCACGTACAGGGTGTTGGCGTAGTTGAGCGAGCCGCCGCCGACGCCCGCGCCGGCCAGCACCATCGCCTTGCCCAGCAGGTGGATCCGCTGGATTCCGTACATCCCCAGCCGCGGTGCCCAGAGGTAGTCGCGCAGCGCGAAGGAGTTCTTCGGCAGCTCCTCCCGGGCGAAGCGGCGGCCGGCCTCCAGTACGCCGACCCGGTAGCCCTTCTCGGTCAGCCGCAGCGCGGCGACCGCTCCGCCGAAGCCGGAGCCGACCACCACGACGTCGTAGTCCGGGCCCTGCCCGCCCGGGGAGTCGGTTCGATCGCCGGTCATCAGCCGTTCCCCTCTCCGGCGTAGAGGCCCGCCACGTCCTCGGCGAACCGGCTGCTCACCTCGTGCCGCTTGACCTTCAGGGACGGGGTGAGGAGGCCGTTCTCCACCGTCCACTCGGCGTCCAGGATCCGGAAGCGGCGGATCGACTCGGCGCGGGAGACCGACTGGTTGGCGTAGTCCACCGCGGCCTGCACGTCGGCCAGCATCTCCGGGTCCTCGCGCAGCTCGGCGAGGGGCGTGTCCACCGGGCGCCTCCGGTGCGCCAGCCAGTGCCGGACGGCCTCCGGCTCCAGGGTGATCAGCGCCGAGATGTACTTCCTCCCGTCGCCGACCACCATCACCTGGCCGATCGGCGGGCGGCTGCGCAGCCGGTCCTCCAGCTGGCCGGGGGAGACGTTCTTGCCGCCGCTGGTGATCAGGATGTCCTTCTTGCGGCCGACGATGGTGAGGTAGCCGTCCTCGTCCAGCTCGCCCAGGTCGCCGGTGGCGAACCACTCCTGACTGTCCGTCAGCTCACGGGAGGCCTTGGTGGCGTCCTCGTTGCGCCAGTACTCGCGGGACACGATGCCGCCGCTGATCAGCACCTCGCCGTCGGCCGCGATCCGGACCGCCGTGCCGGGGACCGGGAGGCCGACCGTGCCCAGCCGGGGTTCGAGCGGCGGGGTGACGGTGGCCGCGGCCGTGGTCTCGGTCAGGCCGTAGCCCTCGTAGACCAGCAGCCCGCAGCCGAAGAAGAAGAGGCTGAGCCGGGGGTCCAGGGCCGAGCTGCCGCTGATCGCGTACCGGACCCGGCCGCCCAGCTCCTTCCGCACCCGCCGGTAGACCAGCAGGTCGTAGAGGCGGTGGGCGAGCCGGAGGCCGGGGCCCGGCCCGGCGCCGCGGCCCAGCAGCCGGTCCAGCTCGGCGCGGGCGTACTCCACCGCGATCCGGTCGGCCCGGACGAACGAGGAGCCCCGGCCGAGCTTCTCGGCCGTCTGCCGGGCGGTGTCGTGCACCTTCTCGAAGAAGTACGGGACGGCGACCAGGAAGGTGGGCCGGAAGGCCTTCAGCTCCGGGCGCAGCTCGTCCGGCCGGATGCTCGGGTAGAGGCCGACGGTGATCCGGCCGAGGAGGCAGGCGATCACCAGGGCGCGGCCCAGTACGTGGGCCATCGGCAGGAACATCAGGGTGCTCGGCTGCTCGCTCGTCACCGCTCTGAAGACCGGCAGCAGCAGCTCGATCACGTTCGCGGCCTCGGCCCGCAGGTTGCCGTGGGTGAGGACGCAGCCCTTGGGGCGGCCGGTGGTCCCGGAGGTGTAGATCAGAGTGGCGATGGTGTCGGGGGTCAGCGCCGCCCGGCGTTCGGTGAGCCGCGCGTCGGGTATCGCGGCGCCGGCCTCCGCGAGGCCGGGCAGTGCGGGCGGGGTCCCGGTGTTCCGCCCGGGGTCGATGACCCGCACCGGGATCGGCGAGGCGTCGGCCTCGGCCGAGGTCTCGGCGGCCGCGGTGGCGCCCTCCTCGGCGACCGCGGCCTGTTCGGCGTTCTCCGCGAAGAGCAGCACCGCCTCGGAGTCCTGGACGATCCAGGCCACCTGCTCGGCCGAGGAGGTCGGGTAGATCGGGACCACCTGCCCGCCGGCCGCCCAGACCGCGAAGTCCAGCACCGCCCACTCGTAGCGGGTGCGGGACATCACCGCCACCCGCGCGCCCGGCTCCAGGCCCTCGGCGATCAGTCCGCGGGCGGTGTCGGCCACGTCCCGGGCGAAGACCTCGGCGCTGACCGGCCGCCAACTGCCCGGTCCCACCTGGCGTTCGAGGGCGGTCGCGGCGGGGTCGCCGGCGGCGTTGGCGAACGGCAGGTCGGCGAGGCTGCCGGAGTCGGACGGCGGGACCAGCGGGGGCACCCGGGCCTCCCGCACTCTGCCGTCCGGGTCCCGCCGGAGCTCCGCCCGGGCCCGGCCGGCCAGCTCCGGCCGGGATCTGGCGGCCCGGAGGTCGTTGAAGAAGGTGCTGCCCATGTGCGGCTCCTCGTACTCGCGTCGTTGCGGGGGATCGGTGCCGTGGGTGGTGCTGCGATGCTGCTGTTCCGGTACTCCGTGGGGGCGCGGAGGTGACGGACGTGGCCGGGGGCCGGAGGCCGGGGGCCGTGCGGCCGCCCGGCCGCGTCAGGTGCTGAGGACCGCCGTGACGCCCTGGCCGCCGGCCGCGCAGACGGAGATCAGGCCCCTGAGCCGGCGGCCGGTCCCGTTCCGCCGCTCCTCCGCCGCCTTCTCGTGGAGGGCCTTGGCGAGGGTGGCGACGATCCTGCCGCCGGTGGCGGCGAACGGGTGGCCGGCGGCGAGCGAGGAGCCCGCCACGTTGAGCCGCTCCCGGTCCACGGTACCCAGCGGCTCGTCCCGGCCGAGCCGCTCGCGGCAGAACTCCGGGCTCTCCCAGGCGGCCAGGGTGGCCAGCACCTGGGAGGCGAAGGCCTCGTGGATCTCGTAGAGGTCGAGGTCGCCCAGCTTGAGGCCGAGGTCGTCGAGGAGCGGCGGGACGGCGTAGGCGGGGGCCATCAGCAGCCCGTCCGCGCGGTGCTCGCCGGCGGTGAAGTCCACCGCGGCGGTGCGGGCGTGCTCGACGTACGCCAGGACGGGGAGCCCGCGCTCGGCGGCCCACTCCTCACTCGCCAGCAGGACGGTGGAGGCGCCGTCGGTGAGCGGGGTGGAATTGCCGGCGGTCATGGTGGGCCCGGCGCCGGCGAGGTCCTTGCCGTAGACCGGCTTGAGCCGGGCCAGCGACTCCACCGTGCTGGCCGGGCGGAGGTTCTGATCGCGGGTCAGTCCGCGGAACGGGGTGACCAGGTCGTCCAGGAAGCCCCGGTCGTAGGCGGCGGCGAGCCGCCGGTGGCTGGCGGCGGCCAGCGCGTCCTGGTCCGCGCGGGAGATCCCCCAGGCGGCGGCGGTCCGGGCGGCGTGTTCGCCCATCGAGAGGCCGGTGCGCGGCTCGGAGTTGCGGGGGATGTCGGGGACCAGGTGGCCGGGGCGGAGGCCGGCCAGCGCGCGCAACCGGGCGCCGGTGCCGCGGGCCCGGCGGGCGGCGAGGAGGATCCGGCGCAGCTGGTCGTTGACGCCGAGCGGCGCGTCGCTGGTGGTGTCCACCCCGCCGGCGACGCCGCTGTCGATCTGGCCGAGGGCGATCTTGTTGGCGATCAGCACCACCGCCTCCAGCCCGGTGCCGCAGGCCTGCTGGAGGTCGTAGGCGGGGGTGCGGGAGTCCAGGGTGCTGCCGAGGACGGTCTCCCGGGCGAGGTTGAAGTCCCGGCTGTGCTTGAGCACCGCTCCGGCGGCGAACTCGCCGAGCCGCTGCCCGGCCAGGCCGAACCGCTCGGCGAGACCGTCCAGGGCGGCGGTCAGCATCTCCTGGTTGCCCGCGGTCGCGTACGGGCCGTCGGCGCGGGCGAAGGGGATGCGGTTGCCGCCGACGATCGCTACCCGGCGCACGGCCGCCGGGCGTTCGGTCCCCGTCATGAAGTCACTCCGTTCGACTCTCTTGCCGTTCCGGCCCCAGGTACTTACTCTGGCGTAAACTTACTAGTCCGTAAGGAGAAAGCAATATGCCGGACCGGCCGGATCGCACCTCCGACCGCTACCTGCGGTGGACCCGGAGCCCGGCGGGCGCCTTCCTCGCGAAGCGGGTGGGCCTGCCCGTGCCGACCACCCTCCGCAGGCAGCGCCCGGGCGACCCCGACCTCCGCGGCCCGGTACTCCTCGGCTTCGCCGGAGGCGACGACGGTACGCCCACCGGACGGTTCGTCAAAACCCTTCCTGAGCTGTTGACTTCACTGGGTTCGGAGGCGGGCGGGGAGGCCCGGCCGGTCGACGAGCACCCGGAGCCGGCCGCGCTGGTCTTCGACGCGACCGGGATCACCGACCCGTCCGGACTCGCCGACCTCTACGCCTTCGTCCACCCGCGGATCCGCAGCCTCGCCCGCTGCGGGCGGCTGATCGTCCTCGGCACCCCGCCCGAACTCGCCGACGGACCGGCCGAGTCGGCGGCCCAGCGGGCGCTTGAGGGCTTCGTCCGCTCGGCCGGCAAGGAGCTCCGGCGCGGGTCCACCGCGCATCTGCTGCTGGTGGAACCCGGGGCGGAGGAGGGGGTGGAGTCCGCGCTGCGGTTCGCGCTCTCCGCGCGCTCGGCGTACGTCTCCGGGCAGGTGCTGCGCATCGGGGCGGCCGCGCGCTCGTCGGCCGCCCCCGCGGACCGGAGCCGGCCGCTGGACGGGCGTACCGCGCTGGTCACCGGCGGCTCCCGGGGGATCGGCGAGGCCGTCGCGGAGACCCTGGCCCGGGACGGAGCCAGGGTCGTGGTGCTCGACGTGCCCGCCCAGGAGGCGGCGGCGAAGGCGGTGGCCGAGCGGATCGGCGGTTCCGCGTCGGCCCTGGCGCTGGACATCACCGCGGCCGACGCGTCCCGGCGGCTCGCCGAGCACTTCGGCCCCGGCGGCCTCGACGTGCTGGTGCACAACGCCGGCATCATCCGGGACCGCACCCTGGCCAGGATGTCCAGGGCCGAGTGGGACGCGGTGATCGGCGTCAACCTCTCCGCCCCGCAGCGGATCACCGGGGCCCTGCTGGCGGACGGCACCCTGGCGGACGCGGCCCGGGTGGTCTGCACCGCCTCGATCAGCGGCATCGCCGGCAACGTCGGACAGGCCAACTACGCGGCCAGCAAGGCGGGTCTGATCGGCCTGGTCGGCGCGCTCGGCCGGGACCGGCGGACGCTGGAGCGCGGGATCACCGTCAACGCCGTCGCCCCCGGCTTCATCGAGACCTCGATGACCGCCTCCATCCCGCTCTTCGTCCGCGAGGCCGGCCGCCGGATGACCAGCCTCAACCAGGGCGGCCTGCCGGTGGACGTGGCCGAGGCGGTGGCCTTCCTGGCCGCGCCCGGCAGCGGGGCGATCACCGGTCAGGTGCTGCGGGTCTGCGGCCAGGCCCTGCTCGGCGCGTGACGGCCCCAAGGCAAGGAGCGAACCGGATCCGATGACCGAACTCACCTCCCCACCCGGCCTGTTGGGCGCGTACGCCCGGGCGCTGCTGCCGAAGCCGGCGCCGGGCTCCGCGCCGAAGCCCGTGCCGGGATCCGCGCCGGCCGCCGGCTCCGGCCGCCCCGAGCCGCGGCTCCGGCTGCGCGACCGGCCGGTGGACCGCCGCCGACTGGCCCGCTACCGCGAGCTCTGCGGCTTCCCGGCCGACTCCGGCGCCCTCCCCGTCACCTATCCGCATCTGGAGGCCTTCCCCCTCTCCATGGCGCTGATGGCCCGCCGGGACTTCCCGCTGCCGCTGCTCGGGCTGGTGCACATCGGCAACACCGTCCAGCGGCTGCGCCCGATCGGCCCCGAGGAGCGGCTGGACTACCAGGTCACCGTCGCGGCCCCGCGACCCCACCCGAAGGGCACCTCGGTGGAGGTCACGGCGGAGGCCTCGGCCGGCTCGGGCGCGGTCGCCTGGCGGTCCGTCAGCACCTACCTCCGGCGCGGGAGTCGTCCCGGTGACGCCGCCGCGGCCGCCGGGCCCGCCGGCCGGAAGCCCGCCGAGCCGGACCCGGTCGTCCCCGATGCAGTCGACCCCGACCTGGACGAGGACTGGCGGCTGCCCTCCGGACTCGGCCGGGCGTACGCCGCCGTCTCGGGCGACCGCAACCCCATCCACCTCCACCCCCTCACCGCCCGCCTCTTCGGCTTCCCCCGGCACATCGCCCACGGGATGTGGACCAAGGCACGCTGCCTGGCCGCGCTGGAGGGCGCCGGACTGCTGCCCGAGGGCCCGTACGAGGCGCGGGTGGAGTTCCGTGCGCCGGTGCTGCTGCCGGCGCACGTCCGGTTGCGCGCGGACGCCGAGGGCTTCCGGCTCACCGGTACGGGTGACCGACCGCGCACCCATCTGCGCGGAACAATCGGCCGTCCCGGCGCCGGTGCCCCGGCCCGTCCGGGGCAGGCGCCGTCCAGTTGACCCGTCGTCATCCCGCTTCAGGAGCACCCCAGATGAGCACCCCACTCGCCCAGGAACTCGCCGGGCTCGACTTCTCGGCCATCTCCCCGGAGGAGTTCGCCGGAATCGTCAAGGGCCGGTCAGGCAAGGAGATCGGCGAGGTGATGCGGGGCGAGCTGCGCGCCCGCATCATCGACGCGGTCTTCGCGCGGACCGGCGACCGCTTCCGGCCGGAGGCGGCCGGCTCGCTCAGGGCTCTCGTCCGCTGGAAGATCACCGGCGGTGAGGGCGAGGAGACCGTCTACGAGACCGACATCGCGGACGGCGTCTGCGAGGTGCGAGCCGGGCGCGGCGACGGCACCCCGCGCACCACGCTGACCATGGGCGACGCCGAGTTCCTGAAGCTCTTCTCCGGGAACACCAGCCCGATCACCCTCTTCATGACCCGCAGGCTCAAGGTCGCCGGCGATGTCGCGCTGGCCTCCGGACTGGCCCGCTACTTCGACATCCCCAAGCCCTGACCGCCGACCACCACCAGGACGCCCCATGCCCTTCAGCCTCGACCTGACCGAGGAGCAGACCGACCTCCGCGACTGGGTGCACGGCTTCGCCGCCGACGTGGTCCGCCCGGCCGCCGCCGAGTGGGACGAACGCGAGGAGACCCCCTGGCCGATCATCAAGGAGGCGGCGCGGATCGGCCTCTACGGCTTCGAGTCGCTGGCCGAGATGTTCGGCGACCCGACCGGGCTCTCCCTGCAGATCGCCAACGAGGAGCTGTTCTGGGGGGACGCCGGGATCGGCATGGCGCTCTTCGGCACCTCCCTCGCGGTCGCCGGGATCTTCGCCTCCGGCACCCCCGACCAACTCGCCGAGTGGGTCCCGCAGTGCTTCGGCGACGAGGACGACCCCAAGGTGGCGGCGTTCTGCGTCTCGGAGCCGCAGGCCGGCTCGGACGTCTCGGCGATGCGCACCCGGGCCCGCTACGACGAGGCGAAGGACGAGTGGGTCCTCAACGGCCAGAAGGCCTGGATCACCAACGGCGGGATCGCCGAGATCCACGTCGTGGTCGCCTCGGTGGAGCCGGAGCTGGGCTCGCGCGGGCAGGCCGCCTTCGTCGTGCCGCCGGGCACGACGGGCCTGGCCGGCAACCGGAAGATCCGGAAGCTGGGGCTGAAGGCCTCGCACACCGCCGACGTCTTCCTGGACGACGTCCGGGTCCCCGGCCACTGCCTGCTGGGCGGCAAGGAGCGGCTGGACCGCCGGCTGGCCAAGGCCAGGGAGGGCGGCAGCTCCTCCGGGCAGGCCGCGATGGCCACCTTCGAGGTCAGCCGTCCCACCGTGGGCGCGCAGGCGCTCGGCATCGCGCGCGCGGCCTACGAGTACGCCCTCGAGTACGCGGGGCAGCGGGAGGCCTTCGGCCGCCCGATCGTGGACAACCAGGCGATCGCCTTCGCCCTCGCCGACCTGCGCACCGAGATCGAGGCGGTCCGGCTGCTGATCTGGCAGGCCGCCTGGATGGCCCGCAACGACAAGGTGTTCACGGCCGGCCAGGGCTCGATGTCCAAGCTGCGGGCCGGCGAACTGGCCGTCCGGGCCTCCGAGAAGGCGGTGCAGATCCTCGGCGGCGCCGGCTACAGCCGCGAGCACCCGGTGGAGCGGATGTACCGGGACGCGAAGATATATACGATCTTCGAGGGCACCAGCGAGATCCAGCGGCTGGTCATCGCCCGGGCCATCACCGGGCGCCCGCTGCGCTGAGCCGGCGTCCCGGTCAGTTCCAGGTCGACGCGGGCAGCCGGTCGGTGAGCACCTCCCGGGCCAGGTCGGTCAGCGGCTTGTCGTGGGCGACGGCGTAGGCCCGCAACCGCAGCAGGGCCTGGTCCGTGGTGATGCGGAGGCGCTCGGCGAGGAATCCGGTGGCCTGGTGGATGGCGGCGTGGTGGAGGCCGGGAGGGTGCCGGCCGTGGTCCTCGCCGGCCGCCGGGATGTTCAGCAGCAGCGGGACCAGGGCCGCGGCCAGCCGCTCCAGTCCGCGCATCCGGGCGGGGGACAGGCCGCCGGCGGTGGTGCGGTAGGCCGTCAGCACCCCGATCGTCGCGGCACCGACGCTCAGCGGGAGGGCGGTCAGGGCCCGTAGCCGGGTGCGGGCCGCCGCGGGCAGGAAGACCGGCCAGCGGCCGGGGGCGGCGGTCGCCACATCGGGCTCCTCCACGCGGACGCCGCTGCGCTGCACCTCGGCGCCCGGGCCGTCACCCAGGGCGAACTGAAGCTCGTTCAGCTCGGTGCCGAGACCCCGCGGCGGGTCGCTCCAGACCAGCTCCAGCCGGCCTTCCCGGGTGGTCCCGTCGACGGTCAGCGCGGCCACCCCGAACAGCTCGGCGGTGCCGGCGGGGACGGCGTCCTCCAGGCTGCGGCCGGCGCGCGCGGCCAGGTCGAGGGCGGTGAGGAGGGCGGCGCGGCCCGAGGCGGGCGCCCGGGAGCGTCCGGGCCCGTCGGCCCGGTCGGCATAGGCCATGGTCACCGCCTCGATTCGGGATCGAGGGGGTCCCTGCCGCCCGGTGCCGGGGCGGTGGGAAGGCCGGGGGAAGGGACCGTGGCAGCGGTCGGGTCGTGCGGCAGGTCGGGGATGTCGAGGTCGTCCTGCCTGGCAACCAGGTCCGCGACGGCCTCGGCGACGAAGACGTCGCGCGGGGAAGTGGGCATGAAGGGCTCCAGCCCTTGCCTCCCGCACGGGCACAGCGGGCCGGGACACGGCGAAGCGCATGCCGATCGCCGGGGGAGGCAAGCTCTCACCGGGGGCGGTGGCCGGGAACGGCCGATGTGGTGCCCGCTGACGGGGGGTGGCGAGCTCGCCTCGATCCCGGTGAAGACCCGTCCAAAGCGCCGCTGCGGCCGTTTCCTCACGGCCCGGGCGACTCCACGGTGCTCTGCCAAGCTACCGCATGGCAGGGTCGTTCGGGGCCGGGCGCCCGGCCCGTTCCGCGGCGGACGGGGCCCGCTTGCGGCACGCGGGGAAGCAAGCCGCCACTGGGCCGGACGGTTACCCAACCGGCTTGCGGGTGTACTCTCCGCATACCGGCAGTCAGCCGGTGACCCTCTCTCGCTTGGACGAGAGGAGCGGCATGCCCGTAGATCGCATCCCTCAGGCGATGATTCTCGACTTCCTCCACGACGACGTCGTGTGGTCCCCGACCGAGGACGACGTACGCCGTCTGCTGGTCGCCCTGGTGTGGGCCAACCACGGGTTCCTGTCCCCGCGGACGGTGGACAGCCTGCTGGTCTGGGCGACGGAGTGGCTGCTTCGGGCGGCGCCCGAGGAGACGCCCCGGGCGTACCGCGAGCATCGCGCCCTGCTGAACTTCCTTCGCCAGCAAGGGATGCTGTCCCGCAGGCGCCCCTCGTCGGAGGCGGCGGCGCCGCTGCCGGCCGCCCTGCGAGGCGCGCCCGGGCGGGAGCCCGTCAGCTGCTCGGGGCGTGGCTGAGGTCGACCACGCAGAAGACGTTGTCGTCGGGGTCGGCCAGGACGACGAAGTCCGGCTCGCGCGGATAGCTGTCCCAGTGCGGGTCCTTGGCGCCGAGCGCGAGCAGCCGCTGGACCTCCGTCCGCTGCTCGTCGGCGGATTCCACGAAGAGGTCGAGGTGGAGGCGGGGGTGGTGTTCGGCGGGGGACTCGCTGCGCAGCAGGCCGAGGGCCGGGCCGGAGCCGTCGCGGTGGCTGAGGGTCCGCCAGTTCTCGTTCTGCCACTCGCCGGTGGGCACCAGATCGAGCGCGGCGGACCAGAAGGCGGCGGCACGTTCGAGGTCGGTCACGCCGAGCACGGGGATTCCGAGTCTGAGCATCCCCCGATGCTAGGGGCCGGGTTCCTCCCCCGTCGGAACCGCGCCGCCTCCGGCGCGCCGGTCAGCCGAAATGCGCCCAGTGGACGGCGATGATCAGCAGCACCCCGGCGGAGGCGAAGGCCAGGCCGGCGATGACCGTCCGGCCGGTCTGCATCCGCATCCGCGGGAACTGCGCCGCCGCCAGCCAGATCCCCCCGAACACCAGTAGCAGTCCGGCGATCTCGGCGAGCCGCAGCCCGGTGTGGTGCGCCATGGCGAGGTCCATGGCCCCATCGTCCCGCCGGGCCCCCATGCCGTCGACCCAGCCGCCCTCCCGGGGCGTTGAGTCGTCGTGGATCGCCTGTTGGCACGGCCCCGCCAGAGTGGACCCCGTCGCCGCCGGCCGGCCCGCCACGGGGGAGCGGGACGGCCGGCGGCCTCGGGCGGGGGTGCGGCGGCGGCCCGCGAAGAACCCCCGGTTCGGCGCCGGCGATAGGTTGCCGGTCATGACGGAAGCAGACACCGAGGCACTCTTCCCCTGGCCGCCCGCCCCGCTCAGGACCGAGCGGCTGGTCCTCCGCGAACCGGAGTCCCGCGACCGTGCGGCGTTCGTCGAACTCCTCACCTCTGCCGAGGTCAACGCCTATGTCGGCGGCCCGCGTCCGCGCGCGGAGTGCGAGCGCACGCTGCCCGCGACGCCCGGCCGGCGCCCCGGCCTCTTCGTGGTCGAGCTGGACGGGGCGATGATCGGCACCGTGGAGCTCGACCGGCGCGCCCCGGACACCCGCAGCGAGGTCCGGCCGGAGGCGGGGGAGGCCGAGCTCGGCTACCTCTTCCTGCCGGAGGCCTGGGGGCGGGGCTACGCCGCCGAGGCGTGCGCGGCGGTGCTCGGCTGGTACGCCGAGGTGGCTCCCGGGGAGCCGGTGGTGCTCTGCACGCAGACCGCCAACGCCCGGTCGATGCGCCTCGCCGCGAGGCTGGGATTCATCGAGGCGCACCGGTACACGGCCTGGGGCGCCGAGCAGTGGATGGGGCTGCGGTCCCCGCTCTGACCCCGGTCCCGGCGAGGGTCAGCGCCGACCCGGGGCCAGGTAGACGATGTAGCTCCGCTGGCCGGGGGTGCCGGGGACGGGGTGGCGGGTCCAGTGGGGGCCGGACCGGGCGGTGGCGTAGGGCGGGACGGGGTCGGCGGGGTAGAGGAGGAGGGCGGTGGGTTCGCCGGTCGAGCGGGCGAGCAGCGCGGCCTGGGTGATGTCGGCGTCGTTGCCGGTGGTCTCGGCGGAGGAGCAGCGGGCGTAGTAGCCGAGCGGCTCGGCGTCCTCGCCGGTGAGGAGGCAGTGGCCGGGGGTGAGGCCCAGCCGGTGGAGCGCGGCGGCGACCCGCGCGTCGTCGGCGTGCTGGGCGGTGGTGGCCCGGGCCTGGCGGTACAGCACCAGGTACTGGCTGCCCAGTTGCGCGGCCAGGCCGAGGGCCAGCGCGGCGGCGGCCAGGGCGCGCCCGCGCCGGGTGGGCGCACCGGTCACCAGCCGGGCGAGCAGCGTCGCCGCCGGTATCGCCAGCAGCGCGTACGCGGGCAGCAGGAAGCGCGGCGCAGAGTAGGTGATCCCGAAGAGATAGGGGCAGGCCACCGTGAGCCCGCAGAGCGCGGGCAGCAGCGCCGGGGCCGTCCGCCCGGCCCGGCGGGCCGCCAGCACCCCGCCCGCCACCAGCAGGGGAAGCAGCAGCCACCAGGCGGTCAGGGCCGGCGGCGAGTGGTCCCAGCCGACCGTGCAGGGGCGGCAGAGCGTCGGCCCGTCCAGCGAGCGCAGCACGTCGCCGACGGCCCAGTGGAGTCCGAGGCCGCCCTCGTTGGCGCTGGACAGGTGCAGCCGCTCGCCGATGCCGCCGAACCGGGCGTACGCCTCGGCGATCCACTCGGCGGCGCCCGCGAGCAGCCCGCCGCCGACCGCGAGGAGCGGCGGCCCGCAGCGGCGGCGGCGCAGCAGGACGGCCGCGACCGGGAGCGGGAGGGCCAGGAACGCGGCATCGCTCGGCCGCATCAGCGCGGCCAGCGCGAGCGCTGCGGCCAGGCCGGCCAGCGGCGCCCGCCGTGCGGGACCGGCCGCGCCCGCCGCGGTGAGGAAGCAGCCGACCGCGGCCAGCCCGCCGAAGGCGATCCAGAGGTTGGGCATCGCCTGCGGGCCGTAGTACTCGGCGATCCAGAGGGTGCCGAAGAGGAGCCCCGCCAGCGCGGTCACCCGGGTGTCCAGCAGCCGGCGCCAGGCGCACAGGGCGAGGAGCAGCCCCGCGCCGGAGAGCACCGCCAGATAGACCCGCAGCGCGGAGGTCGAGTCGGTCACCGCCGCGAGCGGGGCGACCAGGAGGGTGATCCCACGGGCCCGCGGGGCGCTGAAGAACTCGGCGGGGATCTGCGGGGCGACCTGGCTGACATAGACCGTCTCGTCCCAGCCGAGGCCCATCGAGACCGGTACGAAGGCCAGTTGGGAGGTGGTGAAGAGGGCGGCGACCGCGACCAGCCACCACAGCGAACCGCCGCCGGCGCCGTCGGGACCGGAGCCGGAACCCCCGGAGCCCGGGTCGCCGGCGGCGCCGCGGTCCGGCTCCGTCCGCCGCCCGTCACTCGGGAGGCCGGAGCCGGAGCCGGCGGGAACGACGAGGTTGGCGCTGATGGGAGGGGCCCTTCCTGGACCTGGAGCCGCGGCACGCGCTCGGCGCCTGACCGCGACACCCTCTCCCATCAACCTGACATCCGGGTGAGCGGAAGGTCGGAAACTCTTATCGAACGAATATCCTTACCCAGCTCATCCCTTCGCCGGCGCGGTGGGCGTCGCTGCGCGACTCCACGCCCGGGAGCCGGTGCGGGACCAGCTCCGGGGCGTTCGCCGTGCCGTTCGGCGAGGCCGCCACCCACAGCGCCCAGCCGGCGCAGAGCGCCGCGAGGCCGACCCAGAAGCCGATCCACCGCCAGCGCGCCAGCCCGCGCCGACGCGGGCCCCTTCCACCGGCCGGGGTGGCGAGACGACGACGCATGAGGGGGCGCCTCCTGGAGCGGGCGGCGGGCAGACAGGTTCCGTTCCGTCACTGTTGGTGACGGTTATCACGCAACGTATCCGCGCTCCCGCTCGTACCTCGACCCCGGCTCGGCTGAACAGGTGTCAGCGAGCCCCGGCGGCCCCGGCCTGCGGCGCTCAGTCCGCGGTTCCGGCGGTGTCCGCCGAGTCGGCGGTGTTCGCGCAGCCGGCCACCCGGTACACGTGCTCCACGCGCGGAGCCCCGTCGAAGTACCGGCCGACCAGCTCGCGCCAGCGGGCGAAGCCCTCGGAACCCCGGAAGTCGACGGTGTGGGCCTCGACGGACTCCCACCCCACGACCAGCCGGTAGCGGGAGGGGAACTCCACGCTGCGCCGGAGCTGCACGCCCAGGCAGCCCTTCGCCGCCTCGAAGAGCGGCTGCGCCTCGGCGTACGCCGCTTCGAAGGCCTTCTCCTCGCCGGCGACGACGTCGATCTCGGCGATCTCCCACACGCTCATGGCTGCACGGTCCTTTGCTGCTCCGGGGACGGGACTGATGATCGATGATCAGCGGATTGCGATGCTACGTCGTGCCGCGTCGCGACCGACACGGGCTCCGGCGGAGACTGGGGGGCATGACGGTCAAGCTGAGGATGCAGGTGAAGCGGATCTACGACGAGCCCGGGGAGGACGACGGCCGCCGCGTGCTGGTGGACAGGCTCTGGCCGCGCGGGATCTCCAAGGACCGGGCCGAGCTCGACGACTGGGCGAAGGAGCTCGCGCCCAGCAGCGAGCTGCGCGCCTGGTACCACCAGGACCGGGAGCAGCGCTACGACGAGTTCGCCGAGCGCTACCGCCAGGAGCTGGACACCCGCGAGCAGAATGAGCGCCTGGACTCGCTGCTCGACTCCGCCGACGACCCCGGGGTCCTCACCCTCCTCACTGCGGTCAAGGAGGACGACGAGCCCCGCAGCCACGTCCCGATCCTCCTGGCGGTGCTCCAGGAGGCGGCGACGGGGGAGAAGTAGCATCAGCGGCCTGAAGCGGCCTGAAGCGGCCTGAAGCAACCCGAGGCGGCCCGAGGCGGCCCGGCCCCTCATCCCTCCATCGGCTCGTCCGCGGTGATCGGCCGTCGGGGGAGGGGGCTGGAGTAGACGACGCTGGTGGTGATCGCGCCGAGGCTCGCGATCCGGCCGGTGACCTGCTCCAGATGGCGCATGGAGCGGGCGACGATCTTGAGGATGAAGCAGTCCTCGCCGGTCACGTGGTGGGCCTCGATGACCTCCGGGGTGGTGTCCAGGAGGTCGTGGAAGGGCTTGTAGTTGCCGTGCGGATAGCGCAGCCGGGCGAAGGCCATCACGGTGAGGCCGAGCCGCTCCGGGTCCACGACGGCGGAGTAGCCGGCGATGATCCCGCTCTCCTCCAGTCGGCGGACCCGCTCGGTGACGGCGCTGGCGGACATCGAGACGGTGCGGGCGAGTTCGGTGTAGCCGGCCCGGCCGTGCTTCTGCAGGGCGTCGAGGATGCGGAGATCGGTGGCGTCCGGGGAAACGGCGGTCATGCCGGGAATCTGCCGGGGAATCGGCGCCGGATCAAGGGGTTCGGCGTGTGATCTCCGTTCCGCGTCGGGGAGCGGGGCCGTAGCGTTTCCGGCATGACGATCACAGCTGCCAGTCCCGCCCTGCGGACCCCGCCCGCGGCGCCCGCCGAGGCCGCCGCCTTCTTCGCCTCGCGCCTCGCCTTCCAGGCCGACGTCGCCGACGTGCAGGCCTCAGTGGCCTCCGGCCGCCCCGGCTTCGTCCTGGTGGACTCGCGCGGCCAGGAGGCCTGGGACCAGGGCCACGTCCCCGGTGCCGTCCACCTTCCCACCGCCGAGATCCCGGAGCGGGCCGCCGAACTCCTCGACCCCGCCGTACCGGTGATCACCTACTGCTGGGGCCCCGGCTGCGACGGAGCCACCCGCGCGGCCCTCGCCCTGGCCCAACTCGGGTACCGGGTCAAGGAGATGATCGGGGGCATCGAGTACTGGACCCGGGAGGGCTTCCCGGTCGAGACGGCGACCGCCGGCGTCCGCGCCCGGCCGGCGGACCCGCTCGTCGCCCCGACCGGTGGGGACGGCTGCGGCTGCTGAGCGCTGCGACCGCCGAGGGGCGGCGGCGTCGCCGGGCGCCTCAGCGGCGCTCGTAGGGGATCTGCTCGCCGGCCTCGATCGGCAGCGGGAGGCGGTTCTCGGCGGGCGGCAGGGGGCAGGTGGCGAAGTCGGTGTAGGCGCAGGGGAGGTTGACCGCCCGGTTGAAGTCCAGCACCACCGTGCCGTCGGCGGCGGGCGCGGGGATGGAGAGCGAGCGGTTGGCGGCGTAGGTGGTCACCCCCGAGGTGGCGTCGGTGAAGAGCACCAGCAGGCTGCCGGGGGCGTGGCCGTCGAACGCGGTCAGGCTCAACTCCTGTCCTTCCAGGGTGAATTCGATCCGCCCCGGGGCCTGGTAGACGTGCTGGAGGCCCTCGACCGCCGCGCCGACGGTGGTCGGGCGCGGCTCGTCGAACGGCGTGTACCGGCCGGTCACCGCCCAGCGGGGGTCGGGGGCGTAGGCGGGGGTGCCGCGGTAGTCGGCGCGCAGGGGGTGGTCCGGGTGGCGGGGGCGGACGATGTCCTGGCCGCCGCGGCGGGCGACCTCGATCACCGCGTCGCCCCAGACCGCCTGGACGCCGCCGCGCTCGGGGACGGGCCCGAAGGCGTGCCGGCCGCGGACGGGGGCGCCGTCGACGAGGAGCTCCTCGCCTTCGCCGAGCTCCACGACGACGCCCTCGTCGTCCGTGGACCAGAGGCCGGGGGCGCCGGGGATGGGCTGCGGCTCGGCCGTCGGCCAGTGGAGGCCGGTGACGGCGAGGAAGCCGTGGGCGTCGGCACGGACCTCCTCGTGGCGGCGGTGCCAGGCCTCCCAGTCGGCGGCGAAGGCGGTGGCGGGGGCGGCGGTGGCGGAAACCTGATGAGTGGTCATGAGTCTTCCCTGGAGGTGGGGTTGATGACGCGATGGGGGCCGGGGCCGAGGCCTTGGGTCTCCGGCCGGAGGGCCTGCGGCCGGGCAGGAGCTCGTGCCGGTGGTGGCGGGGCCGGTCAGGGCCGACAGAGCGAGGCGGCGACACGGAGGAGATCGACGTGCCGGCGGGAGCGGAGGCGGAGGGGGCACCGGGGGCGATCGTCGCCGGGGCTGAACGCCGCACCGCCACTGCCATCGCCTTCACCGCCCTCACCGTTCGGCCCGCCGAATCGGGCGCCGTCGAGACGTGCAACCCCGGGCCGCCGCGAGCCATTCCACGCTGCCGCTGCCGCTGCGCCGCCGATGCCGGACGCGATCGAAAGGTAGGCACGGCGGCCGAGGGCTGTCAACGGCGGGTGCCCGGGCGCGAGCCGGGGCCGCCTTGCTGCTCAACGCGTGCTTGACGGCCCGGCGGAGGGTGTTCAGACTGGTCCGGACGGTCACGACAGTCAGCGCCCGCCGCCACGGCGGGTAATCGGCCCCGGCCCGCTGACGGGCAACCCTTCCACCGCGACGGGGTGCCCCGGGTGACGACCGGGTTCCGCCGAAGCGGCGGGGCAAGCGCGACGACGGGATCGGTGGAGATGGCCGGCAGGGGCAGCGGCAGGGCTCGTGAAGCCCGCAGGCCACTCGTCCGTTCGGTCCTCACCCGCCGCCTCCACATCGATCTGCTGCGGGTCTGCAGCGCGTTCGGCAGAGCGGGCTGACGCCGAGCTCCGGCGGCGCACCCCGTCCGGGGCACAGCGCCGCTCCGGCCACCGTCACCACCACCGCCTCGGCGTCGGCCGCCTCGGCCTGAGCGGCAGCCGCAGTCGCGCCCCGCCCCATGCCCCCACCTCGTCCTCGCGCCTCCTCGGCGGCCGACAGCGCCGCCGGGACGCGCCCTGCCCTGGAGAGAGCCATGCCCGAGTCCCTGCTCGACGCCGCCTCGTCCACCGCCCGCTTCCGCGACCGGATCGGCGCCGGCGACGCCCCCGACCCCCACCGCTACCAGCTCTACCTGCGCCTCGGCTGTCCGGGCTCACTCCGGGTCTCGATCACCCTCGAACTGCTGGGCCTCCACGAGGCCATCGCCACCACGCCGCTGACCCCCGCGTCGAAGACCGTCACCGCGGACCAGGCGCTGCTCCGCCGCGCCTACGAGTCCACCCAGCACCACTACGCCGGCCCCCTCAGTGTCCCCGCGCTCTGCGACCGCTGGAGCGGGCGGGTGGTGAGCAACCATGTGCCGGACATCCTGGACGACCTCGCGGACCGTTTCGCCGCCGCCGCTCCGAAGCCCCAGGGCGGCGGGCGCGTCCTGCCGCTCCGCCCGGCCGCGCTGGCCGGCGACATAGCCGAACTGCGGACCCTCCTCGACGGGTCCGTCACCCAGTCGGCCCGCCGGGCCGCCCTCGCTCAGGGGACGCGCCGCCGCGAGGAGGCGCTGCGGACGCTGCTGGGCGCCCTGGACGAACTCGACCGCCGCCTCGCCGCCCACGGTCAGGAGTACGCGCTCGGCAGCGAACTCACCGCCGCGGACGTCGACTTGTGGTCGGCCCTGGTCGGCCTGCGCACCGCCAGGCTGAGCCGCCGCGGGGGCGACGGCGCCGACACCGAGGCGGCCAGGAGGACCATCGACGGCCACCACCGCCTCTGGTCCTACGTCGACCGGGTCACCGCCGCCCACCCGGCCTTCCGGGCCGCCGCGCGGGCGAACTGAGTACTCGTCAACTTCCTTGTGGCACACGCAGTGCCGCCGCGACCGAGCGGAAGAACGCGGCATGGGCGGCGGCGCTGCACGGCGTCTCCGGGCTCCACGGCACCACCCGGGCCGCCGAGGTCAGCTCCGTCCAGCCCGGGGAGTCGCTCGGGCTGGGCGCGGCGTTGACCCGGGTGTCGGCGAGGATGACCGCCGCCCGGTCGGCCCACTCCGCCGCGGCCGACCAGGTGGTCTCCGCCCAGCTCGCGCCCGGGCCCGGCGGCGGCTCCGGCAGCAGGACGCCGAGCTCGGAGAGCCGGTGGAGCTCCGGCCAGGAGTGCGGCCGGGCCGCGTAGCCGCCGTCCGGACCGGTGGCGGAGACGGCGACCACGGCCGGCCGCTCGCCGGCCGCGGCGGCCGCCTCGCGTACCTCCGCCTCGGCGGCGGCGAGTGGGGCGGCGATGTGGTCGGCGGGCTGGGCAGCAGCGGCGCCCTGGTCCGCCGCGCCCGCGATCCCCGCGCCGAGCTCGGCGAAGCGGCTCAGCAGCCGCTCCAGCGGGGCGTCGCCGGACACCGACAGGGCCACCGAGGGGACGCCGGCCGAGGCGAGCTTGGCCGCGATCGGCTCGGGCAGCGCGTACAGCCCCCGGCCGTCGTAGCTGACGTCCACCACCAGCTCGGGACGCAGTTCGAGGAGCGCCGAGACGGACACGTCCGCACCGGGGCCGAGGTAGCGGACCGGGGTGTCGCCACCGGCTCCGTTTCCGGCGCGGGAACCCGCCTCCCCGCCCGGGGCCTCCCCGATCGGCAGCGCGCCCGCCTTCGCCGGGTCCGCCGAGGGCCCGTCGTGCCCCGAGCCGTAGACGGCGACCAACTGCGAGCGCACCCCGGCGTCCCAGAGGGCCGCGCCGGCGCGTACATACGCCACCAGCCGCCTCGGCGGTCGGGGGAGTTCGACCGCGGCCCCGCGGTCGTCCACAAAGCTCCACCCGCCCAGCCTGCCGACGTCGGCCACACCCGCCATGGCGCACTCCCTTGGTCCGTGCTGCTCGATCGATCTCCCCTCCACCCTGATGGTCCGCGGGGAATGTCTCAAGAACGCCTGGTTGCGGACTCCTTGCCGGGAAGTGGTACGGCCGCGCGGGGGTGCGGGCGGAAACCTCTTGACCATGGCGGGCGGCGACTTCTAGCCTCCGGAAATGGAGACCGGTGACCTCGACGACAGCCTCGCCCACCTGCTCGAAGTCGTGCGTCCGCGCGCCGTGGAGGGCGTCGACTGGGAGGCGCCCGCGGACGGCCTCGCATGGTCCTGCTGGGAGACGGTCGAACACCTCGCCGACACCCTCTTCGTCTACTCCCTCCAGTTCACCCCGCGTCCGCCGGAGCCGGAGACCGGCCGCCACGGCTACCTCCCGGTCAGCGAGCTGAAGATGGAGCGCGAGCACGGCCCGCTGATGCTCCTCCACCTCCTGGCCGCCTGCGGCGACCTGCTGAGCCGGGCGATCCGCAGTGCCGGGCCGGGCCGGCGGATGCCGCACTTCACCCTGCTCACCGACCCGGACGGCTTCGCGGCGATGGGCACCGTGGAGAGCCTGGCGCACGGCTGGGACCTGACCGGCGGCCTCGGCGTCCGCGACGCCTTCAACCCGCCGCCGGAGGTGTGCGAGCGCGCGCTGTCCCGCCTCTTCCCCGAGATCCCGCCCGCCTTGTCCGCCGACCACGGCCCCTGGCCCGCCCTCCTCTGGGCCGTCGGCCGGACCGCGCTCCCCGGCCACCCCCGCCGGGAGACCTGGCGCTGGAACGCCCGCGTCCGCGAGTAGCCGTGACTCCTGGGCTCGCCGTCGCCCGTGGATGTTCGAGGCAGGGGCGAAGCGGCTCCCGGCAGGGCGACCGGGGTTGCCGGAGGTGACCGCGGAGCTCACCCGCGGCGGCGTAGCGCGGCCCAAGCCGCGTCGGCGTTCAGACGCCTGAGGAGAGTTGGGCGAAGCGGGTGAGGCTCTGCTGGTAGGCCGCCGGAGTGACGTGGAGGGGGCCGACGTAGGGGTGGGGCATGTTGAGGACGAAGAAGATGCCGAACCCCACCACCGCGCCGACCAGGCCCAGTGCCAGCGACTCCCGCAGATGGAAGGTGAGGCCGGCGATCGGGGCGTAGAGGAGGACCAGCAGGCCGGTGGCCACCAGTGCGGGGTAGAGCGGGGCGGGCAGGCTGACGCCGGTGTCGGCGAGGCGGATCTGGCGGGCCGTGTAGACCGCCGCCAGGTCGGTGAGCTCCTGCGTCCGGGCGGGGCTCTGCGGTTCGGCCAGGACGCGGGCGCGGACGGTGTCCAGCGACTGCCAGGTGGCGGGGTCGGCGGCGCCGTGCGCGGACATCGAGTGCCACTCGGGGCCGATGACGCCGGTGACGTAGGTGTGGAGCAGCGCCCGGGTGGCCGGATCGGCGTCCGAGTAGGCGGTGTTGAGCGCCCGCGCCTCGTCGAAGGTGTGCGAGCGGGCGGTGTTGATATTGGACCACGATCCGGCGATCAGGAAGGCCGCCACCAGGATGAAGCTCGACAGCGACGCCGAGCCGAGGAAGCTCAGCGCGCCACCGGAGAAGGTTCCCTGGCGGGACCGGTGGGTGCGGCCGAAGCCGGCCAGCACGGCGACCGCGACGGCGCCGCCGGCCAGTGCGCAGAGGACGAATCCGAGTACCGTCATCAGCCGCGCCTCCCGGGACCGCCTGCGGTGAAGTGGTGGGTGACGCCGGCCACCGCGGCCACCAGTGCCGGGATGGTGATGGCGATGAAGAGGAAGACGGCGTCCGGCGAGGAGTTGGTGGCCGGCTGGTAGTCGGCGACCACGGGCGCGGCGACGGCGGTGTGGGCGATCGTCGGGCTCGGGCTGGGGGTCGGGCTCGGCGGTGGCGGGGCTGGGGGCGGGGGTGGCGGGGACGCCGCCGGGGTGGGGGGCGCTGGGTGACGCACCGTCACCGTCGGCTGCCGGGTGGGATATCGGTGCACCCGGCCGCAGATGGGCATGGCCGGTGACGCGTGCGACGGTACCCGCGCGGGAGACCCGCCGGGCCATCCGCAGAGCGGCCAGACCGGGAACCTCGGGGGATGCGGATGCGGCATCGACGGCAGGTGGAGGTGGAGATGGAGGTGGAGCCGGTGGACTCCGGGGACGCTGCCCGGCCCGGGTATCGCCCCGCTCCCCGGAAACGGATCGGGCACCGACGTGGGAACGGCCATCCGCTGCGAACCCCTCTCGACTCGATTTCCGCAGGCAGGCTGCCCGTCCGCTGGTGGCGCGACGCCTGCCGCCCGGCCAAGCCACCCCTGCGGGTGACCCTCGGAACATCCGGGCGGGGACGGTGCGGGGACGGTGCGGGGCTGCGGCGGGACCCTGGCGGCGGGTGGGGTGGTGGGTAGGCTCGACTGCCATGGTGCGAGAGGTCGGTCTGGTCGTCGGAGTCGACGGGGGCGGTACCCGGACCCGGGCGGTGCTGGTGGCCGCGGGCGGTCCGCACGCCCTCGCCGGCGAGGTGCTGGGCCGGGGCGAGGGCGGGCCGGGCAACCCCCTCTCGGTCAGCGTCCCCGAGCTCGCCGAGCACCTGGCCACCGCGATCGGCGAGGCGGTCCCGGCGGGGGACCGCTCGCAGGTGGTCGCGGTCGGCGCGGGCTTCGCGGGCGCGGCGCGGACGCTGCGGGGGGACATCGGGCGGGTGCGGGCGCTCACCGCGCTGGACCTGGCGGCGCGTCAACTCGGGCTGGGCGGCGGTGCGGACGGCGGGCTGGGCGGGGCCGGGTCCGGGTCCGGGGCCGCAGGGGAGGCCGACGGCGCCATGGACGGGACGGGCGGGGGCGGTGGGCCGCTGGTGGAGGTGTACAGCGACGCCGAGGCCGCCTTCGCCTCGGCGCCCGGCACGCCGCCGGACGGCATCGCGCTGATCGCCGGCACCGGCGCGGTCGGGGTGCGCATCGCCCGCCGGCGGAGCGTCGCCTACGCGGACGGCAACGGCTGGCTGCTCGGCGACGAGGGCGGCGCGTTCTGGATCGGCCGGGAGGCGGTCCGCGCGGCGCTGCGGGCCGCGGACGGGCGGGGCGCGCCGACGGCGCTGCAGGCGGCGGTGTACCGGGAGGCGGCGGCCGACGGCCGGGCGGAGCTGCCGGAGCGGCCGTCCGACTACCGCGGTCAGCTGGTCCCGCTGCTGATGGCGCGGCCGCCGATCGCGCTGGCGCGCTTCGCGCGGGTGGTCGTGGCGGCGGCGGAGGAGGGGGACCCGGTGGCGGAGGTGATCCTCGACCGGGCGGCCGAGCACCTCGCCGAGACGGTCCGGGCGTTGCGGCCCGTGCCGAACGAACTGCTGGTCGGGGCTGGGTCGTTGCTGGGGGACAGCGGCCCGCTCACCGACCGCCTGCGCGGGCGGCTGGCCGCGGAGTCCATCGCGCTGCGGCTCCGCTGGGTCGAGGACGGCACGCGAGGCGCTGCGGCGCTGGCGACGCTGAGCCTGACCGGCAGATGACGCTGAGCGCGGCGGTTCTCGCGGCGGCGGCAGGCAGGCTACGGCGCGGGGGGTTGCAGCTGGCTGTTGCCGGGTGCGGGGTGGTGGTGAGTTGGCCGCGCAGTTCCCCGCGCCCCTTTTCTCGCCCTGCGGGCTCGTGCGGCGCGGGGGGTTGCAGCTTGGTGGCTGTTGCCGGGTGCGGGGTTGTGGTGGGTTGGTCGCGCAGTTCCCCGCGCCCCCCTTTTTTCGCCCTGCGGGGGCATGCGGGTGGGGTGACACGCGGCCGATCTCCCCTTGACGGCTGCTCAGCCGTGCGAGCAGAGTGCGGAAGATCGACTGGTCAGGCCAGTGGCCTGGCACGTCCGCAGACGAGCGACCTCGGAGACGCCCGTGACGAGTGAGAGCAGCGCCGAAGCCGCCGTGCGGCTCACCCAGCGCCTGGTGCGGCTGCGCACCGTCGCCGCCGAGGGCGCCACTGCCGTGGAGACCCCGGCCGCGGAGCTGATCGCTGAGCTCTTCGCGGAGTTCGGCTGGCCGCACGAGACGGTCGAGGTCGCCCCCGGCCGGCAGAGCGTGATCGCGGTGGTCGAGGGCGGCGGGGACCCCGGGCCCACCCTGATGTTCGAGGGCCACACCGACGTGGTCACCGAGGGCGATCCGGCCGACTGGTCGGTCGATCCCTTCGGCGGCGAGATCCGGGACGGCCGGCTCTGGGGCCGCGGCTCGGCCGACATGAAGTCCGGCCTGGCCGCGATGGTCTACGCGGTGCGGGAGTTGCAGCGTTCCGGCCCCTTCCCCGGCCGGGTCGTCCTCGGCGCCCTCTGCGACGAGGAGGGGATGATGCTCGGCGCCAAGCACTTCGCCGCCTCCGAACTCGCCCGCCAGGTGGACGCGGTGGTGGTCTGCGAGCCGGAGGGCTACGAGCTGTGCACCTCCGCCCGCGGCGGCATCCGGCTCCGCCTCGACCTCCACGGAGCCATGGCGCACGGCTGCATGCCGCAGGAGGCGCGCAGCCCGATCCTGGCCGCGGCCCGCGTCGTCGGGGCGCTCTCCGACGCGCAGTGCTGGGCCGAGAAGCGCTACGGCACCCATCCGTACGCCGGCACCGTCACCGTCACCCCGACCGTCCTCCAGGGCGGAGACCCGGTGCAGCTCAACGTCATCCCGGCGCGGGCGATGGTCGGCGTCGACGTCCGTACGGTCCCGGGGACGGACCACGAGGAGCTGGTCGAGCACATCCGGCGCGCGGCGGCCGAGGCCGCCGCCGCGGTCGGGGTGACCGTCCGGCTCGCCGTCGTCGACGACCGCCCGGCGATCGAGCTGCCGCCCGAACACCCGCTGGTGCGTGCCGTGGTGAGCGGCCATCAGCAGGTGCACGGCAGCCCGCCGCCGTTCGGCGCCGTGCCCGGCACCACCGACGGCACCATCCTCACCCGGGACGCCGGCCTCCCCACCGTGGTCTACGGCCCCGGCGGCAAGTGGATAGCCCACCAGAAGGACGAGTACGTCGAGGTGCGGGAGATCGGCGAGTACGTCCGCGCCTACGCCGCCGCGGCCCGTGCGTACCTGACCTCGGGAGCGGAGGGGAACGCCGAATGAGGAGCTGAATGTGGAGCTGACGGTCACCCGGGATGGCCGCCGTCCGCGGCCTCGGCCGACGCCGAACCGAGCCGGCCTGCCCGGCTCACCAGACCTGACCAGATCAGACCTGATAGCCCGTCACCTCCCAGCACTGGAGCCCCCTTCGATGCCAATGACGCCGATGACGCCGACGCCGCACCCCGTGGACTACAGCAGGCTCTTCCGCCTCGACGGCCGCCGGATCGCCGTGGTCGGCGGCGGCAGCGGGATCGGCCGGGAGGCCGCCCGCGCCCTCGCCGCCCAGGGTGCCGACGTGCTGGTCGCCGACCGCGACCAGGACGCCGCCTGCGAGACCGCCGAGCTGGCCGGCCCCACCGCCACCGCCCAGCGCCTGGACGTCCTCGACCCGGACGCGGTCCGGGAGGCCGCCGAGGGGTGGGGCGTCCTGGACGGCCTGGTGGTCACCGCCGGCGTCAACGTCCGCAAGCGGATAGCGGACTACACCCTCGCCGAGTTCGACCGGGTGATCGGCCTCAACCTCCGCGCCATGCTGGTCCTCACCCAGAGCGTCGCCCCCCGGATGGCCGCGGCCGGCCGCGGCAGCGTGGTCGGCGTCGCCTCGATGCGGGCCTTCCAGGTCGAGCCGGGGCAGAGCGCGTACGCCGCCTCCAAGGCCGGTCTCGTGCAGTTCCTGCGCACGGCCGCGGCCGAGTGGGGCGCGGAGGGGGTGCGCTTCAACGCGATCGCGCCGGGCGTGGTGCGCACCCCGCTGACCGACCAGATCGCCGCCGACAAGGACTGGTACGAGGCCTACGCGCAGGCCAGCGCGCTGCGCCGGTGGGCGGGGGCGGAGGAGATCGCGGGTGCGGTGGTCTACCTTGTCTCCGACGCGTCGACCTTCACCACCGGAAGCGTCCTCACCGTGGACGGCGGCTGGACGGCCGTCGACGGGCGGTACGACCCGGTGCTCTGACGGCTGACCCGCCGTCAGCGCCCCGCCCAGCCCCAGCCCCAGCCCCAGCAGTAGCCGTACGACCGCGACGAGGAGCCGAACAGCCAGATGGCCGATGACCGGACCGGAACGGGCGGCGGCGGTGGCGGCCGGCCCGCCGCCATCGCAGTGGACGAGCTGCCGCAGGTGTCCGGGCCGCGCCCGGCGCTGTGGCTGCTCCTCCTCCCCGTGCTGCTGTACTGCCTGGCCCCGCTGGTGGCCAACCGGATCCAGCCGCGGATCCTCGGGATCCCGTTCCTGCTGGCCTACATCATCGCCGTCACCGTCGTGACCCCGCTGGTGATCTGGCTGGTCAGCCGGCTGGACCCGGTGTTCCGGGCGGGCGCGGCCGAGCCGGTGCCGGCGGACGCGCCGGCCGGCCCCGCCGATCCCGAGGGCCCAGCCGGGCCGACCGGCCCGACCGGCCCCATCGGCCCCATCGGCCCCGAGGGCCCAGCCGGCCCCGCCGACCCGAATCGGAGCGACCACCAGTGACCGGCAAGGCCGCTCTGGCCACCACCGTCTTCGGCATCGCGATGGTCGTCACCGTCGTCCTCGGCGTGCTCTCCTCCCGTGGCCGCCGCCGCACCCTCGCCGAGTGGTCGGTCTCCGGCCGCAGCCTCGGCGTGGTCTTCGTCTGGCTGCTGATGGCGGGCGAGAGCTACACCTCCTTCTCCTTCCTCGGCACCGCCGGCTGGACCTACCAGTTCGGTGTGCCGATCCTCTACCTGGTCGCCTACCTGGGCGCCGGCTACGCCATCTCGTATCTGGTCGGCCCGGCGATCTGGACCTACGCCGCCCGGCACGAGCTGATCTCCATCGCCGACATGGCCGAACACCGCTTCCGCTCCCGGGCGGTGGGCGTCTCGGTCGCCGTGGTCGGCGCCGTCTTCCTGGTGCCGTACATCCAGGTGCAGATCCAGGGGATGGGCGCGGTGGTCTCCGCGATGACCTACGGCAGCGTGGACCTCAAGGTGTCGGCGGTCGTCTCGTTCGTCGTCGCCGAGATCTTCATCCTGGTCTCCGGGCTGCGCGGCACGGCCTGGGTGTCGGTCCTCAAGGACGTGCTGGTGATCTTCTCGGTGGTCTTCCTCGCCGTATACGTCCCGGTGCACTTCTTCGGCGGGATCGGCGCGTTGACGGACCGGCTGGTCAGCCAGAAGTCCGAATGGCTGACCTTCCCCGGGCACACCTCGGCCGGCCACGGCGCCGCCTGGTTCATCTCCACGGTGCTGCTCAACGGCGTCACCATCGCGGTCTTCCCGACCACGGTCACCGGCAACTTCTCCGCGCGCAACCCCAACACCCTGCGCCGGAACGCGATCCTGCTGCCCTGGTACCAGCTGCTGCTCTTCATCCCGATGATGATCGGCGCCGCCGCGCTCTTCGTCCTGCCGCAGCTGGGCAACCCGGATCTGGCCCTCTTCGCCCTGGTCACCAAGGCCCTGCCGGCGCCGGTGGTGGCGGTGATCGGAGTGGCCGGCGCGCTCTCCGCGATCGTGCCGATGTCGCTGTTCATGCTCGCCATCGGCAACCTCTGCGGGCGCACCCTGCTCGGCGGCGGCAACGGCGCCGACCCGCGCTCGGCCCGGGCCCGCGGCCTGGGCCGGGCCTCGGACGATGGGGGTCAGACCTCGGACGACCGGGGCCGGGCCTCGGACGACCGGGTGAAGCGGCTCTCCCAACTGGTCTGCCTGCTGGCCGGGGTGATCGCGCTGGCCGGCGCGCTGTGGAAGCCGGAGACGCTGGTCCAGCTCTCGGTGCTCTCCTACGAGGGCATCGCCCAGCTCCTGCCGCCCGTCCTGCTCGCCCTCTTCTGGCGGCGGATGACCGCTTCCGCCGCGATCGCCGGACTGGCCGTGGGCACCGGTGTCATGATCGGGCTGTACACATCGGGGAACGATCCGTTCCACGGTGTCAATGGCGGGATCATCGCCCTGGCCGCCAACCTGCTGGTGGTGGCGGCGGTGACGTACGCCACCGGCGGCCGCAGGACCGCCAGGAACGCAAGCCCGGCAGTGGAGTTGAAGCAGCCTTGAGCAACCGAGCCCTGAGTGACGGAGCCCTGAGCGACGGAGCCGCGCCGACCGACACCCTGACCGTCCCCGGCCTGGACGCCCCCGTCGAGATCCTGATCGACGAATGGGGAGTACCGCACCTGTACGCGGAGAGCGCCGACGACCTCTGGCTGGCCCAGGGCTTCAACGCGGCCCGCGACCGGCTCTTCCAGATCGACCTGTGGCGGAGGCGCGGTCTCGGCCTCCTCTCCGAGGTGCTCGGCCCGCAGTACGCGGCGCACGACCGGGCCGCCCGGCTCTTCCTCTACCGCGGGGACATGGCCGAGGAGTGGTCCGCGTACGGCCCGGACACCCGGCGGATCACCGCCGCGTTCACCGCGGGCGTCAACGCCTACGTCGACCTGGCCCGCGGCCAGGAGGCGTACCGCCCGCCCGAGTTCGACCTCCTCGGCTATCAGCCCGCGCACTGGGACCCCTCGGACGTCGCCCGGATCCGCAGCCACGGCCTGGTCGCCAACCTGGAGGACGAGGTGGCCCGCGCCCTCACCCTCCGCGACTTCGGCGAGCACGGGCCCGCGGTGGAGGACCTCCGCAAGACCCGCGAGCCCGGCCCGCACACCATCCGGATCCCGGACGGCCTCGACCTCTCCGTCATCCCGGACGACGTCCTGGACGTCTACCGGCTGGCCACCGTCCCGCCGTGGGTCGCCTCGACGCCCGCCTCCCGCCTGGACGGCAGCAACAACTGGGTGCTGGCGGGGGAGCGGACGGCCACCGGCCGGCCCCTGCTGGCCAACGACCCGCACCGCGCGGTCGCCCTCCCCGGCCTGCGGTACATCGCCCATCTGTCCGCCCCTGGCATCGATGTCATCGGCGCCGGGGAGCCGCTCCTCCCCGGCCTCTCCATCGGCCACAACGGCCATCTGGCGTTCGGCTTCACCATCTTCCCGATCGACCAGGAGGACCTCTACGTCTACCGGACCCACCCGGACGACCCCGGGAAGTACTGGTACGACGGCCGCTGGGAGGAGATGACCACCGTCGAGGAGACGATCCCGGTCGCCGGCGGCGAGCCGGTCACCACCCTGCTCCGCTTCACCCGCCACGGCCCGGTCATCCGCGAACTCCCGGAGCGGAACGCCGCCTTCGCGGTCCGAGCGGCCTGGCTGGAGCCCGGCATGGCCCCGTACCTGGGCTCCACCTCGTATCTGGCGGCCCGCACCCCGGACGAGTTCACCGCCGCCCTGGAACGCTGGGGCGCGCCCGGCGAGAACCAGGTCTACGCGTCCCCCGACGGCACCATCGGCTGGCGCCCGGCCGGCCGCGTCCCCAACCGGCCGGGCTGGGACGGCACCCTGCCGGTCCCCGGCGACGGCAGCCACGAGTGGGACGGCCACCACCTGGTCTCCTCCCTCCCGCAGGTCCGCGACCCCGAGCAGGGCTGGTTCGCCACCGCCAACGAGTGCAACCTCCCCGCCGACTACCCCAACGCCGACCGCACGGTCACCTACGACTGGTACGCCCCCTACCGCCACCGCCGGATCGCCGAGGCGCTCTCGGCCCGCACGGACTGGAACGTCGACGACTGCGTCCGCCTCCAGACCGACTACACCTCGCTGCCGGCCCGCGAGATCGTCGCCCACCTCGTCGGGCAGAAGCTGACGATCGGTCAGGACCCGGCGGTGGACGAGGCGTTGGGCCTCCTTGACGACTGGGACGCGGTGCTCGCCGCCGACTCGGCCGCCGCCGTCCTCTTCGAGGTCTGGTACCGCCGCCACCTCCGCCCGGCGCTGCGCCGGGCCGCGCTGGCGGAACTCGGCCTGCCCCGGGACCGGATCGCCACCGCGCTCCGCCGGCTCCTCCCCACCGGCACCCCGTCCGCGGACACCGCCGACGCCAGGACCGACCTCCGCCTCCTCCCGCTCGCCACCGCCGACCTGCTGCGGGACACCCTGGCCGCCGCGATCGCGGACCTGGAGGAGCTCCTCGGCTCCGACCGGGAGCGCTGGCGCTGGGGCAAGCTCCACCACGCCCGCCTCACCCACCCGTTCGCGGGACGGCTGGGCCCGGAAGCCGCCGACTGGGCCCTCCTCGGCCCGCTGCCCCGAGGCGGCAGCGGCGACACCCCGGGCGCGGCGGCCTACGCGGGCACCGACTTCCGCCAGACCGGCGGCGCCACCTTCCGGATGGTCGTCGACGTCGGTGACTGGGACAACTCCGTCGCCATGAACTCCCCCGGCCAGTCCGGCGATCCGCGTTCCCCCCACTACCAGGACCTCTTCCGCCCCTGGGCCGCCGACGGCTCCTTCCCCCTCCTCTACAGCCGCCGCCGGATCGAACAGCACACCACGGCCCGGCTGCTGCTGAGGCCGGCGTAGCAACGGGCGGGGACCGGCTCAGGAGGTCGCCCCGCCGCCCCCCTTGGGAGTGGCGGCGGCCGGGCTCAGTGCCCCCGGCGGTCGCGGGCGCCGAAGAGGCGTTCGATGTCCCGGCGGTCGCGCTTGGTGGGGCGGCCGAGGCCGCGGTCGCGGACGGGCAGCGGCACGGCCGCGGCCGGCTCGCGCTTGGGCGGCGGCGGGGAGTTGTCCTCGTAGCACTTCTCGGCGACCGGCGCGCCGACCCGCTTGCGGATGGGGTCCTTGACCACGACCACCCGCTCCCACTCGGTGAGGCGGACCCGCACCTCGTCCCCCGGCCTGACGTTGTGGGCCGGCTTGACCCGCACCCCGTTGACCTTCACATGGCCGCCCCGGCACGCCGCCGAGGCCGCCGAGCGGGTCTTCGCCAGCCGCACCGACCAGATCCAGGTGTCAACCCGCACCGGGGCCTGGCCTTGGCTCCCGTTCTCGTTCATGGTCCAGCAGCCTACCGACCGCCCCGCGCCCGGCCGCCGGCGATCGCCCGGAACTCCGCCGGGGTCCGCCCGTCCGGGTCCCGGCGGCGGAAGAACTTGGTGAAGTCGCTGGCGTCCCGGAAGCCCAGGTCCGCCGCGATCGCCAGCACCGGGGTGGAGGTGTGCACCAGCTGCCGCTTGGCCTCCAGCACCACCCGGGCGTCGATGTACTCCTTCGCCGGATGCCCGGTCGCCGCCAGGCAGGCCCGGGTCAGCGTCCGCACGCTGTAGCCCAGCGCCCGCGCGTAGTCCTCGACCCGCCGGGTCCGCGCGAAGTCCCGCTCCACCGCCTGGTGGAAGCGGACGAAGGTGGCGTAGCCGCCGTCCGCCGCCGTCGCGTCCGTCGGCAGCCCCTCTCCGCCGTGCGCCAGCCGCAGCACCAGCGCGGACAGCAGCGACCGCAGCACCTCGATGTGCACCGGGAGCGGAAGCGAGGCCAGATCGTCGAACTCGTCGGTGAGATGGCGCAGCGCCAGCTCCACCGCCGCCCGCTGCCGGCCCTCCGGGCGCAGCGGCCGCTGGTCGTACGGCGGCGCGGCACGCAGCGCCGCGATGGCGGGGGAGTCGATGAAGCCCGGCATCCAGATCACCACGGTGCCGGCCGACGCGCCGAGCCCCGCCTCGAACTGGTGGACCTGGCCCGGCCGGATCCAGAGCCATTCGCCCGGCCGCAGCCGCTGCTCGGCGAAGTCGACCGTCAGCCGCAGCTCGCCCTCCCGGACCAGCAGCAGCTGCGGGAAGGCCGCCCGGTGCGGGGCGCCGCCCTCCAGCTCGCCCAGGCCGCGGTCGCGGCCCCGGCGGCGCAGCTCGGCGAAGTCCAGCAGGTCCATCCCGATCGAGGCGGTGAACCCCGGCCGGTACGCCAGCTCCGCGATCCCGCCGTCCTCCGCTGCGGAGAACTGTCCGATTCTTCCCATGGCGAGTCCCCAGCGTACGCAGGTCGGTGAAGCTTCCGCTCCTAGCGTGGCCGGTAGAGCCCATCCGGGCCACCCGGCCACCGCAAGGAGTCTGTGCCATGCCCTACGACGATCTCCGCGGTTTCCTCGCCGCGCTGGAGAAGGAGGGCCAGCTCCTCCGGATCCCCGACCAGGTGCTGCCAGAACCGGACATCGCCGCCGCGGCCAACGCCGCCGCCCGGCTCGGCGACAACGCCCCGGCGCTGTGGTTCGACGACGTCAAGGGCTTCGGCGGCCCCGGCGCCGCGCGGATCGCGATGAACGTCCACGGCTCCTGGGCCAACCACGCCCTCGCCCTCGGCCTGCCCAAGACCACCTCCACCCGCGAGCAGGTGGAGGAGTTCGCCCGGCGCTGGGACGCCTTCCCGGTGGCCCCGGAGCGCCGCCCGGACGCGCCCTGGGCCGAGAACTCGGTCTCGCGGGAGGACGAGGGGGGCGTCAACCTCTTCGACGTCCTCCCGCTCTTCCGCCTCAACGACGGCGACGGCGGCTTCTACCTGGACAAGGCGGCGGTGGTCTCCCGCGACCCCGAGGACCCGGACCACTTCGGCAAGCAGAACGTCGGCACCTACCGGATCGAGGTGATCGGCCGCGACCGCCTCGCCTTCCAGCCGGTGCCGGTGCACGACATCGCCATCCACCTCCGCAAGGCCGAGGAGGCCGGCGAGGACCTGCCGATCGCGATCACCCTCGGCAACGAGCCGGTGATCTCCATCGTGGCCGGCATGCCGATGGGCTACGACCAGTCCGAGTACGAGATGGCGGGCGCGCTGCGCGGCGCGCCGGCGCCGATCGCCACCGCGCCGCTCACCGGCTTCGACGTGCCGTGGGGCTCGGAGGTGGTGATCGAGGGCGTGATCGAGTCGCGGAAGCGCCAGATCGAGGGCCCGTTCGGCGAGTTCACCGGCCACTACAGCGGCGGCCGGCGGATGCCGGTGGTCCGCGTGGACCGGATCTCGTACCGCACCGACCCGGTCTTCGAGTCGCTCTACCTGGGCATGCCCTGGACCGAGGTGGACTACCTGGTCGGCCCGAACACCTGCGTCCCGCTGCTGAAGCAGCTCCGGGCGGAGTTCCCGGAGGTGCAGGCGGTCAACGCGATGTACACCCACGGGCTGCTGGCGATCATCTCCACGAAGCAGCGGTACGGCGGCTTCGCCAAGGCGGTCGGCATGCGGGCGATGACCACCCCGCACGGGCTCGGCTACCTGAAGACGGTGATCGTGGTCGACGAGGACGTGGACCCGTTCAACCTGCCGCAGGTGATGTGGGCGGTGTCGGCGAAGGTGAACCCGGCGGGGGACCTCGTCAACATCCCCAACCTCCATGTGGTCGAGCTCGACCCGAGCTCCTCGCCGGCCGGCGTCACCAACAAGCTGATCATCGACGCCACGACGCCGGTCAGCCCCGACGACCGGGGCAACTTCGCCACCCCGACCCGGGACCTCCCGGAGACCGCCGAGTGGCTCACCCGCCTCCAGACCCTCCTCGCCGCCCGCTGACCGCCGCCCGCTGACCGCCGGTCCTGACTGCTGGACCGCTGACAGGAGCCCCACCATGTCCCCGCAGCCCTGCTGCCCCCGCTGCGCCCACACCGCCGTCGACCTCCTCCACGCGTCGCCCGTCCCCGGCGTCTGGGAGGTGCTGCAGTGCGCCCGCTGCCTCTACGCCTGGCGCACCACCGAACCGGAGCGCCGCACCAGCCGCGAGGCCTACCCGGAGGCCTTCCGGCTGACCCCGCAGATGATCGCCGACGCGCCCGAGGTTCCGGCCGTCCCCCCGTTGCGCCCCCGCGCCTGACATCCTGATCCCGCGTCACCGAGCCAACGGCCCCGCCCGTCCTGTCACCTGGCGGGGCCGTCCGGCCATCCCCCCGGCGGACGGCTTCGGCGCTTCCGCATTCGGGCCTCTGGGCGCCCGCGCCGTCGCGCTTCCGCGCCTTCGGGTCTTTGGGCGGCCGCGCCGTCGCGCTTCCGCGCCTTCGGTCTTTGGGCGGCCGCGCCCCTCAGGTCCCGTGGCCCCGCTCCTCCCGCCCTCGCTCCTCCCGGATCGCCCGCGCCTGCGCGCGCCCACGCCCTGCGTCTCGTGTCCGCGCCGCTTGCCGCGCCCCCGAGGCCCGCAGCAGCCTTCCGGCCCCGCTTTCCGCGTTCCGCGCCCGGTTTCCGACTCCGCGCCCGCGCCGGGCCTTCCGGGTATGGCGCCCGTGCCTGTTTGCGGCTGCGATCCGCGCCTTCCGCGTTCCGCGCCCGTGCCCCGCCTTCCGTGCCTGTGCCGGGCCTTCCGGGTATGGCGCCCGTGCCTGTTTGCGGCTGCGATCCGCGTCTTCCGCGTTCCGCGCTCGCGTCCCACCTTCCGCGCGCCCGCGCCCGGCCCCTGGCCCGCGTTCCGCGGCTCGCGGGACGCGTGGGCCGCGCCTCGCTTGCCGCGCGTTCACTGTTGTTTCTGGCCGGTGCCGCGTTCGGCGGGGTGGTCGCCCCGCGTGGGCTGGGCTTAGCCTGCTCGCCTGCGGCACGCGGCCCCGTGGGCCGGGTTGGTCGTGGTGGGGAATCTTCCTGGTGGGGAGGCCGTTAGGGTGGCATAGTTGAAGTGTCAACCAAATGGGAGTGGGAACGGTCATGATGCAGTTCGGGATCTTCACCGTGGGGGACCTGGTCCAGGACCCGGTCAGCGGGCGCAAGCCCACCGAGCAGGAGCGGATCAAGGCCATGGCGGCCATGGCGCTCAAGGCCGAGGAAGTGGGCCTGGACGTGTTCGCCACCGGTGAGCACCACAACCCGCCCTTCGTCCCCTCCTCGCCGACCACCCTCCTCGGCTGGATCGCGGCCCGCACCGAGAACCTGATCCTCTCCACCGCGACCACGCTGATCACCACCAACGACCCGGTGAAGATCGCCGAGGACTTCGCGATGCTCCAGCACCTCGCGGACGGCCGCAACGACCTGATGCTGGGCCGCGGCAACACCGGCCCGGTCTACCCGTGGTTCGGCAAGGACATCCGGGACGGCATCCCGCTCGCCATCGAGAACTACGCCCTGCTGCGCCGCCTGTGGGAGGAGGACGTGGTCGACTGGGAGGGCAGGTTCCGCACCCCGCTGCAGTCCTTCACGGCCACCCCGCGCCCGCTGGACGGCGTCGCGCCGTTCGTCTGGCACGGCTCCATCCGCTCGCCCGAGATCGCCGAGCAGGCCGCGTACTACGGCGACGGCTTCTTCGCCAACAACATCTTCTGGCCGGCCGAGCACACCCGGAAGATGGTGCAGCTCTACCGCAGCCGCTACGCCCACTACGGCCACGGCGAGCCGCACCAGGCGATCGTCGGCCTCGGCGGCCAGGTGTACATGCGCAGCCGCGAGGCGGACGCGCTGCGCGAGTTCCGCCCGTACTTCGACAACTCCTACGTCTACCGCGGCGGCCCGCCGCTGGAGGAGATGATCCGGGAGACCCCGCTCACCGTCGGCACCCCCGAGCAGGTGATCGAGCGGACGCTCGGCTTCCGCCACAACGCCGCCGGCGACTACCAGCGGCAGCTGTTCAACGTGGACATGGGCGGCATGCCGCTGGAGGCCGCCCTGGAGCAGATCGAGATCCTCGGCACCGAGGTCGTCCCGGTGCTCCGCAGGGAGTTCGCGGCCGGCCGCCCGGCCGACGTGCCGGACGCCCCGACGCACGGCTCGCTGCTGGCCGCGAAGGCCGAGCGGGAGGCCGAGGAGCGGGAGGCCAAGGAGCGGGAGACCGAGGAGCAGGGGACCACGGAAGAGGAGGAGAGGGTATGACCCGCTCGACGCCGCCCGGCCGGCGCCTGGTGGTGGTGACGGCCGGCCTCACCGAGCCGTCCACCACCCGCCTCCTCGCCGACCGCCTGACCGAGGCCGTCCTCGCCCGCGCCGGCGGCGCCGAGGCCGTGGACGTCGAGGTGGTGGAGGTCCGTGAGCTGGCCCGGGCCATCGCGGACAACTTCACCACCGGCTTCGCCTCGGCCGAGTTGGAGCGGGTCAAGGAGCGGCTGGCCGCCGCGGACGCCCTGATCGCCGTGACCCCGGTCTTCTCGGCCTCCTACAGCGGCCTGTTCAAGAGCTTCTTCGACGTCCTCGACCCGGAGTCGCTCACCGGCAAGCCGGTCCTGATCGCGGCGACCGGCGGCACCCCGCGCCACTCGCTGGTGCTCGAACACGCCATGCGTCCGCTCTTCGCCTATCTGCGCGCGGTCACCGTGCCGACGGCCGTCTACGCGGCCGCCGAGGACTGGGGGAGCGCCGGCACCGCCGACGACCTCCGCCACCGCGTGGACCGCGCGGCAGCCGAACTGGCCGTCCTCCTGACCGGTCGTCAGCCCACCCGCCCGGCATCACCCGGTCCGGCCCCGACCCCGGCCCCGAGCCCGGTGCCGGGAACCGGCCCGGGCGCCGAGCCCGACGCAGCGCCCGATCTGGCGGACAACCCCCTCGCCGCCGGTCTGATCCCCTTCGAGGAGCAGCTCGCCGCCCTCCGCCCCGGCCGGAGCCGGTAGCCGGGTAGGCCCCGGCCGGGGGCGGGGGCCGTGTCCGCCGTGCACTCGCCCCCGTCCTGGCCGATAGTGATCCAAGCCGCACCCGCCCTGAGGAGGTCGTATGAAGGCCGTCCAGTTCACCGCGCCCGGTACGGAGCCCGTGGTGGTCGACATCCCCCAGCCCGAGCCGGGCCCCGGCGAGGTCCTGCTGCGGATGACCGCGGCCGGGGTCTGCCATTCCGACATCGCCGTGATGGACGGCATCGCCGCCGAGATGGGGATGAGGCTGCCGCTCACCCTCGGTCACGAGGGCGCCGGCACCGTGGCCCGGCTGGGGGACGGGGTGGCCGGCTTCGAGGTGGGCGAGCCGGTGGCGGTCTACGGGCCGTGGGGCTGCGGGGCCTGCGCCAAGTGCGCGGAGGGCAGGGAGAACTACTGCCTGCGCGCCGCCGAGCTGGGCATCCAGCCGCCGGGGCTGGGCGCGCCCGGGGCGATCGCCGAGTACATGATCGTCGACGATGTCCGGCACCTGGTGCCGCTGGGCGACCTGGATCCGGTGCGGACCGTGCCGCTCACCGACGCCGGGCTGACGCCGTACCACGCGATCAAGCGCTCGCTGCCCAAGCTGGTCCCCGGCTCGACCGCGGTGGTGCTGGGCGTCGGCGGGCTCGGCCATGTCGCGGTGCAGATGCTGCGGTCGCTGACGGCGGCCCGGGTGATCGCCCTGGACGTCACGGAGGAGAAGCTGGAGCTGGCCCGCCGGGTCGGCGCCCACGAGGTGCTGCTCTCCGACGGCGAGGCGGCGGCCCGGATCGCGGACCTCACCGGCGGGCGGGGCGCCGAGGCGGTCTTCGACTTCGCCGGGGTGCAGCCGACCGTGGACATCGCCGGGCGGGTGGCCATGGTCGAGGGGGACATCACCATCGTCGGGATCGGCGGCGGGGTGCTCCCGGTCGGCTTCGGACTGGTGCCGTACGAGGCCTCGGTGACGGCGCCCTACTGGGGCACCCGCGGGGAGTTGATCGAGGTCCTCGACCTGGCTCGGAGCGGCGGGGTGGAGGTGCACGTCGAGACCTTTCCGCTGGACGAGGCCCCGGAGGCGTACCGCCGGCTGCGCGCCGGTACGGTCAACGGCCGGGCGGTGATCCTGCCCAACGGCTGAGCGGGGGCTCGGGCGGGAGTGGTCCGCCGGGGCGGGCTGGGCCGGTGCCGCCGGGCCGCGCCGGTGCGGACACCCCGGCGGGGACACCTCGGCGCGGACGGCCCGGCGCGGACGGCCCGCGGAGACGCTGCGGTGAAGGGAGCGTTGACGGCGCTCGCGCGGCCATGACATCGTTCCCATGTGGGATCGTTGCCACACTCTGCAGCCGCGCCGCCCGGCGCGCCGGGAACTGGGGGGAGCCGTGCGGTTCAGCCGTATCGTCGAGGACGTCCTGCGCTTCGAGGACACCTGCCACGTCTATGTACTCCGCCGCGGCCGGGAGGCCGTGCTGATCGACTTCGGGGCGGGGGACGTCCTCGACCACCTCGGTGAGCTCGGCGTCGACCGGGTCACCGACGTGCTGGTCACCCACCACCACCGGGACCAGGTGCAGGGCCTGGCCCGCGCCGCCGGGGCCGGGATCCGGATCTGGGTCCCGCCGGTGGAACGCGAGTTGATCGACGCGGTGGACGAGCACTGGCGCACCCGCCCGCTGGACAACGACTACGACGTCCGGCAGGACCGCTTCTCGCTGCTCGACCAGGTGCCGGTGACCGGCACCGTGGCCGAGTACCGGACGGCCCGGGTCGGCGCGTTCGACGTCCACACCCTGCCGCTGCCCGGGCACACCGTCGGCTCGGTGGGCTATCTGATCGAGATCGGCGGCCGGCGGCTCGCCTTCACCGGGGACCTGATCCACGCCGAGGGCCGGCTGTGGTCGCTGGCCGCCACCCAGTGGGCGTACACCGGGTTCCACCCCAACGCGGGGCTGGAGGGGGCCGCGGCCACCATCCTCTCCTGCCTCCAACTGCTGGAGCACGGACCGGAGTTGCTGCTGCCCTCGCACGGCGAGCCGGTGGCCGACCCGCCCGCGGCGGTGACCCGGCTGCGCTCCCGGCTGCAGGAGCTGATCGACATGCGCCGGGCCTCCCCCTGGGAGCCGGAGCGGATGCTCAGCAGCCCGTGGAAGCCGGTCACCCCGCACCTGCTGCGGAACACCACCAGCATGGCCAACTCCTACGCCCTCCTCTCCGAGCAGGGCACCGCGCTGCTGATCGACTTCGGCTTCGACCTGACCACCGGCCTGGCCGGCGGCCACGACCGCTCCTCCCGCCGCCCGCTGCTCGCCTCGGTCGAGGCGCTGCACCGGGACTACGGCATCGAGCGGGTCGAGGTGGCGCTGCCGACCCACTACCACGACGACCACGTGGCCGGCTTCAACCTGCTGCGCGAGGTGGAGGGCAGCCGGGTGTGGGCGCCCGCGCACATCGCGCCGATCCTGGCCGCGCCCAAGCGCTGGGACCTGCCCTGCCTGTGGTTCGACCCGATCCCGGTGGACCGGGTGCTGCCGGACGAGGGCAGCGTGCGCTGGCGCGAGTACGAGATCGGCGTCCACGAGCTGCCCGGGCACACCCTCTACGCGGCGGCGTACTCCTTCGAGGTGGACGGCCGCCGGGTGATCGCCACCGGCGACCAGCAGAACACCGCCTGGGACCAGCAGGGCGGCCAGCCCGAGCTGCTCAACTACCAGTACCGCAACCGGTTCCGGATCGACGACTTCGTGCGCAGCGCCGAGCTCTACCGGCGGCTGAGACCGGAGCTGATGATCAGCGGCCACTGGTTCCCATACGAGGTGACCGACGGCTATCTGGACATGCTGCTGGCGGAGGGGCAGCGGCTGGCGCGGCTGCACCGGGAGGTGCTGCCGGTGGAGGTGGACTTCGATGCCGAGGGCTTCGGGGCCCGGATCACCCCCTACCGGAGCGTGACGGCCCCCGGCGGCTCGGTGCGGTTCACGGTGGAGGTGCGCAACCCGTTCCGGCGTCCCGAGCCGGCCCGGCTGCGGCTGGTGCTGCCGCCCGGCTGGCGCGCGGACCCGCCCGAGCGGGAGCTGAAGCTGTCGGCGGGGCAGGTGCTGGACGTGGAGTTCGAGGTGCGGATACCGGAGGGGGCGCCCGCTGCCGAACGGGTGCGCCTGGCGGCGGATCTGACGGTGGGCCGGATGGCCTTCGGACAGCAGGCGGAGGCCCTGGTGAGCGTGCGATGAGTGGGACGGTGGAGGCGGCGGCCGGGGCGGCGGAGGGCCGGGCCGGGGCGGCGGAGCCGGGGGTCGGGACGGCGGAGGCCGCGACCGGAGTGGTCGCGGAGTACGCGCCGGACGGCGGGGTGCTGGTCCGGGCGGCCGGCTGGCGGATGGCGGTGCCGACGGACGGAATCACCGCCGAACTGCGCGGCGGCGGGGCGGCCGGAGGGGAGGACGGCTTCCCGGTGCTGCTCCAGCTGCCCGGGGCGTTCGACCGCACCGACCGCACGGACGAGACCCTGGAGGTGCGGCCGCCGGAGCTGGATCTGACCGGCCCGCATCCGATGGTCACGGTGCGGCGGCGCAGCAGCGCCTGGCGCGCGGCGGCGACCAGGATCGAGTGCACGCCCGAAGGCCCGGTGCTCTCCTGGGAGTTGACCGGCGAAGGGGCCCTGGGGCAGGTCCTGCTGGGGGCGGTCAGGGCGGCCCTCGGCGGGCGCGGCGGCGGGCTGCGGCCCAGCGGGCACGACTGGCGGACGCTGTTCTCGCCCAACCCGGGACCGCCCCGCCGGCTCACCCGCGGCGCCGGGGAGAGCGCCGTCATCGGTGCCCACGGCGACGCCCGGCCCGGGCGCGGCCACTGGTTCTTCACCCCGGCGCCGCTCGCCCTCGCGCTGACCGAGGACCGGCTGGACGACTCCGCCGACCCGGCCGCCGAGGCGTCCGCCGACTCCGCCGCCGGGCCCGCCCCGCACGGTTGGTGGACGCTCTCCCTGGGCGCCCCCGTGGCCGAGCTGACCTTCACCGAGCTGGCCTACGTCCCCTCGGACGGCGGCTTCCACCTCTCCCTCGCCTACGAGGGCCACACCCGGGTGGACGGCGTCCACCGCTCTCCGTCGCTGCTCGTCTCGCCCGGCCACCGGGATCCGTACGCCGGGTTGCGGGCCCATCGCGGCTGGCTGGAGCGGAACGGCTGGGCGGCCCGGCCGGGCACCCCCGCCGGCCGGCGGCCGGAGTGGTGGACCGAGCCGATGTTCTGCGGCTGGGGCGCCCAGATGGCCCGCGCCCGGGAGACCGGCCGCCCGGCGCCGCAGCTGAGCACCCGCCGGGAGTACGACGCCCACCTGGACCACCTGGAGCGCCGGGGGCTGGTCCCGGGAACGATCGTCATCGACGACAAATGGCAGGAGGAGTACGGGAGTTGGCGGCCCGACGAGTCGGCCTGGCCGGAGCTGGGGGAGTGGATCGGGCAGCGGCACGCGCGCGGGCAGCGGGTCCTGCTGTGGTGGCGGGCCTGGTCCACCGAGGGGGTGCCGGACGAGTGCTGCGTGCGGACCGCCGACGGCCGTCCGGTGGCCCTGGACCCGGAGCATCCGGAGGGCCGGCGGCTGCTGGCGGAGAACATCCGCCGGATGCTGTCCTCCGCCGGGGACGGCGGCCTGGGCGCTGACGGACTGAAGATCGACTTCACCGCGGACACCCCGACCGGCGAGGGCCTGCGCGGGGCCGGCGACTCCTGGGGCATCGCCCTCCTCCACCGGTACCTGGAGGTGGTCCACCGCGCGGCCAAGGCCGCGAGGCCGGACGCCCTGGTCGTCACCCACACCCCGCACCCCGCGTTCGCCGACGTCAGCGACATGATCCGGCTCAACGACATGCTGCGGCTGGACGACCCGGACCCGTACGCCCCCGTGCTGCCGCAGATGCGGCTGCGGGCCGCGGTCGCCCGCGCGGCCTGCCCGGGGCTGCCGGTGGACACCGACGACTGGTGCCCGCCGGACCGCGAGCAGTGGCGGGCGTACACCGCCGTGAAGGACGAACTCGGCGTCCCCGCCCTCTATCTGAGCACCCATGTGGACCGGACGGGCGAGCCGTTGGAGGAGATCGACTACGCTGCGTTGCGTCGGCTGTGGTCCCGCTGGCGGAGCCGTCCCCGGGGCGGGCCCGACGCGGCGGCGGATGGGGATGACGGAGGGACGGCCTGATGGCGAAGACCGCAGGGGCGCGGACGGCCGGCGCGGGCGGCAGACGGGCGCGGGCGACCCTCCGCGACGTCGCGGAGGCCGCCGGGACCTCTCCCTCCACGGCGTCCCGGGCCCTGGGCGGCCACGGCTACGTCGCCGACCACATCAGGAAGCAGGTGATGGCCGCGGCCGACCGGCTCGGCTACGTCCCCGACGTGTCGGCGCGCACTCTCAAGGGCCGTTCCAGCGGGCTGATCGGGGTGCTGGTCTCGGACCTGCGCAACCAGTTCTACGCCGAGCTGGCGGCCGGGGTGGAGCACGCCCTCTCGGCCGCCGGCTACCAGATGGTGCTGGTCGACGACCACGGGGAGGGCGCCAGGGCGGAGGCCGGCGCGCGGGCCTTCCAGGCCATGCGGGTGGACGGCGTGCTGCTGGCCCCGGTCGGCCGGGAGGCCACCGAGACGCTGGTCGAGCGGGGCATCCCGGTGGCCGAGATGGACCGCCGCTCGGGCGCCCGCGGCTGCGACGCGGTGGCCATCGACAACGAGCAGGGCGCCCGGACGGCCGTGCGGCACCTGATCGAGCTGGGCCATCGGCAGATCGCCATCGTCATCGACGAGACCGACTGGGACACCGGGAAGAACCGCCTCAAGGGCTACCGGGCGGCGCTCCGGGACGCGGGCCTGCCGGTGGTCCGCCGGCATGTGCTGGACCTCGGGCGGGGCGGCGGCGACCCGCGCGCGGGAGTGGCCGCGTTCCTGGCCGCCAACCCCGAGCTGACCGCGGTCTTCGCGGCCAACAACGTGATGGCGGAGATCGTCTGGCAGGAGCTCAGAAGCCGGGGGGCGGCCGTCCCGGGGGACTGCTCGCTGGTCTCCTTCGACGATCTGGCCTGGATGAAGATGGTGGACCCGGGCGTCACCGCGGTCCGCCAGCCGGTCTTCGAGCTGGGCGCCAGGGCGGCCGGGCTGCTCACCGCCCGGGTCGGCCGGGACGGCGCCGGGCGGGCCCAGAGCGAGGTGCTGGAGCCGGAGTTGGTGCTCCGGGGCTCCACCGCACCGCCGCGCAGCTGAGGCGCGGCCGAGGCACGCGCGAGGCAGTCCTGAGGCACGGCCGCGCCTCGGTCGAGGCGCGGCGGGGGCCGGTGGCGCCGGCCTGCCCGCGACTTCACCAGAACTGCTCACCGAGGACCGTTGACGGCTGCGCCCAATGTGGTTACGTTCTCACATGGGATCGATGCCACATCGGGTGGCGCCACCGCTTCCCTCGCCGGCCGGCCACTCGAAGGAGAGAACATGGCGGCACCACCACCCCCGCGCATCCGCCGCAGAGTGACAGGTCTGCTCGCGGCCCTCGCCCTCCTCCCGGCGCTCGCCGCCTGCGGGGCGTCAGCTTCGCGGACAGCTCGCGGTCGACGTTCACCACCATGGGCTTCGGCCTGGGCGACGCCCTGGCCACCGACCGGCTGTCGACCGCCGAGGCGGCGCTCGGCGGCGGCCTCAAGGTCCGGGTCGACCAGGGCGCCTTCGACCCGCAGCAGTTCCTCGCCTCGGTCGCCTCGCACGACGTCCCGGACGTGGTGCACATGGACCGCGCGCTGATCGGGGGCTACGCCGCCCGCGGCGCCCTGGTGCCGCTCACCGACTGCGTCCGGGACGAGCACATCGACCTGTCGAACTACTACCGCCCCGCGATCGCCGAGAGCACCCTCGACGGGACCGTGTACGCCCTGCCCGACTCCTACGACAGCCGGCTGGTGCTGATGGACGACACCGTGCTCAAGGCGGACGGAGTCAGCCCCGGGCAGCTCGACACCGCGGACTGGAACGGCCTGCGGCAGGCCACCGCCAAGCTCGCGCAGAGCAAGGGCGGCAAGCTCACCAGGATCGGCTTCGACCCCAAGATCCCCGAGTTCTTCCCGCTCTGGGCCAAGGCCAACGGCGCCGACCTGATCAGCGCCGACGGCCGCACGGCCGAGCTCAACGACCCCAAGGCGGTCCAGGCGCTGGCCTACGCGGTGGGCCTGGTCAACGAGCAGGGCGGCTGGGCGAAGCTGAAGTCGCTGCGGGACTCCTTCGACCAGTTCGGCTCGGACAACGAGTTCGTCAAGAACCAGGTCGGCGCCTTCCCGATGGAGGACTGGTACGTCAACAGCCTGGCCGGCACCACCCCCAGGATCGACCTGGGGACCTCGGTCTTCCGGGCCCGCGACGGGCAGCCGCTGGACTGGACCTCCGGCTACGGCTGGGCGATCCCCAAGGGCGCCGAGCACCTCAAGGCCGCCTGCACCTTCATCGCCACCATGACCTCCACCAAGGCCTGGGTGCACGCCGCCGAGGCCAAGGCCAAGCAGGTCCGGGACGGCGGCGGCCTCTACACCGGTGACGTCACCGGCAACATCGCCGCCGACCGGATCATCGAGAAGGACGTCTGGAAGCCCACCGGCAAGCCGGCCTTCGACCAGGCCACCCGCACCCTCTACGCCATCGCCCCCAAGGCCTTCGCGGTGCCGGCCAACTCGGCCGGCGAGGAGTTCCAGAACGCCTGGCAGTCGGCGATCAACCGGGTGCTGTCCGGTGAGCAGACCCCGCGGCAGGCACTCGACCAGGCGCAGGCCGAGGCCCAGTCCGCGCTGGACCTCGCCAACGAGGAACGGAGGTGAGGACCGTGACACGGAAGCAGAACGGACCCCGGACCGCCAACCGCAGCGGCCGCCGCCGGGAGACCCTCGCCGCCTACGGCTTCATCTCCCCCTGGCTGATCGGGTTCGTCGTCTTCACGGCCGGACCGATGATCGCCAGCCTGGTGCTCTCCTTCACCGACTACGACGGCATCGGCCATACCCACGGCGTGGGCCTGGACAACTACCGGCAGCTCTTCCAGGACCCCAACGTCGCCAACTCCCTGCTGAACACCCTGGTGTTCACGGTGCTGCGGGTGCCGCTCTCGATGGCTGCGGCGCTGGCGCTGGCCATGCTGCTGCTCAGGGCCGGCCGCGCGTCCGGGTTCTTCCGGACCGTCTTCTACCTGCCGGTGATGACCCCGCCGGTGGCCGTCGGCATCCTCTTCCTGCTGCTCTTCAACGGCAACCAGGGCCTGATCAACCATGTCCTGGGGATGGTGGGCATCCCGGGGCCGTCCTGGACCACGGACAGCGCCTGGGTGAAGCCCGGACTGGTGCTCACCAGCCTCTGGTCGGTCGGCTCGACGGTCATCATCTACCTGGCCGCGCTCCGCAACGTGCCCCAGGAGCTGTACGAGGCGGCCGAGTTGGACGGGGTGGGGCCGTGGAACCGGTTCCGGCACGTCACCCTGCCGCAGATCTCCGGGGCGCTCTTCTTCACCCTGATCGTCAACACCATCGCCTCGCTGCAGACCTTCACCGAGGCCTACACCGCCTTCTTCGGCAGCACCAACTCGCAGACCTACAGCAGCGACGCGGCGCTCTTCTACGTGGTGTACCTCTTCCAGGAGGCCTTCCAGTACATGCACATGGGCTACGCCTCCGCCCTGGCCTGGCTGCTCTTCCTGGTGATCCTCGCGATCACCGCCGTCCAGGCCAAGCTCAGCAAGCGCTTCGTCTACTACGAGGGTGATCCGCGATGACCGAGCTCATGACGCGCCCGGGGGAGGAGGCCGCCGAGGGGCGGCCCGGGTCCGCGGCCGCCGACGGCCGCCGGGGCGCCGCAGGGGCGCCCAGGGCCCGGTCCGGCGGACGCTGCGGATCGTCGCGCTCACCGCCGTCTCGGTGGTCTTCGTCTATCCGTTCCTCTGGCTGATCAGCGCCTCCTTCAAGCCGTCCGCGGACGTCTTCGACAACGCGCTGATCCCGCACACCTGGCAGCTGGGCAACTACGCCGAGATCTGGACCGCGGTCCCGCTGCTCTCCTGGATCTGGAACAGCGTGACGGTCACCCTCGCGGCGGCCGTGACCGTGACGATCAGCAGCGCGCTGGTCGCCTTCGGCTTCGCCTACTTCCGGTTCCCGGGGCGGAACCTCCTCTTCGGCCTGGTCGTCGGCACGATGATGCTGCCGGCCGCGGTGACCATGGTCCCGCAGTACCTGATCTGGAACCAGCTCCACCTGGCGAGCAGCCAGGTCCCGCTCTGGGCGCCGAACCTGTTCGGCAGCGCCTTCTACATCTTCCTGCTGCGGCAGTTCTTCCTCGGCCTGCCCCGGGAGGTCTTCGAGGCGGCCCGGGTGGACGGCGCCGGGTACTGGCGGCTGTTCTGGCGGATCGCCGCGCCGCTCTGCCGGCCCGCCCTCGTCGTCACCTTCATGTTCGAGGTGCAGGCCTCCTGGACCGACCTGGTCCGGCCGCTGATCTACCTGCGCGACCCCGCGCTGTTCACCGTGCCGCGCGGACTCAAGGCGGTGCTCGACCAGTTCGGCGACGGCGGGGAGATGCGCTGGGAGATCGTCGCCGCGGCCAGCGTGGTCGTCACCCTGCCGATGATCATCGCCTTCTTCGTCTGCCAGCGGCAGTTCACCCAGGGCATCGCCACCACCGGAAGCAAGGGCTGACCGACCCATGACTCCCACGTCCCCCCGTACGACGCTCCGTCAGGACGCCCCCGCCGGGCGCTCGGTGCTCGCGCTGGACATCGGCGGCACCAAGCTCGCCGCCGGGGTGGTGCGGGACGACGGCGCCGTGCTGTCGTTCCGGACCGTCCCCACCCGGGTCCAGGAGGGCCCCGAGGCGGCCCTCGCGCGGCTGTTCACCCTCGGCCGCGAGGCCCTGCGGGCGGCCGGCGCGGACGCCGCGGACCCGGCCGACACCGCCGGCCCGTACGGCTCGCTGCTCGGCTGCGGCATCGGCTGCGGCGGCCCGCTGGACTCGGCGACCGGCACCCTGATCGCCCCGCCGCACCTCCCCGGCTGGCTGGACATCCCGATCGCCGGGCTGGCGCGCCGGGAGTACGGCCTGCCGGCCGTGCTGGACAACGACGGCACGGCGGGGGCCGCCGGCGAATGGCGGTTCGGCGCCGGCCGCGGCACCCGCCACCTGGTCTATCTCACGGTGTCCACCGGCATCGGCGGCGGCGTGGTGATCGACGGCCGCACCTACCGGGGCGCGGCAGGCAACGGCGGCGAGCCCGGGCACATCACCGTCCGCACCGGCGGCCGGCCCTGCCGCAGCTGCGGCCGGCGCGGCTGCCTGGAGGCCTACGCCTCCGGTACCTCGATCGCCGAGCGGGCCAGGGAGGCCGTCCGCGAGGAGACCGCGGCCGGGCACTGGACGGCGCTCGCCGAGCACCCCGCCGAGGAACTGGGCGCGGCCGACGTCGCCCGGGCCGCCCTGGACGGCGACGCCCTCGCCGTCCGGCTGTGGCGGGAGACCACCGAGCTCCTCGGCGACGGGCTGACCTCGATCGTCAACCTCTACGAGCCCGAGGTGCTGGTCCTCGGCGGCGGGGTGACCCGCTCCGGCGACCAACTCCTGCTTCCGGTACGGGAGTCGGTGGCGCGCCAGGCGATGGCCCCGGCCGCCGCCGCATGCCGGGTGGTGCTCGCCACCGGCGGGGACCGGGCCGGGGTGCTGGGCGCCGCCGCGATCGCCTTCGAACGGCTGACGGCGGGCCGGGACTCCGCCGAGGCGGCCGTGCCGGCGCCGCTATGAACCGAGGCCGCCCCCGACGATCCCGACGATCCCGACGCCTCCGACGACCCAGACGCCCCCGACGACCACCAGTGAACGAAAGCCTCAGGAGCACGATGTCAGCGTCCCCGACGGACCTTCCGGCCCCGCCGCGCCCCGCCGACCAGATCGCCGAACACGTCGCCGCCGCCCAGCGGCTGTCCGAGCTGCTGCCGGCCCTGCGGGCCGTCGGCGAGCGGCTGATCGAGGTGTACCGGGGCGGCGGCCGGCTCTACACCTTCGGCAACGGCGGCAGCGCGGCCGACGCCCAGCACCTGGCCGGCGAGCTGATCGGCCGCTATCTGCGGGAGCGCCGGCCGCTCCCCGCGGTCTCGCTGGTCACCGATCCCTCCGTGGTCTCCTGCATCGGCAACGACTACTCCTACGACGAGGTCTTCGCCCGCCAGGTGGAGGCGCTGGCCGGGCCCGGCGACATGGTCGCGGCCTTCACCACCTCCGGCCGCTCGGAGAACGTCGTCCGCGGGCTGGCCGAGGCCCGCAGGCGCGGGGCCGCCACCGTCCTCTTCGCCGGCGGCGACCGGGGCGGGATGCCCGCCGCCGCGCACGCCGACCAGGTGCTGCTGGCGCCCGCGAACACCACCGCGCGCATCCAGGAGATGCACCTCACCCTCCTCCACCTGCTCAGCGAGCAGGTCGACGCCTGGGCGGCGGGCGCCGCCGCCAGGACCGCCACCGAGACCCACCGGACCCACCACCACGCCGAGCGGCGGGAGACAGCCAAGTGACCAGCCCAGTCCACCCCGCGTCCCGAGAGCGCACCCTCCACCTCGTCGGCAACGCCCACATCGACCCCGTGTGGCTCTGGCGCTGGCCGGAGGGCCTGCAGGAGATCCGGGCCACCTTCCAGTCCGCCGTCGACCGCATGGAGGAGTACCCCGACTTCGTGTTCACCTGCGACTCCGTGATGTACCTGGAGTGGATCGAGCAGCACGACCCGGAGCTCTTCGCCACCATCCGCAAGCGGGTCGCCGAGGGCCGCTGGCAGATCGTCGGCGGCTGGTGGATCGAGCCGGACTGCAACATCCCCTCCGGCGAGTCCTTCGTCCGCCAGGCGCTGTACGGCCAGCGGTACCTGCTGGACCGGTTCGGCGCCGCCGCCACCGTCGGCTGCAACCTCGACCCCTTCGGGCACAACGCGACCATCCCGCAGCTGCTCCGCAAGTCCGGGATGGACGGCTACATCTTCCTCCGTCCCGGTCCCCACGAGCAGGTGCTGCCGGGCCAGTTCTTCCACTGGGAGGCCCCGGACGGCTCCCGGGTGCTCGCCTACCGGCTGCCCAACGAGTACTGCACCCCCGGCAGCGACATCGGCGGCCATCTGGACAAGTCGCTGGCGGTGATGCCGCCGGACGAGCCCGAGCTGATGGTCTTCTACGGGGTCGGCAACCACGGCGGCGGCCCGACCAAGGCCAACCTGGACTCGATCGCCCGGCTGGACGCCCTCGGCGGGCTGCCCAAGCTCGAACTCAGCCACCCCGAGCGGTTCTTCGACCGGATCCGGGACCGCGAGGACGTCCCCGTCCACGCGGGCGAGCTCCAGCACCACGGCCCCGGCTGCTACTCCGCCCACTCCGGCGTCAAGGCCTGGAACCGGCGGGCCGAGAACGACCTCCAGCGGGCCGAGAAGTGGGCCTCGGTGGCGGCGGCGACCGCCGGCGAGGCGTACCCGCGGGAGAAGCTGACCGAGGCCTGGAAGCTGGTGCTCTTCAACCAGTTCCACGACATCCTGGCCGGCACCTCGCTGCGGTCCGCCTACGAGGACGCCCGGGACGACTACGGGCGGGCCCGCTCGATCGCCGCCGAGGTCTTCAACCGGGCCGTGCAGGCGGTCGCCCGGCGGATCGACATACCCCTGCGGGACGGCACCGTCCCGCTGGTCGTCTTCAACCCCCACCCGTGGGCGCTGGAGCAGGACGTCGAGGTGGAGTTCGGGCAGGCGGCCGCGGTCCGGCTGACGGACGATCAGGACCGGCCGGTCGCCGTCCAGCTGACCCGTTCCGAGGCCACCGTCAACGGCAACCGCGGGCGGCTGGCCTTCCGGGCGAGCGTGCCGCCGCTCGGCCACCGGGTCTACCACCTGCTGCCCGGCGCGGACGCGTCGGCCGAGGGCCCGGTCACGGCGACCGCCGACACCCTGGAGAACGAGCACCTGCGGCTGCGGGTGGACCCGGCGACCGGCTGGCTCTCCTCGCTGGTCGACAAGGCCACCGGGGAGGAGCTGATCCCGGCCGACCCCGGCCCGCACGCCGTGGTCGTGGACGACGCCAGCGACACCTGGGGCCACCGGATCCGCGCCTACGACAAGGCCGTCGGCGCCTTCGGGGCCACCCGGGTACGGCTGGTGGAGTCCGGCCCGGTCCGGGCCGTGCTGCGGATCGAGAGCCGGTACGGGAACTCGGCGATGGCCGAGGAACTGGTGCTCTCGGCGGGCGCCCGGCACGTCGAGGTGCGCACCGCCGTCGACTGGCACGAGAAGCTCAAGCTGCTCAAGCTCCGCTTCCCCACCGCGCTGGAGGAGGTCACCGCCACCCACGAGATCCCCTACGGCCATCTGGAGCGCACCCCCGACGGCACCGAGGAGCCCACCCAGGCCTGGGTGGACGTCACCGGTACCCTCCCCGGCGGCGGCCGGGCCGGGCTGACCGTGGTCAACGACAGCAAGCACGGCCACGACGTGACCGGCGGCGAGATCGGCATGACCGCCCTGCGCAGCCCCGTCTACGCCTGGCACGAGCCCAAGGTGCTGGACGAGGACGGCGTCTACGACCACCTCGACCAGGGCCGCCAGGAGTTCCGCTACCTCCTGCTGCCGCACGGCGCCGACTGGCGGGCGGCGGACCCGGCCCGGCGGGCGGCCGAGCTCAACCAGCCGTCCTTCGCGCTGCTGGAGACCTTCCACGCCGGCCCGATCGCCCAGCGCGCGGCCAACGCCGACGACGGCGCAGGCAGTGTGCTGGTCACCGTGGTCAAGGGCGACGAGGACGACTCGGGCGACGTGATCGTCCGCGGCTACGAGTCGCAGGGGACGGCCACCCGGGCGCGGATCGCGCTGCCGATGCTCGGCGAGGGCCGGGTGATCGAGGCGGAGTTCGGCGCCCACGAGATCAAGACCTTCCGGGTGCCGGCCGACCCCGCCGCCCCGGTCGTCGAGACCGACCTGCTGGAGCTGCCGTCCAGCACCGCCGCCGCGGTGGCGGCGGGGCCGGCCGGGGAAGGGGCCTGACGCCGGTGCGGACGGACGACGACGGCGTGCTGGACGACGGCTGGGAGCTGCGCGGCTGCCTCGGGGACACCTGGCGCTGGCTGTGCGGCCCCGACCGCCCGGCGGGGGAGCCCGGCTGGTTCCCGGCCCGGGTCCCCGGCTCGGTCCTGGACGACCTCCGCCGGGCCGGCGAGGTCCCCGACCCGTACACGGGCACAGGCAGCCTCCTCGCCGAGTGGGTGCCGCAGCGTGCCTGGGTGCATCGCCGCCCGCTGCGGCTGCCCGCGCTCGGCGCCGGGCAGCGCGCGCTGCTCCGCTTCGAGGGGGTCGACCACGAGGCGACCGTCCTCGTCGACGGGCACGAACTCGCCCACCACGAGGGGATGTTCGTCCCCTTCGAGGTGGACGTCAGCCGGTACGCGGACGGCGGCGAGCACCTCCTCGCGGTGGTCGTCTACCCGGCCCCGGCCAACGAGCCGCAGGTCGGCAGGACCGACCGGGTGCGGGTGCACAAGGCGCGGATGAACTACGGCTGGGACTTCTGCCCGCGGATGGTCCACCAGGGCATCTGGCAGCCGGTCCGGCTGGAGGTCGCCGGCCCGGTGCGGCTGCGGGACGCCGTGGTCGGGGCGCGTCCCGACGAGGACGGGCGGCGGGGGACGATCACGGTGGAGGCCGCGCTGGAGGCGGCGGAGCCGGGCGAACTGCGGATCGCCGTCCGCGCACCTGACGGCGCCGCCGTCGCCTCGGCGGTGCTGCCGTTCTCCCCGACGCGCGGCCGGCTGTCCGTCGAACTCGCCGTCCCGGAGCCGGAGTTGTGGTGGCCCAACGGGCACGGGCGGCAGCCGCTCTACACCGTGGAGACCGGGGTCGTGGACCGGGACGGGCGTCGGTCCGGCCGGCCGGTGGTCCGCAGCACCGGCTTCCGCCGGGTGCGGCTGGTGGCCAACCCCGGCGCCCCGGCCGACGCCCTGCCGTACACGCTGGAGGTCAACGGCCGCCGGCTGTACGCCAAGGGCTGGAACTGGGTGCCGCAGGACGCCCTCTACGGCGTCCCCCGGCCGGAGCGGCTGGACCATCTCCTCGGCCTGGCCGCCGAGGCCGGGGTGAACCTGCTGCGGGTGTGGGGCGGCGGGCTGATCGAGACCGAGGAGTTCTACCGGCGCTGCGACCGGCTCGGGCTGCTGGTCTGGCAGGAGTTCAGCCTCTCCAGCTCGGGGATCGACAGCGTGCCGGCGGAGGACGCCGGATACCTGGACCTGATGGAGCGCGAGGCCCGGACGATCGTCCCGGCGCTGCGCCACCACCCGGCGCTGGCCGTCTGGGGCCCCGGCAACGAGCTCCACCACACCGCCACCGCCACCCCGCTGGACGAGTCCTCCTCGCCGGTGATCGACCGGCTGGCGAGGACCGTCGCCGCCCTCGACCCGGACCGCTGCTGGCTGCCCGGCTCGCCCTCCGGCGGGGACTTCCTCAACATCCGGGAGAACCTGGCCGCGGCCCCGGAACGGCAGCACGACGTCCACGGCCCCTGGGAGCACCAGGGCCTCGGCGCCCACCAGGAGCTCTACGACGCGGGGAACTGCCTGCTGCACTCCGAGTTCGGCGTGGAGGGGATGGCCAACCGGCGTACCTGGGAGGCCGTGGTGCCGGCCGGGCGCGGCTGGCCGACCGGCCGGGACAACCCGCTGATGGAGCACCTGGGCGCCTGGTGGAACAACACCCCGCTGGTGGCGGAGGTCTTCGGCGGGCGCCTGGACGGCGTGGACCTGATGCGCAGGGCCAGCCAGCAGCTCCAGTACGACGGGCTGCGGTACGCGGTGGAGGCCAATCTGCGGCGGGCGCCGCGCTCCGGCGGGGCGATTCCCTGGCAGTTCAACGAGCCCTTCCCGAACGCCTGGTGCACCGCCGCCGTCGACCACCGGGGCGACCCCAAACCGGCGTACCACGGGGTGCGGCGGGCGTATCGGGAGAACCACGTCTGCGCCGGGTTCGGGACCCAGGCCTGGGCCGGGCGGGACCGGTTCGAGGCGCGGGTGCGCTGCTGGGGGCCGGCCGTCGACGAGGGCGGCGGCCGGGCCGTGGCCCGGGTGGTGGCGCTGGACGGGACGGTGGTGGCGGAGAGCCGGACGGGCGTCCTCGCGATGCCCGTGGCGGAGCTGCCCGGACCGCTGTTCCTGCTGGACCTCGAACTCCGCTCGGCGGACGGGGTGTCGGTTGCGGCGAACCGCTACGTCCACAGCGCCGGGCCGGACCTCGCCGGGTATCTGGACCTGCCCCCGGCCGAGATCGCGGCGGAGTGGTCGGCGGACCGCGGCGTCCTGCGGCTCGCCCACACCGGGGGCCCGGCGGCCCTCGGCCTCTACCTCACCGACGCCCGGCCGATCGGGGCCCCCGGCTGGGCGGTCTTCGGCGACAACATGCTCGATCTGCTGCCCGGGGAGTCCGTCGAGGTGCCGGTCGCCTGGCGGAACGCACCCGACGAGGGCCGCGCCGTACTGCTGGAAGGGTGGAACACCGATGCCCGGCTCCTCGACTGAGGCCCTGGTACTCCGCAAGGAGAGCGAGGGGCGGCTCGAACTGCCGTACCTGGTCGGCCTGCTGGACGCCGCAGGGAACTGCCGGGGGATACCCGCGGCGGAGGTCGTCGGCGAGACCGGCGGGGAGCTCTCCGCCGCCGGGCGGGCCCACGGCTTCCGGGCGGAGCTGCGGCTGACCCGCGATCCGGCCCTGCCGGCCGCCTCCTACCGCGGCGAACTCACCGTACGCAACGAGGGACCGGCGGCGGTCGAGGCCGGTCTGCGGGTGGAGCTGCGGCTCGGCGCCGGGGACGATCCCGGCTGGCTGATCCCCGGCGCCTTCTACGGTGAGAACCGGCGCGCCGACTGCGCCCGCCCCTACCCGCGGTTCGCCCGCGGCCGGGCCGCCGCCGAGGCCGACCCGACCGGGCTGACCGCCGAGGCCTGGTCCTTCCGCGCCGACCGCTGCGCCACCCCCGCCGTCTTCGCCCGCGACCGGCGCGGCGGGGCCGCCCTGGCGATCGGCGAGTGGGGCCCGCTGGGCGAGCAGGGCGTCGGCTTCGCCGTGCTGCCCGACCCCGAGGGCGAGCGGCCGGTGCTGCGGCTGCACGCGCCCTACCGCGAGGAACCGGTCTCCTACTACGGCTCGGGCAGCCCCCGCCCGGCCGAGGCTCCGCTGCACCGCTGGCAGCCGGGGGAGGAGCGGGTACTGCGGTTCACCCTCCATCCGCTGAGCGCCGATCCGCACGCCTACCCGCCCGTGCTGCGCGGCCTCCACCAGGCCGAACCGGCCGCCGCCGAGGGCCCCGCCGCCTGGATGGGCCTCGACGAGGCCGCCGAGCTCTCCGCCGAGGGGTTGCACCGCTGGCACTACCGCAGCGACCCGCCCGTGCTGCTGGAGACCGCCGCCTTCGACCGGGAGGCCCTGGGCGAGCGCGGGGACCGGCAGGCCATGCACGTCTCCTGGGTCAGCGGGGTGCCCTACGCCCATGCCCTGCTGCTGCACGCCCGGCGGGTCGGCGACCACGAGCAGGCGGCGGCCGGGGCCGCGGTGATCGACCACATCTGCGCCAACCTGGCGCCCGGCGGCACCTTCTGGGGCCAGTGGTCGCGCACCGGCGGCTGGTCGGCGGGGTGGACCGGGGACAGCGGACGGCTGCACGCCCGCACCCTGGGCGACGCCACCCTGTTCACCCTGCGGGCCCTGGTCGCCGAACGGGCCCTGGGGCACTGCCACCCGGAGTGGGAGGCCGCCGTTCGGTCCAACCTGGCGGTGGCGCTGGCCGGGCAGGACCCGGAGACGGGGCGGCTGGCCGCCGCCCACCGGGTGGACACCGGGGAGCCGATCGACCACGAGGGGGCCGCGGGGCTGGCCTGGGTGGGCGCGCTGGTGGAGGCGGCCGGGGCGCTCGGCGAGCCGGCCTATCTGGCGGCGGCCCGGCGGGCGGGCGCGGCCTTCGCGGCGGACCTCCGCTCGGAGTTCCTGTGCGGGGCGCCGGAGGACGTCTCGCTCGCCCCGACCTCCGAGGACGGCTACAACGCGATCATCGCGTACACCCTGCTGCACGAGGCCGGCGATCCGGACGGGGTCTGGCTGGATCTCGCCCGGCGGGCCGCCGACTGGACCCTGACCTTCCGCTACACCTACGACGTCCGCTTCCCCGAGCACACCCTGCTGGCCCGCTACGGCTTCCGCACCCGCGGGGCCGACCAGGCCTCGCCGTCCAACCAGCACCTCCACGACTTCGGGCTGATCTGCCTGCCCGAGGCGGTGCGGCTGGCCCGCCGGCTCCGCGACCCGTACCTGCTGCGCTCGGTGCGGGAGAACCTGGACTGCTTCCGGCAGTTCGTGGCCCGCGCGGACGGCGACTTCAACGCCTACCGGGGGATGGTCAGCGAGCGCTTCTACCAGACCGAGTGCTTCCAGGCGAAGGGGATGCTGCTGACCCTCTCCCACGCCTGGTCCGCCGGCGTGCTGCTGTACGCCTGCGAACACGCCCGCGAACTGCCGGAATTCCAGGAGGAGTTGTGAGTACCGAAGCCGAGTCGCCGCGGTTCCCCGAGGGGTTCCGCTGGGGCACCTCCACCTCGGCGTACCAGGTCGAGGGCGCGGTGGACGCCGACGGCAGGGGCGAGTCGATCTGGGACCGGTTCTGCCGGCGGCCCGGGGCGATCGAGAACGGCGACACCGGGGAGGTGGCCGCCGACCAGTACCGGCGCCGGGACGAGGACCTCGCCCTGATGGCCGAACTCGGCACCAACGCCCACCGGTTCTCCCTGGCCTGGCCGCGGATCCTGCCGGAGGGCGGCGGCCGGATCGAGAAGCGCGGCCTCGACCACTACGACCGGTTCATCGACGGCCTGCTGGAGCGCGGGATCACCCCGCTGCCCACCCTCTACCACTGGGACCTGCCGCAGGCCCTGGAGGACCGCGGCGGCTGGCGGAACCGGGACACCGCCCACCGCTTCGCCGAGTACGCAGCGGTCTGCTTCGACGCCTTCGGCGACCGGGTGCGGGACTGGATCACCATCAACGAGCCGTGGATCGTCGGCCTCCTCGGCCACCAGCTCGGGCTGCACGCGCCCGGCGAGAAGGACCTGCGGTCCTCGGTCACGGTGATGCACCACCTGCTGCTGGCCCACGGCCTGGCCGTGGGCGAGCTGCGGGCGGAGGCGCGGCGTCCGGACGCCCGGGCGGGCATCGCCTACAGCCTCTTCCCGCACACCCCCGCCGACCCGGGGAGCGCCGCCGACCGGGCGGCCGCCCACGCCTCGGACGGCTACGTCAACCGCTGGTTCCTGGACCCCGTGCACGGCAGGGGCTACCCGGCGGACATGCGGGCTCACTGGGAGGGCGTGGTCGGCGAGCTGGACTTCGTCCAGGACGGCGACCTCGACACCATCGCCGCGGGCAGCGACTTCATCGGCGTCAACTACTACACCCGGCGGATCGTCAGCGCCCGGCCCGGCGACGGGCCCTGGCCCTGGAAGGTCGAGCCCGGCCGGGACGAGGTCGAGCGCACCGACCTGGGCTGGGAGATCGTCCCCGACGACCTCACCGCGCTGCTGCTGCGGCTGCACCGGGACTACCCGGGCGTGCCGCTGATGATCACCGAGAACGGCGCCATCTACGGCGACGAGCCGGGCGAGGACGGCGAGGTCCACGACACCCGGCGGATCGCCTTCCTCCACTCCCACCTGTCCGCCGTCCACCGGGCGATGGCGGAGGGCGCGCCGGTGGAGGGCTACTACCACTGGTCGCTGATCGACAACTTCGAGTGGGCGATGGGCTACTGGCCCCGCTTCGGGCTGGTCCACCTGGACCGCGAGACCCAGCGGCGGACCGTCAAGGACAGCGGGCGGTGGTACGCGCGGGTGGCCGGGTCGGGCGTCCTCCCGCCGGCGGCGGGGACGCCGTGACCACCGGCCGTACCGTCCTGCTGCCCGGCGGGCGGCTGCCGGTGGCCGGCGAGGCGGACGCGGTGGTCGCGGGCGCCGGGCCGGCCGGCGTCGCCGCCGCGCTGCGGCTGGCCGGGGCGGGACGGCGGGTGCTCCTCCTCGACGAGGGGTACGCCCCCGGTTCCGAGCTGACCGACGCCGGGCGGCCCTGGCTGACCGTCCCGCCCGAAGATTCGGCCGCCGCCGGACTGCTGGGGCCGCTGCTGGACGGCCGCCCGGCGGGGCAGCGGCTCGCCCTCCGCCCGGCCGCGCTGAAGCTCCGCCTGGAGGACGCCCTGCTGGCCGCCGGGGTCCGGCTGCTCTACGGGACCCGGGTGCTGGAGCCCTGCCCGGAGGGCCTCCTGGTCGCCGACGCGGCCGGGCGCCGGGCGGTGCGCTGCGCCGCAGTGCTCGACGCGACCCCGCGCTTCGTCGACGAGGCCGAACCCGCGGTCTGGAGCGTCGAGTTCGACGGGGCCGCGGCCGACGCCCGGACGGCCTCCGGGCATCGGTCGGCCGAGGGCCTGGCCCTCCACGACGGCTACCGCGGCCCAGGACACCTCTATGCGCTGGCCGCCGTGCGCGGCGGCCGCCGGGCCGCGCTGCGGCGGGTCGCGCGGCTGCTGCGCGAGCACCCGGCGTTCGCCGGGGCGGTGCTCGGCGCCGTGGGCACCCGCCCGCTGGCCGCGGGGTACGGGGCCGGGGCGGACGCCCAACCGGGCAGTGGGCCGGTCGGTGGGCCGGCCGGATGGCGGCTGCCGCCCCCGCCGCCGGCCCTCTGCGCCGACGGACCGCTCCTCGACGTGGCGGAGGCGGTGGAGGCCGGACGGCGTGCGGCCGGGCGCCTGCTGACGGCGGCGGCCCTTCCGGCCGGAACCCCCGGTGCGGCGCCGCCGGCCGTCGGGGACCGTCCGCTGCCCTGCGAGGACTTCGAGGTGCTGGTGGTCGGGGGCGGGACCAGCGGGGCCTCCGCCGCCCTGGCGGCGGCCGCGCAGGGCGCGCGGACGGTGCTGGTGGAGTCAGGGCCGGGCCCCGGCGGCACCGGTACCTACGGCGGCGTCCACAGCTACTGGTTCGGGCGCCGGGAGGGGCGGGCCGCCGCCGTCCAGGACGCGACCCGCCGCACCCACCGGGCGCTCGGGCTGCGCAGAGGCGGAGCCGGGTCCTGGAACATCGAGGCCAAGTCGCTCGCCCTGCACGAGGAGCTGGCCGAGCACGGGGTGGAACTCCGGTACGGCGCCCGGGCGTTCGCGGTGCTGGCGGAGACCGGGGGCGACCGTCCGGGTGTCCGCGGCGCCTTCGTCACCGGGCCCGACGGCCGCGCCTACGCCCTCGCCGCCGACGTGGTCGTGGACGCCACCGGCGAGGCCGACCTCGCCGCCTGGGCGGGGCCCCGGTCGCCGACGGCGCCGAGCTCACCCACAGCCGGATGTGGTCCTCGCTCGCCCAGTTCGACACCCCGGCCACCACCCGCAACAACTTCGGCGGGCTCGCCGACCTGACCGACCCGGCGGACGCCACCCGCGCGGTGCTCGCCGCCCGCCGCCGCAGCCCGGACCGGCACGACCACGGCCGGCAGCCGGTCACCCGGGAGGGCCGGCACCTCCTCGGCGAGGTCGTCCTCACCCTCACCGACCAGCTCACCCACCGGAGTTGGCCGGACACCGTGGCCGTCCACTTCTCCAACCACGACCTCAAGGGCAAGGGCGAGGCGCTGTGGCCGCACCTCGGCCTCATCCCGCCGAACCTGGAGGTCGCCGTCCCCTACCGGGCCCTGCTGCCGCGCGGCGTGGACGGGCTCCTGGTCACCGGGAAGGCGCTGTCCGCCACCCACGACGCCCTCCCCGCCCTGCGGATGCAGGCCGACCTGGAGAACCTGGGCGCGATCACCGGACTGGCCGCCTCGCTCTGCGTCCGCGGCGGCCTCCGGCCTCGCGACCTCGACCCGGCCGTACTGCGGAAGCTGATCGCGGAGACGGCGCCGCCCGGCCTGCTGCCCGACTACGACCCGGGTGACGCCGCCGCGAGTCCGCTGGAACTGCCCGCCGCCCTCCGGGAGGTGCAGCGGCGGCTGCCCCTCCACAGCTACTCCGACATGGGGCGACGCCAGGTCTTCCGGGGCCGGGTCCCCTTCGTCGACCTGGTGCTCGACCCCGGGCCGGAGACCACGGAGGCGCTGCTCCGCGCGCTGCCCGGGGCCGCCGGCCCGGCGCGGCTCGTCCTCGCCCAGATCCTGGTCTGCCGGGGCGAACCGGCCGGCGCCGACCTGCTGGTCGGGCATCTCACCGCCGTCCTCGCCGGACCCGCGCTGCCGCCCCGGGACAGCGGCATCCGGGAGGCCCAGCTCCCGCCGGACCAGGCGGCCATGCCGGCCCCCGTCTACCTCCTCCACACCCTCGCCCTGGCCCGCGACCCCCGTGCCGTGTCGCTGTGGGAGCGGGTGGGCACGCTGGTGGAGGTGACCGAGGACTCCCTGCGCGATCCGCTGGCCGGCACCTTCTACTGGGTCGAGGCGGTGGCCGCGGGCGCCGAGCGCCTCGGCGACCCGGCCGCCCTCCCCGTCCTCCGCGCGCTCCGCTCCCGCCCCGCCCTCCAGGCCCAGTGGCGGCACAGCGGTGTCGAGGCGGACGACTTCCAGGAGCGCCGCGCCATACTGGAACTCGCCCTGGCCCGGGCCATCGCCCAGTGCGGCGGCGAGGACGGGGTGGCGGCCCTGGCCGCGTACGCCGCCGACAACCGCGCCCCGCTGGCCGCGCAGGCGCGGACCCGGTTGCGGTTGCTCCGCGAGGCAGGCGGCGCTGCCGCCGTCGCCTGCCCTTCCGCCCGTCCGCTGCCCTGGTCCGCCGATCCCTACCGGGCCGACCTGCCACCGGGGTTCGTCCCCGGGCGGCGTCCGGCGTGGACGGGGCCGGAGTCGGAGTCGGGGCCGGAGGTGGGCGAGTGACCGCGCGCGCTCCTCTGCTCGCCGGGCTGGACATCGGCACCACCCATGTGAAGGCCCTCCTCTGCGAGCCTTCGGGCGAGGTCGTCGCCCGCGCCAAGTCGCCTACCCCGTACGGTGGTTCGCCGCACACCCACCCGGCTGACGCCCTGCTGTCCGCGGCCTTCCGGGCCCTCGCGGACTGCCTGCGGGCGGTCGACGGCCGCCTCCCTGCCGCCCTCGGGGTGACCGGGATGGCCGAGGCCGGCGTTCCGCTGGACGCCGACGGGCGGCCGATCGGCCCGGTCCGCGCCTGGTCCGACCCGGCGCCTGCGGCCCACGCCGCCCGCCTGGCCGGGGCCTTCGGCCGGGCCGGGCTGCACGCCCGTACCGGGGTGCTGCCCAGCGCCAAGGTGCCGCTGGCCAAGTGGTGCGCGCTGGCCGCCGAGGAGCCGGGCCTCCTTGCCCGGATGCGCAGCTGGGCCGGCGCCGCCGACCTGGTCGTCCACGCGCTGACCGGGGAGGTGGCCACCGACGCCACCTTCGCCCAGCGCACTATGGCCTGGGACCCGGTGGAGGCCCGATGGCTGCCGGAACTGCTGCGCGAGGCGGGCGGTCTGACGCCCGACCGGCTGCCCCGGGTCTGCGCCCCAGGCCAGCCGGCCGGCCGGGTCACCGCACAGGCCGCGGGCGGGACCGGGCTGCGCGCCGGGACGCCGGTGGTCGTCGCGGGCCACGACCACCTGGTCGGCGCCTGGGCGGCGGGGGTGCGCGGGCCCGGCGAGGTGGCCGACTCGATGGGCACCGCGGAAGCCGTCCTCACCGTCACCGCCGAGCCGCCGGACCGCGCACCGGCCGCCGCCGAGGGGATGTCCTGGGGCCGGTCCGCGGACGGCGCCGGCTATGTCGTCCTCGCCGGGGCGGCCAGCTCCGGGCTGCTGGTGGAGTGGTTCTGCGACCGCTTCCTCGGCGCCGTCCGGGGCGAGGAGCGGTACGCCGAGTTCATCCGGCTGGTCGAGTCGCTGCCGGCGGACGTCCCCTGCGGGCCGGTGGTCGCCCCGTACGCCAACGGCCGCAGCGCGCCGAGACCGGACCCCTCGGCCCGACTCGCGGTCCACGACATGGAGTTGGCGCACGGGCCCGAGCACCTCGCCCGCGCGATCCTGGAAGGCACCGCCCACCACGCCCGCTGGATGACCGACACCCAGTCCCGGCTGTGCGGGGCCGCCGCCCCGCGCTCGGTCACCCTCCTCGGCGGCTCGACCCGGCTGCGCGCCTGGACCGCGCTGAAGGCGGCGATAGGCCCGTGGCCGACCCGGGTCTGCGCGGAGCCAGAGGCCGCCGCTCTCGGCGCGGCCCTGCTGGCCGGCGCCGCCGCCACCGGCGGGCCCGGGGCCGCCGACCCCTCTGTCCCTTCTGTCCCTTCCGCCCCGGCCGCGCCCAGCACCGGGCTGCGCCCGTCCGCCGAGGCCGCCGCCGCCCATCGCGCCCACCACACCGAGCGCTTCCTGCCACTGGTGGCGCCGAGATCCACCCCCGACACCCGGCCACCCCGACCTGGAGCAGCACACCCATGACCAGTACCACCGCCCCCGTCCGCCTCGCCGGCGGCTCCGTCGCTCCTGCGGCCCTCGCCCGGCCGGGGACCGGGACCTTCGCCATGGTCGCCGCCGACCAGCGGGACTCGCTGCGCACGATGATGGCGGAGCGCGCGGGCGTCCCCGGCTCCGCGATCCCGGACGACCGCCTCACCGCGTTCAAGACCGCCGTGGCCCGCGAACTCGGCCCGTACGCCTCGGCGCTGCTGATCGACCGGCGGTACGGCTACCGCCGCCTGATCGACGACCGGGTGCTGCCCGCCGGCTGCGCCCCGATCCTCGCCGTCGACGTCCTCGACCAGCGGCCCGGGGGACCCGTCGAGGACACCGCGCTGGAGGCGGACGTCGACACCGCCGCCGTCGTCCGGGACGGCACCCGCGGGCTGAAGCTGCTGGTCATCTGGCGCCGGGACGGCCGCAGGGAGCAGCGGATCGCACTCGCCTCCCGGTTCGTCGAGCTGTGCCGCACGGCCGGCCTGGCCTCCGTGCTCGAACCGGTGGCCCGGGCCACCCCGGAGGAGGAGCGGGCCGGGACCTTCGCGCTGAACGACGCCATCGTCGAGGCCGCCCGCGAACTCGCCCCGCTGCGGCCCTCGTTGTACAAGTGCCAGGTGCCGGACGGCGGGGTCGGCGGCCTGGACCGCCTCACCGCGCAGGCGGCCAGGATCGACGAGGTGGTGGACGTGCCCTGGGTGGTGCTCTCGCAGGGCGTCGCCGCCGGGGACTTCCCGACCGCCGTGGAGGCCGCCTGCCGGGCCGGCGCCTCCGGTTTCCTCGCCGGGCGGGCGCTGTGGACCGACGCCCTCACCGGCGACCGGGACGCCGCCCTGCGCGGGCCCAGCGCCGAACGCCTGCGCCGGCTCGGCGAGATCGTGGACGCCCACGGCCGCCCGTGGTGGGACGCCGCCGCCGCCCGCGCGGGGGACACCGCCGGCGCGGGGAAAGCCACCGCCGGCGCGGGGGAGGCCTCCGCATGAGCGCGGCGGACACCTCCGGCCCCCGGGTCTGCGTCCTCCACACGGTGGCCGCCCTCCCGGCCGTCTTCGACCCCCTGCTGCGCGAACTCGCGCCGCGGGCCCGGCCGTACCACGTGGTGGACGAGAGCCTGCTGGCCGACACCGTGGCGTACGGGCCGCTGCCGCGCACGGCCGCCCGCCTGGCCGGCTACGTCCAGCACGCCGAGGCGGCGGGCGCCGACGCCGTCCTGGTGACCTGCTCCTCGATCGGGCCGGCCGCCGAGCTGGCCCGCCCGCTGGCCGGGATCCCGGTGCTGCGGATCGACCAGCCGATGGCCGAGGAGGCCGTCCGCACCGGCCGCCGGATCGCCGTCCTGGCCACCCTGGACTCCACCCTCGCCCCCACCGCGGACCTGATCCGGCGGGCGGCCGGGAGCCTGGGCGCCGGCCTCACCCTCACCACCACCACCTGCCCGGGCGCCTACGAGGCCCGTACCGGGGGCGATCCCGCCCGCCACGACGAGCTGATCGCCGAGGAGGCGCGGCGGCTGGCCGCGGGCCACGACGTGCTGGTGCTCGCCCAGGCCTCGATGGCCGGCGCGCTGGCCGCGCTGCCCGCCGACGCGCTCGGCGGTGTGCCGGTACTGACCTCGCCCCGCTCGGGCACGGCCCAACTCGCAGCCCTGGAAGGGAAGTGGAGCCGCACATGACCTCCGCAGCAGCAGAATGGTGGCGTTCCGCCGTCGTCTACCAGATCTACGTCCGCAGCTTCGCCGACTCCGACGGCGACGGGGTGGGGGACCTGCCGGGGATCACCGCCCGCCTCCCGCATGTGGCCGAACTCGGCGCCGACGCCGTCTGGTTGACGCCCTTCTACCCCTCCCCGATGGCGGACGGCGGCTACGACGTCGCCGACTACCGGGACGTCGACCCGGCCTTCGGCACCCTGGACGACATCGATGCCCTCCTCGCCCGCGCCCACGAGCTTGGCCTGCGGGTCATCATCGACATCGTCCCCAACCACACCTCCGACCGGCACGCCTGGTTCCAGGAGGCGCTGGCCTCCCCGCCCGGCAGCCCGGCCCGCGCCCGCTACGTCTTCCGCGACGGCCGGGACGGCGGGGCGGCGCCGCCCAGCGACTGGCAGTCGGTCTTCGGCGGCCCGGCCTGGCGGCGCGTCGACTCCAGCGCCGACGACGGCCAGTGGTACCTCCACCTGTTCGACGCCGGGCAGCCCGACCTGGACTGGTCGCATCCGGAGGTGGTCGCCGAGTTCCACGCGGTCCTCCGGTTCTGGCTGGACCGCGGGGTGGACGGCTTCCGCTTCGACGTCGCCCACGGCATGGCCAAGGACCTCGCCGAGCCGCTGCGCGACCTCGGCCCGGACCAGGTCCACCACGGCTTCGTCGGCGAGGGCTGGGAGGGCCGGCACCCCTTCTGGGACCGTGAGGAGGTGCACGAGGTGCTGCGCGGCTTCCGCAAGGTGACGGACGCCTACCAGCCGCCGCGCACCACCGTCGCCGAGTCCTGGGCCGCCCTCGACCGGCGCGAGCGCTACGTCCGCCCGGACGAGCTCCACCAGGCCTTCAACTTCGACTTCCTGAACACCGACTGGGACGCCCGCTCGCTGCGCGCCACCATCGACCGCTCCTACGCCCTGGCCGGCGCCGTCGGCTCGACGCCCACCTGGGTGCTCTCCAACCACGACGTGATCCGGCACGCCTCCCGGCTCGCGCTGCCCCCGGGCGCGGACTCCGAGCGGTGGCTGCTCTCCGGCGGCACCGAGCCCGCCCTCGACCCGGCCGCCGCCGCCCGGCGGGCCCGCGCCGCCGCCCTGCTCCTCCTCGCCCTGCCCGGCGGGGCCTACCTCTACCAGGGCGAGGAACTCGGCCTCCCCGAGGTGGCCGACCTTCCCGAGGAGGTTCTCCAGGACCCCGTCCACCGCCGCTCCGGCGGCGCCCGCAAGGGCCGCGACGGCTGCCGCGTCCCGCTGCCGTGGACCCGCGGCGGGCCCTCCCTCGGCTTCGGCCCGGGCCCGGCCTGGCTCCCCCAGCCGGAGTCCTTCGCCGACCTCTCTGTCGAGGCCCAGCACCAGGACCCGGCCAGCACCCTCAGCCTCTACCGCACCGCCCTCGCCCTCCGCCGCGAACTCCTCCCGGCCGGAGCCGAGGTCCGCTGGCACAGCCCGGCGGACGCGGCCGACCGGGTGGACTTCACGGCCGGCGGCCTCCGCTGCGTGGTCAACCTCTCCTCCCGGCCGGTACCGCTGCCGGACGCCGCGGAACCGGTGCTCACCAGCCGCGCCCTGACGGCGGGCGGCCGCGGCCTGCCGCCGGACGGCGCGGCCTGGCTGCGGGCCGGGGCGGATCCGGGCCCGCGCGGATAGCGGCCGGCGCGGCTCGGTCGCCGGCCCGGTTCAGTCGCCGTCGCCCTCCGCCAACTCCCGGTAGGCGTCCCGGAGATCGCGTTTGAGGATCTTGCCGCTGGGGTTCTTGGGGAGGGAGCCGGCGAAGCGGACGTACTTGGGCCGCTTGTAGCCGGCCAGGTGGCCGCGCAGGCCCGCCTGGATCCGGGCCTCGGTGAGGGCGGCGCCGTGCTCGTCGGGCTTGCGGACGATGATCGCGGTGACCGCCTCGATCCAGTGCGGGTGGGGGACGCCGAAGACGGCGGCCTCGCCGACGCCCTCGATCCGGTACAGCGCCTCCTCGACCTCCCGGGAGGCGACGTTCTCGCCGCCGGTCTTGATCATGTCCTTCTTGCGGTCGACCACCGCGAGGTAGCCGTCCTCGTCCAGCACCCCCAGGTCACCGGAGTGGAACCAGCCGCCGCGGAAGGCCTCGGCGGTCTTCTCCGGGTCGTTGTAGTAGCCGAGCGCGGCGTGCGGGCTGCGGTGGACGATCTCGCCGACCTGCCCCGGGGGCAGCGGCCGGTCGTCCTCGCCGACCACCCGGGTCTCGACGTTGAGCGCCGCCCGGCCCGCCGAGCCGGGCCGCTCGGACTGCTCGTGCGGCGGCAGGATGGTGGCCAGCGGGGCCATCTCGGTCTGGCCGTAGAAGTTCCACAGCCGCACGTCCGGCAGCCGGCGGGAGAGTTCGGCCAGCACCTGGGCGGGCATCGGCGAGGCGCCGTAGTAGCCCTTGCGGAGGCTGGACAGGTCGGTGCGGTCGAAGTCCGGGTGGCGGAGGAGGGAGATCCACACCGTGGGCGGGCAGAAGAGCTTGCTGGCCCGCTCGCGCTCGATCGCGGCCAGCAGCGCGGCCGGGTCGGGGCCGGGCAGGATGACGCTGGTCGCGCCGAGGTAGACGTCCACCGAGAAGAAGCAGTCCAACTGCGCGCAGTGGTACATCGGCAGGGCGTGGACCTCGACGTCGTCCGAGGTCATCCCGCCGTCGACGACGCAGGAGACGTACTGGGCGATCAGCGAGCGCGAGGAGAGGAGGACGCCCTTCGGGCGGGACTCGGTGCCGGAGGTGTACATCAGCCGCAGCGGGTCGTCGTCCGCGACCAGGACGTCCGGGTCGGAGTCGTCGCCGGAGGCGATCCACTCGTCCACGTCCTGCCAGGAGCCGCCGGCCGCCGCGGCCGATGTTGCCGCCGCTGCCGCTGCCGCCGACCCCGGATCGCCGGGGATCCGTCCGCGGAGAATGTCGCCGCCGGTCGCCCCGGCCGCCGCCAGCGCCTTCTCGGCGGTGGGCAGCAGGGCGTCCTGGGCGACCAGCCCGGAGGCCCCCGAGTGCCGGAGGATGTACGCGATCTCCTCCACCCCCAGCATGAAGTTGACCGGCACCAGCACCGCCCCGAGCCGGGCCGCGGCGAAGGCCAGCACCGGGAACTGCAGGCAGTTGCGGCTCAGCAGGGCCAGCCGGTCGCCCTTCGCCAGGCCCTCCGCCGCCAGCCGGTTGGCGCAGCGGTTGACGGCCGCGTCGAACTCCGCGTAGCGGAGCCGCCGGTCGCCCGCGACGACGGCGAGCTTGGACGGATGGCGCAGGGCGGTGCGCCGCAGGACGTCGCCGAGCGCCTGCCGGCGTGCGCGTGCGACCTCGTCGGCCGTGTCGGTCATCGCTGAACCTCCGCATCGCCGGATCGGCAGCAGCGTATGCCACCGCGGCCCGGCTGAGCAGGGGTCGGCATCGACCTCCTCGCCGGGGTCGTTGCCGGGCGTGGTGTCCTGATGAGGGAGAGGAGGCACGGGTGGCCCGCGCTGCTTCCGCTGGTCTCCGCACTGCGCTCGCGGCCCACGCCGGCCCGGGTGGTGGCCGCCGGGGCGCGGCTCCGGTGCCGGCCCCGCCCGCTCCGGGCGACCGCGGGGACCGCCCGGAGCGCCCCGAGCAGGGCTGGTCCGGCCCGTCACAGAAAGCTGAGCTGCGTCCCGTCCGGCGCGGACGGCCGGGCCGCCCCCTCCGCCGCCGCGCCCCCTCCGGGGCCTCCGGCTCAGCCGGGTCCTCCGCCGCTCCGCGCCGTCCGCCGCCCGAGGGGCCCAGCCCGTAGCGCGCGGCGATCTCGTGCACCTGCCGGGTGATCCGGCGCTGGTACCAGGTCGGCGCGTACGCCGAGTCCCGGTACAGCCGCCGGTACCGCCCGACCAGGTGCGGATACTCCTCCGCCAGCCACTGGAACCACCACTCGCGGGCGCCCTGACGCAGATGCAGCACCAGGGGGGTGACGGACCGCGCGCCCGCCGCGGCGATGGCCCGGACGGTCGCCTCCAGCATCTCCGGCTGGTCGGTGAGGAAGGGCAGGATCGGCGCCATCAGCACGTCGCAGCGGACGCCGCCGTCGTTCAGCGCCCGGCAGGCGTCCAGCCGCTTGCCGGGCTGCGGGGTGCCGGGCTCCACCCGCCGCCACAGGTCGCCGGGGCCGATGAAGCCGACCGAGACCGCCGTCGACACGTCCGTCACCGCGGCGGCCCGGGCGAGCAGCGGCAGGTCGCGGAGGATCAGCGTGCCCTTGGTCAGGATCGAGAAGGGGTTGGCGTGGTCGGTCAGCGCCTGGATGATCCCCGGCATCAGCCGGTACCGGCCCTCGGCCCGCTGGTACGGGTCGACGTTGGTGCCCATCGCGATGTGGTCGCCCTCCCAGCGCGGGGAGCCGAGTTCGCGCCGCAGCAGCTCGGCGGCGTTGGTCTTCACCACGATCTGGGTGTCGAAGTCGTGTCCGGTGTCGAGGTCCAGGTAGCTGTGGGTCTTCCGGGCGAAGCAGTAGACGCAGGCGTGGCTGCAGCCCCGATACGGGTTCACCGTCCAGGCGAACGGCACCCGGGAGCCGCCGGGCACCCGGTTGACGATGCTCCGGGAGCGGATCTCGTGGAACGTGATGCCCCTGAACTCGGGGCTGTCGAAGGTGCGGCTGTGGACCGCGCTCCGCGCGAAGAGCGCGTCTCCGCCGGGGGCGCCTTGGTCGGCCGGATTGAGGTTCTGCCACCGCATGCCAAGAGAATAGAACATCTGAGCGAATACGTCAGTCGAACGCCCCGAGGGACGGATTCCGGCGCCGGCCGGCGGGCGGTCAGTGGGTCAGGCGTTCCGCCAGGAGGGCGGTGCCGATGGCGAGCATTGCGGCGCCGGAGAGGCGGGAGATCCAGCGGGCCGCGGTGGGGCGGGCGCGGAGGACGCGGCGGGCGCCGGTGCCCACGCCGAGGTAGACGACTCCGCAGTTGGCGGTGTGGACCAGGCCGAGGAGGGCGATCTGGGCCGCGGCCGGCCAGAGGGCCGAGGCGTCCCGGGTGAACTGCGGGAGGAGGGCTGTGAAGAGCAGCAGCGCCTTGGGGTTGAGGCCGCTGATGCCGGCGCCCTTGAGCGCGCGCCGGGGCCACGGCACGGGGTCGGCGGGGCCTCCCCGGGGGTGGGCACGGCGGCGGGCCGGGCCAGGGTGGCCGCGCCCAGCCAGATCAGGTACGCCCCGCCGGCCGCGGTCAGCGCGGTGAGGACGATCGGCGTCCGGGACACCAGCGCGGCGACGCCCGCCGCGACCACCGCGGTGAGGGCGACGTAGCCGGCCAGCAGGCCGCCCACGGCCGGCAGCACCGAGCGGTCCCGCAGCCCCGAGGCGATCGCGTACGCCCAGTCCGCCCCCGGGACCAGCACCAGCATCAACGACACCGCCCAGAAGGCGGCGACGGACCCGAGGGCCATGGTGTCTCTCCTGTTCCGTTCTCTCCTGCCGGGGGGAGATTAGGACGGATCCGGGAGCGGGTGTTTTCATGTTTTACCTGGACAGAGGCACTGAGTGGAAGAATCTCCCCCATGGACGAGATCGACCGGAAGATCCTTGCGGAGCTGCAGCTCGACGGCCGGCTCACCGTCACCGAGCTGGCCGCGCGGGTCCGGCTGAGCGTCTCGCCGTGCCACCGCCGGCTGCGCGGGCTGGAGCGCTCCGGCGCGATCAGCGGCTACCGGGCCACGGTGGACGCGCAGGCGCTGGGCTTCACCTTCGAAGCGCTGGTCTTCGTCACCATGCGGGACGAGGACCGGAGCACCGTGGCCGCCTTCGAGGAGGCGGTCGCGGACATCCCGAACGTCCTCCAGGCGCAGCGGCTCTTCGGCGACCCCGACTTCCTCCTCCGGGTGGTCACCCGCGACCTGGCGGCCTTCCAGCGGCTCTACGACGAGCGCCTCGCCACCCTGCCGGGGGTGCAGCGGCTGACCTCCACCCTGGTGATGAAGAGCGTGGTCGAGGACCGGCCGCTGCCGCTGTGACCGGTCACGTGTCGGTGGTGGTGGGGAAGCGGGCTTGGCGCTAGGTTTCCAGGGGTGATCAATGGTGCGCACATCGTGCTGTACAGCCGGGACGCGGAGGCGGACCGGGAGTTCTTCCGGGACGTCCTCGGCTGGCCCCATGTCGACGCCGGGCGGGGCTGGCTGATCTTCGCGTCCCCGCCGGCCGAGGTCGCGATGCATCCCACGGACGACGGCGCCGCCCACGAGCTGATGCTGATGTGCGACGACCTGGACGCGACCATGGAGGAACTCCGCGCCAAGGGCGTGGAGTTCGCCCAGCAGGTGACCGAGCTGCGGTGGGGCCGGCTGACCGCGTTCCATCTGCCGGGCGGGGGCGAGCTGGGCCTCTACCAGCCGACGCATCCCCGGCCGGAGGCCTGAGCCCGAGGGCTGGACCCGAAGCCCGGTCCCCGGGGCCTCACAGCGGCGACAGCAGCGACAGCAGGCGGTCGGCCTGGCGGTCGGTGGTGCCCGGAGGGTTGCGCGGGTGGGCGGTGAGGCCGTCGGAGGTGAGGAGCAGCAGCCAGACGAGGGCCAGCAGCCGGCGGTAGCCGGGCAGCAGGGAGCGCTCGGCGGGGCCCAGCGGGAGCCGGAGGAGTTCCGGGGTCAGCTCGACCGCGGCCTCCGACCAGGCGGAGACGTGTTCGGTCAGCTCGGCCAGTTCGAAGGCGCGGTCGCTGCGCCCGGACTCCTCGAAGTCGACCACGTGGACGGTCGAAGTCTCCTGGTCGTAGAGGTAGTTGGCGAGGTTGCCGTCGCCGGGGCCGAAGACCGGCGGGGGTGCGGAGGCGGGGTCCGGCACTCGGACGGCACGAGCCTCGGCGTCGGCGTGGGCCTCGATGGGGACGTGGGCGCCGAGCCAGTCGAGGCCGGCGTCGAGGGCGCGCCGGATGTGCGGGGTGGCGTTGGTGTGGGGGCGGAGCCGCGGCGCCCACTCCCGCACGCGGGCGGCGACCGCGGCCGGATGGCCCGGCCGGAGCGGGAGCGCCTCGGCGGCCGGCGCGTCGGCGGGGAAGTGGAGTCTGGCCAGGGCGCGGGTGAGGGCCTGGACCACCTCCGGGGTGAGGGGAAGCCCGCGGAGGGGCACCCCGGGGAGGCGGGTCATCGCCACCCAGGGGCGGTCGCCGCGGAGGTCGGCCGCCAGCGGGTGCGGGGCGAGCCCGGGCGCCCGCTCGGCGAGGAGGCGCAACGCGCGCCATTCGCGCCGGGCCGCGTCCCGGGCGTCGGCCGGCGGCCCGGCGAAGTGCTTGCGCAGCTCCCCTCCGGCCCGGCCGCCCTCCACCCGGTGGCGGTGGGGGCGGGCCTCCGAGCGGCGCGGGACCTGACGGGGCGTCAAGCGACCGTGTAGTGGCGGGTGCCGGACTCGGTGGCGACCCGGAGGCGGCCCTCCAGCACCAGCAGGTCCAGGTGGGCCGCCGTCTCCAGGATGGCGAGCATCCGGCTGAAGAGGTCGAGTTCGCCGAGGGCGCGCCGGTGGCGGGTCCAGGTGAGGCGGGCGGCGGTGTCGGCGGCGGTGGTGGTGCGGTGGGCGGCCAGGGCTTCGAGGATGTCGTCCAGGCGGGTGCGGTGGTGGTCGAGGAGCTCGTCGATGCGGCGGTGGACGCTGTCGGTGTCCGGGCCATGGGCCGGCAGGAGGCGGGCGTCGGGGAGGGCGCGGACGGCCTTGAGGGAGCCCAGGTAGTCGCGGAGGGGGAGCTCGGTGGGGGCGGGCTCCACGCCGATCGAGGGGGTGATCTGGGGGAGGACGTGGTCGCCGGCGAAGAGGAGGCCGTTGTCCTCGTCGTGGAAGACCAGGTGCCCCCGGGTGTGTCCGGGAGTGGCGATCGCCCGGATGCGGCGGGTGCGCAGGCCGAGGTCGGTGCCGTGGGCCAGCCACTCGTCGGGGTAGGCGAAGTGCAGTGCGGGGCTGGGGCGTGACTTCCCGGACTCCGTGGACTTCCGGTCCTGGGCGCGGAGTTCGTCGGCGACGGCGTACGCCCCGGCGCGGTGCAGCAGCCGCAGCTCGGCGGTGGGGCCGCCCCACTCCGGGCCGAGGAGGACGTCGAGGGTGTGCCGCTCCTCGGCGCCGAGGGCGACCGGCGTGCCGAACTCCCGGCGCAGCGCGACGGCCTGGGTGTAGTGGTCGCGGTGGACGTGGGTGACCAGGTGCCGGTCGACGTCGCCGAGCTTGGCGTCCAGCTCGTCCAGGCTGCGGGCGAGGAGCTCGCGGGCCTCGGGGAGGTCCCAGCCGGCGTCGATCAGGACCAGGCCGTCGCCGTCCAGTACGGCGTAGGCGTTGACCGCGCGCAGGCCCTTGTCGGGGAGGGGGAGCGGGATGCGGTAGACGCCGGGGGCGACCTCGTGGGCGCCGGGGCGCTCCCACGCGTAGCGGTCGCCGTTGCCGTCGCCGCTGCCGGTCGGCTGGTCGGTCATGGGTGGGCCCTCCTCCCGCGCGCGGTCGGCGCCTCCCCAGGCCGGGGCCTGTCGAGGTCGTCGCCGGGCTGCGCGGCCGGTACGTCTGGTCGGTCCACCCTAATCCGGACACCCATCGTCTGAAAAGACGGCCCGGGGTCGCGCGGCTCACACGGCCGGCCCGCCTCGCGCCCTTGCGGCGTCTTGACAGGTAAACACTACCTTCATGCAAGTGTTGCCGTATGCAATACTTGCGCCATGGTGAAAGACCAGCGTGAGACCACCCCGCCCGAACCCCCGGAAGCGCCGGGGGAAGAACCGGACGCGGCCGAGGTGCAGGCCTTTCAGCAGGCGACCCGGGACCTGATCGGGATCGCCCTGCGCAGCCTGGACGAGACCGGCGACGGCGTCTCGCTCCCCCAGATGCGGCTCCTCCTCGCCCTCCGGGACCTGGGCCGCTGCTCCTCCTCGCAGGTGGCGCGCGCCCTGGGTCTGGGCGCCTCGTCCGTGACCCGGCTGGCCGACCGACTGGCCGCCTCGGGTCACCTCCAGCGCGGCCGTGACCCGGAGAGCCGGCGCGTCGTGGCCCTCGAACTGTCCCTTCGGGGACGGGAGTTGGTCGAGAGGGCGCTCGCCTGGCGCCGGCGCGAGCTGCGCCGCGTGCTGGCCGCGCTGACCCCGGAGCAGCGCGCCGCGACCGCCGAGGGTCTGCGGAGCCTCCACCGCGTGGTGGCCGAGGACCCGTCGGACCTTCCGCTGCCGACCGGGCCGGTGCCGCTGTGAGCGCCCGGCGCGGACCGCGCGCGGCCCATCTGGGGGACTTCACCGTCCAGCCCCGGATGCTGAAGATCACCGCCTGGGCGCTGCCGGTGGGCGGCGCCGGCGCGCTGGCCGCCCTCGGCCTGCTGCGGTTGATCGGACTGGTCACCAACCTCGTCTTCTACCAGCGCTGGAACACCGCGATGATCGCGCCGGGGCGGGTGCACCACCCCTGGTGGCTCGTGCTGGGGGCGCCGGTGGCCGGCGGGCTGATCGTCGGCCTGATGGCGCGCTTCGGCTCGGAGAAGATACGCGGCCACGGCATGCCCGAGGCCATCGAGTCGATCCTGACCGGCGGCAGCACCGTCCAGCCCAAGGTGGCCGTGCTCAAGCCGGTCTCGGCCGCGGTCAGCATCGGGACCGGCGGGCCGTTCGGCGCCGAGGGGCCGATCATCATGACCGGCGGCGCGATCGGCTCGATCCTCGCCCAGCTCCTCCATCTGACCGCGGACGAGCGGAAGACCCTCCTCGTCTCCGGGGCCGCGGCCGGCATGGCCGCCACGTTCAACTCGCCGCTCGCCGCCGTGCTGCTGGCGGTGGAGCTGCTGCTCTTCGAGTGGCGGCCGCGGAGCTTCGTGCCGGTGGCCGCCGCGGTGGCGGTCTCCACGGTGTGCCGGGGGTTCCTCCTCGGCCGCGCCCCGATCTTCCCGGTGGCGGTCCCGGCGACCGGCCTCCACCTGTCTCCCGAGGTGGAACTCCTCGCCGCGGTGTGCGGACTGAGCGGCGGGGCCCTCGCGGCCGCCGCCACCTGGCTGGTCTACCGGTCCGAGGACGCCTTCGTCCGGCTGCCGATCCACTGGATGTGGTGGCCGGCCATCGGCGGCTGCGTCATCGGCCTCGGCGGCCTCGTCGAGCCGCGCGCGCTGGGCGTGGGCTACGACGTCATCGACCAACTGCTGACCGGGCGGGCCACCGTGGGGCTGATCGTCGGCGTACTCGTGGTCAAGACGCTGATCTGGGCGCTCTCCCTGGGTTCCGGCACCTCCGGCGGTGTGCTGGCCCCGGTCTTCATGATCGGTGGCGCCCTCGGGGCCGCCGAGGGGATGCTCTTCCCCCATGTGGCGGGCGGCTTCTGGGCGATGCTCGGGCTGGCCGCCGTCGTCGGGGGAGTGATGCGCTCGCCGCTCACCGGGATCGTGTTCACCCTCGAACTCACCCATGTCTGGGGCGCGTTGCTGCCGCTGCTGGTCGCCTCCACCGCCGCGTACGGCCTCTCGGCGCTGATCCTCAAGCGCTCGGTGCTCACCGAGAAGATCGCCCGCCGCGGGCTCCATCTGACGCGCGAGTACTCCACCGATCCCCTGGAGACGTTCTTCGTCAAGGAGGTCATGCGCCCGGCGCCGGCCGTGCTGGTCGAGGACACCCCGCTCGACCAGGCCCTGCTGGACCGCGTCGAGGCGGCTTCCGGGCACGGGCACCTGATCCCCGTCACCCACGCCGACGGCACCCCCGTCGGGCACACCACCGCGCGGGCCCTGGCCGAGCGCCGGCCGAGGACGGGACGGGGGCGCGGACCGTGCGGGACGCCGCGTGGCCGCTCCAGCTCACCCTCGACCCGCAGGACACCCTGCGCGAGGTGGCCTACCGGTTCGCGGAGCTGGATCTGACCTGCGCGCCGGTCCTCGCGCCGGCCGAACGCCCCCGGGTGGTCGGCATCATCACCTTGCGGGACCTGCTGCACGCCCGCCGGCACGACCTCACCGAGGAGCACCACCGCCAGCGGCTCATCCCGCGCCGCCCCGCCCGGGTCGGCGCGGCCACCGGGCCGCTCCCGCGGTCCGCGTCCACCGAGCCCGAGGAGCCCCGGCCGGTGTGACCACCCCCGGTGCCCCGCCGCCGCCCGCACCCGCGCGGCGGCGGGGGCGCCACCGTCCCAGGAGAGAGAGGGAGCGCCATGCCGACCGGGTACCGCCTGCTCGCCGTCCGTCTGCGCACCGCCCACCTGCTCGGCGACCCGGACGTCCTCGCCGCCCTGCTCCACCCCCAGGCCCACTGGCACCGCCCCGACGCCGCCGCCGGGACCACCGGCGACCGCGACGCGGCGGCCGAGTTCCTCCTCGCGGAGCCGAAGGACGGCGCGGGACCCCTGGCGGTGGAGGAGACCATCGCGTTCCCCCGGGCCGCGGTGCTCGCCCTGCGGCCCTCGCCCCCGCCGCCGCGCCGGTGTACCGGGTCTTCCACCACAACCTCGAACAGGTCACCCACATCCACGACCACGACCGGCGCGACGAGGCGCTGGAGTCGGCCGATCTGCCCGCGCCGCTCTGCTGAGGCGGGCGCGGCCGCGACGCTCAGGCCCCCGGGAGGTCGGCGAGGTCGCCGAGGCGTTCCCGGACGCCCTCGGCGACAGTGATCAGGGCGTCCAGGGCCGGGTTGGGGTCGTCCGCCCGCCAGGCGAGGCCCAGCGGTACCGGCGGGGCGTCGACGATGGGGAGGAAGCGGAGGCCGGGGACGGTGAGGTGGGCGGCGGAGACCGGGACCAGGCCGACGCCCGCGCCGGCCGCCGCCATCGACAGGATGGTGTGGGTGTCCGGCGCCTCCTGCGCCTCGACCAGCCGCATCCCGCGCTCCCGGAACCAGGTGGCCAGCATCCCCCGGATCGTCGAACCGCGCCCGGACGGGTAGTTGACCAGCGGGACGCCGTCCAGGTCGATGAAGCGCAGCGCGCTCTGCGCGGCCAGCGGATGGTCCTGCGGCACCGCGGCCACCAGCGAGTGCCGGATCAGCTCCCGCACCCGCAGCCCGCCCCCGTCGCCGCCCGCCCGCACCAGTTCCTCCGGCAGCGGCAGCCGCAGCAGCCCCGCGTCGATCTCCAGCCGCAGCAGCCGCTCGGCCAGCTCCCCGGCGTACAGCGGGCCGACCACCTCCAGCCGTACCGACGGCCTGGCGTCCCGGAACTCCCGGGTGATGAACAGCAGTTCGCGGTACGAGGTCGGCCCGGAGAAGCCGAGGCGCACCCGCCCGCTCTGCCCGGCCGCCGCCCGCCTGGCGGCCTCCTGGGCGCCGGCTATCGCCTCCAGGCCGACCCGCACCTCGCGCAGGAAGGCCTCGCCGGCGGCGGTCAGCTCGACGCTCCGGGTGGTGCGGTGCAGCAGTTGGGCGCCCACCTCCCGCTCCAGCCGCTTGATCTGCTGGGAGAGCGGGGGCTGGGTCATGTGCAGCCGGGCCGCCGCCCGGCTGAAGCTCAGCTCTTCGGCGACGGCGACGAAGGCCTGCAGGTGGCGCAGCTCCATGGCGGCCCACATTATGTCGCGGCGGCGAATAGATCGAGGGGCGAATCGGTGTTAGATCACTCACTCGGTGCGGTGCTACGTTCCGTCGCATGACTAGCTTGGCCAACGAGGGCGACGTCTTCGACGACATCATCAGGACCGTTCGCGACTTCGTACGCAACGAGGTCGTCCCGCTCGAGGACGAGATCGAGAACAGCCACGAGATCCCGGAGCGGCTGCGCACCGCCGCCGCCGAGATGGGCCTGTTCGGCTGGGCGCTGCCCGAGGAGTACGGCGGCCTCGGCCTGAACATGCGTCAGGACGTCCGGCTGGCCATCGAGTTGGGCTGGACCACGCCCGCCTTCCGGTCGATGCTCGGCACCAACAACGGCATCGCCGGCAAGGCCCTGGTCAACTTCGGCGACGACGAGCAGAAGCAGCGGTGGCTGCCCCGGCTGGCCTCCGGCGAGGCGGTCGCCTCCTTCGCCCTCACCGAGGACGGCGCCGGCTCCGACCCGTCCGGCGTCCGCACCAGGGCGGTGCGGGACGGCGCGGACTGGGTGCTCAACGGCGCCAAGCGGTTCATCACCAACGCCTCCCGGGCCCAGCTCCTGGTGGTCTTCGCGCGCACCGCCACCGACCCGGAGACCCCCGCCAACCAGGGGATGTCCGCCTTCCTGGTGGAGACCGACCGGCCCGGCGTCACCGTCTCCGAGCCGGACGTGAAGATGGGCCAGCACGGCTCGGTCACCAACGAGGTCGGCTTCACCGACGTCCGCGTCCCCGCCTCCGCCCTCCTCGGCGCGGAGGGCGACGGCTTCAGCGCCGCCATGGCCTCCCTCACCCGCGGCCGCCTCCACATCGCGGGGATCTGCGTCGGCCAGGCCGAGCGCGCCCAGCAGGCGGCCGTGGAGTACGCCGCCACCGCGACCCAGGGGGGCCGGTCGATCAGCCGCTTCCAGCTGGTGCAGGGCCTTCTCGCGGAGAGCCAGGCCGAGCTGTTCGCCGGCCGCTCCATGGTGCACGCCGCCGCCGAGGCCTTCGACGACGGCAGCGACACCCGGATCGGCCCGTCCAGCGCCAAGCTGTTCTGCTCCGAGATGCTCGGCCGGGTCGCCGACCGGGCGGTCCAGGTCTACGGCGGCATGGGCTACATGCATGGCGCGGTCGTGGAGCGGATCTACCGGGACGCCCGGCTGTTCCGGATCTACGAGGGCACCAGCGAGATCCAGAAGGTCATCATCGCCAAGCAGCTGCTGCGCGGGGCGGCCGGGTGAGCCCGCGGCTGACCGGCGCCGAGCTGGCCCGGGTGCTCTTCCGGCCGCGGTCGATAGCGGTGGTCGGGGCCTCCGACAACCCGGTGAAACTGGGCGGCCGGCCCGTCGACTACCTCAAGCGGTTCGGGTTCCGGGGCCGGATCATCCCGGTCAACCCGCACCGGGCGACCGTCCAGGGCCTGCCGGCCTTCCCGTCGCTGGACGCGGTGGACGGCGAGATCGACCTGGCCATGCTGATGGTGGACGCCCGCGGCGCCGCCGAGGCGGTCCGCGCCACCGGCCGGCGCGGCATCCGGGCGGCCATCGTCGGCGCCGCCGGCTTCGCCGAGACCGGGCCGGAGGGCGCGCGGCTGCAGGCCGAACTGCTGGCCGCGGCACGGGAGACCGGGGTGCGGGTGCTCGGCCCGAACTGCCTCGGGCTGATCGGGGTCGCGGACGGGGTGGTGCCCACCTTCACCTCCGCCCTCGACGAGGACGGCGGGCTGCGCACCGGCCCGGTCGCCTTCGCCACCCAGTCCGGCGCCTTCGGCACCTTCATCTTCTCCGCCGCCCAGCGGGCCGGCATCGGCTTCTCCCAGTTCGTCAACTCCGGCAACGAGTCGGACCTCACCACCGCCGAACTCCTGGACCTGCTGGTGGGGTTGGCGGAGACGAAGGTCCTGCTGGCCTACCTGGAGGGGGTCAGCGACGGGCCGACCCTGCTGGCGGCCGCGCGGAAGGCGCACGCCGCCGACAAGCCGATCGTCGCCGTCAAGGTCGGCCGCTCGGCCGCCGGCGCCCGCGCCGCCGCCTCGCACACCGCCTCACTGGCCGGCGAGGACACCGTGTTCGACAGCGTGGCGCGGCAGTTCGGCATCGTCCGGGTGCCCGGCACCGAGCCGATGCTGGACGCCGCCCAGATCTTCGCCACCGGCCGCCGGGCCCGCGGCCGCCGGCTCACCACCCTCTCGCTCTCCGGCGGAGCCGGGGCGCTGATGGCCGACGAGGCCGAGGCCAACGGCCTCACCGTCGGGGTGTGGGAGGAGGAGTGGCAGCGGCGGATGGCCGCGGTCATCCCCGCCTACGGCTCCTCCCGCAACCCGGTCGACCTGACCGCCTCGCTGATCAGCGACACCGCGCTGCTCAACCGCTCGCTGGAGGTCGCCGTCCAGCACCCCGGCACCGACATGATCGCGGTGCTCCTCGGCAACGCCTCCCGCAACGGCCACGAGCTGGTGGCCGCGATCGAGAAGGCCTACCGGGCCACCGACATCCCGATCGCGGTCGTCTGGACCGGCGGCGACGGCCGGGCCCCGGCCCGCCTCCAGGAGCTCGGCATCCCGTGCTACCCGGACCCCGGGCGGGCCGCCGCGGCGCTCGCCAGGCTCGCCGACCACAGCCTCCGCCCGGCACTGCCCGCGCCGGTCCGCCCGGAGGACTGCGATCCGGCGGCGGCCCGCGCGGTCGTCGACGCGGTACGGGCGGCCGGGCGCACCCGGCTGGACGAGGCGGAGTCGGCCCGGCTGTTCCGCGCCTACCGGCTGCCGGTCGCGCCCTCCGTGCCCTGCGGCGACGCCGAGGAGGCGGTGGCCGCCGCGGCCGGACTCGGCGGTCCGGTGGCGGTCAAGGTGCTCTCCGCCGCGATCGGCCACAAGAGCGACCTCGGCGGGGTCCGGCTGGGCCTGACCGACCCCGGCGAGGTCCGGGCCGCCGCCACCGAACTGCTGGGCCTGGCGGGCGAGTACGGCCGGCCGCGGGTGCTCGTCCAGCGGATGGCCGAGGGCCGGCGGACCGAGCTGATCCTCGGCGCCAAGCGGGACCCGGCCTTCGGGCCGGTGGTCGTGGCCGGCCTCGGCGGGGTGCTGGTCGAGGTGCTCGCGGACAGCCGGGCGGCGGTCGCCCCGCTGGACCACCCGGGCGCCGTACGGCTGCTGCGCTCGCTGCGCGCCGCCGCGGTGCTGGACGGCGTGCGCGGCGGCCCCGCCTTGGACGTGGACGCCGCCGCGGACGCGGTGGTCCGGCTCTCCTGGCTGGCCTCCGACCTCGGCGAGGAGCTGGCCGAACTGGACGTCAACCCGCTGCTCCTCGGCCCGTCCGGCGAGGGCGCCGTCGCGGTGGACGGCCTGGTGGTGCTGAGCGGGAACCGGAAGAGCGGAGGACAGGCGTGAACGACAGGGTGAGTGACGTGGCGTCAGCCGCGCCCGGGCCGGTGTACCGGGCCGGGCTGGCCGTCGGCGAGCTGCGCTACCAGCGCTGCGGCGGCTGCGCGGCGGCGGTCCACCCGCCCCGGGTGCTCTGCCCCGAGTGCGGCTCGCAGGAGCTGGACTGGCGGCGCAGTGCGGGCCTCGGCGAGGTCTACTCCACGACCGCCGTCCGCGGCCGGTCGGGGGTCCACAACGTGGCGCTGATCGACCTGGACGAGGGCTTCCGGATGATGTCCCGGGTGGAAGGGACCGAGCCGGACGAGGTCCGGATCGGGGACCGGGTCGGCTTTCTGACGGCCGATCAGGACGGCGAGCCGATCGCCGTGTTCCAGCGGACCGAGACGAAGGGCGGGCCCACCGCATGACTTCCGGCTCTCTGCGCGGACGCGCCGCCGTCGTCGGCGTCGCCGAGTCCGACCTCGGCGAGGTCGCCGAGGGACTGACCCCGCTCGACCTCTGCGGGCAGGCCGCCGCCCGCGCGCTGGCCGACGCCGGCCTCAGGAAGTCCGAGGTGGACGGCCTCTTCACGGCCTCCTCCTACTACGCCCTGGCGGCCATGGACACCGCCGAGTACCTGGGCATCAGGCCGAGGCACATCGACGGCACCAACATCGGCGGGTCCTCCTTCGTCTCGCATCTGCTGCACGCCGCCGCGGCCGTAGAGGAGGGGCTCTGCTCGGTGGCGCTGATCGTCTACGGCTCCACCCAGCGCTCGGACGGCGGCCGGCTGGTCTCCCCGTCCAAGCCGGACCCGTACGAGGGCCCCTACCGGCCGCGCTACCCGGTCAGCATGTACGCGCTGGCCGCCGCCCGGCACATCCACCAGTACGGGACCACCCGCGAGCAGCTGGCGGACGTCGCGGTCGCGGCCCGGCAGTGGGCGCGGCTCAACCCGGCTGCCTTCGAGCGCGAGCCGCTCACCCGTGAGGAGGTGCTGGGCTCCAGGATGATCAGCGACCCGCTGACGGTCCGGGACTGCTGCCTGGTCACCGACGGCGGGGGCGCGCTGGTCGTGGTCTCCGCCGAGCGGGCCCGGGAGCTGGAGCGGAACGGCGGCCCGAAGCCGGCGTACCTGCTGGGCGCGGGGGAGGCCACCTGGCACCGGAACATCTCCCGGATGCCCGACCTCACCGTCACCGCCGCGCGCGACTCCGGCCGCCGGGCGTTCGAGATGGCCGGGCTGCGGCCGTCCGACGTGGACGTGGTCGAGCTCTACGACGCCTTCACCATCAACCCCGTCCTCTTCCTGGAGGACCTCGGCTTCTGCGCCAAGGGGGAGGGCGGGTCCTTCGTCGCGGACGGCGCCATCGCCCCCGGCGGGCGGCTGCCGGTGAACACCAACGGCGGCGGGCTCTCCTACTGCCACCCGGGGATGTACGGGGTGTTCACCGTCATCGAGGCGGTCCGGCAGCTGCGCGGGACCTGCGGGGAGCGGCAGGTCGCGGACGCGGAGGTGGCGCTGGCCCACGGCAACGGAGGGACCCTCTCCAGCCAGGTCACCGCGATCCTCGGCACCGGCGAGACGCTCTGACGGCTCGCCGGCTCACATGGACGGATCAGGCAGCACAAGGGAGTCATGGGAATGCTGGTAGCGGGTAAGTCGGCGCTGGTCACCGGCGGGGCGCAGGGCATCGGCTTCGCCATCGCCAAGCGGCTGGTGGAGGAGGGGGCGCGGGTCCTGATCGCGGACATCGACCCGGAGCTGGCCGCCGCCTCCGCCGAGCAGCTGGGCGGCCCGGCGGTCGCGCGGTCGGTGGGCTGCGACGTCACCTCGGCGGAGGCCGTGAAGGCCGCCGTGGACGCGGCGGTGGAGGCCTTCGGTTCGCTGGACGTCATGGTGAACAACGCCGGGATCACCCGGGACGCCACCATGCGGAAGATGACCGAGGACCAGTTCGACGCGGTGATCGCGGTCCACCTCAAGGGCTGCTGGCTGGGCACCCGGGCGGCGTCCGCGGTGATGCGCGAGCAGGAGGGCGGCGGGTCGATCGTCAACGTCTCGTCGATCTCCGGCAAGGTCGGCATGATCGGCCAGACCAACTACAGCGCGGCCAAGGCCGGCATCGTGGGCCTGACCAAGGCGGCCGCGAAGGAGGTCGCCTTCCGCAACGTCCGGGTGAACGCGGTGCAGCCGGGGCTGATCCGGACCCGGATGACGGAGGCGCTGCGGGAGGACGTCTGGGCGTCCAAGCAGGCCGAGGTGCCGATGGGACGGGCGGGGGAGCCGGAGGAGGTGGCCGATGTGGTCCTCTTCCTGGCGAGCGGGCTCTCGTCGTATGTGACGGGGACGGTACTGGAGATCTCCGGGGGCCGGCACATCTGATCCCGCCCCGGCGCTTCCTCCGCCTCGGGGGACGCGGGGTTTCCTTCGGGACCGCCCGGTGGCGTGCCGCCTCCTGCCAAGGGGCGGCCCGCAGCCGGGAGTCGAGGCGGATCCCGGCGCGGGGCGGGCGGCGGCCCGGCGGCCGGCGGCGTGGGCGGCGGCCCGGTCCCTCCCACAGCCCGTCGCGCCCGTCGCGCGCCCGGCCGCCCGGCGAACGGCGGTGTAGGCGCGGGGGCCGGCCGGCGGGGGCGTGCGGCGGGGCCGGTCGCGCCCCGAACTGGGCTTCGCCGCAGTCGAGTTGGCTCCGCCGCCGGGCGCGGTGGCCGACGCGGCCAGAGCCGCCGGGACGCCCGCTGTCGCCTCGCCGAGTGCCGTCCCTCCGCACCCGGGGATCTCCCGCGGCGCTGTGTGACCCGCTTACTCGAACGTAAAGGCGGGGGCGGATGGATATCCCGCGGGGAAGAACCCGTAAGGTGCTCTCCGACCGGGCCCGATGGGCCCGTCGGCGAGAGGCGCCTCGGAGGGGTGTCGGAACGGCCGATCCAGGTCCGACGACCACTCATGGTGACGTCACCATACACAAGTTGCGTATGCGGACCGGAATCGAGCCCTGAATTCCTCTTTTCGCAGTGTGAGTGCGGGCACCAGTGCTCCAACTCCGCGCGCGATGCTCTAATCTGCCGAAGCATGGACGCAACGCACTTCGCAGACGTCGATGCGGTCCGCGACTACGCGGCCGGACTGTCGTTTCAGCAACTCCAGTGCCGGGACTTCGGCCACAACTGGCGCCCCCACACCGCGACGCGGCGGGACGACGGCGGTTTCGACCGAGTCCTGGTCTGCCGCTGCCACGCGCAGCGGCACCAGATCCTGGACTCCTACGGCCGGATCGTGGCCTCGCACTACTCCTACCCGGACGGCTACCAGATGCCCCGCGGCTCCGGCCGCATCAGCAGTGACGACAAGGGCATCCTCCGCATTGCCAGCATCGAGGAGAGCTCCCGCCGCTCCGACTCCAAGCGCGGGAAGAAGTCGGCCTGATGGCCCAGGACGTCACCATCTCGCTTTGGTGCGACTGGTGCGACCTGCTGGGTCTCGAGCGGGTGCCGGCTCGGCACCAGCACGAGCTCGCGCTGGACGGGCCGGTGCGCAGGGTCGACCTGTGCGACCGGTGCCATCTTCAGCTCGAACCCTTCCTGGAGCTCTACAAGGAGCGCGGGCAGCAGGTCGAGCAGCCGAAGAAGAAGGCGCTCGCCCGTAAGCGGCCCAAGCCGGAGCCCCAGCTCGTCTCCGTCCCGCAACAGCAGCAGCTGGGCGGCATGGGGGCGGGCGCGGGCGTCGGCGCGAGCTCCGGCGCGGAGCTCGCCGGCGGGGGCGCGCAGCCGGGTGCTCAGCAACAACTCGGCGGCCAGCAGGAGTTGGCCGCCGGGGACGCCGCTGTGCCCGGCGGGGTGCCGGCCGCGCAGGCCATCCAGGGTGACGTGTTCGGTGGCGCGCAGATCGTGCAGCCGCGTGTTCCGCAGAAGAAGCGCGGCGGGCGTACCCGCGACCCGAACAAACCGAGCCTGGTCTGTCCACTGGCCCACCCCGGCAGTGAGACCGGCCCGATGCGGATCAGCTACGAGGGCCGGAACAGCCACGCCGACATGGTGCACGGGCTGCGGTTCTCGCAGATCGAGTGGCATGACCCGGACCAGATACTGACGGTGCCCTGCACGGTGCACCAGGAGTGCCTGGACCACAGGGTCATGTTCACTACAGAGGTCGGGGCCCGCAGCCACCGCGCGAGCTCCAACCTGCCGCGGCTGGACGAGGACTGACCCCGGCTCGATACGTACAACCGACCACATATCCGACCACTACCGAACGCCGCCCCCTTTCCGCGCTGTTTCCACCAGCCGGAGCGGGGGCGGCGCTTTGTCGGATACGGGCCGCGAGGGCGCCGGATACCGGTGCGCGGCAGTGGTTGGACCGCGGGGAATAGGTGTATCTTGCACGTACCTTTTGAGCACCGTGTACGTCGTCCTTGAACCGATTCCGAGCAAGGAGCACAGCACGTGAGTGGCACCCCCGGCGGCGCGCACGCCAGCCCCTTCCGACAGCCCAAGGCGGTCTTCGCGGTCGCCTTCGCCTGCGTGGTCTCCTTCATGGGCATCGGTCTCGTCGACCCCATCCTGCCCGCGATCTCCCACCAGCTGAACGCCTCGCCGACCCAGGTGACCCTGCTCTTCACCAGCTACCTCGTGGTCACCGCGGTGGCCATGCTGATCACTGGCTGGGTCTCCAGCCGCATCGGCGCCAAGCGCACCCTGATCTACGGGCTCTGCCTGATCGTCGTCTTCGCCGCGCTGGCCGGGTCCAGCGGCAGCATCGGCGGCATAGTGGGCTTCCGGGCCGGCTGGGGCGTCGGCAACGCGCTCTTCATCGCCACCTCGCTGGCGGTCATCGTGGCCTCGGCCACCGGCGGCTTCGCCGGGGCGATCATCCTCTACGAGACCGCGCTGGGCGTCGGCATCGCCTTCGGGCCGCTGGTGGGCGGGCTGCTGGGGGAGGTCAGCTGGCGGGGGCCGTTCTACGGGGTGGCCGTGCTGATGGCGATCGCGCTGCTGGCGACGGTCGTCCTGGTCGAGCCGCTGCCGAAGCCGGCCCAGCGCACCTCGCTGAGCGCGCCGCTGCGGGCGCTGCGGCATCGGGGGCTGCTGACCATGTCCGTCGCGGCGCTGCTGTACAACTGGGCGTTCTTCACGATGCTGGGCTATGCGCCGTTCCCGATGGGGCTTGGGGCGATCCAGCTGGGGCTGGTGTTCACCGGGTGGGGTGTGCTGGTGGCGGTCTTCGCGGTGTTCGGGGCGCCGGCGCTGCAGCGGCGATTGGGCATCGCGCGGACGCTTTACGCCAATCTCTTCCTTTTCGCTCTCACGATGGCCGCGATCGGATTGTGGACGAACCAGCGGACGGTGCTGATCTGCTGCGTCATCGTGGCGGGCGTCTTCTGCGGGGTGAACAACACCGTCACGACGCAGGCGGTGATGACCATCTCGCCGGTCGAGCGGCCGGTTGCCTCGGCGGCGTATGGTTTCGTCCGATTCATCGGGGGCGGGCTGGCGCCTTATGCGGCGGGGCGGATGGTGGACGCGTTCAACGTCCATGTCCCGTTCTACGTGGGCGCGTTGACCCTGCTGGCGGCGATCGCGGTACTGGCGACCGCGCGCCGCGAGCTGGCGCAGTCCGAACGCGCGCAGGCGTCGGAGGCGCCGACCGCGGCGCCGGTCCCCGCGACGCAGGGCTGACGCCTCTAGCCGCAGCTTGCGGCGACGGGGTCGCGTCTGCGACCCGCGCGCCGCAGGCGCGCCTCGGGGGCGCGGGGAACTGCGCCGTGCGGCAGGGCAGTCAGTGCGCTCGGCGGCGGAGTTGGGGTTGCAGCCCGTTGGCCGTTGCCGTGTGCGGCGGGGTGGTGTCTGGGCCGCGCAGTTCCTCGCGCCCCTTGATCGCGCCTGCGGCGCCGGGGTCGCGGAGCGACTTGGGGGCGCGGGGAACTGCGCGGGGCGGCAGGGCAGTCTGGTGCGCTCGGCGGCGGAGTTGGGGTTGCAGCTCGTTGGCCGTTGGCGTGTGTGGCGGGGTGGTGTCTGGGCCGCGCAGTTCCTCGCGCCCCTTGATCGCGCCTGCGGCGCCGGGGTCGCGGAGCGACTTGGGGGCGCGGGGAACTGCGCGGGGCGGCAGGGCAGTTTGGTGTGCTCGGCGGCGGGGTTGGGGTTGCAGCTCGTTGGCCGTTGCCGTGTGTGGCGGGGTGGTGTCTGGGCCGCGCAGTTCCTCGCGCCCCTTGATCGCGCCTGCGGCGCCGGGGTCGCGGAGCGACTTGGGGGCGCGGGGAACTGCGCGGCGCGGTAGGGCAGTTTGGTGTGCTCGGCGGCGGGGTTGGGGTTGCAGCTCGTTGGCCGTTGCCGTGTGCGGCGGGGTGGTGTCTGGGCCGCGCAGTTCCTCGCGCCCCTGAGGCGCGCCTGCGGCGGCGCGGTCCGGGTTGCGGACCGTTGGCCGGTTGCGGGGTCAGGCTGTGGGGGACGGGCCGCGTTGGCAGTGGGTGCACCAGTAGGTGACGCGGTCCTCCGGGTCGGCGCCGGGCGGGGTCGTGGAGACCGGGCCGCCGCAGCGGCCGCAGCCCGTGCGGTCGCGGCCGTAGATCCAGTGGCGCCTGCCGGGCCGGGTGTCGCCGGTGGTGACGTGGCCGTGGCGGAGGCGGTTCGCCCACAGCAGCCGGCGCCCCAGCGCGACCGTGCGGGCGAGGTCCGCCTCGGAGAGCTCGCCCACCGGGATCCACGGCGTCACCCCGCGAAGGAAGCACAGCTCGACCCGGTAGACATTGCCGATGCCGGCCAGGTTCCGCTGGTCGAGGAGCGCAGCGCCGAGCGCCCGCTCGGGCCGGGACGCCAGCCGGCGTACCGCCTCGGCCGCGGCCTCCGGCCCCCACCCGGGGCCGAGGAGGTCCGGGCCGAGGTGGCCGACGGCCTGCTCCTCCTCCGCGGTGTCGAGGAGCTCCAGTACCGGCAGGCGGTAGCCGACCGCCGTGTACCGGCTGTTCCCCAGCACCGCCCGCACCTGGAACGCCGGCCCGCCCCGCCACCGCTCGCCGGCCTTGCTGATGTCCCAGCGCCCGTCCATCCGCAGATGGCTGTGGAGGGTGCGGCGGGCGCCGTCCCGTTCGATCCGCATCAGCAGGTGCTTGCCGCGCGGTACCACCTCGGTGACCGTCCCACCGGTCAGGTCGACGGTGGCCAGCCGCGGCACCCGCAGATCGGCGCGGACCAGCTCGCGGCCGGCCAGCGCCTGGTGGAGGCGGTGGGCGGCGAGATAGACGGTGTCACCCTCGGGCATCCCCCCATGATGCCCCGACCGGGCGGCGTACTGCGGCTATCTCACATGGGCATGTCAGGTTACTGATGGGTGGATTCTCCAGATGCCGGGCGAAAGTCGGCGTCGGAGGACTGTGCGGCGGGGGTGCCGTCTGCTACTCAAGAGAGGCGGGACGCCTACCGGCGAGTACCCGCAGGGCACCAGGCAGTACTCCGTGGCACCACCCGTCACCGTGGAGGAACCCATGCGCATCAGACCCAGCCGCACCGCCTCCCGCACCGCCTCCCGCACCGCCTCCCGCACCGCGTCCCGCACCGCCTCCCTCGCCGCAGGACTCGCCGCCGTCGCCGGGGCCGTCCTCGCGCTCGCCGACCCCGCCGGGGCGGCCGGCGTGAACTACGTGGCCCTCGGCGACTCGTACTCCTCCGGAGTCGGCGCCTCCAGCAGCTACCTCAACTCCTGCGACCAGAGCACCAGCGCGTACCCGTACCTCTACCAGTCGGCCGTCAAGCCCGCCTCGTTCGGCTTCGAGGCCTGCGGCGGTGCCACCACCACCGACGTCCTCAACAACCAGCTCGGTCCGCTCAACTCGGCGACGACGCTGGTCAGCATGACCATCGGCGGCAATGATGTCGGGTTCTCCACGGTGATGGAGGACTGCGTGCTGGGCAGCGACTCGACCTGCCTGAACGCCATCAACAGCGCCGAGAACACCACCCGCACCCAGCTCCCCGCCTGGCTGGACGCCACCTACAGCGCCATTCGCTCGCACGCCCCCAGCGCCCACGTGGTGATCCTCGGCTACCCGCACTTCTACGACCTCGCCAACTCCAGCTCCTGCGTCGGGCTGGACACCACCAAGCGCACCGCGCTGGACCAGGGCGCGGACCTGCTGAACAGCACCATCCAGACCGAGGTCGCCAAGTACGCGAACTTCACCTGGGAGAGCGTGGCCTCCCGGTTCGCCGGCCACGAGCTGTGCGACTCCACCCCGTGGCTCCACTCCCTCACCTGGCCGATCGGCAGCTCGTACCACCCCACCGCGGCCGGCCAGTCCGGCGCCTACCTGCCGGCGCTGGAGGCCGGGCTGTAACCGCGGCGACCGTGGCGACCGCTCCGGCAGGCGGCGGTCTCCCGTCCGGCGGCGGGAGTTGAGAGGCTGGCGGCGTTCTTCGACGCCGTCACCGCCTCCGCTCGAAAGGGAACGCATGAGCGACCCCGCCGCCACCCCGCCCGCCCCCGCCCGGGCGGGCGGATCCTCGTCGACCAGCTCCTCCGGCACGGCGTCCGCACCGTCTACGGCGTGCCGGGGGAGAGCTACCTCGCCGTGCTGGACGCCCTCCACGACAGCGCCGTGCGGATGGTGGTCTGCCGCCAGGAGGGCGGCGCCGCCTACATGGCCGAGGCCTACGGCAAGCTCACCGGGCGGCCCGGGGTCTGCCTGGTCACCCGCGGGCCCGGCGCCTCCAACGCCCTGGTCGGCCTGCACACCGCGGAGCAGGACGGCACCCCGCTGCTGCTCTGCGTCGGACTCGTGCCCCGCGGGCACAGCGACCGGTTCGCCTTCCAGGAGATGGACCTGCGGGCGGTCTTCGGCTCGGTGGCGAAGGCCGTGGAGGTCTGCGCGGACGCCGCCCGGCTGCCGGAGTACCTGGCCCGGGCGATGGCGGTGGCCGCGAGCGGGCGCCCGGGGCCGGTGGTGCTCGGGATCCCCGAGGACGTCCTCGCCGACACCGCCTCGGTGCCGGACGCCGAGCCGCTGCCGATCCCGTCCGGGGGTGTGGGCGAGCCCGAACTCGACCGGCTGGCACGGCTGCTGGCGCAGGCCGAGCGGCCGCTGCTGTTCCTCGGCGGCAGCCGGTGGACCGAGCCGGCCCGGGAGGACCTGCGGGCCTGGGCGGAGGCCTGGGAGCTCCCGGTGGCCGTGGACTTCCGCTGCCAGGACCTGATACCCGACGACAGCCCCGTCCACATCGGCAACTTCGGCTACGGCCGCTCGCCCCGGCTGGCCCGCCGGCTGGCCGAGACCGACCTGCTGCTGTGCGTGGGCACGGCCCCGGGCGACGTGGCCACCGAGGGCTACACCCTGCTGGACGAGGCCGGCACCCGGATCGTCCAGGTGCTCCCGTACGACCAGCCGCCCGGCGTCCTCTACCGGGCCGAACTCGCCCTGCTGGCCACCCCGGAGGCGTTCGGGGCGGCCGTGCGGCGGCGGCTGCCCGCGCCGGAGGGTCCCGGTCCGCTGCCCTGGTCCGCCCGCACCAAGCGGGACCGCGCCGACCGGCTGGACTTCCGCGCGCCCGTCCACAACGAGGAGGACGAACTCGATCTGGGCAGCTGCGTCGAGGAGTTGGACGCGCGGCTGCCGGGGGACGCGGTGATCACCTTCGGCGCGGGCAACTACTCCCACTGGGCGCAGCGCTTCCTCACCTACCACGCGGGAACCCGCCAACTCGGGCCGCGCAACGGCTCGATGGGCTACGGACTGCCGGCAGCGGTGGCCGCCTCGATCGAGTACCCGGGCCGGCGGGTGGTCTGCTTCGCCGGCGACGGCTGCTTCCTGATGAACGGTCAGGAGCTGGCCACGGCGGTGGGGGAGGGGGCGGCGCCGCTGATCCTGGTGCTGGAGAACGGCACCTACGGGACCATCCGGATGCACCAGGAGCGCGCGTACCCGGGCCGGGTCAGCGGCACCGCCCTGACCAATCCGGACTTCGCCGCCCTGGCCAGGGCGTACGGCGCCTTCGGCGAGGCGGTGACCGCGACCGCGGAGTTCGCGCCCGCCCTGGACCGCGCGCTGGCGGCGGTCGACGCGGGCCGCCCGGCGCTGCTGGCACTGCGGATGGCGCGGGGGCGGCTGGGGCCGGAGCTGCGCGTCGCGGAGTGAGGCGAAGCGCGGGGACGGCTCGACGCCGAGGCGGGCCGCCGGCAACCGGCGCTCCCGCCGCTCCGGGCGCTCCCGCGCTCCCGCCGACCCCGGCGCCGGGGCGTCAGAGCCCGGGCCGGGGCTCTTCGAGGAGTCCCGCGACGAGCTCGCGGACGTAGGCCTCGTCCGTGCCGGGGATCGAGAAGACCACCCGGAAGTAGAGCGGCGCGACGATCCGGTCCAGGACCTCCGTCAAGGAGGGGGGCGGCGGCGCGTCGCCGCGCTCCCGCGCCGCGTCGAGGACCGGGCGGAACCGCTCGCTGACCCGGCGCAGGCACTCCCGCAGTCCGTCGTGGCGCTCGTCGACGTCGGGTGCGACCTCGGCGCGGAAGAAGGCGATGCCGCCGGGGCGGGAGAGCTCCGCCAGCGTCCAGGCCGCCTGGTTCTCCAGGTCGGCGCGGAGCTCGCCGACCAGCGGGGGCGCGCCCGCCTCGCCGCGGTGCTCGGCCACGTCGGCCAGCAGCCCGGCGACCGTCCCCCAACGCCGGTAGAGAGTGCTGGAGTTGACGCCCGCGCGCTTGGCCACGGCGGGCAGGGTCACCTGGTCGGCGCCGCGTTCGCCCACCAGTGCCACGGCGGCGCTGTGTACGGCGGCACGGACGCGGCTGCTGCGGCCACCGGGCCGCTTCGTCGATGCGTCGGTGTTCACCCGGCCATTCTAATGCAGAGATTTGTGCTTTAGTCGCGGGTGGGTCTAGGGTCGGGTTTAAAGCGGAAATCGCTGCTTTAGTGCCATCCGAAGGGAACGCCATGTCCACCTATGAAGACGCCCTCGCCCTCGGGCGCAGCTTCCACCAGGCCCTCATCTCGGCCGACTGGGAGGGCATCCGGGCCCTGCTGCACGAGGACGCCACCTGGACCCTGCCCGGCGACAACGCCGTCTCCGGCACGGCCGCCGGCGCCGACGCGGTGGTAGAGCGCGCCCAGCGGATCGCCTCCTACGGCCTCGACTTCGCGCTGCTCCACCTTCTGGTGAGCCGGGAGAATCTGGCGCTCTCCCTCCACAACACCGCCCGCAGGGGCGATGTCGTGCTGGACGAGTACCTGGCCACGGTCTGCCGGCTCCGGGACGGCAGGATCGCCGGCATCGAGACCTATCTCTCCGACGTGGCCGGGATGGACGCCTTCTTCGTCTGACCGTCGCGGTGCGGGGTCAGCGCCTGACCCCGTAGTCGCCCAGGGAGGGTTCGAGGAGGTCGAAGGCGGCGCGGGCGGCCCGCGCCAGCGAGCGGCGGATCCGCTCGGGCGGCTCGCCGGCCAGCACGCGACGGGCCGCCTCGGCGAACAGGACCCGGGGGACCGCGGCCAGTTGGGCGGCGACCACGCGCTGCCGCGGGCCGTCCGCGCCGGACTCGGCGGCGATGGCGTCGCCGAGGGCCTGCTCACGGAGGTCGAGGAGTTCCCGGCCGCGGGCGGCGAGCACCTCGCTGTCCCGGACCAGCCGGGCGAAGTCGGCGGTGGGCGGGCCGAGGGTGACGTCGCCGGCGGCGAGCCGCGCGGAGTGATCGCGGCGGACGGCGGTCAGCAGGCTCTCGCCGGGCGCGCGGGCGGCGACGGCGTCGGCGAGGCCACGGACGGTCTCCTCGGCGCGGTCGAAGACCAGGTCCTCCTTGCGCGGAAAGTAGTTGGTGACGGTCATCTTGGACACCCCGGCGGCCTCGGCGATCCGGGCGATCGTCACGGTGTCGAAGCCCTCGGCGGCGAAGAGCGCCATCGCGGCCCCGGAGACGGCTCGCCGGGTCTCCTGCTTCCTGCGCTCCCGCAGTCCTGCTGCTGGACTCATGGCCGCCAGAATAGCGAGATGGTGGGTCGAACCAAAACTTATGCTTGACCTAAGTTTGGGTCGGGCCTACGGTGGCGGTATGAGTGACGAGTCCGTCGAGCGCCGGGCGATCCGGGAGCTCGGGCAGCGCCTCCAGGACGCCTGGAACCGCGGCGACGCGGTGGGCTACGCGTCGTGCTTCACCGAGGACGCGAGCTTCGTCGCGTGGAACGGCGAGCGGGGGTTCGGCCGCGAGGCGATCGCGGCGGCCCACCGCCCGCTGTTCGCCGGACCGCTGGCGGGATCCCGGATGAGCCTGACCGACCGCCGCCTCGGCGGCCGCCACCTCCGGTTCGTCCGCGAGGACGTGGCGATCGTGGTGGCGCCGGGCGTGGTCACGCGGGCCGGCGAGGACCCCGAGCGCCCCGAGCATGCATCAGTCCAGACCTTCGTCCTGACCAGGGATGCCGAGCGGCGGTGGCGCGTGGCCGCCTTCCAGAACACCCGCCGGTCGGCTGCGTAGCGGGGGCGGACGCCCCTGCGCGTGCCCGGCCACCCGTTCCGCCGCACTCGCCGGGGGCCCAGGGGGTGGGATCCGCGTGCGTCCCCTAGCGCGCCTCCGCCGCGTACGCGGTGACATGGCGGGCCATCCGGCGGGAGGCGGCGGGCGCGTCGCCGGCGCGGATGGCGCGGGTCACCGCGCGGTGGGCCAGGACGGTCTGGTGGCGGATCTCCGGGTCGGCGAAGCGGGTCGACTCCGCGCGGGTCGCGCCGTGCACCGCCGCCGAGAGGGCCGTCATCAGCCCCGCCAGGATCTCGTTCCGTCCGGCCGTCGCGACCGCGACATGCCAGTCGATGTTCGCCCGCAGGAACTCCTCGATCGGCGCCGAGGCCTCCGCCATCAGCTCGGTCGCCGCCTCCAGCGCGGCCAGGTCCTCGTCCGTCCGGTGCACGGCCGCCAGCGCGGCGCAGGACGGCTCGATCGCCTCCCGCGTCTCCAGCAGCGCGTCCAAGCGGATGTCGTGGCCCCGGATCACCAGTTCGACCGACCGGGCCACCGACTCCCGCCCCGGCCGCCGTACGAACGCGCCGCCGCCGCGCCCGGTCCTGATCCGCAGCAGGCCCTGGACCTCCAGGATCCGCAGTGCCTCGCGCACGGTCGAGCGGCTCATCCGGGTCTGGGTGACGAGCTCGCGTTCCGCCGGCAGGGCGGTGCCCTCGGCGAACTCGCCGTCCAGGATGCGCTCCCGCAGCTCGGCGGCGAGGACGTCGGAGGCCTTGGGGACGGTGAGCGGGCCCAGCCGCGGGGTCTCGGGCATGCGGCGCAGAGTACCAGCGCGGGCCGTCTGAACATCAGTCTGTGTTTTCGGTCAGACCTTTGTTAGCTTGCGGGCCCATGGACTTCGAACTGACAGAGGATCAGCGGACCATCCGCAAGGCCGTCGCCGAGCTGGCCGCCCGTTTCGACGACGACTACTGGCGGGAGCACGACGAGTCCAAGACCTTCCCGGAGGCCTTCTACCGGGCGCTCGCGGACGGCGGCTGGCTCGGCGTCACCATCCCCGCCGAGTACGGCGGCCACGGCCTCGGGATCACCGAGGCCTCGCTCATCCTGGAGGAGGTCGCCGCCTCCGGGGGCGCGATGAACGCGGCCAGCTCGATCCATATGTCGATATTCGGCATGCACCCGGTGGTGGTGCACGGCTCGGAGGACCTCAAGTCCCGTACCCTGCCCCGGATCGCCGACGGCGGCCTGCATGTCTGCTTCGGCGTCACCGAGCCCGAGGCCGGCCTCGACACCACCCGGATCCGCACCTTCGCCCGGCGGGAGGGCGGGGGGTACGTGGTGGACGGCCGCAAGGTGTGGATCTCCAAGGCGGTGGAGTCCGAGAAGATCCTCCTCCTCACCCGCACCACCCCGCTCGACCAGGTGAAGAAGCGGACCGACGGCCTCACCCTCTTCCTGACCGACCTGGACCGCGGGCACGTGGAGATCCGGCCGATCCGCAAGATGGGCCGGAACGCGGTGACCTCGAACGAGCTCTTCATCGACGGACTGCGGATCCCCGAGCGGGACCGGGTCGGCGAGGAGGGCCGGGGCTTCCACTACCTGCTGGACGGCCTCAACCCGGAGCGGATGCTGATCGCCGCCGAGGCGCTGGGGATAGGGCGCGCGGCGCTGCGCCGGGCGGTGCGGTACGGCAACGAGCGCGAGGTCTTCGGGCGGCCGATCGGCATGAACCAGGGCCTGCAGTTCCCGCTCGCCGACTCGCTCGCCCGGCTGGACGCGGCGGAGCTGGCGCTGCGCAAGGCCACCTGGACCTACGACCGGGGGCTGCCCTGCGGCAGGGAGGCGAACACCGCCAAGTACCTCTGTGCGGACGCGGGCTTCCAGGCGGCGGACCGGGCGCTGCAGACCCACGGCGGGATGGGCTACTCCGAGGAGTACCACGTGGCCCGCTACTTCCGGGAGGCCCGGCTGATGAAGATCGCCCCGGTCAGCCAGGAGATGGTCCTCAACTACCTCGGCGAGCACGTGCTGGGGCTGCCGCGCAGCTACTAGCGCCGCGTCGGGCGAGGGTCCGCCCCGTCCCGGGCTCCCCCCGCCTGCGCCCGCGGTGCTGCGCGACCGCGGTCACAGGCGGGCGGAGAGGTCCGCCGTCGCGGACTTCAGACGGGCCGCCGCCTCGTCGAGGAGGGCGGCCATCCGGGTGGTGGGGCCGGCGATCGCCACCGCTGCCGCCAGGCGGTTGCCGACGAAGACGCCGCAGGCCGCGGCGGAGATGTCGGGCAGGGTCTCGCCGCGGTTGTAGGCCACGCCCTCCGCCTGAACGGCCGTCAGAACGGCCTCCGCGTCCGCCCGCCGCCCCGGGTCGGCGAACTCCCGGGCGAGGTAGGCGGCCCGCCGCGCCGCGGACCGGTGGGCGAGCGCGACCTTCCCCGCGCTGGTCGGGTACAGCGGCCGCCGCACATGCAGCGGCGGTGAGTAGCGCAGCACCTGGCGGGACTCCGCCGTGTCCAGGTACACCATCGAGTCGCCGACCGGCCGGCCGAGGGTGACCGTCTCGTCGAACTCGTCCCGCAGCTGCTCCAGCATCGGCCGGGCGAGCTGCACCAGCGGCGGCTGCGGGGTGGCCAGCAGGGCCCCCGCGGCCGGTCCGAGGACGTATCCGGCGCCCCCGTCCGCCTCCGCCAGGTAGCCGGTGGCGATCAGGCCGTGGACGAGCCCGTGCACCGAGGACTTGGGCGCGTCCAGAGCCGCGCACAGCTCCGACAGCCGCACTCCGCCGCGTCCGGTGGCGGCCGCCGCCGCGGCGGCCTCCAGGATCGCGGTGACCCGGCTCACGGTGCGGTGCTCCGCCGACGACGCCACGGTTGCCGATCCCTCCCAGGTGGGACGCGATTAGGTCCTGATGCGACGTCATTGTGTCAGCCAACCGACCTGATCGGACCGGTACCCGAGCCTTGACGGTGATCTGCGCCACTTCCTAGCTTGTCCTTGCCGGCGAACCGGCGTTCGCATTTACGAACGCACGGGCATCCTCCCATCCGCCCGCAGGACAAGGATTCGCGATGACCGGAACCGGACACGGACCAGCCCAGCCCGTCGCGGGCAGACCCCAGGAGCCGGCCGGCGCCGGCGCGGCCCGCGCCCTCGGCGCGCGGATCGACCGCCTGCCGGTCTGGGGGCTCAGCCGGGCCTTCTTCGGAGTCCTCGGACTCTCCTTCTTCTTCGCCTACTTCGACATCTCCGCCATCGGCGTCGACATGGCCCCGATGCTGGCCGACCTGCACATCCCGCTGGCCGACTCGGGGCCGCCGGTCACCTGGGGCCTGATCGGCTACGTCGGCGGCTCGGCCGTCTTCGGCCACCTCGCCGACGCCATCGGCCGGCGTACCGCCCTGCGGCTGAGCATCGCCACCCTCGCCGTCGGCAGCCTCCTCACCGCCTGCTCCTGGGACCTCGTCTCGGTCACCGTCTTCCGTACCCTCACCGGCTTCGGCATCGGCGCCCAGATCGCCGTCGCCACCACGCTGGCCGGCGAGTTGGCGGGCCGCAGCGTACGGGGGCGGACCGTCGCGCTGTCGGCGCTCGGCGGGGCGGTGGCCTTCGTCGTCACCCCACTGGTCGGCCTCGGCCTGACGCCGTTCGCCCACACCGGATGGCGGGTGGTCTTCGCACTGGGCGCGGTCAGCGCGCTGCTGCTGCCGTTCTCCGGCGACCGCTGGCTGCCGGAGTCCCCGCGCTGGCTGGCCGAGCGCGGCCAGGGCGCCCGGGCCGAGGAGACCGTGCGGCGGATGGAGCGCACCGCCCGCGAGCGCACCGGCGGCGCCGAACTGCCGGAGCCGGTGGTGCCGGTGGAGCCCGCGGCGCCGGTGGAGCCGGTGGTGCCGGTGGCGCCCGGACCGGCCGCGGTCTCCGGAGCGGCCACGGCCTCCCGCTGGTCCGGGCTGCGGGCGCTGCTGACGCCCCGTCTCCTCCGGCGCCTGGTACTGGTGTTCGCGTTCTGGTTCTGCTGGTACCTCACCATCTACGGCTTCCTCGGCTACGGCCCCGAGCTCCTCACCGACCTCGGGCTCTCCGTCCCGGAGGGGCTGCTCTCCAGCGCCGTCGGCAACCTCGGCTTCCTGGCCGCCGGGCTGCTCGCGCCGCTGCTGATCGACCGGGTCGACCGCAGGTGGATGATCCTCGGCGGCGGGCTGGTCTCCGCCCTCGGCCTGCTGCTGCTGGCGGGCGCCGGCCAGTCCACGGCCTCCTGGATCAGCCTGCTGGTGGGCTTCGGCAACTTCCTCGGCGTCACCGCCGCCTACACCTACACCAGCGAGATCTTCCCGACCGCGGTGCGCGGTTCGGCGATGGCGGTCGGGGACGGCCTCGGGCACGTCGGCGGGGCGATGGCGCCCTTCCTGGTCCTGCCGCTGCTCCACGACTTCGGGGCGGGCGGGGCCTTCCGCGGCCTCGCGGTGGTCGGCGTGGCCAGCGCCGTGCTGATCGCCTTCGGCGTCCGCACCCACCGCAAGTCCCTGGTGGAACTGACCGGTTGAGGGAAGAACGGCACCGAACGCCGACCCCGGCCGACCCCGGATGAGGAGTGTGGACCCATGCGTCCCTTGGACGGAATCACCGTCGTCAGTCTCGAGCAGGCCGTCGCCGCCCCGCTCGCCACCCGGCACCTCGCCGACCTGGGCGCCCGGGTGATCAAGATCGAGCGCCCGGACGGCGGCGACTTCGCCCGCGCGTACGACGGCGCCGTCCGCGGCATGGCCGCCCACTTCGTGTGGCTCAACCGCGGCAAGGAGTCCGTCGTGCTGGACCTCAAGTCAGAGGAGGGGCGGGCGGCGCTGGCCGCCCTGGTCGCGCGGGCGGACGTCTTCCTGCAGAACCTGGCGCCCGGCGCGGCCGCCCGGCTCGGTTTCGACGCGGCGACCCTCCGGGAGCGCCATCCCGAGCTGGTGGTGGTCGACATGTCCGGCTACGGCAGCGCCGGTCCCTACCGGGACAAGCTCGCCTACGACCTGCTGGTGCAGGGCGAGGCCGCGCTGGCCTCGGTCACCGGCACCCCGGACACCCCGGTGAAGACGGGGGTGCCGATGGCGGACATCGGCGCCGGGGTCTACGCCTACTCCAGCACTCTCGCCGCTCTCCTCCGGCGCGAGCGCGGAGGCGGCGGGGCGCACCTGGAGATCTCCATGTTCGATGCCATCGCGGAGTGGATGGGACACCCGCTGTACACCGCCGTCCACACCGGCCGCGAACTGCCGCGCAGCGGCCTCGGCCACCCGGTCATCGCCCCCTACGACGCCTATCCGACGGCGGACCGGGAGGCCGACGGATCGCCGGTGCGGGTGCTGATAGGCATTCAGAACGACCGGCAGTGGCAGCGGCTGGCCGAATCCGTGCTGGGCCGCCCCGAGCTGGCCGCAGACCCCGGGTACGCCACCAACGTGGCCCGGGCGGGCAACAGGGAGGCGGTGGACGCGGTGGTCGCCGAGACCACCCGCACCCTGGGTGCGGACGAGCTGCTCGACCGGCTGGACAAGGCGGGCATCGGCAACGCCCGGCTGAACACGGTGGCCGGGCTGGTCGACCACCCGCAACTCGCCGCCCGCGACCGGTGGCGGGAGGTGGCCACCCCGGTGGGCCCGATCCGGGCACTCCTCCCGCCGATGAACTTCGCGGACGCCGACCCGGAGTCGGAGGGACCGGTGATGGGCCCGGTGCCGGCACTCGGCGAGCACACCGAGGCGGTGCTCGCCGAGTTCGGCCTCACGAACGGAGCGGGGGGAACGGACTGAACGGGGGGAACGGATCGAGACGGGTCAGCAGTCCGGGACCCCGGGGAGCGGCGCGTCGTCGTCGCCCCCGGCGACGAAGACGTTGGAGACCCAGTTGCCGTCGCCGAGCCGGGTCCACCAGAAGTTGTAGTGCCTCCCGTAGGAGACCGATCCGCCCGGCGCCTGGCAGCGGGCGAACGCCGGGCCCGTGGTGACGTGGCCGGTCACCGGGTCCGTGATGTGCGGCCCGGAGTGGACGTTGGCCCGGGCCGCCGTGACGTTGACGACCAGCGCCTGGATCGTGTGGGGCGCCAGGTCGGTGCCGGAGGCGAGGCTCGGGCGCGCGGCGTGCTGCGGGTACTGCGGCAGGGCGTGCGGGGCCGGGATCGCCGGGATCGCCGCCGGCCGGGGGGCCGGCCGGGTCGCGGCCGAGGCGGCTGCGCCGGGGGCCAGTGCCAGCGCCAGTGCGGCGGCCGCCCCCAGGGCGCCGAGGGCGCGGACCCGGAGTCCGGGGCCACGGCGGGTGCCGGAGCCGCAGCGGGCGTGGTTCTCGATCAGATTGACCATGCCCACTGCTTCGGCAGCCGGGCCCGCGGACCCCAGCGCTTTCGCCGAAAGCCACTCCGGTGGAGTAGCGGTCGGCCGTCGCGGGCGCCGGGGCGCGGGGCCGCGGGCGCGCGACGGGCGCGCCGGCCGTGGCGGGTCAGGACCGGGAGATGGCGTCCCGGACCGCCTCCTCGCTCCGCGCGACCAAGGCCGTGCCGTCGTCGGCGGTGATGATCGGCCGCTGGATCAGCTTGGGGTGTTCGGCCAGCGCGGCGATCCAGCGGTCGCGGTTGGCGGCCTTGCGCGGCCAGTTCTTCAGCCCGAGCTCCTTGGCCGCCTCCTCCTGGGTCCGGACGATGTCCCACGGCTCCAGGCCGAGCCGGTCCAGCACCTGGCGGAGCTCGTCCGCGGTGGGGACGTCCTCCAGGTAGCGCCGCACGGTGTAGTCGGCGCCCTCCGCGTCCAGCAGCCGCAACGCGGAGCGGCACTTCGAGCACGCGGGATTGATCCAGATCTCCATGCCAAGAGGGTAGCCATCCCGGCCGGTGCTCCCGACCTCGGCCGGACGGCCACCGAACGAGTGGCAGAGGGGCGCGCGCAGAGCGTGGCGCGCCGGTTCGGATGGGGACGCGCGGGTGTCATGAAACCGAACGGGATCCGGATGAACGAAGGGACTTCCGCATCATGAGTACCAGTACCGCCACTGCCCGCCGGGGGCGTGTCCGCCTGCGGGCGGCCGCCGCCACCGTCGCCGCTGCCGCCGCCGTCGCCCTGTCGACGGGGCTGTGGGCGTCGGCCGTCCAGTCCGCGTCGGCCGCGCCGCTGCCGGGCGCCGTGTCAGCCGCCGATCCGGTGGCCCCGGCCCAGACGGCCGTCCAGGCCCCGGCCCAGACGTCCACTCAGACCCCCGCCCAGGCGCCGGCACAGACCCCCGCCCAGGCGCCGGCCCAGGCGCCGGCCCCGCCCAGGCCCCGGCCCCCGCCCAGGCCCCGGCCCAGACGCCGGTCCGGGCTGACGGAGCCTCCGTGGTGATGGACGGCCATGCCTCCTTCGACCTCAGCGGGAAGATCCCCGGTCTCACCCTGGCCGGCACGGACGGCGCTGCCACGGTCGGCCAGGGCAGCGGCGTCCGGATGTGGGTCACCGGGGGCTCGCTGGACCACGCCGACCGGCGGTTCACCGGCGGCGAGGCGGTCCTCTCCGGCGGCTTCCAGCTTCGGATGGCCGACCGCAGCACCACGATCGACCACCTCGACCTCGACGTGGCCAGCGGCGAGCTGCGGGGCCGGATCGACGGCCAGGCGATGCCGCTCGGCACCCTGGACACCGACCGGCTGCACGTCACCTCCGCCGCCGGCCAGCACCGGGTGTACTTCTCGGTCCGCGGTGACCTGCGGCTGAGCGAGGCCGCCGCGGCCCGGCTGAACACCGCGCTGAACACCGGCGTGTTCGCCTCGGGTGACGTCCTGATGGAGGGTGACGTCGCCCTCGGCGTGCCGCTGGACCGGCGGCTCGCCTCCGACCTGGGCATCGGCTACGAGGCCGCGACGGACGCCAGCATCCAGGCCGACATCCAGCGGGGCGCCCCCACCGACCTGGGGCTAGGCCTGATCTGACCTCCCGGCGGCCGGGCCCTGCGGGCCGCCCGCCAGCAGGCAGTACGGCGCCCCGGTCGGGTCGGCGCAGGTCGCCGGCCCGACCTGGGCGCCGAGCCGCCGGTGGAGTGCGGCGGTCGCCGCCGGATCGTCGCAGGCCAGCGCCGGGCTGGCGGACGCCGGGTAGGGGCCGGCGGCGCCCAGGCCCCGTACGGAGAGGTCGAAGGGCAGCGGGGCGGGGGCGAGCAGCCGGTGGTCCCGGCCGCCGGCGGCGACCAGGGTGTCCCACCCCGTCAGCGAGGACCAGAAGCCCAGCTCGGCGGCGAGGCCGGCGGTGTGGACCGCCAGGACGACCCGGCCCAGCCGGACCGGCGCCGGGGGCGGGGTGCGCTCCCCGCGCCAGCCCCGTACGGTGAACGGCTGCCCGGCGGGGGAGCGGAGCCATCCGTCCGGGCCGACCCGGGCGCCCAGCGCGCGGGCCCTGACGGCCAGCCGGTCCGGCTCGTCGTCCGCCAACTCCAGCCGCACGCCGGGGAGTTCGGCCGAGGCGGCGTCGCCGCCGGCGCCCCGGCCGGTGGCCAGCAGGCCCAGGCAGGCGTCTCCGCCCGCGGGGAGGAGAGTGGTGTGGGTCCAGTCGCGGCCGTGCTGCACCGAGGGCCGGGTGCCGGTGGCCGCCGCCCAGAACTCGCGGGCGCGGGCCACATCCCGGCGCTGCCGCACGAGATGGGCGAACGTCCAGCGGATCACAACGGCTTCATGCTCCCCACAGATCTGTTTCAATCACCCTACGGGACAGCGATTCACATACAGCTCACGGGAGTTGACCGACCGTGCGCGATCGGCGGGCGGCTGCCGGCGGACCGGTGCCGTCAGCGGGTGCCCATGTCGTGCCGGGTGCCGTCGGCGAGGGCGTGCAGCTTGTCCGGGTTGGCGACGTTGTGGACGGCGGTGATCCGGCCCTCGGCGTCGAAGTCGAAGGTCACGGTGGCGATCACCCGCTCGGGCCCGCGGAAGAGGAGGCCGGGGCCGCCGTTGATCTCGGTGAGCTCGCCGTGGATGTCGGCCGGCTCGACGCCCTGGTAGGAGGTCTCGCCGAGGGCCGCGAACCAGGCCGCCACGGTGGTCGCGCCCACCACCGGGCGCAGCGCCTGGCGGACCTTGCCGCCGCCGTCTGTCCACAGCGTGACGTCCGGGGAGAGCAGCTCCATCAGCGCGTTGACGTCACCGCCGCCGGCCGCCGCGAAGAACCGCTCGGTGGCAGCGCGCTGGGCCGCGCGGTCGGCGGTGAAGCGCGGGCGGCGGGCCCGCACATGCTCCCTGGCGCGGTGCCCGGCCTGGCGTACCGCCGCCTCGGAGCGCTCCACCGCCTCGGCGATCTCCGCGTGGCTGAAGTCGAAGACCTCGCGCAGCACGAACACCGCCCGCTCCAGCGGGCTGAGCGTCTCCAGCACCACCAGCAGGGCCATCGAGACCGTCTCCGCCTCGGCCACCGCATCGGCGGCGCTCGCGGTGGTGAGGATCGGCTCCGGCAGCCACGGCCCGACGTAGGTCTCCCGCTTGCGCCGGGTGGAACGCAGCCGCTCCAGCGCCAGGTTGGACACGATCCTGGTCAGGTACGCCCTGGGGTCGGCGACCTGGCGGCGGTCCGCGGCCGACCACTTGAGCCAGGCGTCCTGCACCGCGTCCTCGGCGTCCGCCGCCGAGCCGAGGAGGCGGTACGCCACGGAGAACAGCAGGCGGCGGTGCCGGTCGAAGACCCGCTGGTCGGGATGGGCGGGGAAGAGATCGGTCACTGCGGCCCCCGGTTCCTGGTGTAGCGGCCCCCGCGGGGCCAGAACGCGCCCCAGGCGGGCATCCTCTTCATACGGCCGTACGTCGGCCAGGGCGAGGCGGTCACCGTCTCCTTGTACCTGACCGCGGCCCGGCCGGTGAGGAACATCCGCCGGGGACTGTCGTCGGGGTGGGTGAACTGCACCACGGCGTCGCCGCGGCCGAGGCTGACCGGCGTGTGGTAGTAGCCGAAGCGGAACGGCCTGGGCCGGCGGCCGCGGAGCTCTCGGTGGATGGAGAGGGCGGCGTGCGCCCCCGTGGGCATCCCGCTCTGGCAGGTGCCGTGGAGGACACCGTAGCCCTGGCGGACGGCGGCGGCGTCGCCGATCGCGTACACCTCCGGGTGGGAGACCGACCGCAGGGCGGCGTCGGTGACGATCCGGCCGCGCTCGTCGACGGCCAGCCCGGCGGCGGCCGCCAGCGGGGAGACCCGGGTGCCGCCGGTCCACAGGACGGCGTCGGCGGCGACCGCCTCCCCGCCGTCCAGCTGGACCCCGTCGGGAAGCACCTTCACCACCTCGACGCCGGCCCGGACCTGGACGCCCAGCCGGTCGAGGGCGGCCCGCAGGTGGGCGCGCGCCCGGGCGGCCATGGCCGCGCCCGGTTCCTGACGGCCCATCAGCACCACCTTCAGCCGCGGGTAGCGCTCGGCGATCTCGGCGGCCGACTCGACGCCGGCCGGCCCGCTGCCGACGACGGCGAGGGTGGGGGCGGAGGGGGAGGCGGAGCCGGGGGCGGGGACGGCGTCGCCGTCGGCCAGTCGCCGCAGCCGGTCCGCGAGCAGCTCCGCGTCATGGACGCTGTCGAGGGTGTAGGCGTGGCCGTCCGCCCCGGGGACGGCGGCGGTGTCCGCGACCCCGCCCAGGCCCCAGACCAGGGTGTCGTACCGGAGGACCCGGTCGTCGTCGATCCGCACCGTCCGGGCGTCCGCGTCGGCACCGGTGACCCAGCCGCGGACGAACTGCACGCCGGTGCCGTCCAGCAGCTCCGGGATGCTGAGGTCGGCGGTCCGCCGGCCGGCCGCCGTCATGGGCAGCCGCAGCCGCTCGGTGAACCGCTCCTCCGCGTTGACCAGGGTCAGCCGCACGTCCTCCCGGCTCTTCACCCGGGCCGCGAGCTGCACGGCCGCGGCCAGCCCCGCGTAGCCCGCGCCGAGGATCACCACCTGGCGCTGCCCCCGGTCCTCCTGCTTGTTCCGTGCGCCCATCGTTCCGCCCTCTTCCGGTTGCTCGTTCTGCCTCGTTCCGCCTCGTTCGGCGTTGACGACCAGCAGATGGAGGCGGACCGCCGGTCCGTGACATCGGGGCGGTGTGACCCGCGTCACGTCCCCGGATGGCACTCCGCCGCCGGGATCTTGCCCCTGACCTGCGGTTTGCGTAGCGTCGGGCGGACGGGGGCGGACGGGGGCGAACCGATGAGCGTGAGGAGAGCCGAGTTGGACACCGGTCGGATACGGGCGCAGTTCCCGGCGCTGGGCGAGGCCGTCTTCTTCGACGGGCCGGGCGGGACGCAGACCCCCACGCCCGTGATCGAGGCGATGGCCCGGGCGATGAGCTCGCCGCTGTCCAACCGGGGCGCGCGGACCCCGGGTGAGCGCAACGCCGAGCGCCTGGTCGCCGAGGCCCGGTCGGCGATGGCCGACCTGCTGGGCGCCGACCCGCGCGGGATCGTCTTCGGCCGCAGCGCGACCCAGCTCGCCTACGACTTCTCCCGGACGCTGGCCAAGGAGTGGTCGCCCGGCGACGAGGTGGTGGTCACCCGGCTCGACCACGACTCCAACATCCGCCCCTGGGTGCAGGCGGCCGAGCAGGCGGGCGCGACCGTGCGGTGGGCCGGATTCGACGCCGAGAGCGGCGAACTGACGGTCGATCACATCCGCCGGGAGCTCTCCGCGCGGACCCGGCTGGTCGCGGTGACCGCGGCCTCCAACCTGATCGGCACCAAGCCGCCGACGGCGGAGATCGCCGCCGCGGTGAAGGAGGCCGCGCCCGAGGCGCTGGTGTACGTGGACGGCGTCCACCGCACCGCCCACGGCCTGGTCGACCTCGCGGAGACGGGGGCCGACCTCTACACCTGCTCGCCGTACAAGTTCCTCGGCCCGCATCTCGGCGTGCTGGCGGCGGCCCCCGAACTCCTGGAGCGGCTGCGCCCGGACAAGCTGCTGCCCTCCACGGACGCCGTGCCCGAGCGCTTCGAACTCGGCACCCTGCCCTACGAGTCGCTGGCGGGAACGCGTGCGGCGGTGGACTTCCTCGCCGATCTGGTGCCGGGCGGGGAGGGCAGCCGCCGCGAGCGGCTGGCCGGCTCGCTGGCCGCGCTGGAGCGCCACGAGGAGGTCCTGCGGGCCGAGTTGGAGTCGGGGATCGCCGCGCTCGCGCCGCGCGGAGCGGTGCTGCGCTCCCGGGCCGCGAGCCGCACCCCGACCCTGCTGGTCAGCCTGGCCGGCGGCGCCGAGGAGGAGGCCGCGGCCTACCGCTTCCTCGGTGCCCGCGGCATCCAGGCCCCGGCCGGCAGCTTCTACGCGGTGGAGGCCTCCCGCCATCTGGGCCTCGGCGACAGCGGTGGCCTCCGCATCGGCCTCGCGCCCTACAACGACGCCGAGGACGTCCACGCGCTCCTCTCCGCCCTCGGGGAGTTCCTGACCCAGGCCCCGTGAGACCGGGGAGCCGCGCCCCGGTGGGGCGCCCGAGGCGCTGCGCCCGGGGCTAGGGAGCGTATTCGGTTGTGATCAAGGGGCCGCTCGTGTGAGGTCCTTGATCCAGATCACGGAGGCCCGGAGGTGGAGTCCGGCGAGGTAGCTCCCCGGTCCCATAGTTGGCGCGCGCCTCGGGCCGGTGGCGGTCACTTGGACTCCAGTCGTCCCAACGCGTGGGAATCGCCGGCGAGGACGGTCCGGGCCGTCTCCCAGTCGGTGTCGTTGGTGCCAGTGATGTGGCGCAGGTAGGCGAGGGTGACCTGCTGGACGAGGGCGACGCGGTCGGGGTTCTCGTCGGTGGTCTCCGCTGCGTCGTAGCCGGGGATGCCGCCGAGGGAGTGCTGGCCTCCATAGACCGTCAGCAGGCTCTTGTTGCCCCTGCTGAGCGTATAGGGCTCGCTCGTCCAGGACGGGCCCGTGGTGGAAAGCGGCAGTTCGTCCTTGTCGCCGGCGACGACGAGTCCCGGGGCGGTGATGTGGGAGAAGTCCTGGTCGCGCAGCCAGGGAGCGACCTCGAGAGCCAAGGGGCTCAGGTTGGCGCCGCCTTCGCCAGCGGTGGCCAGCTGGATGGTGGCCATGACCCGGGAGTCGGACAGGTCTTCGGTGACGCCGGTCACCGGGTCTGTGACGCGAAGCCCCACGAGGATGCCCGCGGTCTGGCCGCCGAAGGAGTGTCCGGCCGCGACAATTCGGCTGTGATCGACCCGACCGGCCAGACCGGGCACGGATGCCACCAGGGTGCCGAGTTCGTCGAGGATCCGCTTCATGTCCTGCACGCGGTAGCGCCACATATGGGGCTTGCGGGGGTCGTCCGCGGCCACGTTAAAGCGCTTGGAGTCGAGGTGGGTGGCCTGGGCGACCACGAAGCCGTGGGAGGCCCAGTGGTCGACCAATGGTGCGTAGCCGTCCAGGTTCGAGCCGAATCCGTGCGCGAACAGCACGATCGGCAGATTGGCGCCGGTGACCGGTGCGGAGATGCGTACGTGCAGGTCCTCGCCGCGCCACGGTGCGGGCAGCATGAGCGGCTTGACCGAAATGATCGGGGTGGACGGGGGGCCGGTGAGACCTGTCGTCTGGTCGATGGCCATGTGTGTGCTTCTTTCAGGTGTGGTGCGAGTGGTGGATCAGGAGGTCTTGAGATTGAGGATGCGATCGGCGTCGGGGTGTCCGCGCTCGCCGACATCGATCGGACGGAGATTGATCTCCCCGAGACCTCTCATCTTGTTGACGGTCTTGTCGCCGCCCCACTTGAGGGGCCCAGGCGTGTTATTCCCCGCCGGTCACCCGCTGGGGCGCGGGGTGGTGTCCTCATTCATGGGCGCTCCATTTCGTTCAACCCGTGGCCTGCCGGGGGCCTACCAGCAGGAATCCCCGGCAGAAGTTCATATCGGCTACGCTAAAACCTGACGTTGACGTCAAAGGCAAGCGGGCGTGGCGTAAGTCACATGGAAATGGAGACGGGAATGCGCATCGGAGAACTCGCCCGGAAGACCGGAGTCACCACCCGCGCCCTGAGGTACTACGAGGAGCAGAATCTGCTTGTCTCCGAGCGCAGCGACAGCGGCCAGCGCCACTATGCGGAAGCCGCTGTTGACCAGATCCGGCTGATCCGGGATCTGTACGCCGCCGGCCTGTCCAGCAAGACCATCGCCGAGTTGACACCCTGCGTCATAGACGGCAAAGCCACGCCCGAGCTTCTCGACCGCCTTGCCATAGAGCGCGACGGCATCGACCGGCGCATCGCGGACCTGAACCGCACCCGGGACCGGCTCGACTCGGTCATCGCCAGCGCCTCCGCCAACATGCGCACTGGCGCCCCCTGTCGACGAAACACGGCCGTCTAGGGCACGTCGAGTCGTGAACAAACTGCGGGACGTGCTTTCGTGGCACGGTCTGGTCCGGTAGACCGTCGTACGTGACACGAGTACAACTGACTGACCTGGAGTGGGAGTTCATCGAGCCGTACCTGCCGATTGGCGAGTACGGCCCGTACCCCGAGCGGCTGCGGCAGCAGTCCGAGGGCGTGATCTGGCGGTTCAAGACGGGCGGCCAGTGGCGGGAGATGCCAACAGAATTCGGTGCATGGTCGACCGTCCACAACCGCTTCCGGCAGTGGCGTGACGCCGGGGTCTTCGAGGCGCTGCTGGAGGGCCTGATCGCGGAAGCCGCGAAGCGCGGTGAGGTGGACCTGTCCTTGGTCAGCATCGATTCCACCACTGCCCTGGAGAAAGCCTCCGCCGAGGAGGAGAAGGCCAGGTCAAAGGGGGCGGTCTCGAAGAACAACTGGGCAGGAGAGCGAAAGCGATCCCGCGCGGGAGGAACGACGACGCGTCCGGCGTCGGCACAAACTCCGGCTGAAGGCCGCCCTCCTCGGACGCTCCAGGGGCGGATAGACCAGCAAGGTCCACCTCGCCGCCGACCGCAAGTGCTGCCCGCTGGCGTTCATCCTGACCGCGGGCCAGTCAGCCGACAGCCCACAGTTCATCCCCGTCCTGAAGAAGGTGCGGGTGCGCGGGCCTACTCGTCTCGCGGCAACCGTGCCTACCTGCGCAAACGCCATATCAAGGCGGTCATCCCGGAGAAGAAGGACCAGGCCGCCAACCGGAAGAAGAAGGGCAGTGGAGGCGGTAGGCCCGTCAGTCACGACACCGAGCTCTACAAGGAACGGAACACCGTCGAGCGGGCGATCAACAGGATGAAAGCATGGCGAGGCATCGCCACCCGCTACGACAAGACCCCGGGGAGCTACCTCGCCGGACTCCACCTCCGGGCCTCCGTGATCTGGATCAAGGACCTCACACGAGCGGCCCCTTGATCACAACCGAATACGCTCCCTAGTGGATCCGGCGGGTCTGGCCCTGCCAGAACGGCTCGCGGAGCTTGAACTTCTGGAGTTTGCCGGTGGCGGTGCGCGGCAGGGTGTCGGTGAACTCGATCCGCTTCGGGCACTTGTAGCCGGCGAGCCGCCGGCGGCAGTGGGCGACCAGGGCCTCCGCCGTCAGCTCGGAGCCCGGCGTCCGCACCACCAGCGCGGTGACCAGCTCGCCCCACTTCTCGTCGGGGATCCCGATCACCGCGGCCTCCCGCACTTCGGGATGCGCGATCACGGCGTCCTCGACCTCGATCGAGGAGACGTTCTCGCCGCCGGAGATGATCACGTCCTTCTTCCGGTCCTCGATGACCAGATAGCCCTCCTCGTCGATCCGGCCCCCGTCGCCGGTGTGGAACCAGCCTCCCGCCGTCGCCTCCGCCGTGGCCTCCGGCTGCTGCCAGTAGCCGTCCAGGTTGTGGTTGGAGGCGGTGAGGACCTCGCCGTCGGAGTCCACCGCGACCCGGACGCCCAGCGTCGGCGCGCCCGCGCGGCCCAGCTTGCGGGCCAGCTCGGCCGGCGGGAGGCCGTCCCACTCCGCGCGCCGCCGGTTGAGGGTGACCACCGGCGAGGTCTCGGTCAGGCCGTACAACTGGATGAACTCCCAGCCGAGTTCACTGTGCACCTGCTCGATGGTGCTGGTCGGCGGCGGGGCGCCGGCGCAGACCACCCGCACCCGGTCCCGCCCGGGGACCGGTCCCTCCGCCGAGGTGTCCCAGGCGGCGGCGCCGTCCAGCGCCGCGCTGATCACCGCGGGCGCGGCGCACATCAGCGTCACCCCGTGGTCGCGCACCCGCCGCAGGATCTCGCCGCCGTCCACCTTGCGCAGCACCACATGCCGCCCGCCGACGCCGGTGATCCCGTACGGCATCCCCCAGCCGTTGGCGTGGAACATCGGCAGGGTGTGGAGGTAGACGTCCCGGTCGCTGATGGTGGTGTGGAGGCCGAAGACGGTGGCGTTCAGCCACAGGTTGCGGTGGGTGAGCTGGACTCCCTTGGGACGGGCGGTGGTTCCGGAGGTGTAGTTGATGGTGGCGGTGGCCCCCTCGTCCGGCTCGGCCCACGGGCGGGGCTCGGCGCCGGTGGTGTCGTAGAGCGACTCGTCGCCGTCCTCGCCGAGGACGAAACGGTGCTTGACCCCGGCCGAGCCGAGCCCGTCCAGGAGGTGGGCGCACTCCGGGTCGGCGTAGACCGCGGAGGCGCCGGAGTGCTCGACGATGTACTCCACCTCGGGCCGGCTCAGCCGGAAGTTGACCGGCACCAGGACCCGGCCCCAGCCGGAGACGCCGAAGAAGGAGGTCAGCAACCGGGCGGAGTTCTGCGAGATCACCGCCACCCGGCCGCCGGCCGGCACGCCGAGCCGGTCCAGCCGGGCCGCCTGCGCGCGGGCCAGCTCGGCCATCCGACGGTACGTCAGCTCGCCGAGGCCGGGCGCCGGCTGGTCCGGTTCGTCGACGACGGCCACCCGGTCCGGGTAGACCGCCTCGGCGCGGTCGAGGAAGTCACGGACGGTCAGTGGGTAGTACAACGGGGCACCTCCGTGCGTGCGGCTGGCGCGATGCTGCGGCTGTGCCGCATTCAACCCGGCGGAGGGGCCCGGTCCAAGGGGTTCGACCGGGGGAGATCCGGTGCCGGGCCGGCATCGGCATTGTGAGACTACCGACCAGTTGGTACGTTCGCGTCATGACGAGCAACGGGGACGGCCCGGGCGGGGACCCGGAGCGCACCGAGCACCTCGACGTGCTGATCGTGGGCGCCGGCCTCTCCGGCATCGGCGCCGCCTGCCATCTGCGCCGCAGCCACCCCCACCGGTCGTTCGCCCTGCTGGAGTCGCGCGGGGCGCTCGGCGGCACCTGGGACCTCTTCCGCTACCCGGGCATCCGCTCCGACTCGGACATGTTCACCCTCGGCTACCGCTTCTCGCCGTGGCGGCACGAGGACGCCATCGCCGGCGGCGGCACCATCCGCGAGTACCTCCGCCGTACCGCGGAGGAGCACCGGATCACCGAGCGCATCCGCTACCACCACCGCGTACTGTCCGCCGACTGGTCGAGCGCGGACGCCCGCTGGACGGTGACCGTGCTGCGGGGCGAGGGGGCGGCGGCCGAACCCGCCACCCTCACCTGCTCGTTCCTCTACTGCTGCAGCGGCTACTACCGCTACGACGCCGGCTATCTCCCCGAGTTCCCCGACGCCGACCGCTACACCGGCCGGCTGGTGCACCCGCAGCACTGGCCCGAGGACCTGGACCACGAGGGCAAGCGGGTCGCGGTGATCGGCAGCGGGGCCACCGCGATCACCCTGGTGCCGGCGCTCGCCGAGAAGGCCGCCCGGGTCACCATGGTGCAGCGCTCGCCCAGCTACATAGCCTCCCGCCCGGCCAAGGACCGCTTCGGCCCCGCGCTGTCCTCGGTGCTGCCGGGCGACGCCGCCTGGACCCTCGCCCGCTGGGGGAACCTGCTGGTCTCCATGGGCCTGTACGGGCTGAGCCGGCGCGCTCCGGCCCTCGCCCGGCGGCTGCTCAAGGCGGGGGTACGGGCCCAACTGCCGGACGGCTACGACGTCGAGCGCGACTTCGACCCCCGCTACCAGCCGTGGGACCAGCGGCTCTGCCTGGCCGCCGACGGCGACCTGTTCAAGGCGATCCGCGAGGACCGGGCCGAGGTGGTCACCGGGGGGATCGAGCGGTTCACCGAGAAGGGCCTGCGGATGGAGTCCGGCCGGGAGGTGGAGGCCGACGTCGTGGTCACCGCCACCGGCCTCAACCTCCTTCCGCTGGGCGGGATGTCGCTCTCCGTCGATGGCGAGGAGGTCAGCCTGCCGGACACGTTCGCCTACCGCGGCCTGATGCTCTCCGGCGTGCCCAACTTCGCCTTCACCATCGGGTACGTCAACGCCTCCTGGACGCTGCGGGCCGACCTGGTCGCGGAGTACGTCTGCCGGCTGCTCGACCACCTGGACCGCAGCGGCCGCCGCACCGCCACCCCGCAGGTCCCGCCCGGCACCCGGGCCCGCCCGTACCTGGAGCTGACCTCGGGCTACATCGCCCGCGGCATCGACCGGATGCCGAAGCAGGGCGAGGCCGCGCCGTGGCTGGTCCAGCAGAACTACCTGGCGGACCGGCGGCAGATGCGCCGCACGCCGGTGGACGACGGGCATCTGGTCTTCGGCGGCTGACCGGGGCTCCGCCTCCGCGTGTCGCGGTTCATTGACGCTCGTCAAGTGAACGCTATACCTTCGCGGTGTCAGCGGCGTCACGGGCCTTTCACGGTGGCGGAGGGAGAGCGATGAGCGTCCCGGAGGTCAGCATCGAGCGACGGGTCGAGTGGATCGACACCGACGCCGCGGGGCACCACCACTTCTCCTCGGTGCTCCGCTGGGTGGAGTCGGCGGAGGCCGAACTCCTGCGCCGGTACGGCCTCGACTGGCTCTTCGGCCGCGCCCCGCGGGTGCGCCACGAGGTGGACTACCGCAACCGGCTGCGGTTCGGCGAGCTCGTCACCACCCGGCTCCGCGTGGAGCGGATCGGCCGCACCTCGCTCACCTACGCCTTCACCGTGCACGGCAAGGAGGGGCTGGCGGCGGAGGGCAGGATGACGGTGGCCCACGTCGAGCGGGACGCCCCGTCCGCCTCCCCGTGGCCGCCGGAGGTCCGGGAGGCCTTCGGAGCGCCGGCCTGAACGGGCGGACCCGCAGTGCCGAATCGGCATACGCGCGGCGGGCTGGACTGCGAACGCTGACGGAACAGCCCGCCGGCGCACCGGACCTGCCCGCCCTCCCCGCTCTGCTCCGGCTGCGGCTCGGCCACCTCCTCATCGGGACTTCGCCGAGCGCGGGAGAAAACGGGCGCTGGAGGAGGCGGCCGGCTCGGCGTCCAGACCCGAGTGGGCCCACCCCCAGATGGTCCTCCGCTGGTCCGCCCAGCGCTACGAGGCGGAACGCGACGAACACGCCGCCCGTCACCGGCCCGACCCGCCGGGCGCCTGACCGGCCCCCGGTCACCGCCCCCGGTCACCGCCCCCCGCCCGCCGGCGCCCGTTCGCCGATCGGGTCCGCCAGGCCCCAGCCGGCGGAGAGGATGCCGTCCACCGCCGCGAGCGCTCGGCCCAGGCGTTCCGGTCGGTCGCCCGCCACCTCGACCCACGGCACCGGCTGGGCCGCCAGCACCTCCCGGAAGCGCCCGGTCATCCAGGAGCGCAGATGCTCGCCGTCGCGCAGCCCGTCGTCCTCGAACGGCACCCCTTCCTCGCTGGTCAGGATGTAGAGGGCGCGCGGCGGCAGGCCCGCCGCCGCGGCCAGGACCTCGGGCGTGGCGGACCCCGTATACCGCTCCTGCCAGACGGTGGTGGCCAGCGCGTCCGTGGCGCAGACCAGCACCGGGCCGCCCTGCCTGGCCGCACGCTCCTCCTCGGCGAGCTGACGGCGCGTCACCAGCTCGAAGTCCGCGTCGCACCAGTCGAGTCCGGCCATTCCCGGCTCCGCCCGTCCGGCTCGGGCCGCCCGGGCCCGCGCCGCCGCGAGCTTGACCACGGTGAGGGCTCTGCCGTACTCCGGCACCCAGCCGGTCCGCGCGTGCGCCCCGCCCCGCGCCCGCAGCGCCGCGGCCAGGTCGAGGGAGAGCGTCGTGGTGCCGGTGGACTCCGCGCCGAGGACCACGACGCGGCGGGCGAGCCAGGCCCGGACCGGCGGCTCCAGCAGGTCCCAGTGGGCGGCGGGATCGGACCTGACCGCGGTCGCGGAGATCGCCACGGTGGCCCGCGCCTCGTCCAGGCGCACGTCGGCCGCGTCGAACCGGCGGGCGAGCTCCGCGCCGTACGGTTCGGAGGTGAAGACGGCGTCCACCGGGTGAGCGGAGTGCCGGGAGTCCCCGACGGCCTCCCGCATCAGCGCGACGTGGCCGGTCCAGACGTCCTCGTCGGCGTAGTCGACGACCAGGTTGTCCGCGACGCCGACCACCTCGACGTGCCGTCGGGCCTCCGGGCGGGCCTCGCGCAGCCAGGCGACACGGGCGGCGAGCGGGATGCTCTCCACGTCCGCGGCCATCACCACCACGGTGACCCGGCGGCAGGAGACCGCGGCCGCGTCGATCAGGAAGTGGTGGCCCGCGTGCGGCGGATAGAACTTGCCGATCACCAGGCCGTGTTCGAAGGCGGCGGCCCCGCCGCCGGGCCCGTCGGCGGCCCCGTCGCTCACGCGGCACCCGCCGTTCCCGATGCGGCCACCGCGCCCGCCGGGGCGCCCGGGCCGGCGGGGCCGGCGGCGAGCTCCCGGCGCCAGGCCCGCAGCCCCAGCAGGCACATGGCCAGGAAGACCACGTAGACGATCCCGGTCAGGTAGAGCACCTTGGCGAAGTACAGCGGGACGTAGACCACGTCGGCCGCGATCCAGAAGTACCAGTTCTGCAGCTTCTTGAGGTTGAGCAGCCACTGCGCGGCCAGCGAGAGGGCGGTGGTGAGGGCGTCCCAGAACGGCGCGATGTCGTGGGCCGAGGCCAGCAGGACGGTGAGGCCCCAGGTCGCCGGCGCGGCCGCCAGCAGGAGCCCGGCCACCAGGCGGGCCGGGGCGCGCCGCACCGTCCGCCTGCCGCGGCGCTCCCCGCCGCGCTCCCCGCCGTGCAGCCACTCCCACCAGCCGGCCGCGCCCAGCGCCAGGTAGACGATCTGCAGCGAGGCGTCCGCGTAGAGGCGTCCCTGCCAGAAGAGCACCAGGAAGAACAGGTTGTTGGCGATGCCGACCGGGAAGTTCCAGATGCTGGACCCGACGGTGAGCCCGACGCAGAGCGCGCCGGTGGCGAAGCCCAGCAGCTCGGCCCAGGTGACGGCGTCCTGCCCGAAGTGGAAGAGCACCGCGTTGAGCGGCGCCACCAGCGAGTCCAGCCAATGCGCGAGCGGCACGCCCGGCCCTCCCCCCGCTTGACGTCGGCCCCCGCTTAACGTCAACCCGACGATAACGACCGGAACGTAGCGCAGCCGCTCGGACGGCGTCAACCGGAGGGCGGGGGAGCGCTCGGCTCAGAGCACGGAGACCCGGGCCGCCGGGGCGTCGCACGGCCAGCCGGCGCGCTCCAGGACCGCACTCGCCGTGACGTAGGCCTGGTGGGCGCTGAGGGCCGGGGGCTGGGAGTCCAGCGCGTCCGACTGGACCTCCACCGAGACCGGGGCCTGGGTGCCGTGGGCCTGCAGGCGGTTGAGCAGTCCGCGCAGGTCGGCGTAGCCGAGGCCGGGGAGCTGTCGGAGGTGGGCGGACTCGTGCCGGACCCGCGGGGCCGGCTCGGCCAGTGCGTCCGAGAGCTGCACCCCGGCGATCCGGTCGGCCGGCACCTCGGCCAGCTTGGCCTCCTGCTCGTCCGGGGAGTAGGCCCGCGCCCAGTGCCAGGTGTCGATCAGGATCCCGGCGTTCTCCGCCTCGGACGCCTCGACCACCGTCCAGTCCAGCCCGGGGCCGTAGACCCCCGCGTACGGCATGTACTCGACGGCGACCAGGGCGCCGCTGTCCGCCGCCCGGGCGCAGAGCTCGCGGAGTCCGGCGACGTAGGTCCCGACCGGGAACTCGTCCAGCAGCTCGGCGTGGATCCGGCGGACGCCCAGCCGGGCGGCGAGGGCCAGCAGCTCGCCGTCGGCCTCGCGCTCCTCCTCGCTGTAGACGCTCGGATCGGCCCAGGCCTGGGCGAGCTCCACCTCGTCCAGCCGCAGCCCGTGCTCCGCGAGGAGGGCCAGCAGGTCGGCGTCGGAGAGCCCCTCCGCGCGGGCCTGGTGGTAGTGGCTGACGGAGAGCCCGATCCCGCCGAAGCCGGCCATCGCGGCCGCGTTCACCCGGGTCGCGAAGCTCGCCTGGCGTAGCGTCAGGTCACTCAGGGTGAGGTCGTACGGCATCGGTGCGGGGGAGAGCGGGAGGGCCGCCGCGGCGGGGGCCGGGGCGCCGCCCGTCAGGGCGCCGCCCGGGCCGGCGGCGGGAGTGCTGCGGGACTCCGGAAGGTGTGCGGAGCCCGGCGCCTGAGGGGTCGTCATCGAGGTCTGTCTCGCTGTCTGGGCGGTCTCGCGGTCTTACCGTCTCACTGGTGTGACCCGGCTCACCCTACCCGCCGCCTCCCCGCCACCCGCGAGGACCAAGGTCCTCCACCCCCCACCGGGCACCACACCCTCACCTCCCGTCCTCCTGCCGGGCCGCCCCGCTCAGTAGGCCGCTTGATCGGCGCCCCCGGCACTCCCGGCACCTCCGGAATCCGCAGCGTCCCCGGCCGCCTCGGCGGCCCGGCTGCGCCGGTGGAGCAGCACGGCGAGGCAGAGGCCGATTCCCGCGGTCACCGCGGCCGCCCCCTCGGCGATCGCCGAGACGGTCTTCTCGGTGTACCAGGTGGGGTCGTACATGTCGGGGATCGGGCCGAGGGCGCCGACGTCGACATGGGTGTAGACGAGCACCGCCGCCACCCCGGCCCCCGCCACCAGGAACGCCACCAGCCAGGCGAACCGGTGCCGGAAGAACAGCAGGAGGAGCAGCGCCGCGAGCGCCGCCGCGGCCGCCTCGGCGCGGAACAGTTCGCCCTCGGTCAGGCCGCCCCGCCCCACCGGGTCGAAGGAGGGTGCGAAGTCGGCGTGCACATAGGCGTCCACGGCCAGTCCGGCCGCCGTGGCGAGGGCGAGGAGGAGGCGCAGCGCGCGCAGGGCGAGGTTCATCCGCGGTCACCATTCGGTGCGAAGGGAAAGTGGTCGGCTCGAAAACGGATCCCGAACAGTTCCGAAGGTTGCTACGCCGGCCATGGTCCCGTGGTTCACGGCAGGGCAGAATCCCTGCCATGGCGACAGACCGAGGCACGGCGGCGGGTACCGGGATCCGGCATCGCACGGTGGACCTGCCGGGGAGAGTGCGGATGCACCTCGCCGAGGCGGGGCCCGCGGACGGCCCGCCGGTGATCATGCTGCACGGCTTCCCCGAGTGCTGGTACTCCTGGCGGCACCAGCTGAGGGCGCTCGGCGCCGCGGGCTTCCACGCCATCGCCCCGGACCAGCGCGGATACGCCCGCACCGAGGCCCCGGAGGAGATCGAGGAGTACTCGCTGCCGGACCTGGCCGGCGACGTGGTCGCGCTGATCGGCGCGACCGGCAACCGCTCCGGCCGCAGGCCGGTGCTGGTCGGCCACGACTGGGGCGCGCCGGTGGCCTGGGTGACCGCCATGCTCCGGCCGGACCTGCTGTCCGGCGTGGCCGGGCTCAGCGTCCCGCCGATCCTCCCGGCCGGGATGCAGCCGCCGTCCGTCACCCGGCACACCTACGGCGAGGGCTTCTACCAGATCTACTTCCAGGAACCCGGCCGCGCGGACGCCGAGTTGGCCGCCGACCCGGACCTCAGCTTCCGCTCGCTGCTCTTCTTCGGCTCGGGCGACAACCCCGGCAACAACCCGCCGAAGGTCTGGGTCGTCCCCGAGGGCCTCCGCCTCTCCGACGGCCTCCGCGCCCCCGAGAAGCTGCCGGACTGGCTGACGGAGGAGGACGTGGCGACCTTCGTCCGGGAGTACGCGGAGCACGGCGACCGCGCCTTCACCGGCCCGCTCAACTGGTACCGGAACATCGAGCGGAACAACAGGCAGCTGGCGGTCTTCGACGGCCGCACGATCCCCCTCCCCGCGCTCTTCGTCGGCGGCGACCGGGACCTGGTGATGGCCTTCCGCGGGATGGAGCACCTGCCGGAGATCCTCCGGCACGCGCTGCCGCGGCTGCGCGGCTCCCACATCCTCCCGGGCTGCGGCCACTGGACCCAGCAGGAGCGCCCCGACGAGGTCAACGGGCTGCTGCTGGAGTTCCTGCGCGGCCTGGAGGAGTAGCCGGGCAGCCGCGCCGGGCGTGCCCCGGGCCGGCCGCCCGGGGCGTCCGCTCAGCCGGGGTCGCGGGCCAGCCGGCGGCGTTCCGCCAGGGCGTCCGCGACGCGGTGGGCGTCCCGCCGGTAGGTCAGGTGGAGCGCGCCCAGCAGCACGGCGTTCGCCAGCATCAGGACCACCAGCACCCAGAGGAACACCCCCTGCAGCCCGAGGCTCGCGGCGAGCCGGCCGGCGAGGATCGAGAACAGGCCCCAGCCCAGGGTCTCGAAGACGGACAGCCACACCGCGAAGGCCTGGCCGCGCAGTTCGGGCAGCACCACGGCGGCCACCACCGGCCGGTTCACCGGCGGGTTGAGCCCCTGCCCGACACCCATCAGCGCCCAGAACACGCAGTACGGCGCGATCCCGCCGGGGTAGTGGAACTGGGTGCCGAAGAACGCCGCCACGGCGAAGAAGACCTGCGCCGCCTGGAGGTAGCCGGCCCGGCCGTGGTCCGGCCAGCGCCGGTCGACCGGGCCGAGGAGGAAGCCCCCGCCGACCGTCCCGGCCAGGTAGCCGAGGCCGAACGGCAGCGACACCACCGCCGCCACCGCATTGCTGAACCCCCGCTCGGAGGCCAGGAACTGGACGCCGAAGACGAGGATCAGCAGATGCCCGGAGAGCAGCCGGGACGCCATCATCAGCGCATACGTCGGGATCCGGAACAGCCCGAGCACCGACCGCACGGTGACCGGTCGCCGCTGCCGCTCCCGGACGTCCTCGTCGAGGTCCGCGAGCTGCTCCTCGGCGGCCCCGACGCCCGGGTCCCGGTAGACCGTCGCCACCACCAGGCCGGAGAGGAGGCAGACCGCGCCGATCGCCCACATCGCGTAGCGCCAGCCGTCGCTGAAGCCGGTGAGCAGGGCCAGCAGCGGTCCGAGCGCCGAGCCGACGGTGCTGGTGACGCCGTAGAGGATGCCGGCCGCCCGGCCGCGCTCGCGGTCGCTGAAGGAGTCCGCGATGACGGCGTTGGCGATCGGGTTGCCGCCGTTGACCGCCGCGGCCATCAGCGCGTTCAGGAGCAGCAGCCAGCCGAAGCCGGACGAGAACCCGGCGAGGATGCCGAAGAGGCCGCCGAGCGAGGTACTGGCCACCAGGGCGGCACGCCGCCCGACCCGTCCGGCGAGCCAGACGAACAGCGGTCCGGCCGGCACCGAGGCGGCCTTGCCGAGCGCGCCGAGGAGGCCCAGGCTGCCGTTGTCCAGGCCGAGGGCGGCGGCGATGGAGGGGAAGAGGGTGGCGGTGACACTGCCCTCGGTGCTGTCCACCGCGGTGACGCCGGTCAGGGTGAGGAGATTGCGCCAGCGGTGCGGCACACCGGCGGCCGCGGCCGCCCCGGCCGGCGGCGTGGACGCCGGCGTGGACGCCGGCGTGGATGCCTCGGCCGCCGGCCGGACTCCGGCATCGGCTCCCGCGCCGGACGCGGGCTCCGCGGTCATCGGACTCTCCCCTCGGCGAGCCGCGGGCGGACGGCGTCCAGGCCGGCGCCGAGCTCGCGCAGCGCGCCGACCGGGAACAGCGCCCAGCGGGCCAGGTCGATCGGGGTCGCCCCGGCCGGGAAGGCGACCAGTTCGGTGTGGGCCAGTCCGGGCAGCCGCTCCTCCACCACCGTGCGGTAGGCGGGCTCGCGGAGGAGTTCGAGCACCGGCCGGCCGAGGAGGTCGGCGGCCGGCAGCTCGTCCGGCGGCGGCATCGGCTCGGCGGTGGCGGCAGCGCGCGCGGCCTGCGCCCGCACCAGCAGATGCCGCTCGGTGACCGGCCCCTCGTACGGGATGCCCAGGCGTTCGAACTGGCTGCGGGGGGCGTCGGCGTCCCGGAGGAGGGAGGCGAGGAGGCGCAGCATCCGCAGCTCGGTCTCCGGGTCGTCCAGCGGGCGCTGTTGGCCGGGGTCGCTGTCGAGGTCGAACAGCAGGGTGCCGTGCCGCCAGGGGTTCATCCAGCCGCCGGCGCCGGGTATCCGGAGGGTCCGCAGGCCCTTGGTGAACGGCAGCGGCTCGGCCGGCTCCCACTCGGCGAGCTCCTCGACGGCGTACCGGCCGCGCATATGGGTGGGCATCAGGGTGTACTCCTCCAGCGGCCCGTTCTCCGGGGTGGCGGAGGCCCGCATGTACACATGGCGGCCGTCGGTGACGTTGACGTGGCCGCCGTGGATCCCGAACAGGGCGCCCTCGCGTAGTCGCCGATCCTCCGTCAGCACCGCGGCCAGATCGCGGCCCTGCATGTCCGGCGGGGTCTCCAGGCCGAAGTAGCGCAGCAGGGTGGGGGCGATGTCGATGGTCTGGGCGAGCGCGCCGCGGCGGGTGTCCGCGCCGCGGGTCCGCGGGTCCCACAGGAACATCGGCAGGTGCACCAGCTCGTTGAACCAGGGCATCACCGACTTCGCCCACCAGCCGTGCTCGCCGAGGAGGAAGCCGTGGTCGGTGTTGACGATCAGCATGGTGTCGTCCCACATGCCGTGCTCGTCCATCAGGTCCAGCACCCGGCCCAGCGAGTGGTCGCACATCGAGACCAGGGCGGCATAGCGGCGGCGGGCGTGCTCCACCTGCTCCTGCGGCTCGGTGACCTTCCGGTAGCTCGGCCAGTCGAACTCCGGTCCCTCGTAGTCGTCCCCGTCCTGGTAGCGGTCGGTGTAGGGCCGGTGGACGAAGAAGGGCTCGTGGGGGTCGAAGAGCTCCAGCTGGAGGAGCCAGCGGTCGGCGTCCGCATTGGTCTCCAGGAAGTGCAGCCCGGCGTCGACGGTCCGGGTCTGGGAGTGCTCGGCCTCTGTGGGCATGTAGCTGCGGTTGATGGCGTCCTGGCGGCGCAGTGGCGGGCCGCTGCCCTCGCGCAGCCCGTCCACCACGCCCTTCCACGGATCGCCCTCCTGGCCGCGGAAGAACTCCCAGGTGGTGTAGCGGGTGTGGTAGGTGGCGCCCCCGTCCTCCCAGTAGTGCGGGTGGTCGGAGACCAGGTGGGTGTGGACGCCGGCGTCCCGCAGCAGTTGCGGCATCGAGTCGTCGAACGGCTCCAGTGGCCCCCAGGAGCGGTGGAGGAAGTTGTAACGGCCGGTGTGGAGCTCCCGGCGGGCCGGCATGCAGGGCAGGGAGCCGGCGTAGAAGTCGTCGAAGGTGACCGCCCGGGCGGCCAGCCGCGCGAAGTTGGGGGCGTCCACGACGGTCCTGGCGTAGGGGGCGAGGAGGTGCCGGTTGAGGCTGTCGAACATCAGGATGATGGCGCGCACGGAGGTCCCTCCCCGTTCAGCGGACTTCGTCGAGGCGGGCCAGCAGCTCCGGGCCGGCCACGTGGTCCGGGGTGTCCAGCAGGATCTTGCGCAGCAGGTCCAGGCGCTCGATGTGGGCGTCGATGGCGCGGGCGCCGGTGCGGTGGGCCCATTCGGAGACCAGGACGGCGATCCCCGCGTCGAACGGGGCGGGGGTCTCGGCGTCCGGGAGGCTGCGGTCGCGGTGGCGGTAGCGGGCCACCTCTCCGCGCCGGGCGTGGAGCTCGGTGTCGATCAGGCCGAGGAGCTGATCGCGGGTCAGGAAGCCGGCGAAGGCGAGCCGGACGCCGAAGTCCGGGTCCTGGAACCGGGAGGGCGGGCTGTACGGGCCGGTGAGCCAGTCCAGGAAGACCGTCATCCCCTCGTCGGTGATCCGGTAGGTCTTGGCGTCGGTGGCGCCGGGCCGCCGCTGGACGGTGTGCGCGACCCAGCCGCTGGACTCCATCTTCGCCAGCGAGCGGTAGACCTGGCTCATCTGGGTGTTGGACCGCAGGAAGCGCCCGTGGCTGTCGAGGAACTTCTTCAGGTCGTAGCCGGTGCGCGGATGCCAGGCGAGGACCCCCAGCAGGATGCTCTCGAGCTTCATCGCTTGCTCTCCATGTCACTTGTGGAATGGTCGACCTGCCGAGACCATTCCACAAGTGACATGGGGTGACAAGACTCCGGACGCAGAGGCCGGGACGCTCCGGGGGAGCCTCCGATCAGAGCGCGGCCGTGAACTCCCGCGCCCGGCGGGTGATCTCCGGCCAGTCCCCGGACGCCACCGCCTGCGGCGGGACGGCGTCCGTGCCGGCCGAGACGGCTATCGCGCCCTGGGCGAGGAACTCCCCGGCGTTGCCGGCGTTGACCCCGCCGGAGGGGAGGAGCCGGACGTCCGGCAGGGGGCCGCGGAGGTCCTTGAAGTACCGCGGGCCGAGGGCGTGCGCCGGGAAGATCTTCACCGCCGCCGCGCCCAGGTCCAGCGCGGTGAGCACCTCGGTCGGGGTGAACGCGCCCATCACGACCGGGACCCCGCGCTCCCGCCCGACCGCCGCGACCTCCGGCCGCAGCCCCGGGGTGACCAGGAACTCGGCGCCCGCGTCCACCGCCGCGGCGGCGTCACCGGCGGTGAGGACGGTGCCGGCGCCGATCCGGCAGCCGGTCTCCGCCGCGACGGCCGCGGCCGCGCGGAGATGGCCGGTCAGATCCGGCGTGGTGAAGGTGAGTTCGACGGTGCGGATGCCGCCCTCGGCCAGCGCCCGGCAGAGCGCGGCGGCGTCCGGGATCCGCGGCGCGCGGACCACCGTCAGCACGCGGTCGGCGGCGAGGACGTCCATCACCGTGGGGGTGGAGGTGCGGGTGGTGGTCACCGAACGGTTCCTTCCGGGGTGCGGCGGAGGGCGCGGCCGGGGCGGGCCCCGGTCGGACGGCCGTCCGCGATGACGGCGGTGCCGTCGACGAATACCTGCGGGATGCCGGCGGCCTGCTGTCTCGGGTCCTCGAAGGTGGCGGTGTCGGCCACCGTCTCCGGGTCGAAGAGCACCAGGTCGGCGCGGTGGCCTGGGCGGATCAGCCCGCGGTCGGCCAGCCGCAGCCGGCGGGCCGGACGGCCGGTGAGGTGGGCGACGCACTCCTCCAGGCCTAGCACCCCCTCCTCCCGGACGTAGTGGCCGAGGTAGCGGGGGAAGGTGCCCCAGGCGCGCGGGTGCGGGCGGGCGGCGGCCAGGAGCCCGTCGCTGCCGCCGGTGTGCGCCGGGTGGCGCATGATCGCCCGGACGTTCTCCTCGTGGCCGACCAACTGGAGGATGGTGGTGCCCAGTTCGTCGCCCAGGAGCAGGTCGGTGTAGAGGGCGAACGGCTCCCGGCCGCGCTCGGCGGCGAGTTGGGCCAGGGTGCGGCCGACGGCGGCGGTGTCCCGGGAGCCGGAGATCTGGACGGTGTGCCAGTCAGCGGTGACGCCGTGGCAGCCGTCCGAGCCGTTCACCTCCAGATCGGCGCGGATGCGGGCGAGGGAGGACGGGTCCCGGAGCCGGTCCAGGATCGCCGCCGGGCCGCCGGCCGAGGCCCAGCTCGGCAGCAGGGCGACCAGGGTGGTCGAGCCCGGCAGGTACGGATAGCTGTCCAGGGTGAGGTCGCAGCCCCCGGCGATCGCCGCGTCCAGGAGGTCCAGCAGCTCGCCCGCCCGGCCCCGGTTGACGCCGAAGTTCATGGTGGCGTGGGAGAGGTGGAGCGGGCAGCCGGACTCGCGGGAGATCCGCACCATCTCGGCGTAGGCCGCCAGCGCGCCGGCCCCGTAGGAGCGGTGGTGGGGGGCGTAGAAGCCGCCCAGCTCGGCGACCGTGCGGCAGAGGGCGGTGAGTTCGGCCTCGTCCGCGTACATCCCGGGGGCGTAGGTGAGGCCGGAGGACATCCCCACCGCGCCCTCCGCCATCCCCTCGGCGACCAGGGCCCGCATCCGGTCCAGGGCCGCGGCGTCGGCGGGGCGCGGCTCCCAGCCGAGGACGAGCATCCGGACCGAGCCCTGCGGGACCAGGTAGCAGGCGTTGACCGCGATCCCGTCCCGGTCCAGCCGGTCCAGGTACCCGCCGACCGAGCGCCAGTCCCAGGCGAAGTCCGCGTCGTCCGGGTCGCCGTTCCAGCCGGCGACGGCACGGCGGGTCTGCTCCAGGGTGGCGTCGTCCACCGGGGCGTAGGAGAGGCCGTCCTGGCCGAGCACCTCGCAGGTGACGCCCTGGGAGACCTTGGCGAAGTGGTCCGGCTCGGTGAGGAGGGCCAGATCGGAGTGGGCGTGCATGTCGATGAAGCCGGGGGAGAGGACCAGGCCGTCCGCGTCCAGCACCCGGCGCCCGGTCAACCGCTCGCCGGGGGCGGCGAGTTCGGCGATCCGGCCGGCCGCGACGGCGACCTCGCGGCGGACCGCGGGCGCACCGGTGCCGTCGGCGACCAGGGCGCCCCGGATCACCAGGTCGGTGCCGGGCATCAGAACCACGTCCGGACCAGGTCGACCACCACCGGGTCGGCGGAGTCCGCGTCGTCCAGGACGGGGATCAGGGACCACTTGTCGAAGGCCGTGCAGGGGTGGGAGAGCCCCAGCCGCAGCACGTCGCCGACGGCGGCCCGGGCGGCGCCCGGGCCGGTCAGGAAGGCGTGCTGGTCGTTGAGGGCGCTGACCTCGCACTCCGTCAACCGGCCTGCGCCGAAGAGGAGTTGGGGCTCGGGCAGGCCCTCGTCGAAGGGCAGGTCGCGCTTTCCGGCGTCCAGCAGGGCGAGTTCGGGCTCGGGGTGCGAGACCACCCGCGCCCAGCCGTGCATCCCGGCGCGCAGCCGGGGGGTGCCCGGCGCCCGGCCGTCGGCCGAGCCGAACGGCGAGATGCCGCGGTAGAAGCCGTCGTCGTGGATCAGGTAGGCGCCGGAGCGGAGGACGGCGTCCACCTCGGGGGCGCCGTTCGGGCCGTTCGCGCCGCTCGGGCCGTTCGCGCCGTTCAGCGCGCCGAGGGCACGGGCCACCCGGTCCGGGTAGGCGCTGCCGCCGGCGGTGACCACCGGGCGCTCGGTCTCGTAGCCGAGCCCGGCCAGCCGGCCGTGGAGCTCGGTGAGCCGGTCCAGGTAGCCGTCGACGACGGCGAGGGAGTCGGCGGAGGCGTCGTGGGCGAAGGCCCCCTCGTAGCCGCCGGTGCCGGCCAGCCGCAGGAGGGGGGAGCGGCGGACCGCCTCGGCGACCCGCAGCGCGGCGTCCAGGTCCCGTACGCCGGTGCGGCCATGCGGCCCGCCCAGCTCGACCAGGACGTCCACCGGGCGGCCGGCGCCGGCCGCGCGGAGGGCGGCGTCCATCAGCTCGACCGTGCGCTCGGAGTCCACCCAGCAGAGGAAGGCGAATTCCGGATCGGCGTCCAACTCGGCGGAGAGCCAGGCCAGTCCGGCCGGGTCGACCAGCGAGTTGGCCAGCATCAGCCGGCTCACCCGGAAGGCGCGGGCGACCCGCAGCTGCGGGAGGTTGGCCAGGGTGACGCCCCAGGCCCCGGCGTCCAGCTGCTGCTTCCACAGCGCCGGCGCCATGGTGGTCTTGCCGTGCGGGGCGAGGAGCACGCCGGCCGCGTCGGCCCAGGCGGCCACGGTGTCCCGGTTGTGCGCCAGGGCGGAGGCGTCCAGGGTCAGCAGAGGGGTGCCGAGCTCGGAGAGCCGGGGGCGGGAGGCCAGCCAGGAGCCGGCGGTCTCGCCGTGGGCGGCGGCGGGGACGGCCTTGAACCGCCAGTCCAACCGCTCCTCGCGGAGGGCGGCCACCGCCACCTCGTCCAGAGTGCCCGCTGCTGCCATCGCTCTGCCTCCAGGTTCACCTGCCACGTTGCAGAATACGCAATCAACGTTGCGCTACCTGCTACCGTGGTTCTAGCATCGCCGCGACGAACCGGTCAATCCGGACGACGGCCGCGACCGCGCGGGCCCGCCGGGCCGCCCCCACGCCGAGGGAGACATGGGACACAGCAACCCGCCGACCGCCGCCGCGGTCTGCATCGGCGAGACGATGGCCCTGCTGGTGCCCGAGCAGCCGCTGCCGCTGGAGCGGGTGACGAGCTTTCAGCACGCCTTCGGCGGGGCCGAGTCCAACGTCGCCCGCGGACTCGTCGCCCTCGGCGTCCCGACCGCCTGGATCAGCCGGGTCGGCGCGGACGGCTTCGGCCGCCGGATCACCGAGGCGCTCGCCGCCGACGGGGTGGACACCGGCGCGGTCGCCGTCGACCCGCACCGCCCGACCGGGCTCTACGTCAAGGAGATCGGCACCCGCGGCGACGGCACCGGCTCCCGGATGCACTACTACCGCCGGGGCTCCGCCGCCTCCGCCCTCGGCCCCGGACTGCTGGGCGAACCGGCCGTGCGGTCCCGGCTGGACCGGGCCGGCCTGGTGCACGTCTCCGGGATCACCGCCGCGCTCTCCGACAGCGCGCTGGCCCTGCTGCGCCGGCTGGTCGCCGACCGCGCGCCGGGCGGGGATCGGCAGCCTGGCGGGGATCGGCGGTCGGACGGGGATCGGTGGTCGGACGGGGATCGGCGGCCGGACCGGGCTCCCGCCGGGGCGGGCCCGCTGATCAGCTTCGACCTCAACTGGCGCCCCGCGCTCTGGCGGGACCCCGACCGCGACCCGGCCGTCCTCCGCGAGCTGGCCGCCGCCGCCGACCTCGTGCTGTGCGGGGCCGACGAGGCCGAGGCGGTCTTCGGCACCGGCGACCCGCTGGAACTGCGGGCGCTGCTGCCCGGTCCGGGCACCCTGGTGGTGAAGGACGACTCCAGTGCCGCCACCGCGGTCGACCGGGACGGCACCGTCACCGTCCAACCCGCCCTGCGGGTACGGGTGGTGGAGCCGGTCGGGGCCGGCGACGCGTTCGCCGCCGGGTATCTGGCCGGCACCCTGCGCGGATACGGCCAGACCGGCCGGCTCCGCCTCGGCCATCTGACCGCCGCCGCCACCCTGGTCGTCTCCGGGGACCACGGCGCCCCGCCGCCGGCCCCGGCCGTGGAGCGGCTGCTCGCCGCCGGGCCGGAGGAGTGGGCGGCCGCCCTGGTCTCCGCCGACGGGATCGCCCGCGCCGGGGAAGGAGCGCTGACCGCATGAGCCAGAGCCTGGTCCGCGCGCTGACCATCCTGGTCCGGCTCGGCGACCGGCCGTACTCGCTGGACGAGTTGGCCGCCGAGCTCGGCGTCCACAAGACCACCGTGCTGCGGCTGCTGCGCGACCTGGAGGAGGAGCGGTTCGTCTACCGGGACGACCGGGACGGGGCCCACCGCTTCCACCTCGGCTCGCGCACCTTCGAGCTGGCCGGCGCGGCCCTGGAGCAGCGCGAGGTACGGGCGATCGCGGCACCGCACCTGGCCGCGCTCAACCGGTCCACCGGGCAGACCGTCCATCTGGGCGTGATGGAGGGCGAGGACGTCCTCTACCTGGACAAGTGCGAGGCCCGCGAGGCGCCGATCCGGATGTACTCCAGGATCGGCCTGCGGATGCCGCTGCACTGCACGGCGATCGCCAAGGTGCTGGTCGCCGACCTGCCGCCGGCCGAGCGCCGGCGGATCGCGGAGGGCATCGAGTACCGGCGGTTCACCGCCCGCACCCTCACCGACGCCAAGGCCTACCTGGCCGAGCTGGCCAAGGTCGCCGAGCAGGGCTGGGCGATGGACGACGCCGAGCACGAGTCCTTCATCACCTGCGTGGCCGCCCCGATCCGGGACGCGGCGGGCGGGGTGGTGGCGGCCGTGTCGATCTCCGTCCCCGACGTACTGCTGCCCCGGGAGCAGGTGCTCGCCCTCCTCCCGGAACTGCGGGAGACGGCCCGCGCCGTCTCCGCCGACTGCGGCTACCGCCGCTGACCCACACCGATCCATACCGATACGCACCGATCCGCACCGATCCGCGCGGATCCACCCAGGGAAAGGCACCACCCCGCCATGAGCGACAAGATCGAGGTCCGGACCGACGGCGCCCCCGCCCCCGCGTGGGTGTTCTCGCAGGGTGTCCGCAAGGGCCCGCTGCTCCAGGTCTCCGGCCAGGGCCCGCAGGACCCGTCCACCGGCGAGTACCTCCACCACGGGGACGTGAAGGCGCAGACCCGGCGGACCCTGGAGAACGTCAAGGCCATCCTGACGGCAGGCGGCGCCTCGGTCTCCGACGTGATCATGTTCCGGGTCTATCTCACCAAGCGCTCCGACTTCGCCGCGATGAACGAGGTCTACGGCGAGTTCATCAAGGAGAACCTGGCCGAGGGCGAGGTCATGCCCTGCCGGACCACGGTCTTCGTGGAGCTGCCGCAGGAGCCGATGCTGGTCGAGATCGACGCGCTGGCCTCCGTCTGACCCTGCGCTGAGCTCTGCCGGTCCGCGCTGACGGCCCGTCAGGAATCGAGCACCGCCACCTCCGTCGCCGCGAGCAGGAAGGCTCCGACGCCGAAGGCGGCGGTGCTCGACGCCGTCCAGGGGTAGTTGTCGGCCGGCTTGGCGCCCGTCCCCTGCACCCAGCCGAGGAGGCCGGAGGGCTGCAGGGCGGTGTGTGCCACCCACTGCCAGGCCCGTTCCACCACCGGCCGGTAGACCGCCGCCGGCAGCACCCCGTGGTTGACGCCCCAGGCCAGGCCGTAGGTGAAGAAGGCGGTGCCACTGGTCTCCGGGCCCGGATAGCGGTCCGGGCGGATCAGGTCGGCCGGCCAGTAACCGTCCTCCGACTGCAGTGGCTTGAGTGCGGCGGCCATCGCCCGCATGTCGGCCGCGTAGCCGGCCCGGTTCGGGTCGCCCGGCGGCAGCGCGCCGAGCACCTTGGCCAGGTCGGCCAGTGCCCAGCCGTTGCCGCGCGACCAGTAGGTGTCGGTGTGGAGGAAGCCGGCGTCCCGCCACCACAGTGAGCGGGCGGGATCCCACAGTCCGGGGCCGCCGCACTGGTCGCGGGTGTAGAGGTAGGAGGAGTGGGCGTAGTCCAGATAGTCCGGCCGGGAGTCCTGGGCGGCCATCCGGACGAACACCGGCATCGCCATGTGGAGGGCGTCCACCCAGGTCCAGTAGTCGGCGCTGCCGGAGGACAGCTGGGCGTCCAGCCGCTGCCGGACGGCGGCCAGGTACGCGGGGTGCGGGCCGTCCGGCGAGGTCTGGTAGAGGTCCAGGTAGGCCTGGCCGGCGGTCTCGTGGTCGGCGTGGAAGGGGGCCGAGGACGAGGGGATCAGGGCGAAGCCGTTCTGTTCGGCCCAGCCGAGGGTGAACTCCCGGTAGCGGGGGTCGCCGGTGAGCCGGTACAGCGCCATCTCGCCGCTGTGGAAGGTGGCGTTGACCCAGTCGGCGTTGTTCGCGTACGGCTGCGGCTGGGCCTGCCAGTAGTCGGCGGCGAGCCGGGCCGAGGCGACCGCGTCGGGGTTGGCCCGGCCGGCGGCCCGGGCCGGGGCGGGGCGTCCGGATGCGGACAGCAGCGTGGCGCCGAGTACCGAGCCGAGGCCGATGCCGAGTGCGCGGCGGCGGGGGACCAAGGGCATGGTTCCGTCCTCTGCTGTGCACGAGGTGGCGTTAGGCCTCCGATGTTTCTCGCGTTGTTGATGGTTCGTCAACAGTGGGTGAGCACAGGGGAATTCAGGCCACGGAAATTCGGTGGACAGGGTGTCGCGAGGCGCCCGTGCAAGTTACTCTGTTCATTGAAGGGCCCGTCGTTTCCCCCGTACGACGGGCCCTTCCCTTGTCTTCTGAGGCGCCGGCGCTCAGCGCGCGTGGTCCAGGGCGAGGAGCAGCGCGGCCAGCTGGGTCCGGATCAGGTCGCGGATCGGCGTCGGCCGCACTCCCAGCTCGGCGGCGAACTCGGCGGAGAGCGCGGGAAGCAGCGCCCGCAGTCCCGGCGCGACCGGCAGGGGGGAGCGCAGTCGCATCCCGAGCGCCCGCAGCGGCAGCCGGTACGCCCCGGCGCGCACGCTGTTCCACACATCGGCGGCCAGCTCGGGGTCCTCAGGGCGGAGCATCCCCCGCCAGCGCTCGGTCTCGTTGCCCAGCAGGCGCAGCGTCTCCCGGACCGGCGGCAGGTACACCGGGTCCTCGGCGCCGAACGGGGCCTCCGGCCCGGCGGCCCGCAGCTGCGCGCTCCGGCGGTCCGCGAGGTCCGCCAACTCGCCCATCCGGCGCCGCCACCGGGACTGCGGTGGGGCCGGCTCGCGGCGCATCCGCCAGAGCGGCACCTCGGCGATCACCCCGAGCGCCCCGCAGACCCGCTCGGCGTAGTGGAGGCTGCAGGCGCCGTGGCCGCGTCCGTCGCCGCCCGCGGCGGCGTTCGCCTCCGGGCCGAGGATGTAGAGCTCGTCGGCGCCCGGCAGGACGTGCACCCCCGGGGCGGGGGTGGCCCAGCCGACGCTGTCCGCGTCGTACCGGCCGAGGGAGAGGCCGAAGCGGGCCGGCAGCCGGGACAGCTCCTGCGCGAGACCGCCCTGCTGCCGGCTGAGCATGAAGAAGGAGCCGTCCAGGTCGGTGTTGTGGAGCGAGGCGACCAGCTCGGGACGGAGCCGGTCGACCGCCTCCATCACCGCCCGGGTCTCCGGCCACAGCGCCTCCCGGCCGGTCCGCGCCCCGGCCAGCGGGAAGGTCCACTCCGGCTGCTCGCACAGCCGCGGCCGGTAGAACCAGCGGTGGTAGACCTCCGGGGTCAGCGGGCGGACGCCGTACCAGCCCTCGTTGCGGCGGGCGCCGACGGCGTCCCAGCAGGCGACGACGTTCCAGGTCCAGCCCGCCCGCAGGGCCGCGGCCTGCGGGCCGGGGCCGCCGAGCAGCCGCAGCAGCTCCAGGCAACTGGCCATCCCCACCGGCTCGTTGGGGTGGGGCCCGCCCAGCAGCAGCACCTGGCGCCGACCGCTGCCGGCGCGCACCAGCTCCAGCGGCCTGCCGTCCCGGTACCGGCCCAGCGCTTCGACCCGCCCCCCGGCGCGCTCGGCCAGGCTCCGCGCCTGGGCCAGCACTTCGTCCACCCCCGGGAAGCCCGGGAAGTCCCGTACGGGATCGAGCGTGCCTGCTTCTCCACTCGTCACCCTCCGGTCATACCCGCCTCGGGCCGCCGCCGGAACCGGAGCGGCGGCAACTGCCGGGCCGACGGCCGGCCGGGCGTCTCCGGCGAGCGCTCCCCGCAGGCGCGGAGCGCGGCCCTGGCCGCCAGATAGCCGGCCATGCCATGGACGCCGGGGCCGGGCGGCGTGGAGGCGGAGCAGAGGAAGACCCCGGGCAGCGGGGTGGCGTACGGATTCCAGCGGGCGACCGGGCGCAGCAGCGTCTGCCGGATCGTCACCGCCCCGGCGCCGATGTCCCCGCCGACGTAGTTGGGGTTGTACGCCTCCAGCGCGCGCGCCGGCACCGAGCGGGCGGCGACGATGGTGTCCCGGAACCCCGGGGCGTGCTCCTCGATCCGCCTGATGATCTCCTCCTGGGCGTCCTCCGGCCGCCCCTGCGGGACGTGGGCGTAGGCCCAGAGCGGGTAGCGGCCGCCGACCGCCCGCCCGGGGTCGGTGTTGGCCGGCTCGGTGACCAGGATGAACGGGCGGGCGGTGGCCAGCCCGCGGGAGGTCTCCGACTCCGCCCGGTAGAGCTCCTCGCGGGTGCCGCCGAGGTGGACGGTGCCGGCGATCCGCAGCTCGGGATCGCGCCACGGCACCGGCGAGTCGAGCAGCAGGTCGGTCTTGGCCGCGCCGGGCCCGTGCCGGAAGCGGCCGAGCGCCCGGGCGTACCCGGCGGGCAGCCGGCCGCGGCTGATCCGCAGGAACTCGCGCGGGCCGAGGTCGGCCAGGACCAGCCGGTCGGAGTCGAGTTCGGCCAGGTCGTCGATCCGCCGGCCGGTCACCACCCGCCCGCCGTGCGCCTCCAGGTCGGCGATCAGCGCGTCCGCCAGGGACTGGCTGCCGCCGGCCGGCAGCGGCCAGCCGCCCGCGTGGGCGAGATGGCCGAGGAGGAGCCCGGTGGCCGCGCCGGTCAGGCTGGGCAGCGGCCCGACGGAGTGCGCCGCCACACCGGCCAGCATCGCGGCGGCCTGCGGGGTGCGCAGCCCCCGCTCGGCGGTCAGCCGCAGGGCGAGCAGCAGCGGGGCGACCGGATCGCGCGGCGGGGTGCGGAAGTCGGAGAGCATCAGCCGGACCACCTCCTCGCTGTGCGCCCGCAGCGGGCCCATCAGCCGCCGCCAGCCGGGGCCGTCCGGGCCGAGGCCCTCGGCGGTGACCTCCAGCGAGCGCCAGGCCAGTCCGGGCGGGCGGCCGCCGGGGAGCGGATGGGCGTAGGAGAGGGCGGGGGTGAGGAGCCGCACGCCGTGCGCGGCGAGGTCGAAATGCCGGAAGAAGGGCGAGGCGGCGGCCATCGGATGGACCGCGGCGCAGATGTCGTGCCGTACGCCGGACTCGAAGAGGTCGACGGAGCGCAGCCCGCCGCCGGGGGTGTCGGCCGCCTCGTGGACGGTGACCCGCAGCCCGGCCCGGGCCAGGGTGACCGCGGCGGCCAGCCCGTTCGGCCCGCTGCCGATCACGCTCGCCGTGCCCGAGTCGGATGACCGTTTCGCTGACCGCCCCGTCGCGCGCCCCGAGTTCACCACCATGGTCCCGGACCCTAGCGCTCCGCAACGACAATCGGGCGTACGGGCGCGGACCGGCCCGGACACCGGGGCCGGAGCGGAGGTCAGGACAGGCCGAGGCCCCCGGAGCGGGGGACCGCTCCGGGGGCCTCGGCAGGGCATCCGTCAGACGAGCACGCCGATCAGGTGGAGGAGCCCGGCCAGCGCGTCGGTGAGGAAGTTCATCTCGGTCACTCGTTTCTCTGCTTGCTCTTACTGGGACAGTTCGCGCCACGCGGTCTGCAGCCCGTCTCTGGCACACCGTCAGCATCACGTGTCACGTTCACCCGTGGGCGGGATATCGATGGGGTGCATTCGTTCGCGTGAACACCCGATCGTTTGTACGGAGAGCAATCAGAAGTTGACGCAACGTCAACCCGACGCCGAAATCGCCCGCAGCAGGGGGTCCACCCGGTAGGGCACCAGTTCGCGCATGGCCAGCGCGGTCGAGGTCCGCTCGACACCGGGGACGGCCAGGATCCGGTCCGCGATCCCGTACAGATGACCGGCGTCCTCGGCCACCACCCGGACCAGCAGGTCCCGCTCGCCGGTCAGCCCCAGCACCTCGACCACCTGCGGGATCTCCGCCAGCTCGGCCGAGACCTCGGCCAGCCGGTGCTGGTTGACCTGAGTGGTGACCACGGCCGTCAGCGGATGCCCGAGGGCCTCCGGGAGCACCCGCCGCTGGGCCCGGCCGAGAGCCCCGTCCCGCTCCAGGCGGGCCAGCCGCGCCTGCACGGTGTTCCGGGACAGGTCCAGCTTCTGGGCGAGGGAGAGCACCGTCGCCCGCGGGTCCGCGTCCAGCGCGAGGAGGATCCGCGCGTCGGTGGCGTCCACGGCGCGGCGGGGCGGTCGGCTGCTCACGGTGCTCAACTGCGGGCTCCTGTGCTCGGCTGGTATTGGGCAGACTGCTCAATCGGACAGTCGAATATTGTGCGTCGGCCCAGCTCTGTGTCTACTGAGCGGCAGAAAGAGCAGCAGGGCCGGCAATGGAGGTGGCCGCGGTGACGGTGACGGACGCGAACTCGGCGGAGTCCGGGGCGGAGCTCGGGGCGGCCCGGCTCGGCACGCTGGAGGCGATCGAGCGGCGGGTGCTGTGGCTGGCCACCGCGATCATCGACCACACCAACCGGGTCAACCCGGACCCCTCAGGCCTCAAGGTCGGCGGCCACCAGGCGTCCAGCGCCTCGATGACCACCATCGCCACCGCACTCTGGTTCCACGCCCTCGGCCCCGAGGACCGGGTCTCGGTCAAGCCGCACGCCTCACCGGTGCTGCACGCCGTCCAGTACCTCCTCGGCGACCTGGACGCCCGCTACCTCACCACCCTCCGCACCCTCGGCGGACTGCAGTCCTACCCCAGCCGCTCCAAGGACCCGGACACCGTCGACTACTCCACCGGCTCGGTCGGCATCGGCGCTACCGCCCCGCTGTGGGGCGCCATCGCCCGCCGCTACGTGGACGGCCGCTTCGGCACCGGCCCGGCGGCGGGCGCCGGCACCGGCCGCCAGTACTCGCTGCTCGGCGACGCCGAACTGGACGAGGGCGCGATCTGGGAGGCGCTCCAGGACCCGATGGTCGCCGGGCTCGGCGAGGCCGTCTGGATCGTCGACCTCAACCGCCAGTCCCTGGACCGGGTGGTGCCGGCGATGGCCGGCGAGCGGCTGCACGGCATGTTCCGGGCGGCCGGCTGGCAGGTGCTCACCGTCAAGTACGGCCGGCTCCTCGAGGAGCTGTTCGCTCGGCCGGACGGCGGGCCGGAACTCCGCGCCCGGATCGAGACCATGGGCAACCCGGAGTACCAGCGGCTGCTCCGCTGCACCCCGGCCGAGCTGCGCAGGCGGCTGCCCGGCACCGGCTCCACCGCGGCCCCGATCGGCCGGCTGCTGGACGGCCTGGACGACGCCGTGCTGCCCGCCGCCCTGCGCAACCTCGGCGGCCACGACCTGGGCGCCCTGCTGGCCGCCTTCGACGCCGTCGACGACACCCGCCCGACGGTGATCCTCGCCTACACCGTCAAGGGCCGCGGCCTGCCCACCGAGGGCCACCCGCAGAACCACTCCTCGCTGCTGACGGGCGATCAGATCGCCGCCCTCGCCGCCGACCTGGGCGTCGACCCGGCAGACCCGTGGGCCGCCTTCCCGGCCGGCAGCCCGGAGGCCGGGCTCTGCGCGGCCGCCGCCGAACGCCTCCGCCGCCCGCGGCGCGAGTACACCGCCCCGCCGCCGGTCCCCACCGACTTCGGCCGCACCCCGACCGGCACCGCCACCACCCAGCAGGCCCTCGGCCGGGCCCTTCTCGACCTCACCCGGCAGGCCCCGGAGGCGGCCGCCCGGGTGGTCACGGTCAGCCCGGACGTCAGCTCCTCCACCAACCTCGGCGGCTGGCTCAACAAGGTCGGGGTGTGGTCCCCGAACGAGCGGCCGGACTGGTTCGCGGACGACGCCGAGACCATCCTCCACTGGCGGGAGGAGCCCACCGGCCAGCACATCGAGCTGGGGATCGCGGAGACCAACCTGGTCGGCCTCCTCGGCGAGCTCGGCGCCACCTGGTCCCGCTGGGGGCAGCCGCTGCTGCCGGTCGGCGTGGTCTACGACCCGTTCGTCAACCGGGCGCTGGAGCCGTGGTCCTTCGGCGTCTACGCGGGCGGGCAGTCGCTGCTGGTCGGCACGCCGGCCGGGGTGACCCTGGCCCCCGAGGGCGGCGCCCACCAGTCCGTCACCACCCCCTCGCTGGGCATCGAGCAGCCCGGCGTCACCGCCTGGGAGCCCGCCTTCGCGCTGGACGCCGAATGGTGCCTGCTGGCGGCCCTGGGCCTGCTCGGCCGGCCGGACGGCGGCTCGGCGTACGTCCGCCTCTCCACCCGGCCGGTGGCCCAGGGCCTGGCCGGGGTGCCGGCCGACCCGGCGGCGCGGGAGCGCCGGCGCCGGCAGGTGGTGGCGGGCGCCTACCCGCTGCGCCGGGCCGCCGGGGTCGACCGGCCGGACGTCACCATCGCCGTGATGGGCGCGCCCACCACGGAGGCGCTGGAGGCCGCCGACCGGCTCACCGCCCTCGGCCACCCGGCCGACGTGGTCTGCGTGACCAGTCCCGACCTCCTCTTCCGCGCCCAACGGGCCCGCCGCGGCCTCGCCGACGCCCCCGACTGGATCCTCGACCAGGCCTTCCCCGCCGACCGGGCGGCCCCCATGGTCACCCTCCTCGACGGCCACCCCCACACCCTGGCCTTCCTCCCGACGATCCACCGGGTCCCCGGCGCCAACCTCGGTGTCACCGACTTCGGCCAGTCCGGCCGCCTGGCCGAGGTCTACCGCAAGCACGGCCTGGACGCCGACACCGTGGTCGGCACCGCGCTCGACCTGGTGGAGTGACCCTCCGGAAGCGCGATCCAGCTGATCCCCCTCACCCCTCCTCAGCTGTGCGGATGCCGGGTGCGCCCTTCCGCAAGATCGGGAGTTGGGGCAGGATCGGGCGGTAGGCGCGGAACTGTCCGACGGAGGGTGAGACGGGCGTGACCAGGACTCTGCTCAGCGGCGGCCAGGTGTTCGACGGAACCGGCGCCGAGGTCGCCGACGGCGATGTGGTCGTCGAGGACGGCCGGATCGTCGACATCGGCACCGGCCTCGACGGCGACGAGCGGGTGGACGTCTCCGGTCTGACCGTGCTGCCCGGCCTGATCGACTGCCACGTCCACGTCACCGTCTCCGGCGTCCTCGGCGACAAGGGCCTCCATCTCCCGTACTCCTACGGCTACTTCGAGGCCGTCCGGAACCTCGCGGCCACCCTCGACTGCGGGGTCACCACCGTTCGCGACGCGGGCGGCGCCGACCTCGGCGTCCGCCGCGCGGTCGAGGACGGCCTGATCGAGGGGCCCCGGCTGCGGATCGCCATCACCATCCTCAGCCAGACCGGCGGCCACGCCGACGGCTGGCTGCCCTCCGGGGCCTGCGCCCCGCTGGTCCCCGCCCACGAGGGCCGCCCGGACGGCGTGGTCGACGGGCCGGAGGAGATGCGCAAGCGCGCCCGCGAGATCATCCGGGCGGGAGCCGACGTCCTGAAGGTCTGCACCTCCGGCGGCGTCCTCTCGCCGCGCGACGATCCCCGCCACGCCCACTTCCGCGCCGACGAGTTGGACGCCCTGGTCGCCGAGGCGACCGCGGCCGGACTGCCGGTGATGGCGCACGCCCAGGCCACCGACGGGATCAAGAACGCCGTCCGGGCCGGCATCCGCTCCATCGAGCACGGCATCTTCCTCGACGACGAGGCCATCGACATGATGCTGGCCGCCGGCACCTGGCTGGTGCCGACCCTGGTCGCCCCGGCGGCGGTGCTGGAGGCCGTCGCGGCCGGCGTGGAACTGCCGGAGAGCGTGGTGGTCAAGGCCCGCGAGGTGATCGACGTCCACCGGGAGTCCTTCACGCGGGCGGTGGCCGCGGGTGTGCGGATCGCGATGGGCACCGACTCCGGGGTCGGCCCGCACGGGCGCAACCTGGAGGAGCTGGCGCTGATGGCGGCCGGCGGGATGAAGCCGCCGGCGGTGCTGGCCGCCGCCACCTCCTCGGCGGCCGAACTCCTCGGCGTCGCCGACTCGGTGGGCACCCTCACCCCGGGCCGGCGGGCCGACCTCCTGCTGGTCTCCGGCGACCCGTACGACTTCACCGACCTGCGGTCCCGGGTGCACTCCGTCTACCAGGACGGGCGCCGGGTGCGGGGCTGAGTGCCCGCGGTCGAGCGGCTGCGGTCGAGTGGACAACGGCCAGGGCCGCCGGACCTGTTGCGGTCCGGCGGCCCTGACCTCCCGTTCCTCAGGCCTTCAGGCCTTCAGGCCTTCAGGCCTTCAGGCCTTCAGGCCTTGAGGCTTGTTGAAGGTGCTCCGCGCCCACAGGTAGGACACCGCGCCGATGCCGAGGCACCAGGCGAGGGCGATCACGCCGTTGTTCCCGATCGCGCCGCCGAGGAGCAGTCCGCGGACGGTCTCCATGATCGGCGTGAACGGCTGGTACTCGGCGAACCAGCGCAGGCCGGCCGGCATCGAGCCGGTGGGCACGAACCCGCTGCCTAGGAAGGGCAGCAGCACCAGCGGCATCGGCGCGTTGCCGGCCGCCTCGGGGGTCGAGGCCCGCAGGCCGAGGGCGACCGACAGCCAGGTGACGGCCAGGACGAAGAGGGCGAGCAGTCCGATCGCGGCCAGCCACTCCACGAAGCCGGCGTTCGGCCGGAAGCCGACGGCCAGGGCAATCCCGATCAGCACGGCCATCCCGAGGAGCTGCTGGACGACGCTGCCGACGACGTGCCCGGTGAGCACCGAGGCCCGGGAGATCCGCATGGTCCGGAAGCGGGCGATGATGCCCTCGGTCATGTCGGTGGCCACCATCACGGCGGTCCCGGTCGCGGCGATGGCCGCCGACATCATCAGGATGCCGGGGAGCACGTAGTTCACATAGCCGGCGCGGCCGCCGCCCAGTCCGGCACCGAGGGTGCCGCCCAGCACGTAGACGAAGAGGAGCAGCATGACGACCGGGGTGATGACCAGCTGCACGGTCATCGACGGATACCGCAGCAGGCGCTTCAGCTGGCGCCGGACCATGGTGTGGGAATCGCGGACGGCGAGGGCGAGGGTGCTCATCGGACGGTCTCCTTCTGCTGCTGGTTCTGCTGGTCCTGGTGGTCTTGCCGGCCCTCCTGGCCCTGCTCGTGCTGCGGGCCGGTGAGGGTGAGGAAGACGTCGTCGAGGTCGGGGGTGTGCACGCTCATCCCGGTGACCTCGACCGCGTGCTCGTCCAGCAGGGCGAGCAGTTCGCGGACGGCCCGGACACTGCCGTCGCTCGGCACCTGGAGGGTGAGCGCCTCCAGGTCGGCACTGGCCGTCCCGAGCAGGCCGCGGGCGACCGCCAGCTGCTCCGGGTCGGTGAAGCCGAACTCGATGTGGCCTCCGGGGATCAGGCGCTTGAGCTCTTCCGCGGTGCCCTCGGCGATCAGCCGCCCCTGGTCCAGCAGGGCGATGCGGCCGGCGAGTTCGTCCGCCTCCTCCAGGTACTGGGTGGTGAGGAAGATGGTCACGCCGCCGGCGACCAGCTCCCGCACCAGCTGCCACATCGAGCGGCGGCTGCGCGGGTCGAGCCCGGTGGTGGGCTCGTCCAGGAAGATCAGCCGCGGGTCGCCGACCAGGGTCATCGCCAGGTCGAGCCGGCGCTGCATGCCGCCGGAGTAGGTGCCGGCCGGTTTGCGGGCCGCCTCCACCAGGTCGAAGCGGTCCAGGAGTTCGGCCGCCCGGCGCCTGCCGTCCCGGCGGGACAGGTGGTTGAGGTCGGCCATCAGGAGGAGGTTCTCCTCCCCGGTGAGCAGCTTGTCGACGGCCGAGTACTGGCCGGTGACGCCGATCGCGCCGCGCACGTCGTCGGCTCTGCGGGCCAGGTCGTGACCGGCCACTCGGGCTGTGCCGCCGTCGGGTGGGAGGAGGGTGGACAGGATCTGGACGGTGGTGGTCTTGCCTGCCCCGTTCGGGCCGAGCAGTGCGAAGACGGTGCCCTCCGGGACGGCCAGGTCGATGCCGTCCAGTACGGCCTTGTCGCCGTAGGACTTCCGCAGCCCGCTCGCCTCGACGGCCAAGTGCGCGGTGCTCGCCGGGGTGTTGGTGTGTGCCGGGTCGGTGGTGCGCGCCGGGTTCGCCATGGGTGTTTCCTCTCGCGTTCCGCCGTGTGGTCGGCGTGGTCAGGTCCGGTCCGGTGGAGGGTCAGAGGCTGCGGGCGGTGATGTCGCCCTGGACGGTGGTGGCGCGGATGGTCAGGCCGGCGGCGGCGCCCTCGGTGTTCCTGAGCGAGTTGCCGATCCGGCCCTGGGAGGTGCGGGCGTCCAGCGTGGCGGAGGCCTCCGGGGCGACGGTGACGGTGATGTCGCCCTGCTGGGTGCTCAGCACCAGCTCGCCGTCGACCGCCTCGCCGATCCGGATGCTGCCCTGCCGGGTGCTGAGCTCGGCGGGGCCGCCGAGCCGGCCGACCTCGATGTCCCCGCTGGCCAGCCGGATCCGGGCGGAGGCGGCCTCGGCCACCTGGACCGGGCCCTGCGCGCCCTCGACGGCGAGATCGCCGAGCCGACCGGTGCTGCGGAACTCCGCGGCGGCCGCCTTCGCCTCGACGGCGGAGCCGGCCGGGAGCCGGAGGGCGACCTCGACGGAACCGGTGTGGCTGAGGAGCCGGTTCGCGGCGGCGGGGAGGACCACCCGCAGCAGGCCGCCGGCCTCGTCGTAGCCGACCTCGGTCTGCTCGGCCGACTTCACGTCCCGGGCCCGGCCGCGGTCGCTGGGCCGGACCTCGACGGTGGCCGCGGACCGCTCGGCGTCGGCGGTGATCCGGATGCGGCCGGCCGGGACGGACAGGACGGCGGTGATCGGGGCGGTGATCTCGAACGCGTACATGCGGGGCTCCTGGTCTTCGGGTTTCTCGCCTCGGTGTTTCCGACAGAGGAAACGCTACGTTGCGTTCACAAAGCTGGCAACATTGAAGTTGCATCAGAATCCCTTAACTCCAGCTCAACGCAAGGAAATTGTTGCAATAGGCTCGAAGTTAATGCAATGTCCGCCTAATGCCTCATTGCAATAGGCTGTAGATGAACGCTTCGGCGGTGAGGCTTCTCTTGCCGAATCGGCATGAAATCTTGCCGGAGAGGCGGTGCCGGCCGCAGCTTTGCGGCATGAGCGTTTTCGAATCGAACCGAGCCGACGAGCGCACCTGGGATGTCGTGGTGGTAGGAGGCGGCGCGGCCGGCCTCACCGCCGCCCTCACCCTGGCCCGGGTGCGCCGATCGGTACTGGTGATCGACGCGGGCGAGCCCCGCAACGCCCCGGCGGCGGCAGCCGACGGGCACGGCGTCCACGGCCTCCTCGGCCGCGAGGGGATCTCGCCGCTGGCCCTGCTGCGCATCGGCCGGGAGGAGGTCGCCTCGTACGGCGGCCGGGTGGTGGAGGGGCGCGTCACCCGGATCGAGCGGTCGGGCGCCGGCGCGGACGCGGACTTCGTGGTCGACCTCGCGGCCGACGGCCCGCGCGTCCGCGCCCGGCGGATCCTGCTGGCCACCGGCCTCGTCGACGAACTGCCCCCGGTCCCCGGCCTGGCCGAGCGCTGGGGCCGTGACGTGGTGCACTGCGTCTACTGCCAGGGCTGGGAGGTCCGCGACCGGGCGATCGGCGTACTGGGCACCTTCCAGCAGGCACTGATGTTCCGCGGGCTGTCGGCCGAGGTCACCCTCTTCCGGCAGGACGGCCCCGACCTCACCGACGAGCAGTGGGAGCAACTGGCCGGCCTGGGCGTCGCCGTCGTCGACGGCGAGGTCGCCGGCCTGGCGGTCGACGAGCGGGACCGGCTGGCGGGTGTCCGCCTCGCCTCCGGGGCCGAGATCCCGATCGAGATCCTGGCGGTCGCCCCGCACTTCGCCGCCCGCACCGACCTCTTCTCCGGTCTCGGCCTCCCCGTCCGCGAACTCCCGAGGGGACTGGGCCGCCAACTCGCCGTCGACGCCTCCGGCGCCACCGGAGTCACCGGTGTCTGGGCGGCCGGCAACGCGGCCGACGCGATGGCCGGCGTGGCCGCGGCGGCGGCCTCCGGCATGGCCGCCGCCGCGGCGATCAACCTGGACCTCCTCAACGCCGAGGCCGAGGCGGCCGCCGCGTCCCGCGCGACGACTTCAGTCCCCTTCAGTGCGGCCCTGGAGGCGGAGACGGCCCGCCGCGTCCAGAGCTCCTCCGCCCACGGCCTGAGCTCCCTCCTCACCGACCCGCCTACCGGCTGACCGCCGGCGGCCGGCGAACGCGGAGAAGGCCACCCGAGACAGGAGGCGCCGGCAGTTCGGCGGCCAGGCCGATCCGGAGGGAGCTGAGGGCCCTCGCTTTCGGCTCCCTTGGGCGTCTCGCCCGCCGGCGTCAGGAAAGCCGCGGGCGTTCGGCGAGGAGGAGGGCGGCCGTGTCGCTCGGGGCCTGGTGCGGGGCAGTGAGCAGCGGGAGGACGCGGACCCGGAAGCCTGCCGCCCGCAGGGCGGTGTGGACGCCGCGGAGGCGGAAGGTGCGGTAGTACATGACGAACGGGGGGCGCCAGAGGGCGTTGCGGAGGCGCATCGCCGCGTCGAAGCCGGTCAGCTGCCAGTAGGGGAGGCTGCCGAAACGGGGGAAGCGGCCGAGTGGGAAGGCGAAGACGCCGCCCGGCCGGAGGGCGGTCAGCACCTGCCGGAAGAGCACCGGCTGCTCGCGGGGGAGGAAGTGGCCGAAGGCGCCGAAGGAGACGACCAGGTCGAAGGAGGACGGCCGGAAGGGGAGCGCCCGGGCGTCGGCCCGGACCAGGCGGGCGGCGGGTTCGGCGGCCCGCGCCCGCTCCAGCATGCCGGCACTGAAGTCCAGCCCCACCGGCGGCTCCTCGCACAGCTCGCGCACGATGCGCAGCCCGCGCCCGTCCCGCAGCACAGGTCGAGGCCGCGGGTGAAGTGCGCCCTGTCGCCGAGCGCCGAGCGGAGGGTGCGGGCGGTGGCGTCGAGCACCGCCTCCGGCGTACGGAAGGGGGTGGCGTCGAACTTCGGGGCCAGCAGGTCGTATCCGTGCTCGGTGGAGGAGAGCGCCTGCCGGGCGAGCTCGGCGAGGTTGGGCCCCTCCGAGCCGGAGCGGAAGCGGGTGCGGTCGGCGGGCGGGGCGGGGGAGTCAGACATGGCGCGGTCAGCGTACCGGCAGCGCGCGGGCGCGGCGCAGCAGGAGTTCGCGCTCCGCCGCGTTGCGGGTCAACTCCGCCGCGCGCTCGAACTCGCGACGCGCCTCCGCCGTCCGTCCCAGCCTGGCCAGCAGATCACCGCGCACCCCGGAGAGGAGGTGATAGGCCGTCAACTCCCGTGCTCCCGAGTCGCCGAGACCGTCGAGGAGGGCGAGGCCGGCCGCCGGGCCCTCCGCCATCCCCACCGCCACCGCCCGGTTGACCGCCACCACGGGCGAGGGCGCGCAGGCGTCCAGCAGCGCGTAGAGCTGAGCGATCCGCCCCCAGTCGGTCTCCTCGGCCCGTATCGCCGAGGCGTGGCAGGCGGCGATCGCGGCCTGGAGGAGGTACGGACCCGGTGGGCGCCCGCGCTCCCGGCCGGCGGCCTCGGCCGCCGCCAGCGCGGCGAAGCCCCGTCGGATCAGCAGCCGGTCCCAGCGCCCGCGGTCCTGGTCGGGGAGGAGGACCGGGGCGCCGGAGGCGTCCGCCCGGGCCGGCAGCCGGGAGGACTGGAGCTCAAGCAGCGCGGCCAGGCCCAGCACCTCGGGCTCCCCCGGCAGCAGCCCGGCCAGCACCCGGGCCAGCCGGAGGGCGTCCGCGCAGAGCCCGGGACGGGTCCAGTCCTCGCCCGAGGTGGCCGCGTACCCCTCGTTGAAGACCAGGTAGACCACCTCCAGGACGCTCTCCAGACGTTGCGTCAACTCCGCTCCGCCCGGCACCTCGTAGGGCACCTGTCTGGCGGCGAGGGTGCGCTTGGCGCGGACGATCCGCTGCGCCACGGTGGACTCCGGGACCAGGAAGGCCCGGGCGATCTCCTCCGTGGAGAGGCCGCCGATCAGCCGCAGGGTGAGGGCGACCCGGGCCTCCCGGGAGAGCACCGGGTGGCAGGCGGTGCAGATGAGGCGGAGGACGTCGTCGTCGATCGCGTCCTGGTCGAGCTCGGCCTCGACCTCCGCGTACGCGTCCGGGCCGCCGGCGGCCGGCGCCTCGGCGTCCCGGGCCAGCAGCGGCAGCTTCTCGGCGAGCCGGCGGTCCCGGCGGACCAGGTCGATCGCCCGCCGCCGGGCCACGGTGAGCAGCCAGGCGCCCGGCCGGCGCGGCACGCCGGACTCCGGCCACTGCTCCAGCGCGGCCACCAGCGCGTCCTGCGCCAGCTCCTCGGCCGTGCCGAGGTCCTGGACGATCCGCACCAGCGCGCCGACCAGCCGCGGCGCCTCTATCCGCCAGACCGCCTCGACGCTGCGCCGCGCCCCCTCGCGCGGACCGACGGGGCCGGCGCCGCTGCCGGCGCCGCCCGGCGGGGCGTGCTCCCGATGGGTCGTCATGGAAGCCATCAGAACACGTCCCACTGACAGTGGCGGGCGGGCTCCCTACGCCTCGGGCCCCGCCTCGTCCAGACGGCGCAGCTCCAGCGAGATCGTCCACTCGTCGCCGTGCACCTCCAGGAACCGGCGGCTCCACTCGACCGCCTCCTCGTGCGACTTGACCTCCATCAGCGCGTAGCCGCCGATGTACTCCTTGCCCTCGGTGTACGGGCCGTCCACGACGGTCTGCCTGCCACCGGCCAGCCGCAGCACGGTGCCCTCGGACGGCGGGCGGAGCCCCGCGGTGTCCAGCATCACCCCCGCCTTGGTGATCTCCTCCAGCAGCACCCCCATCTCCTTGATCAGCCGCTCGCTGGGGGCCTGCGGGTTGTCGTCGCCCTCAATGTGGATCATGGACAGATAGCGCATGGCGCGTTCCTCTCTCGTCACTGCTCGTCACTGTTGGTCAGTGCTCGTCAGTGCTCGTCACCGGTCTCAGGACAGGCCCGTGGAGGGCCTTTCACCGGTACGTCGAACGGCGTCGGCCGGAATCGACACCGGCCGCCGAGGTTTTTTCCGAGGCTTCCCGGCGGCCCGGGACGGCCGCCCCGGCCAGCGCCGCGGCCAGGGAGAACGCGGCCGAGACGGCGATGGCCGGAACGAAGCCCGCGCGGAAGGACCCGGGGGAGGCGTAGCCGCCGGAGGCGGTGAAGACGGCGGCCAGCACGGCCAGACCGAAGGTGCCGCCGAGCTGGCGCAGAGTGGTGAAGACCCCGGACGCCGCGCCGATCGCCCCGCGCGGCACCGCGCCGATGACGGCGTTCTGCGCGGCGGGCATCGCGAGCGAGGTGCCGCAGCCGGAGAGGACGAGGGGCGCCAGCATGGGCGCGTAGTGCGGGTGCGGGGCGTCGGCGAGGAGGGCCAGCCAGGCGAAGCCGGCGCCTTGCAGGGTGAGCCCGCCGACCAGCATCGGCCGCTCGCCCAGGCGGCTCAGCAGGCGGCCGGAGGGCGCGGCGAGGACGAAGACGGTCCCGGTCCAGGGGGCCATCCGCAGACCCGCGCCCAGGGGCCCGTAGCCCAGGGTGTTCTGGAAGAACTGCGCGATGAAGAACGCCGAGCCGACCATCGCCCCGAAGAGGAGGAAGCCGGACGCGTTGCCGGCGGAGAAGGCGCGGGAGCGGAAGTACCGCATGGGCAGCATCGGTTCGGCGGTGCGCAGCTCCCAGCCGATGAAGGCGGCGGTCAGCAGCGCGCCCCCGGCCAGCGCCCCGAGGGTCTCCGCGGCGGACCAGCCGACGGCCTCGCCCCGGACCAGGCCCCAGACGAGGCCCAGGGTGCCGGTCGCCACCAGGGCGAGCCCGACGGGATCGAACCGCTTCGCGGCCTCGCCCCGGCTCTCCGCGATCCGCAGCCGGACGAGGGGTGCCAGGGCCAGCCCGATCGGGACGTTCAACCAGAAGATCCACTGCCATTCGAGCCCCTGGGTGACCGCCCCGCCGAGCAGCGGACCGCCGAGGGTGCCCAGCCCGGTGACGCCGCTGAACAGGCCGAGCGCCCTGGCCCGGCGCTCGGGCGGGAAGAGGACTCCGAGCAGGGCCAGCGCCTGCGGCATGATCATCGCCGCCCCGGCTCCCTGCACGGCCCTCGCCGTGATCAGCAGGCCCGAGTCCGGTGCCAGTGCGCAGGCCGCGGAGGCGGCGGTGAACAGGCCGATCCCGCCGGTCAGCAGCCGCCTGCGGCCGAAGCGGTCGCCCAGCGCGGAGGCCGGCATCAGCAGGATCGCGAAGCTGAGGGTGAAGGCGTTCACCGTCCACTCCAGCTGTGCCAGTGAGGCCCCCATGTCCAGCCGGATGGTGTTCAGGGCCGTCGCCACCACCAGCATGTCCAGAACGACCATCAGCGAGGCCACCGACACCAGCGCGAGACCCCAGCGCTGCTCGGGGGTGGACCGCGCAGCCGCTCCGGCGCCGCCGGCCGTGCTCGCCGTGCCTGTTGTGCCCGCGGTATTCGTCGTGCTCACGTGAACTCCCGCTCTCCTGCCCGGCCTTCCGATCGGCCGGGGCTCACCGGTACGTACCGGCCGGCGGGCGGGGACTCATCGCGGGCCCGGCGCGCTCAGCGCAGGCGGGCCGGGAGACCGAAGGCGGCGAAGACGTCCTCGTCGCGGAAGACGTCGTTGCGGGTGATCAGCGAACCCGCGACGGTGAAGACCTGCAGGGTGTGGAGTCGATGGCCGCCGCCGTCCGGCGCGCGGAGGTACGCGGCCAGCGCGGGCTGGCCGTTGGCGCCGGTCGGCAGCATCCGCCAGTCCGTGCCGCGCGTGGTGTACACCCGGGCGATGAAGCGGGCGTAGTGCTCGCGCCCGGCGAACCAGTTCAGGAACGGCGGCATCTCCAGCACCACGTCCTCGGCGAGCAGTTTCCGCAGGGTGGTCAGGTCCGCCTTCTCGAAGGCCGTCGCATAGCGTTCGACGACGGCTCGCTCGCCGGGGTCGGCGGGCTCGCCGAGCCGTTCCTCGCTCGGCCCCGCCTCGCGCAGCCGGGCCCGTGCCCGCTGCAGCGCGCTGTTCACCGCGGGCACGGTCATCCCCAGCGCCGCCGCGACCTCCGCGGCCGGCCATTGCAGCACCTCGCGGAGGATCAGCACCGCCCGCTGCCGGGCCGGCAGGAACTGCAACGCGGCGACGAAGGCCAGCCGCAGCGATTCCCGGGCCGCCACCACCTCGGCCGGATCGAGCTGCGGCCAACCACCGGGAGGCGAACCGCCCGCCGCCGGCCCGGCCACGCGTCCGGCGCCACCGCGACCGCCCGCGACCGCCGCCGAGGCCGCCCCCGCGACCGCCTCCGGCACCGCTGCCCCAGCCGAGCCAGGCGTCCGGGATCGGCTGGAGCCACGGCACCTCCTCGCCCCGGACGAGCGGATGGTCGGGGTCCTCGTTCGGTGGTGTGCCGAGCCCGGCGGGCAGCGGGCGGCGGCTGCGCTGCTCCAGCGCGGTCAGGCAGGCGTTGGTGGCGATCCGGTGGAGCCACGTCCGCAGGCTCGCCCGGCCGGGGTCGTACCGGCCGTACGCCCGCCAGGCCCGCAGCAGGGTCTCTTGCAGCAGGTCCTCGGCGTCGTGGACGGAGCCGAGCATGCGGTAGCAGTGCGCCAGCAGCTCCCGCCGGTACGGATCGGTCCGGACCGTGAAGTCCTCGGCGAAGCCCGCCGCGGTCGCGGGGGCCTCGTCGTCGCTCTTCGGCATGCTGGTTCCCGTCCTTCGCCCTCGGCTGAGGCGTGCGCGTCCGCGCAGGCGTTCATACATACCGGCGGGAGCCGCGGAAGTCATCGCCCGATCGTCAGCCGCATTCGGAACGCGGTCTCCGCGGCCGGCGTCCGTGGCCGGTGGCTGTGGCCGGCGTCCGTGGTCGGCGGCCACGGCCACGGTCGGCGGCCGTGCCGCAGCCGCGCTACGGGGCGGTCCGGGCAAGCAGCGCGGCGGCCGCCGGATGCCGCCGGTGGGGGAGGAGGCGGCTGCGCATCCGGTGCCGGGCCGCGTCCAGCCGCGCCGAGGCCAGCGCGGCGGCCTCGTCGAGCAGCCGCTGCCAGGTGTCGCAGGCCCGTTCGAGATGGCCGTGGTCGAGCTGGAGCTCGGCCAGCCGGGCGCGGGTGACGGCCAGCGCCAGCTGCTCCGCCGGCGGGCGCTCGCGCACCGAGCCGGCCAGCGCGCGGATCGCGCCCGTCCGGTCGCCCAGCGCACACAGCAGCTCCGCCTCCTGGCGGCCGAGCGCGGCGGCGTGCGAGGCGAGCGGACGGCCCGCGGCCGCGGTGGCGCGGTCCAGCAGCAGCCGGGCCCGGGAGAGCTGGCCGAGCGCGGTGGACCGGTCGCCGCAGCCGGCCGCGGCGACCGCGAACTGCCCGGCGACCCAGCCGCCCTCCCGGTCCGGGAGGCGGGGGATCTCCCCGGCCGCGCTCTCCGCGTACTCCAGCGCGCGGGACGGCCGGCCGAGGTGGTGCGCCTGGACGCTGAGGGCGCGCAGGGCCAGTGCCCGGCACTGCGGGTCGCCGGCCTCCCGGCCGAGTGCGAGGGCGGTGCGGTAGTAGCCGCGGGCGGGCTCGTGGAGGTGCCCGTCGAAGCAGCTGAACCCGGTCAGCTCGGCGAGCCGGGAGGCCGCGGTGAGCAGTGCGTGGTGCACCCGGGGCGCGGCCGGCACCCGCAGCCAGGGCAGCACGGTGGTGGAGAGGTAGCCGGTCAGGGCCTCGCGTACGCCGTCGCCTCCGGTGCGGACGACGGCGGTCAGCATCGACTCCAGCACCGACTCCGCGGCCCGCACGTGCTCGGGGCCGATCCGGTGGCGGGCGGGGGACACGGTGGAGGGGAGGGGAGTGCCGGGGGCGGCCGGTGCCCCTCGTGCCGACAACGCGGTGTCCGCGACGGTGACCTGGCGCCCCAGTGCCCCCGTCAGCACCTCGGCCACCAGCCGTGGGACGGGGTCCGCGGGCCGGGAGCCGGACAGCCAGTGGGCGACGGTGGTGCGGTCGTAGCGCCGGACCAGGCCCGTCCCCTCCGCGGCGCGGTTGACCGCGGTGGCGAGGTCCTGTCCCGACCAGCCGGCCTCGCGCAGCAGGCTGCGCAGGCGGCCGTTGGGCCGGCGAGCGGTGGGCGGTGGCGTTGCTGCTGACGGCATGGCGGAGGCGACTCGCTTTCGGACGGCCGGTTCATCCCTCGGAGGCGGCAGCGGAATCGTTCAGCAGTGCAGGCGTTCAACGCGCCCGCGGATTCAACGGGGCGGGTCGGCGCCCACCCTCGCGACGGTCCCGGCGCTCGCGTTGACTGGGGTTGTGCCGAGGCCGGCGCGTACCGCTGACTCCCTTTGGTCCCATGGGGATTGTGCGCCGCGGCGGATCTTGGCATCCCCCCACCCGGTGGGCGCGTGGACGCACCCGCGGCGGACGGAGGGGTTCCGCCGTGCCCCAGTGCGCCCGGCGTGCGCCCGACGGAGTGCGCTCGCCATCGTGGGTGGCGGCGTCAGGAAGGGGAACACCGGGCCGGTGGAGCACCGGTACCCGAGCACTCCAGCACTCACCACCCACCATTCACCACCACCCAGCGCACCAGGAGGGCGACCGAAGATGTCCACCGAGACCCCGCCCGCAGACCCCGCCGCCGCCCCCGACCCCGGCGGGCCCGACGGCGCCGGCGACCCGCAGTCGGCCCAGACCAGCCTCGCCACCCGGGCCGCCCGCAACCTCGCCACCACCACCAAGTCCGCCCCGCAGATGCAGGGCATCAGCTCCCGCTGGCTGCTGCGCAACCTGCCGTGGGTGGAGGCCCGCGGCGGGAGCTACCGGGTCAACCGCAGGCTCACCCTCGCGGTCGGCCGGGGCCGGATCGGCTTCGTGCAGAACGGGGCCGACGACGTCCGGATCATCCCGGAGACCCTGCGCGAGATCCCGGTGCTCCACGGCTTCGAGGACGAGGCCCTCCTCGCCGAGCTGGCCTCCCGCTTCACCGTCCGAGAGTTCCAGCCGGGCGAGATGATCGTCGAGGAGGGCGCCCCGATAGAGGAGGTCTACGTCGTCGCCCACGGCCGGCTGAACAGGCTGGGCACCGGGCACTACGGCGGCACCGGCGTGCTCGGCACGGTCGCCGACGGCGACCATCTCGGCGACGAGGCCGTCCTCACCAGCGACCCGCTGTGGCTGAACAGCTTCCAGGCCACCACCCCCGGCACGCTGATGGTGCTGCCCTGGGCCTCCTTCCAGGAGCTGTACGACCGCTCGCCGGGGCTGCGCGAGCAGATCTCCTCCCATCTGGACGCCGCCCGCAAGTCCACCGACCGGCACGGCCAGGCCAGTGTGGACATCAGTGCCGGGCACGCGGGTGAGACGGTTCTGCCGAACACCTTCGTCGACTACGAACTCGCGCCCCGCGAGTACGAGTTGAGCCTGACCCAGACGGTGCTGCGGATCCACTCCAGGGTCGCCGACCTCTACAACGACCCGATGAATCAGACCGAGGAGCAGCTGCGCCTCACCATCGAGGCGATCCGCGAGCGGGAGGAGTGGGAGCTGGTCAACAACCGCGAGTTCGGCCTGCTCCACAACGCGGCCTACGAACAGCGGATCAACACCTGGTCGGGGCCGCCGACCCCGGACGACCTGGACGATCTGCTGAGCATGCGGCGCGGCACGCAGTTCTTCCTGGCCCACCCGAAGGCGATCGCGGCCTTCTTCCGCGAGTGCAACAAGCGCGGCGTCTACCCGGACGGCACGGAGGTGGGCGGCCACCGGCTGCCGGCCTGGCGCGGGGTGCCGATCTTCCCGTGCGGCAAGATCCCGATCAGTCCCGGGCAGACCAGCTCGATCATGGCGCTGCGGACCGGCGAGGACAACGAGGGCGTGATCGGCCTCCACCAGACCGGGATCCCGGACGAGTACCGGCCCGGCCTCAACGTCCGCTTCATGGGCATCGACGAGAAGGCCGTCATCTCGTATCTGGTGACCGCCTACTACTCGGCGGCGATCCTGGTCCCCGATGCCATCGGCATCCTGGAGAACGTCGACATCGCGGGCGAGCATGGCTGAGCCGAACGCGGACGAAGCCCTCCGCCGCCTGCGCGCGCCGGGCGCCGGGGCGGAGGGCGCGGCTCGGCGGCCGCCGGAATCGGCGGCGGGTGCCGCGGGTGGGGCCGTTGCTGGTGACCGGGCGCCGCGTGCGGTGACGGGAGCTGCCGCCGTGGCGTCCGCGGATGCCGGCGCCGGGGCGGCGGGAGGGCCGGGCGTTGCCGTGGCGCTCGGGCGGCCGGGGCGGTTCGGCAGTGCCTTCGACCCGGTTCGGCCGCTCGCGGCGGAGGCGTCGGGCATGCCCGGGGCCGTACCGGGTGGGGAGGCGCGGCGGGGAACGGAAGCTCCGCCCGCGCGGGCGACCTCCGACGGCTCCGGCATCCGCATCCCGCGGCTCTACTGCCCGGACGCCGTCCGGGACGATCCCGCGCTCGGCGAGGAGGTCAACGAGCGGCTGGTGGCCTGGGCCGCCGAGATCGGGATCTTCGAGGGCCGGCTGGAGCGGCTCCGCTCGCACCAGTTCGGCCGGCTCTTCATGCTCGCCCACCCGGACACCGACGACCCCGACCGTCTCCTCGCGGCCGCCCGCTGCGGCCTCTCCGAATGGGCCGTCGACGACCACTGGGTGGACGAGGGCGAGGACACCCGCCCGGAGCTCTTCGGCACGAGGATGGCGCTCGCCCACGGCGTGATCGACCCCGCCCGCCTGCCGAACGCCTACGCCCACCGCTTCGAGGAGCAGGTGGCCCGCGAGCCCGTGCTGCGCGCCTTCCGCTCCGCACTCGCGCTGCTGCACGGCATCGCGAGCCCGGTCCAAGTGGCCCGGCTGCGCCACGAGTTGGCGGTGATGTTCGTCGGCTACGCGCAGGAGGCGGAGTGGCGCCAGCACGACCGCCGCCCAGCCGTCTGGGAGTACCTGCTGCACCGGTACGAGAACGCCTTCTACCCCTGCATGGTGCTGATCGACCCGGTCGCCGGCTACGAGCTGCCCGCCGCCGAGTTCGCCGACCACCGGGTGCGCCGCACCTACCTCTACGCCGGCATGGCCAACGTCCTCCTCAACGACATCTACTCGATGGCCAAGGAGGACCCGACCGACACCAACCTGCCCAACCTGATCGCCGAGGAGGAAGGGATCCCGCTCCAGGACGCGGTGGACAGGTCGGCCGCCATCCACGACGAGCTGATGCACACCATCGAGGCCGAGTGCGCCGCCCTCACCGCCCTCGGATCGCCCCAACTGGGCCGCTACCTGGCCGGGTTGTGGGCCTGGATGGGCGGCAGCAAGCAGTGGCACGCCACCAGCGCCCGCTACCGGACGCAGACCCAGCAGACATCGGACGATCGGAAGGAAACCACTCGGTGACGTACCAGCGCACCACTCTCGGCGCCCCCGCCGCGATCCCCGGCGCCCGCGCCGAAACCGGCTCCGACCCCAGCGCCGCAGCCGGCGTCCCGCTCTCCACCTACCAGCAGTCGGTCGCCGACTACTGGAACACCGAGCGGAACGCCGTCAACCTCCGCCTCGGCGAGGTGGACGGCATCTACCACCACCACTACGGGATCGGCGCCGCCGACTTCTCCGTGCTGGAGGCCCCGGAGGAGGTCCGCGAGGAGCGGATCGCCGAGGAGCTCCACCGCCTGGAGTCCGCCCAGGCGGACCTCCTCCTGGAGCACCTCGGCCGGATCGCCCCGGAGGGCCGGCTGCTGGACTCCGGCTGCGGCCGCGGCGGCGGCAGCCTGCTGGCCCACCAGCGCTTCGGCTGCGCCGTCGACGGCATCTCCATCTCCCGCTCCCAGGTCGCCTTCGCGGGGGAGCAGGCCGAGCGGCGCGGGGTCGGCGGCCAGGTCCGCTTCCACCTCCGCAACATGCTGGACACCGGCTTCGAGACCGGCTCCTTCGACGGCATCTGGAACAACGAGTCGACGATGTACGTCGAACTGTCCCTGCTCTTCGCCGAGTACCAGCGGCTGCTGCGGCGCGGCGGCCGGTACGTCTGCATCACCGGCTGCTACAACGACGCGTACGGGCTGCCGTCGCGGGCGGTGAGCGAGATCAACGCCCACTACATCTGCGACATCCACCCCCGCAGCACCTACTTCCGGGAGATGGCCGCGCACCGGCTGGTGCCGGTGGGTGTGGTCGACCTCACCGCGGCCACCATCCCCTACTGGGAGCTGCGCGCGCAGACCCACCTGGCCACCGGCATCGAGGAGAAGTTCCTCTCCGCCTACCGCGACGGCTCGTTCCAGTACCTGCTGATCGCCGCCGACCGGGTGTGACCCGGGTCGCACCGGGCTACTTGCCCCGGGAACCGATGATGTTTCCGACCAGGGCGTAGACCAGGGCCGCGAGACCGAAGTCGAGGATGATCTGGCCCTGGGGGTTGTGGACGTCGAACATCCCCCGGGACCAGGTCGCCAGCCAGTCCGCGGCCTCCCGGAAGCCTCCGACCAGGCCGTTCCCGGTGTTGGCCTTGGCCAGGGCGAGCACGATCCACACCACCAACACGAGCGCCGCCAGGTTCGCGGCGATTCTTATGACGCGAGCGAAAGCACTCATGAAGCTCGCATTTCCCGACCCGCGGGCCACAAACCGGCAGAGGCCGCCCGACCTGACGACGCATCAGGCCCCAGGCCCGCCCCGTTCGCCACCACTCCGCCCACCCCATCCGCCCACCCCTCCGCGAACGCCCTCGTGCCGGCCGTCGTGCGCGCCCGCGTGCCTGCCCTCGTGCGCGCCCTCCTGCCGGCCCTCGTGCCCGCCTCCGCGCGCCCCCCGCACGCACGGCTCCGCCGACGGCTCCGCGCCCGGCGTCAGGACACCCGCGATCCAGGTCCAAGGGCCTGTTCGTATGAGCGGGCTCGAAGAGATATCTTGATGTCGAGCAATGTTGCAGAAGTGGAGCGGAGCACCCGGTGACTGACTCGACCATCATCTACACCCACACGGACGAGGCACCCGCCCTCGCCACGTACTCGTTCCTCCCCATCATCGAGGCGTACGCGGGCAAGGCCGGGGTCTCCGTGGAGACCCGGGACATCTCCCTCGCCGGCCGGATCATCGCCCTCTTCCCCGAGTACCTCAAGGAGGAGCAGCGGATCGGCGACGCCCTCACCGAGCTCGGTGAGCTGGCCAAGACCCCCGGCGCCAACATCATCAAGCTGCCGAACATCTCGGCCTCCATCCCGCAGCTCAAGGCGGCCATCGCGGAGCTCCAGGAGCAGGGCTACGCGCTCCCGGCGTACCCGGACGAGCCCAAGACCGACGAGGAGCGCGAGGTCCGCGCCCGCTACGACAAGGTCAAGGGCAGCGCCGTCAACCCGGTCCTGCGCGAGGGCAACTCCGACCGCCGCGCCCCCGCCTCGGTGAAGAACTACGCCAAGGCCCACCCGCACCGGATGGGCGCCTGGACCTCCGAGTCCAAGACCGAGGTGGCCACCATGGGCCACGACGACTTCCGCTCCACCGAGAAGTCGGTCACCATCGCCGAGGCCGGCTCGCTGCGCGTCGTCCACACCGCCGAGGACGGCTCCGAGACGGTCCTCAAGGAGTCCATCCCGGTGCTGGCCGGCGAGGTCGTGGACGCCGCCGTGCTGCGCGTCGGCCCGCTGCGCGAGTTCCTGTCCGCGCAGGTGGCGAGGGCCAAGGCGGAGGGGGTGCTGTTCTCCGCGCACCTCAAGGCCACCATGATGAAGGTCTCCGACCCGATCATCTTCGGCCACGTGGTCCGCGCCTTCTTCCCGAAGACCTTCGCGGAGTACGGCGAGACGCTGGCCGCCGCCGGCCTGACCCCGAACGACGGCCTGGGCGGCATCTACAAGGGCCTGGAGGCGCTGCCGAACGGCGCCGAGATCAAGGCCTCCTTCGACGCCGAGCTGGCCGAGGGGCCGGACCTGGCGATGGTCGACTCGGACCGCGGGATCTCCAACCTCCACGTCCCGAGCGACATCATCATCGACGCCTCGATGCCGGCGATGATCCGCACCTCCGGCCACATGTGGGGCCCGGACGGCGAGGAGCACGACACCCTCGCGGTGATCCCGGACTCCTCGTACGCCGGCGTCTACGAGGCCGTCATCGAGGACTGCAAGGCCAACGGCGCCTTCGACCCGTCCACCATGGGCTCGGTGCCGAACGTCGGCCTGATGGCGCAGAAGGCGGAGGAGTACGGCAGCCACGACAAGACCTTCGAGATCGCCGCCGCCGGCACCGTCCGCGCGCTGGACGCCTCGGGGAACGTCGTCCTGGAGCAGGCCGTCTCGGCCGGCGACATCTTCCGGATGTGCCAGACCAAGGACGCCGCGATCAAGGACTGGGTGAAGCTGGCCGTCACCCGCGCCCGCGCCACCGGCTCCCCGGCCGTGTTCTGGCTGGACGCCGCGCGCGGCCACGACGCCGAGCTGATCAAGAAGGTCGAGCAGTACCTTCCGGAGTTCGGCACCGAGGGCCTGACCATCGAGGTCAAGACCCCGGAGGAGGCCACCCGGTACTCCGTCGAGCGCATCCGCCGCGGTGAGGACACCATCTCCGTCACCGGCAACGTGCTCCGCGACTACCTCACCGACCTGTTCCCGATCCTGGAGCTGGGCACCAGCGCCAAGATGCTCTCGGTGGTCCCGCTGATGAACGGCGGCGGCCTCTTCGAGACCGGCGCCGGCGGCTCCGCGCCGAAGCATGTGCAGCAGCTGGTCAAGGAGAACTACCTGCGCTGGGACTCGCTGGGCGAGTTCCTGGCCCTGGCCGTCTCCTTCGAGCAGCTGGCCAAGGTCACCGGCAACGGCCGGGCGAAGATCCTCGGCGTGACGCTGGACCGGGCCACCGGCACCCTGCTGAACGAGAACAAGTCGCCGGCCCGCAAGCTGGGCAGCATCGACAACCGCGGCAGCCACTTCTACCTCGCCCTGTACTGGGCGCAGGAGCTGGCCGGCCAGACCGAGGACGCGGCCCTCGCCGAGGCGTTCGCCCCGATCGCCAAGACGCTGGCCGAGCAGGAGCAGACCATCGTCGACGAGCTGCTGGCCGTGCAGGGCAGCCCGGCCGAGATCGGCGGCTACTACCAGCCGGACCCGGCCAAGGCCTCCGCCGTGATGCGGCCCTCCGCCACCTTCAACCAGGCGCTGGCCTCCCTCGGCTGACGCCCACCCCCGCGCAGCGCACGGGCCGCCGCCCCCGCCGACCACCCCGGTCGGCGGGCCCGGCGGCCCGCCGCCTTTCCCACACCCACGCGCCGCAGGCGCCCTTGAGGGGCGCGGGGAACTGCCTGCCCGGCCCGCTGCGGCGCCGCAGTCGGCAACGGCGGCCGGTTTGCCGCCCGGTTTCCGTCGCGGAACGCGGCAGCGCTGCGCCGCCCCGCGGCGTACCGCCTGCTCACAGGCGTGCCGATTAGCCTCGGGGCATGACTGGGACGAATGACGCCGCGCAGCGGCGCAAGCAGCGGTCGGGTTCCTTCGGCGAGGTGGCAGGGGAGTACGGGCGGCTGCGCCCCGCGCCCTGCCCGGCGGCGGTGGACTGGGCGCTCCCGGACCGCCCCGGCGCGCGAGTGCTGGACCTCGCCGCCGGCGCCGGAACGCTGACCGCCGAGCTGGCGGCCCGCGGCCTGGACGTGGTCGCGGTGGAGCCGGACGACCGCATGCGGGCGGTGCTGGAGCAGCGCAATCCGGCCGTGCCCGCGCTGGCCGGCACGGCGGAGGGGATCCCGCTGCCGGACGGCGGGCTGGACGGCGTGCTGGTCTCGGCGGCCTGGCACTGGTTCGACGCCAACCGGGCGGTGCCGGAGATCTCACGGGTGCTGAGGCCCGGCGGGCGGCTCGGCGTGCTGTGGAACGGGCTGGACACCGGCGTCGACTGGGTCGGCGAGTGGCACGCCCTCACCCGGCGCCGGGACTTCGACGCGACCGACGGCGCGGGGCCCGCGGACAGCAGCCTCCACGGCGCCCCGCACCGGCACATGGTCGCCCGCGGCGAGCTGCTGAAGCGTCAACTCGGTTCCGGTGACGGCCCGTTCGTCGATCTGGAGCACGCGTCCTTCGGTTGCTCGCGGCGGTACTCGCCGGCCGACGCGGCCGCCCTCCTGGGCACCTACAGCCGGGTGATCATGCTGCCCCCCGAGGACCGGGCGGAGCTGCTGGCCGAGGCGCGGGAGTGGCTCTGCGGACGGTTCGGCCTCGCCCCCGAGCAGCCCGGCGTCGAGCTGCCCTTCCGCTCGCACTGCTGGCGAGCTGTCAACCGGGGTTGACACGCTCTCCCTGTCAACCTATGTTGACAATATGACGGGTGCAGAGGAGAGCAGGCGGCTCGCCGACGCCGCCGGCAGCCGGGACCCAGCCGTGGGCCTCACCGCCGTGCGCGCGCTCCGCGAGCTCGCCGAACGGCTGGAGGGGCTCCAGGTGGACAACGCCCGCGCGGCGGGCTGGACCTGGCAGCAGATCGCCGAGCGGCTCGGCGTCAGCAGGCAGGCGGTGCACAAGAAGCACGGCGGCGGGCGGCGCTTCGGCCGCGGCGGAGAGTGAAGGGGACCGGCATGTTGGAGAGGTTCAGCAGCGGGGCGCGCGCCGCGACGGTGCACGCCCGCGAGGAGGCGCGGCAGCTGCGCCACGACAGCATCGGCGCCGAGCACCTGCTGCTCGGCCTGCTGTACGACGAGGAGGACCCGGCCGTCCGGCTGCTCCTCGACGCCGGCTTCGACCTGCCCTCGGCGCGGGCCGCCGTCCGCAGGGCCGACCGGGGCCTCGGCCCGGAGGACGCCGCCGCGCTGGAGAGCATCGGCATCGATCTGGAGGCGGTGGTCGAGAAGGTGGAGGAGGGCTTCGGCGAGGGCGCGCTCTCCCGGCGCCGGACGCGCGCCGGGGCGGGATCCGGCGCGGACTCCGATGCGCGCTCCGGCGCGAAGCGGCTGCGGTTCGACCCCCCGGCGCGGAAGGCGCTGGAACGGTCGGTGGCTGCCGCCGGGGCGCAGCGGACCGGGCGGATCGAGGACGGCCATCTCCTGCTGGGCCTCCTCGACGGGGCCGGCCCGGCCCGGCGGGTGGTCGAGGAGTTCGGGCTGGTCCCCGAGGAACTGTGCCGCCGGGTGCGGGCGGTCCTTCCGGCCCAGGCCGGTTGACGGCCCGTCGGCGCGCGGCGGGGCGGACCGGACGGGTCCGCAATGGGGACCATGGGCCCATGGCGGACGCGCGGGCGGATGGGCAGACTCTGAAGCCTTGTGCACTGCCGCGAGGGAGGAAACCGCGCCGTGACCGCCACAGCCGGACGGCTGGTACCGCTGCCCCGCGAGGAGTCGCTGCGCCTGCTGGGCAGCGTCTCGCTGGGGCGGGCCGTCTTCACCCATCGCGCCCTGCCGGCCATCCGCCCCGTCAACCATGTGGTGGACCGGCGCGGGGAGGGCGCCGTCCTGGTCCGGGTCAGCGAGGGGAGCGCCCTCGCCGCCCTGCTGCCGGGAAGCGTTCTGCTGTACGAGGCGGACGACGTGGACCCCCGCACCCACCGCGGCTGGAGCGTGGTGGTGACCGGATACGCCGAGCCGGTGACCGACCCGGCCGAGCTGGAGCGCTACCGCGAACTGCTGGCCTCCTGGGTCGAGTTGGGCGACGGCGCGGGGGTGCTGCGGGTCTCCGCGGACCTGGTCACCGGCATGCGGCTGGGAGACGGGCCGGACTCCCGCGAGGGCGGGGGCGGCGTGGACGGCGTGGACGGCGTGGACCGCGCGGATCGTGTGGACCGCGTGGACGACGCGGCCGGGGTGGACGACACGGTCGGCGCGGATGACACCGCCGGCACGGATGACACCGCCGGCCTGGAGGAGACGGCCGCCCACGTGGACGACGCCGCGCGGGCCGACGGGTCCGCGGGCGCCGACGGAGGCAGCGGCGGCGCCGGCGGCATCGGCGGGGGAGCGCGGTACCCGGAGTGAGGCAGGCAGGGTCCGGCGGGGTACGGAGCGGGCGGCGGCCGGTACGGCGGGTGGTGTCGCTGGTGCCGTCGCTGACCGAGGCGGTCGCGGAGAGCGCACCGGAGCTGCTGGTCGGCGTCACCGACTGGTGCAGCCACCCGGTCGGCCTGGCCGCCCCGCGGATCGGCGGGACCAAGAATCCGCGGGTCGCCGAGATCGTCCGGCTCGCCCCCGACCTGGTGCTGGCCAACGAGGAGGAGAACCGGGCGCCCGACCTGGACGCCCTCCGCGCGGCCGGCCTGCGGGTCCGGGAGACCCGGGTGCGCAGCCTGCCGGAGGCCTTCGCCGAGCTCGACTCCGTGCTCACCGCGGACTGCGGTCTGCCCCGGCCGGGGTGGCTGGACGAGGCCGAGTCCGCCTGGGCCGCGCTGCCCGGCGCGGGGCCGCGCCGGAGTGTCGCCGCGGTGGCGCCGGTCTGGCGCCGCCCCTGGATTGTCCTCGGCCGGGACACCTTCGCCGGCGACCTGCTGCACCGCCTCGGCGTCCGGAACCAGTGGGCCGAGGAGGAGGAGCGCTACCCGAGGATCGCCCTCGACCGGCTGCTCGCCGCCCGCCCCGAACTGGTGGTGCTGCCCGACGAGCCGTACCGCTTCACCGCGTCCGACGGCCCGGAGGCCTTCCCCGGAGTCCCCAGCGCCCTCGTGAGTGGGCGACATCTGACCTGGTACGGGCCCTCGCTGGCGGAGGCGCCGGCGGTGCTGGGCGAGCAGCTGGCGGCGGCCCGGGTGCGCTGAGCGCCGGCCCCTGGGGGCACGCCCGGTCGTCTCGTGCGGTGGCCCGCCGAGGTGCCGACGGGGGCGTGCGGCCGGGGTCTCACACCTGCGGATCCCTCGGCGGCGCCACTTCGGACTTGTGGTGGCGCCATGATGGTGCCACCATGGCGTCATGGACCTCACGCCCCATGTGGAGAACCTCCGCCGCGAACTGGCGGTGGCCGCGGACGCCGGTGGCGAGGAGGCGCGGACGCTCGCAGAGCGGCTCACCGCCCCGCTCGAGTCGGCCGTCCGCCTGGTACTGCTCGACGCCCTCGCCGAGGCCGCCGACGAGATCACCCGCGATCTCGCGCCCGGCTCGGTCGAATTGCGGCTGCGCGGCCGGGAGCCCGGCTTCGCGGTCACCCCGCCCGCGGTCCCCGCCCCCGGCTTCGACTACGACTTCGACTACGGTCCGGAGGGCGCCGGGGCCGCGGGCTTCCGGGTGGACCTCGGCCCCGGTGCGGGCCACGGGCCCGGCTCCGGCGCCTCCGCCGCGCAGCCGGCGCCGTCGTCCCAGGCATCGGAGGGGGAGGAGCGCGGGGGCACCGCCCGGATCAACTTCCGCCTCTCCGAACAGCTGAAGGGCCGGATAGAGGAGGCCGCCCAGCGCTCCGGACTCTCCGTCAACTCCTGGCTCCAGCGCGCCGCGGCGGCTGCCCTGGAGGAGGACGGGGCGCCCCGCCGGGCGCGCCAGCTCCCCCGCGGCGGCGACCGGCTCACCGGCTGGATCCGCTGACGCCCCCGACCTCATCCCCCCGCGCCCAAGATTCCCTGGCGCCCTGACGCCCTTTCAGGAGAGACGAGCCCATCATGAGCACGCGGCAAGGCACCCCGCACTCCATCGAGCAGTCCTTCGAAACCCCGGGCCCGATCCGGCTCACCGCCGAGCTCGACGTGGGCGACCTGCGGATCGAGGCGAGCGAGCGGACCGACACCCTGGTCCGGATCACCCCGCGCGACCCCGAGCGGGAGACCGACGCCAAGGCCCTCTCCCAGAGCCTGGTCGAGCAGACGGCGGCCGGTCTGCTGGTCAAGACCCCGCGCCAGCGGTCCATCGGCCTCTTCTACAAACCCGGCATCCTCGACGTGCTGATCGAGCTGCCGATCGACTCGACGATAGGGGTGGACGCCACCGCGGCGGCCGTCCGCATCAGCGGGCGCCTCGGCGACACCAGGCTGAAGACCGGCTTCGGCGACGTCGACGTCGAGCACACCGGCGCGGTCGAGATCAGGACCGGGGCCGGGAACGTGTCGCTCCTGCGGGCCGACGGCACAGTCGAGGCGAGTACCGGCACCGGGGAGCTCCGGATCGGCTCGGTGGCCGGGACGGCCGTTTTGAAGAGCTCCAACGGCAACGTCCGGGTCGGTGGCGTCCGCGGTGAATGCCGGGTCAACACCGCCAACGGGTCGATCCAGGTGGACAGCGCGGGCGCGGGCGTCGTCGCCAAGACCGCCGCCGGGTCGGTCCAGGTCGGCAGGCTGGTCCGGGGGGTCTCCACCCTCCGCACCCCGTTCGGCGACATCGAGGTCGGCATCGGCCGCGGCACCGCCGTCCGGCTGGACGCGGCCACCAAGTTCGGCCGGGTCGACAACCGGATGCGGCTCGCCGACGCGCCCGCGGCCGACGACCAGACCGCGGAGCTGCACGCCTCCACCAGCTACGGGGACATCATCCTCACCCGGGCCCCGGACGAGGAGCCGGCGGACGCATGACGCCCGCCACCGCCAGGACATCCAGCAGGACATCCCACAGGACATCCAAACCGCCCATGGCGGACACCCAGGACGAGGGGGACGAGACGGTGACCATACCCAAGCGCGCCGGCGGCAGCCTGGCGATCAGTGCCGTGGGCCTGAGCAAGGCCTTCGGAGAGAAGACCGTGCTGGACGGGATCGACATACAGGTTCCGGAGGGCAGCGTCTACGCGCTGCTCGGCCCGAACGGCGCCGGCAAGACCACCGTGGTGCGGATCCTCTCCACGCTGATCACCGCCGACGCCGGCGCGGTCCAGGTGGCCGGGTGCGACCTGGCCGGCGATCCGGACGGGGTGCGCGCCGCGATCGGCGTCACCGGCCAGTTCTCCGCGGTGGACGGACTGCTCACCGGCCGGGAGAACCTCCGGCTGATGACCGCCCTCCGTCATCTCGGCAGGAGCGCCGGGCGCCGCCGGGTGGACGAACTGCTGGACCGATTCGACCTGGTGGAGGCGGCCGACCGGCCGGTCTCCACCTACTCCGGCGGTATGCAGCGCCGGCTGGACCTGGCGATGACCCTGGTCGGGAACCCCCGGCTGATCTTCCTGGACGAGCCGACCACCGGACTCGACCCGCGCAGCCGGCGCACCATGTGGGCGATCATCCGCGAGCTGGTGGAGGACGGCGTGACCGTCTTCCTCACCACCCAATACCTGGAGGAGGCCGACGAACTGGCCGACACCGTGGCCGTGCTGGACCACGGCAGGCTGGTCGCCGTGGGCACGCCGGCAGAGCTGAAGCGGCAGATCCCCGGCGGCCATATCCGCCTCCAGTTCACCGGCGCGCAGGCGCTCCGCTCGGCCGTGCGGTCGGTGCCCTCCATCGCAGCGGACGAGCAGGCACTGGCCCTGGACGTGCCCTTCGACGGCAATGGCGGCGGCACCTTCTCCTCGCTGCGCGGCCTCCTCGACCGGCTGGCCGGGGCGGGCATCGGGGACGCGGAGCTTGACGGCCTCAGCGTCCACACCCCGGACCTGGACGACGTCTTCCTCGCGCTGACCGGCCGTCCGGGAGGCCGGGAGGGCAGTGCCGAGCAGGACGCGGCCGCCAGGCGGGAGCGGAACCACGAAGACCGGCAGAGCGGGCAGGATCTCGCAGAGAGGGGAACGCGGCGATGAGCGCTGCGACGTTCAACACCACAGTGGCCGACTCGGCCACCATGATCCGGCGCAGCTATCTGCGGATGCGGCGCTATCCGACACTGACGTTCGCCCTGGTGCTGACCCCGCTGGTGGTGCTGGTGCTCTTCGTCTACGTCTTCGGCGGCGCGATGGGGCAGGGGCTGGGCTCGCTCTCCGGCGGCCGGAAGGCCTACCTGGACTACATCCTGCCCGGCATCCTGCTGATGGGGGTGGCCAGTTCCGCCCAGACCACGGCGATCTCGGTGGCCAAGGACATGACGGAGGGGATCATCGCCCGCTTCCGCACCATGGACATCGCCCGGGGGTCCGTGCTGACCGGGCATGTGGTCGGCGCCTGGACGCAGTGCATGCTGGCCCTGGTGGTCGTCGCCCTGGGGGCGGTGGGCCTGGGGTTCCGAGCGCACGGGGGCGCCGGCGGCTGGCTGGGCGCGGCCGGGATCCTGGCGCTGATCACCTTCGCGGTGACCTGGCTGGCGGTCGGGATGGGGCTGGCCGCGAAGAGTGTGGAGTCCTCCAGCAACACCCCGATGATCCTCCTGCTCCTCCTCTTCTTCGGCAGCAGCTTCGTGCCGACCGCGACGATGCCGGTGGGCCTGCGGTGGTTCGCCCAGCACCAGCCGTTCACCCCGTTCAACGAGTCGGTGCGCGGACTGCTGACGGGCCATGTCCACGGCGGGGACGTGATCGCCACCCTGGCCTGGTGCGCGGGGATCACCGTGGTCTCGTACATATGGTCACTGCGCCGCTACAACCGGGACCCGGACCGGGCGGTGGCTTGAGCCTGGCGGGCCGACGGCCTGGTGGCGCGGGGGTCTGGCGGCCTGACGGGGCTGACGCCCCGGTGGTCTGACGGCTTGACGGTCCGACGGGCTGGTGGCCTGGCGGCGGGGTGGCCTACCGGCCCGGAGGCCCAGCGGCTCGACGGGCTGAACGGCCTGACGGTGACTCAGCTCCCGGTCGGTACGCCCCCCGAGTCCAGGAAGCGGCTGACCGGCAGGGTCGCGGCGCCCCTGGCGACCGCGTCCGGGCCGAGGTCGGAGAGTCCGATGGTGGCCTGTTCCCGGGGCAGCACCAGGGCCTGGCGGGAGATGATCTCCCGGATCGGGTCGAGCAGTCGCCGTCCGATCAGCAGGCCGGCCCAACCGCCGATGATCACCCGCTCCGGGTTGAAGAGGTTGACCAGATTGGCGATCCCGGTGCCGATGTGGACGGCGGTCTCGTCCAGGACCTCGCGGGCGACCCGGTCCCCGGCCTCGGCGGCGGCGAGAATCGCCCGCAGGTCACGCTCGCCGCACGGCTCCTCGCCGGCGCCGGGCCCGCCGGAACCGGAGGCTGCGCCGGGCCCGCCGTGCTCACCGGGCTGGCCTGAGCCGCCGGAGCCGACGGGCCCGCCGGGGGCGTCCCCTGCCGCCTCCGCGTAGCGCGCGGCGACGGCCGGGCCGCTGATGTAGGCCTCCAAGCAGCCGGAGGCGCCGCAGCGGCAGAGGCGGCCGCCGATCACCGAGTTGGTGTGGCCCCACTCGCCGGCCGAGGTGGTCAGGCCCCGGTAGGGGGCGCCGTCGGTGATGACGGAGGCGCCCACGCCCGAACCGAGGAGGAGAAAGGCGGCGTTGCGGATCCCGCGGCCGGCGCCGAACCACATCTCGGCCTGGCCCATCGTGGTGGCGCCGTTGTCCACGTGGATCGGGGTCGCGGCGGACACCTCCCCGCTCTCCCGGAGGGACTCGCGGAGCAGCTTCTCGAAGGGCACCGCCTGCCACCCGACGGTCTGGCCGTGCACCACCGCCTCGGGGGTGTGCTGGACGATGCCGGGCACGCCGATCCCCACGCCGAGCAGCCCGGGGCCGTCCGGGTCGAGGATCTGCCCCAGTCCGTCCCGGATCCCGCGGACCACCGCCTCCGGGTCCAGGCGCCCGGCGGGCACCGGGATCTCGGTCCGGGCCTGCTCGGTGAGCGCCAGGTCGAAGCGCTCCACGCGGATCATCGTCTCGCCGACGTCCACGCCGACCACCTGCTGCCGGTCCGCGGCGATCCGCAGCAGGATGCGGGGGCGGCCGCCGTCCGACTCCATCGCCCCGGCCTCCACCACGAGCCCGGCGTCCAGGAGTTCGGAGACCACGTTGCTCACCGAGGCGGCGCTCAGTCCGGTGGCCGCGATCAACTCCTGACGGCTGAGCGGTCCGTGGAACCAGAGCCGGCGCAGCAGCCGGGCGCGGTTCGCCCGCCGCAGGTCGCGAACGTTGTGCCGGTTCATGGTCCCGCCCTTCCACGGTCGGCGCCCTGGGCGCCGGCCTCCGCTGCCTCGTGGCTCAATCTATTTGATGCTGCGCCAACCATTGACGAGGGGTTAGTTCAGAAGTTAAATCACACCCCGAACTAAGCCGTGAAGCAAGTATCGGGAGGGACGCCATGCTCCGCAGCACGAGACGTACCGCACTGGCGGCGATGGGTGCCGCGACCGCGCTGCTGGCCGCAGCCTGCGGAGGGTCGGGCTCGGGGGGCTCGACCACCGCACAGGACACCAGCGGTCCGCAGACCATCACCTACTGGGCGAGCGACCAGGGCAGCTCCATCGCCGACGACGTCAAGGTGCTCACCCCGCAGCTGAACGCCTTCACCCAGCAGACCGGCATCAAGGTCAAGCTCCAGGTGATCGGCTGGAACGACCTCCTCAACCGGATCCTGGCGGCGGCCAGTTCGGGGCAGGGGCCGGATGTGGTCAACATCGGCAACACCTGGTCGGCCTCACTGCAGGCGACCGGGGCGTTCCTGCCGATGTCCGCCGACGTGATGAAGCAGATCGGCGACACCGGGCGGTTCCTGCCAGGGGCACTGGCGGCGACGGGCGCGGCCGGCAAGGACCCGGTGGGCGTACCGCTGTACTCCATGGCCTACGGCCTCTACTACAACAAGGCCATGTTCAAGGCCGCGGGCATCAGCCAGCCGCCGGCCACCTGGGAGCAGTTCGTCGCCGACGCGAAGAAGCTGACCCATGGCGGGCAGTGGGGGGTCAGTGTCGAGGGCGCGCAGACGCCGGAGAACGCCCACCACGCGTTCACCTTCAGCCAGCAGCAGGGCGGCAGCTTCTTCGACGCCTCGGGGAAGCCGACCTTCGACACCCCGCAGAACGTCAAGGCGATCCAGCAGTACGTGAACTTCGTCGGGGCCGACAAGATCGCCAACCCCAGTGACGCCGAGTACTCCAACGGCACCGAGGCGGTGCAGGACTTCGCCAACGGCAAGGCCGCGATGCTGCTCTGGCAGACCGCGGACGCCTCGCTCGCCAACTACGGGATGAAGCCCGGGCAGTACGGGGTCGCGCCGGTGCCGTTCCCGGCGAGCCCGCCGGCCGGCAGCAAGCATGTCGACTCCATCGTGGCCGGCATCAACATGTCGGTCTTCAGCGCCAGCCACCACCAGGCGGCCGCGCTGAAGTTCGTGAAGTTCATGACCAGCCGGCCGACGCAGATCGCGCTGAACAAGTCGTACGGGTCGCTGCCCTCGGTGAAGGACGCCTACGACGACCCGGCGTTCCAGACCCCGTCCGCCAAGGTGTACCAGCAGGTGCTGGCCGGGTCGGCGGCGCCGATGCCGGAGATCGCCCAGGAGAGCCAGTTCGAGACGCAGATCGGCGCGGTGGTGAAGGACCTCTTCGCCGACGCGGCGGCCGGCAAGCCGATCACCGGTCAACTAGTCTCCTCCGAGCTCACCCAGGCCCAGCAGAAGCTCCAGGCGGGCGGCTGATGACCCCTCGAACCAGCGGAAACCCCGGCCGCGGCGCCGCCGCTCCCGACCCGCCGGCCGCCGACGCCTCGGCCCCCGGCGCGGCCGGGGCCGCGGCCGACGCGCCGGACGGCACCGACGCCGCGACGGGCGCGCCGGACGGCACCGAGGCCGGCGGTCTGACGGAACCCCGCGCGGCCGGGGCGAGCGGCGCCGGCGGCCGGGCCGACCGGCCGGCCCTTCCGCGCCAGCCCGACCGGCCTGGCGAGCCCGACCGGGCCGCCCAGCCCGGCCAGCCCGACCAGCCAGGCGAGCCCGACCGGGCCGCCCAGCCAGGCGAGCCCGACCGGGCCGCCCAGCCAGGCGAGCCCGACCGGCCGCCCAGCCAGGCGAGCCCGACCGGGCCGCCCAGCCCGACCAGCCAGGCGAGCTCGACCGGCCTCCCCAGCCCGGCCAGCCCGACCGGCCCGGCCACGCGGGTAACCACCGCGATACAGCGGAGGCTGCCGGTGCCGCTCGGCGTGGCGGATGGCTGCGGTGGGCCGCCCGGGCCGCCCGGGGCGGTGGTTCGCGGCGCGGGCGGCGGCTGGTGCTGCCCTACCTCCTGCTGCTGCCGGCCGTCCTCTTCGAGCTGCTGGTGCACATCGTGCCGATGGTCACCGGCATCGTGATGTCCTTCAAGCAGCTCACCGAGTTCTTCATCCGCAACTGGGGCGCGGCCCCCTCCGCCGGACTGGCCAACTACCGCTTCGCGCTGGACTTCAACGGGGCGGTCGGGAAGGCGCTGCTGCAGTCCTTCCTGATCACCCTCGCCTTCACCGTCCTCACCGTGGCGGTGTCCTGCCTGATCGGCACCTCCGCCGCGCTGCTCCTCCAGGACCCGTTCCGCGGCCGCGGGCTGCTGCGCACCTGCTTCCTGGTGCCGTACGCCCTCCCCGCCTACACCGCCGCGATCACCTGGGAGTTCATGTTCCAGCGGGACACCGGGCTGGTGAACACCCTGCTCGTCCGCGACCTCCATCTCTTCCACACCGCGCCGTTCTGGCTGATCGGCGGGAACAGCTTCTGGGCGCTCACCGCGACCGCGGTCTGGCGCACCTGGCCGTTCGCCTTCCTGGTGGTCACCGCCGGGCTGCAGAACATCCCCGGCGAGCTCTACGAGGCCGCCGCGATCGACGGCGCCGGTGTGTGGCAGCGGATCCGCCGGATCACCATGCCCCAGCTCCGGCCGGTCAACCAGGTGCTGGTGCTGGTGCTGTTCCTGTGGAACTTCAACGACTTCAACACCCCCTATGTCCTCTTCGGCAACGTCGCCCCCAAACAGGCCGACCTGCTGTCGCTGCAGATCTACGACACCTCCTTCGAGAGCTGGAACTTCGGCTCCGGGTCGGCGATGTCCGTGCTGCTGCTGCTCTTCCTGCTGGTGGTGACCGCCGGCTATCTGCTGCTGACCAACCGGAGGACCAGGGCCGATGTCTGACCTCTCCGTCCAGCCCCGCCGGCGCTCGCCGATGGCGCCGCCCCGCAGCTTCCTGTGGACCAGGCGGATCGGGCTCACCCTGCTGACCGTCTTCACCCTGGTCCCGGTCTGGGTGATGGTCAGCAGCTCGGTGAAGCCGCTGCGCGACGTCCAGTCCGCCTTCGAGTGGCTGCCCCGGCATCTCACCCTGGCGCCGTACGCGCAGATCTGGTCGACCGTGCCGCTCGCCCACTACTTCGTCAACAGCCTTGTGGTGTCGGCTTGTTCGACCGTGATCTCGGTGGCGATCGCGATCCTGGCAGGCTATTCGGTCAGCCGCTTCCGCTTCCCCGGGCGGCAGGTGTTCAGCGTCACCGTGCTGTCCACCCAGATGTTCCCCGGGATCCTCTTCCTGCTGCCGCTCTTCCTCCTCTACGTCAACATCGGCACCACCACGGGCGTCGCGCTCTCCGGCTCCCGGCTGGGGCTGATCATCACCTATCTCACCTTCACCCTGCCCTTCTCCATCTGGATGCTGGTTGGGTACTTCGACTCCATACCGCGCGAGCTGGACGAGGCCGCGATGGCGGACGGCTGCAGCCCGGTGGGGGCGCTGCTGCGGGTGGTCGTCCCGGCGGCCGTGCCGGGGATCGTGACCGTGGCCGTGTACTCCTTCATGACGGCCTGGGGCGAGGTGCTCTTCGCCTCGGTGATGACCGACGACTCCACCCGGACGCTCGCCGTCGGTCTGCGCAACTACGCCTCGCAGAACGACGTCTTCTGGAACCAGATCATGGCCGCCTCGCTGGTGGTGAGCGTTCCGGTGGTGGTCGGCTTCCTGCTGCTCCAGCGGTATCTGGTGGCCGGGCTGACGGCCGGATCCGTCAAGTAGGCCCAGCCGGGCCGCTCCGCTCCGGTCCACGGTCAGCCACCTCTCCACTCCACACCCCGCACCCCGCACCCCTCCACGCACACCCACTCTGGGAGACGCATGCCCGCGCCCGACACCACCGCCTTCGGCCCCGGCTTCGCCTGGGGCGTGGCGACCTCCGCCTACCAGATCGAGGGGGCCGTCGCCGAGGACGGCCGGACGCCGTCCATCTGGGACACCTTCTGCGCGCGGCCCGGCGCCGTCGACAACGGCGACACCGGCGAGACCGCCTGCGACCACTATCACCGCTGGCCCGAGGACCTCGCCCTGATGGGCGAGCTCGGTGTCGACTCCTACCGGTTCTCGCTCGCCTGGCCCCGGATCGTGCCGGACGGCACCGGCAAGGCCAACGAGGCCGGCCTGGACTTCTACGACCGGCTCACCGACTCCCTCCTCGCCGCCGGGATCCGGCCCAACGCCACCCTCTACCACTGGGACCTCCCGCAGTCCCTGCAGGACCGCGGCGGCTGGCCGGAGCGCGCCACGGCGGAGGCCTTCGCCGAGTACGCGGCCGTGGCCGCCGCCCGGCTGGGCGACCGGATCACCGAGTGGTGCACGGTCAACGAGCCGCTCTGCGTGGCCTGGATCGGCCATCTGGAGGGGAGGATGGCACCCGGGCTCACCGACCCGGTGGCCGCGGTCCGCGCCTCCTACCATCTCCAGCTCGGCCACGGGCTCGCCGTGCAGGCGGTGCGCGCGGCCTCGCCGGGGCCGGTCCGGATCGGCATCGTCAACAACCTCAGCCCCTGCGAACCGGCCACCGACAGCGAGGCCGACCGGGCCGCCGCCGTCCGCGCCGACGGCCACATCAACCGCTGGTGGCTGGACCCGGTGCTGGGCCGCGGCCACCCGGCCGACATGCGCGCCGAGTACGCCGCGCACGGCGCGGAGCTGCCCGAGCGGGCCGGCGACCAGGCGGTGATCGCCCAGCCGCTGGACTGGCTGGGCGTCAACTACTACTTCCGCCAGCTGATCGCCGACGACCCGGACCCGGCCGCCGCGATGCCGCGGATCCGGCAGGTGCCGGGACCGGGGCCGCGTACCGGAATGGACTGGGAGGTGCACGCGGCCGGACTGGAGCAGCTGCTGCTGCGGCTGACCCGGGAGTACGGCGCCCGGCGGCTGCTGGTCACCGAGAACGGTGCCGCCTACCCGGACACCGTCCGGCCGGACGGCAGCGTCCACGACCCGGAGCGCGCCCGGTATCTGACGGAGCATCTGGCGGCGTGCGCGCGGGCGGCGGAGGCCGGTGCGCCGGTCGACGGGTACTACGTGTGGTCGCTGCTGGACAACTTCGAGTGGGCCTACGGCTACGACAAGCGATTCGGCCTGGTGCACGTCGACTTCGAGACCCAGCGCCGCAGGATGAAGTCCAGCGGCCGCGCGTATGCGGCGCTGATCGCCGCGCATCGGGCGGCGACCGCACGGTCCGAGGGGGCGGGAACGGCGCCGGCAGGAGCCCCTTCGCGTCCCTGAGCGCCGGCGGGGGGCGGCGGGGGTCGGCTCGGTGCCGCCGCTCAGTCGCCCGCGGCGGCCAGCCGCTCCCGCAGCACGCCCTTGGCGACCTTGCCGGTGCCGGTCAGGGGGAGGGCGTCGGCCAGGACGACGCGCCGGGGGACCTTGAAGCCGGCCAGCCGGCCCCGGCACAGCGCGGTCAGCTCGTCGGGGTCGGGAGAGGGGACGCCGGGGGCCGGGACCGGGACCAGGACCGCGCAGACCCGCTCGCCCCAGCGCGGGTCCGGCACGCCGACCACCGCCGCCCGGTCGACCGCCGGATGCTCCAGCAGTACGGCCTCCACCTCCCGGGCGCTGACGTTCTCGCCGCCCGTGACGATCACGTCCTTCTTCCGGTCGGTGAGGTGGAGATAGCCGGCCTCGTCGATCCGGGCCAGGTCACCGGTCCGGAACCAGCCCGAGCGGAACGCGGCGGCGGTGGCGGACGGATCGTCCCAGTAGCCGTCGCAGAGCTGCTCGGCGCGGACGGCCAGCTCGCCCACGGCGCCCGGCGGCCGGTCGGTGAGGCCGGCCTCGTCCCAGGGGTCGACGATGCGCAGCTCCACCCCCGGCGCCGGGCGGCCGGCGGCGCCGAGGAGCCCGCCGCGCCCCTCGCCCGCGGCGGCGCCCGGGTCGGCAGCGGCGGCCCGGTGCTCGGCCGGGCCGAGGAAGACGGCGTTGCCGGAGAGCTCGGTGGACCCGTAGCCCTGGTTGAGGTCGCAGTCCAGCGTCTCCACACAGCGGCGCAGCAGCCGCGGGCTGATCGGCGAGGAGCCGTAGCCGATGGTGCGGACGGTCGCGCGCAGGGCGGCGGTCCGCTCGGGCGGGGCGGCGGCGAGGTGGTCGAGGAGCGCGTCGATCATGGTCGGCGCCAGCGAGAGGCTGGTCACCCGGTGCCGGTCGGCGAGGTCGAGGAGCCCGTCCGGCTCGAATCGGCGCATCACCACCGCCGGACGGCCGGCCTGATGGTGCATCAGCACCTGGTAGCCCGCCACATGGCAGAGCGGGAACGGGGTGAGGAAGACCGCGTCCCGGTCCACCGGGCGGCCGTACCGGGTGGAGCGGACGGCGGCCAGCAGGCTGCGGTGGGTCAGCCGGACCCCCTTCGGGCGCCCGGTGCTCCCCGAGGTGAAGAGCAGCCAGGCCGGGCGGTCCGGGTCGTCGGGCGGGAAACCCCCGGGCGGGGGCGGAGCGGACAGCAGCGTGTCCCAGTCCGGGCCGTCGAAGAGGACGCGGGGGACGGAGTGCCGGGACTCCGCCGGCGGCAGCCGCTCGGCCAGCCCGCCCTCGGCGAGCAGCAGTCGGGCGCCGGCGCGGGCCAGCTGCTCCGCCCACTCGGCAGGGTGCAACCGCGGGTTGAGCGGTACCAGGACCCGCCCGGCGCGTGGGACGGCGTAGTAGGCGAGGACGTACTCGGCCCGGTTGTGCGCCAGCACGGCCACCCGGTCGCCGGGCGCGGTACGGGCGGCGATCCCTCGGGCCAGTGCCTCCACCCGCTCCCTCAACTCGCCGAAGTCCCAGGCGTGCCGGCCGCAGACCAGCGCCGGCGCGTGCGGCGGGGCCGGGTCGTCGAGGATGCCGTGGAGGGTACGGGCGCGGGCGGGGCTCGGCTGGCGCATGAGCGGACGCTACCCGCGCACGGTGACCGCCGCACCACCGCGCCGCACCACCACGGCACACCACCGCGCCGCCCCGGGGCGGGCGCCCCCCGGGTGGCAGAATGCGCGGGGTGACGGAGAGTCGACCAGCGCCGGGTGGGCGCGGGCCCGGGCGGCCGCCGGACGCCGAGATCGAGCCCAAGGTGATCGGCGCCGCTCTCGACGTCTACGGGGAGGTCGGCTGGGGCGGGTTCACCATCGACGCGGTCGCCCGCCGGGCGCGGGTCGGCAAGGCCGCCATCTACCGCCGCTGGCCGACCAAGGAGGCGCTGGTCGCCGCCGCGGTGCGGGCGCTCCGGCACGAGGACGAGCCGATGCCGGCCGGCCTCGCCGGGGAGGGACCGCTGCGGGAGCAGCTGGCGCACATCGCCCGCAACCTCTGCCTCCGCTACCTGGGCCCGCACGGCACGGCCGCGCTGCGGGCGATGGTGGAGGTGAAGGTCTACCCGGCGGTGCTGGGCGAGGCGCTGGACGGCGTGCGGCGGGAGAGCATCGCCGCCGGGCGCGCGGTGGTGCTGCGCGCGGTCGAGCGCGGTGAGCTGCCGACCGGGACCTCCCCGGCGATGGTGATGGACGCCCTCTCCGGCACCGTCCTCCACCACGTGCTGCTGATGCCCGCCGACCGCACGGCCGAACTGGCCGCGGACCCGGAGGAGTTCATCGGCCGGGTGGTGGACTTCGTCCTCGCCGGCGCCGGCCCCCTTTGCAGACGAACTTCGTCTGATTAGCCTCGAAGCGTCTGGCTGACGCGGCGTCAGCGACGCACCGTGAGACACGCGACGAAGGGGTTGCGCATGGGCCTGCTGGACGGACGAGTGGCAGTGGTGACCGGCGCGGGCCGCGGGATCGGAGCGGCGATCGCCCGCCGCTTCGCCGCCGAGGGCGCGGCGGTGGTCGTCAACGACCTGGGCGGTGCGGCCGACGGCACCGGAGGCGACGCGGGCCCCGCCGAGGAGATCGCCGCCGGGATCCGCAAGGCCGGCGGCCGGGCGGTGGCGGACGGCGGCGACGTCGCCGACACCGCCGTCGGGCGGCGGCTGATCGACACCGCGGTGGACGAGTTCGGCACGCTGGACGTGCTGGTGAACGTGGCCGGGATCCTCCGGGACCGAATGATCTTCAACCTCGAGGAGGAGGACTGGGACGCGGTGATCCGGGTCCACCTGCGCGGCCACTACTCCACGATCCGGTCGGCCAGCCAGTACTGGCGGCAGCAGCGCAACGCCGAGGGCGACTACCGGATCATCAACTTCACCTCGGTCTCCGGCCTCGACGGCTCGCCGGGCCAGCCGAACTACGCGGCGGCGAAGATGGGCATCGTCGGCCTCACCTACTCGCTGGCCCAGGGGCTGGCCCGGTACGGGGTCACGGCCAACGCGATCGCCCCGGGCGCGGAGACGCGGATGACCGCGACCGTCCCCGAGGACAGGCGGGCGGTGGCCGGATCGGCGGCCGAGCGGGCGGCCGATCCGGCGCGCTCGCCCGAGCAGATCGCACCCCTCGCGGTGTATCTGGCCTCGAAGCGCTCGCGGTGGCTCACCGGGCGGGTGCTGAGCGCGCGCGGGTACGAGGTCGGCCTCTACGCCAACCCGGAGATCGTCCGCCAGCTCAACACCACGGGTCCGTGGGACCCGGCGCAGCTCGGCGACCTGATGGAGGCCAACTTCCGCCGCGTCGCCGACGGCCTCCCCCCGAGCCTCTTCGCCGCGCAGCGCGACTGCCGCTGAGCGGGGCGCGGAGCGCCGCGGGCGCGAGCGGGGCAACGGGCGCGGGGAAGTGCGCGCCCAGCCGGCTCCGGCCCCTGCCGAAGGCAACGGCCAGCGGGCGGCAAGCAGAGCGCCGTCGCCGCCTGCGGCGCCGTTCCGCGCGGGCCGCGCGATTCCCCGCGCCCCTTGCGCGCCTGCGATGCCGCGCCCGGCGGGGTGCCGGAGGCCTTCGGGGAGAGGGAAGCGAAGGGGGCGGCACCACTTGTCGCGGGGGCGGTTTTGCCGGGGTGGCCGCCGTGGCATTCTGCGGCTCGGGAGGAGGCGCGGACAGCCGCGCCGCTTTGGGGGAGACCGGGGACGGGGGCCGATGAATCCGCTGCACCTGCTCAGAACGCCGATCGGACGCGCCGTGAGCGCTCTGGAACTGCTGCGCATCCGGTTGCTCGAACAGGCCTGGTTCACCACCGGCCTGCTGCCGTTGCTGCCCCGCCGCCTGCGCTGGGGGCTGCGCCGCGCGTACCTCGCGCCGGTCGACCTCGCCGACCGCTTCCTCGGCCGCCGCGACGACTCGCTGCCGAACAAGGCCGACACCTACACCGGGGGCGTCCGCGACTTCGCCGCCAGCGGCGAGACCCTGCGCGACGCCCTCCGCGAGGTGGCCGGCCTGACCCCGTCCTCGCACGTGCTGGACGTGGGCTGCGGCATGGGCCGGCTCGCCATCCCGATGGCCGGCTACCTGGACGCCGAGGGCGGCTACGAGGGCCTGGACATCGTCCCGGACGGCATCTCCTGGTGCACCGCCAACGTCCGTGCCCCGCACGGGAACGTCCGCTTCACCCTGGCCGACGTCCACAACAAGGAGTACCACCCGGAGGGCCGGGTGCCCGCCCGCGAGTACCGCTTCCCGTACCCGGACGACACCTTCGACGTGGCCGTCCTCATCTCGGTCTTCACCCACATGCTGCCGGAGGAGGTGGACAACTACCTCGGCGAGCTGGCCCGGGTGCTGAAACCCGGCGGGCGCTGCTTCGCCAGCTACCACCTGCTGCCGCCGCCCGAGGTGATCGCCCGCGCCAAGGCCCCGGTGCAGCGCAGCTTCCGGTACGCGATGGGCCCGGCCCGGGTCTCCTCCCGGAAGGTGCCCGAACTCGCGGTGGCCTACCAGGAGCAGTACGTCCGCGACCTCTACCGTGCCCACGGTTTCGAGGACGAGATGCTGCTCAGCCGCGGACTCTGGTCCGGCTGCGGCTTCACCCCGCTGTGGCCGCACGACTCCGGCCTGGCCGGGCAGGACACCCTGGTGGCCACGGTCCGCGCGAAGGGCCCGGTGCGCAACGGCGTCGACGCCGGGAGGGCCGAGGCCGGGAGGGCCGAAGTCGGCAGGGCCGAGGCCGGGAGGGCCGAGGCCTCCTGATCCTCCCCGGGACGTCCCACCGGGGCCCGAACTAAGCTCGCCGGCTATGAGCGATCCCCAGACCCCGCCCCCGCCGCACCCCCTGCCCTGGCGGGCGGTGGGCGCGGCGGCCGCCGCCAATCCGACCGGGCCCGGCGCCGCCTACGACCTGGAGCGGCTGCCCCCGCTCCGGATACTGGGCCTGCGCCCGCTCAAGCGCTGGACCTACGCGGCGGTCTTCGGCTCCGAACTCCAGCTCTGCGTGGGGCTGGTGGAGATCGCGGGAGCCGTCCAGAGCTTCTGGGCGGTGCACGACAGGGCGATGGGGACCGGCGGCCTGTACGAGCGGACCGTCCGCAGGCGCGCGGTGCGGGTCACCCCCGAGGGCGCCGACTTCGGCCACGACGGCGTCCGCGCGGAGGTCGAGTTCCTGCAGGACGGCGAGCCGGTCGCCGTCCTGTCCCGGCACGGCGGCTACCCGATCTGGACCCGCAAGACCCCGGTCCGCGCGCACGGCAGGGTCCTCCTGCCCGGCGGCGACGTGCGGGAGCTGGCCGGCGAGCCGGGACTGCTGGACGAGTCGGCCGGGCACCACGCCCGCCGCACCGCCTGGTACTGGAGCGCCGGCGCCGGCAGCACCCCGGACGGGCGGGACGTCCGCTGGAACCTGGTCTCCGGGATCCACGACGCCCGCTCCGCCTCCGAACGCACGGTCTGGGTGGACGGGGAGGCGCGCGAGGTCCCGGCGGTGGAGTTCTCCGGCGACCTCACCACCGTCACCGGCGGCGGAACGGAGCTGCGGTTCACCGCCGAGGCCGAACGCGCCCGCCGGGACCGGCTGGTGGTCGTCGACAGCGCGTACCGACAGCCCTTCGGCGGCTACCGCGGCAGGCTGCCGGGCGGGATCGAGCTCACCGGCGGGCGAGGGGTGATGGAGCGTCACATCGCCCGCTGGTGACCGGAGTCGGGACCGGGGTCACTCGGGGAGGTAGGCGTCGAGCACCTTGTCCAGCTGGGTGGTCCACTCCTTGATGGTGGAGCGCGAACCGCTCTGGACGTCGGCCGGGTAGCTGTGCCGCTCGGTGGTGTGGACGGTCACGGTCAGCCGGCTGGGGAAGCGCCCGGTGCTGTACTCGACGGCGCCGATCTCCGGCCAGCTGAACTCCGCGGACTCCTCGTCCAGCCGGAACCGCACGCCGGTCGGGTCGATCTCCACGCCGCCGCGATGGTCCCCGGCCTCGAAGCTGGGGCCGTCGGAGGGGGCGGCGTCCTGCTCCGCGTCCGCCTCGGCGTCCGTCTCCGCCTCTGCCGAGGCGGAGGTGTCGTCGGCCTCGGCGTCCGGCGTCGCGCCGGCGTCCGGCGCCGCCTTCGTGTCGTCCGCCGGCTTCTCGGCGGGGGCCGGCGGCTTGTCCGCCGTGACGGCACCCGCCTTGGCGGCCTCGGCCGGTGCGGGGGTGATCAGACCCGGGACCTGGGCGGGATCCAGTGCCGGTGCCGGGACGCGGTTCAGCTGAGCTCCAGGGCGTTCTTCCACGGGAGGAAGCATGGCCGACGAACCTGTGAGCGGACCAGCCGCCACGACCGGACCTCCCTCCTTGTTGCCGAATCGTGTTTCGCGGGCGGAGGGGCGAGCGAAGTCCATCAAGTCAAACTGGACAGTTCAAACTGAAGGATTTATCGTGGAGGGCATGCCTCTTACGACTATCGACCCGAAGACCGCGCTCGTCGTCATCGACCTGCAGAACGGCATCCTGGGTGCGCCCGGCGCCCCGAACCCCACCAGCGACGTGCTGGCCAAGAACGTCGAACTGGCCGAGGCGTTCCGCGCCCGGAAGCTGCCGGTGGTGCTGGTCCGGGTGACCACCGCCGCCGACGGGGCGGACTGGACCCCCGGCCGTACCGACGCGGACGCGGCCGGCGGCGGCACGCCGTCCTTCCCGGAGGGCTGGGACGTCATCTCCGACGCCCTCGCCGGACACGACGAGGACATCGTCGTCACCAAGCGCAACTGGTCCGCCTTCTACGGCACGGACCTGGACCTGCAGCTGCGCCGGCGCGGTGTCACCCAGATCGTCCTGACCGGCGTGGCGACCAGCATCGGCGTCGAGTCCACCGCGCGGCAGGCGCACGAGCACGGCTACCACGTGGCGCTGGCGACCGACGCGATGACCGACATGGACGCCGAGGCGCACGCGAACTCCATCGCGAAGATCTTCCCCCGTCTCGGGGAGACGGCGACGACCCAGGAGATCCTGGACCTGCTGGCGAAGACCCACGCATAGCCCTCTTGCGCCGCAGGCGCACCTTCGCGCCGCAGGCGCATTCAGGGGCGCGGGGAACTGCGCGGCCGCGCGCTACGGCGCCGCACTCGGCGACGGCGACTGGGTTGCAGCCCAGGCTCCGTATCCGGGTGCGGCGCCGTAGTCGGTTGGCCGCGCAGTTCCCCGCGCCCCTGAATGCGCCTGCGGCGCAAGAACGCGCCTGCGGCGCGAAGGCGCGCCTGCGGCGCGAAGGCGCGCCTGCGGCGCTACCAGATGCGGACTCGCTCCTCCGGCGCCAGCCACAGCGCGTCCGTCTCGCGAGTGCCGAACGCCGCATGGAACTCGTCCAGGTTGCGGACGATGTTCGCGCGGAACTCCGGCGGCGAGTGGGGGTCGATGGTGAGGTACTGCTCCTCCTGCTCCTTGCGGCGCTTGGTGCGCCACACGTAGGCCCAGTTGAGGAAGAGCGACCGGGAGTCCGCCTGCTCCTTCTTCTCCTCCTCCGCCAGGTCCTCCAGCGCGATGAGGTACGCCTTGTGGGCGATCGTCAGCCCGCCCAGGTCGCCGATGTTCTCCCCGACCGTCAGCGCGCCGTTGACGTGCTGCCCGGGCAGCGCCCGCGGTGAGAAGCCGTTGTACTGCTCGATCAGCGCCTTTGACTTCTTCTCGAAGGCGGCCTTGTCCTCCGGCGTCCACCAGTCGTTGAGGTTGCCCTTGGGGTCGTACTGCGCGCCCTGGTCGTCGAAGCCGTGGCCGATCTCGTGGCCGATGACGGCGCCGATCCCGCCGTAGTTCTCGGCCATCGTGCCCTCGGGCGAGAAGAACGGCTCCTGGAGGATGCCGGCCGGGAAGCAGATCTCGTTGGTGCCCGGGTTGTAGTAGGCGTTGACGGTCTGCGGCAGCATGAACCACTCGTCGCGGTCGACCGGCGAGCCGATCTTCCTCAGCTCGCGGTCGGTCTCGAAGGCGGCCGCCGCCCGCGCGTTCGCCAGCAGGTCGTCGGCGGTGACGGTGAGGGCGCTGTAGTCGCGGAACTCGTCCGGGTAGCCGATCTTCGGCCGGAAGGTCTCCAGCTTCTCGTACGCCCGCTGCTTGGTCTCCTCGGTCATCCAGTCGAGGTTCTCGATGGACCGCCGGTAGGCCCGCAGCAGGTTCTCGACCAGCTGGTCCATCATCGCCTTGGACGACGGCGGGAAGTGCCGGGCGACGTACTCCCGGCCGACCGCCTCGCCGATCGAGCCCTCCACGAAGGAGACCGCGCGCTTCCAGCGGGCCCGCAGCTCCGGTGTGCCGTTCAGGGCCTTGCCGTAGAAGTCGAAGTCGGCCTGGACGAAGGCCGAGGAGAGGAAGGGGGAGGCGGCGCGCAGCACCCGCGCCCGCGCCCACTGCTTCCAGTCCTCGACCGGGACCTCGGCGAGCACCGCCGAGAGGTGGCCCAGGTAGGAGGGCTGGCGGACGACGGTCTCGGCGATCGTCGCGTCCGAGCCGCCGAGCGCGGCGACATAGCCGCTCCAGTCGAACTCCGGGGCCAGCGCCTTGAGTTCGTCGAGGGTGGTGAGGTTGTAGGTCTTCTGGACGTCGCGGGTCTCGGCGCGCTCCCAGTGGCCCTCGGCGAGGCGGGTCTCGATGCGGAGCACGGTCGCCGCGGCGGCCGCCGCCTCCGGCACCCCGCCCAGCTCGAACAGCCCGGTGAGGTAGGCCAGGTACTTCTCCCGGGCCTCGGCGAACTTCTCCTCGCGGTAGTACGACTCGTCGGGCAGCCCGAGGCCGCCCTGGACGATCTTGACCAGGTACCGGTCGGCGTCCCGGTCGTCGCTGTCCACATAGGAGCCGAAGAGGCCGGAGCCGCCCTCGCGCTCGAACGCGCCGAGGAAGGCCGCCAGTTGGCGGAGATCGGTCAGCTCGTCGACCTGCCGGAGCTGCGGGCGCACCGGGTCGAGACCGCGGGCCTCCACCGCCTCCTCGTCCATGAACGAGTTGTACAGTGCGGCGATCTTCCCGGCCTCGGTGTCCAGCGCGGCCCCCGCTCCGTCGGCGGAGCCGGCCAGGTCCTGGATGATCTCCTTGACCTGCTGCTCCGCCTGGTCGGAGAGCTGCACGAACGGCCCCCAGCTGGACCGGTCGTCGGGGATCCGCACCGTCTCCAGCCACCGGCCGTTGACGTGGCCGAACAGGTCGTCCTGCGGACGGATGTCGGGGTTCATGCCCGTGCGGGCGCCATCGAGAATGCTCACCCGGCCACCATATGGCAGGCGGCCGGGGGAGCGCTTCGGTGCGGAGGCGCCGGGACCTCAGCCGACCTGCGAGCTGTCCTTCATCGAGCCCCATCCGTGCCAGCGGTCCACGGCGATGACGGCGGTGAACCGCTTCCGGTCGCGGACCGCGTACGGCTTGCCGAGGTACTGCTCGGACAGCCGGTCGATGACCGAGAGGTCGGTGTCCTCGGTGATCTCCTCGACCCGGCCGACGATGCTGACGTGGGTGTACCACTGCTCGCCGTCCAGGACGGTGAGGGTGACCCGCGGGTCGTTGCGGATGTGCTCAAGACGCTTGCGGCCCTCGTCCATGTTGACCAGCACCCGGCCCTCGTCCCACAGGTACCAGGTGGCGGTGGAGACCGGCTGCCCGTCCGGGCGCAGGGTGGTGATCACGGCGGGGTTCGGCCGCGCCAGCAACTCCTGCGCGGACTGCGGAAGCGGGGGCTTGGACATGGGGGAGTCCTTCCGGGGATCGCGTGGGTCGGTCGTACCCGATCGACGCTATCGCGACGGCGGCCCGCCGGCCGGACGCCGCGCCCCTCGAACGCCGAAGGGCGCGGCCGAGGGGCGCGGGGAACCGCGCCGGGCCGGGGCGCGGACCGGGACCGGGCGGACCGGCACCGGGCGACCGGCACCGGGCAGGCGGCGCCGCCTAGCGCTCGACGCGGATCAGCTTCTTGTTGACGAACTCGGCCATCCCGTACTTGCCGAGCTCGCGGCCGATCCCGGAGCGCTTGATGCCGCCGAACGGCAGGTCCGCCTGGGTGCCGGAGAGGCCGTTGATCCAGACCATACCGGTCTCCAGCCGGTCCGCGACCGACTTCGCCTTCTCCACGTCCTGGCTCCACACCGCGCCGCCGAGCCCGTACGGCGAGCTGTTGGCCAGCTCGACCGCCTCGTCCTCGTCGGCCACCGGGTAGACGACCGCGGCCGGGCCGAACAGCTCCTCGGTGTAGGCGCGCATCTCGGGGGTGATCCCGGTCAGCACGGTCGGCTGGACGTAGGCGCCGGGGCCGTCCACCCTTCCGCCGCCGGTGTGCACCGTCGCGCCCTTGTCGATGGCGTCCTTCAGCTGCTCCAGCAGCCGGTCCGCCGCGGCCTGCGAGGAGAGCGGGCCGAACCTGGTCTTCGGGTCCAGCGGGTCGCCCGGCTGCACCGCGGACACCGCGGCGGTCAGCTCCCGGACGAAGTCCTCGTAGATGTCCTGCTGCACCATGAACCGCTTGGGCGAGTTGCAGGCCTGCCCGGCGTTGCCGAGCCGGCCGGCCGCGGCCATCTTCGCGGCCTTCGCCACGTCCTCGGTGTCGAGGAGGATGAAGGCGTCCGAACCGCCCAGCTCCAGCACGCACTTCTTGAGGTTGCGGCCGGCGATCTCGGCGACCGCCGAGCCCGCCCGCTCGCTGCCGGTCAGCGAGACGCCCTGGTTGCGCGGGTCCGCGATGATGTCCGCGACCTGCTCGTTGGTGGCGAAGACGTTGATGTAGCAGCCGGCCGGGAGGCCCGCGTCGGCGAAGATCCGCTCCATCGCCAGCGCGGCCTGCGGGCAGCTCGGCGCGTGCTTGAGGAGGATCGTGTTGCCCAGCATCAGGTTCGGCGCGGCGAACCGGGCGACCTGGTAGTACGGGTAGTTCCACGGCATGATGCCGAGGAGCGAGCCCAGCGGCGTGGTGCGGACGACGGCGGTGCCGCCGCCGCTGACCGACAGCTCCTCGTCGGCGAGGAACCCGGGGCCCTCGTCCGCGTAGTAGCGGTAGATCGTGGTCACGATGTCGATCTCGCCCTGCGCCTGGCGGAAGGGCTTGCCCATCTCCAGGCTGATGATCCGGGCGAGCTCGTCCTTGCGCTCCTGGTACAGCTCGCCGACCCGGCGCAGTACCGCCGAGCGGTCGGCGACGGCGGAGTGCCGCCAGCTCTGGAAGGCGGCGTGCGAGTCGGCCAGCGCCGCCTCGATCTCCTTCGCCGTGGCCTCGGGGAACTCCTTCAGGGTCTCGCCGGTCGCCGGGTTCACCGTCTTGTATGCCGTCATGATCCCCAACGTACCCAGCTCAGGGCCGCAGGACCACACCTCTGACGCGGCGCCGGGGGGCGCGTTCACGGAGTACGGCAGTCCTGCCAGGCGGCGGCGAGCGCGGCGGGGACCACGATCGAGCACCCGCCGGTGGAGGGGAACCCGTCGCCGCCGGCGAGGCGCCAGCCGGCCGGGCCGCGGAAGATGAAGTACTTCCGGGCCGAGCCCTCGTCCTGGAGGGCGGTCCGCTCGGACGCGTCGGCGGCCGCGGTCGGCGCGAACCGGGCCGCCGCGTAGAGGTGCCCGGCGCAGACCCCGTAGTAGAAGCTGCCCGGCACCGGCTGGATGTCCGGCAGTCGGGGGACGGACTGCGCGCCCCAGTCGCGGGTCACCGCCGCCTTGACCGCGCTGCTCGCGGCGAGGTTCGCGCAGGCCGAGGTGGTGGGCGCCGCCGTGGTGGGGGCCTTCGCGGCCGGGGCCGCCGTGGTGGGCGCCGCCGTGCGGGGCGCGGTGGCCGCGGGCGCCGCGGTGGCCGGGGCGGTGGTGGGCGCCGCCGTGGTGGGCGCCCCGGCGAGCGGTGCGGCGCTCGTCGTCCCGCCCGCGCCCCCGCCCGCGGACGGATGCCCGCCGTCGCAGGCGGCCAGGCCGAGCGCGGCGCCCGCTGCCGCGAGTGCGCAGAGCAGAGGCCGTGCGGTGCGGAACCGAGTTCTCATGGCAGGTCCTTCGCTGAGGTGGGCGCGCGGCTCGATGCTCTGGACGGCCCGGACGGGCCTTCGGTTGCACCCCTCTGCCGCCGGTTTCCTGACCGATTTTGAACATCGGCTGTCGGGAGGAGACCCCGATCGCCCCCCGGGGCCGCCCTAGCGTGGAGAGGACCGGCCTGGTCGCAGGTCGAGCGAGGAGCGGAGCGGGGATGCGTCTGATCGTGGGGATGACCGGGGCGACCGGGGCGCCGTTCGGCGTGCGGCTGCTCCAGGCGCTCAAGCAGCTGCCCGACGTGGAGACCCATCTGGTGCTGTCCCGCTGGGCGCGTACCACCATCGAGCTGGAGACCGGCTGGTCCGCCCGCGAGGTCGCCGCCCTCGCCGACGAGGTGCACAACCCCGAGGACCAGGGCGCCGCCATCTCCTCCGGCTCCTTCCGCACCGACGGCATGGTGATCGTGCCCTGCTCGATGAAGACCCTGGCGGGCATCCGGGCCGGCTACGCGGACGGCCTGGTGGGCCGGGCGGCGGACGTCGTCCTCAAGGAGCGCCGCCGGCTGGTGCTGGTCCCCCGGGAGACCCCGCTCAGCGAGATCCATCTGGAGAACATGCTGGCTCTCTCCCGGATGGGGGTCCGGATGGTGCCGCCGATGCCCGCCTTCTACAACCACCCCGAGTCGGTGGACGACATCGTCGACCACCTCACCGCCCGCGTACTGGACCAGTTCGACCTGCCGTTCCCGGCCGCCAAGCGCTGGGCGGGGATGCGCGCGGCCCGCGCCGGCCGACCGGTGACGCCCGGTCAGGGACCCCTGCTGACAACGGAGTCATAACGCCGGGCCGGCCGTTCCGGGACGGATCAGGACAGTTCGCACGCGAAGTCAGGGAAATGTGCGGGGCCCGTGTTGGTCGGGTTCATGACGGCGGTACGGTGTGCGCCAGTACACAGCCGATTCGAGGGGGGTACATGGGCAAGCATGCGCGCCGTCGCCAGCCGAACCGCATAGCCGCGCGCGCCGCGACGACCGCCGGTGCGCTGGCCGTGGTGATCGGAGCCGGGGCGATACCCGCGAATGCCGCCACCAAGGCCGCCACGGCCCGCCCGGACACCGATCCGGCCAAGGGCGGGGACCTTCAGCACGACGGGGGCGGCCCGGACGCGACCCTCTCGCAGATGCAGAACGACCTTCCGACGCTCCCTCAGAAGAGCAGCGGCTCCACGACGATGAGCCCGCGGGCCCTGACGGCGCCGACCAAGGTCACCCTGCCCGCCCCGATCGGCAAGTACCCGGTCGGCACCGTCTCGCTGCACCTGCGGGACACCTCCCGGCCGGACCCCTACGTCTCCGGCACCACCTACCGGGACCTGATGGTCCAGGTCTGGTACCCGGCGGCCGCCACCACCGGCTACGGCAACTCGCCCTGGCTGGCGACGAACGCGGCCAACAGCTTCCTGTCCCGGCAGGGTCTGAACAGCAGTCAGGTCTCGCTGCCCACCACCGCCGGGCACACCGGCGCCCCCGTGCTGACCTCGGCGGGCAAGCTGCCGGTGATCTTCTACTCCACCGGCCTCCGCTCGGACCGCTCGCTCGGCACCACGCTGGTGCAGGACATGGCCAGCCGCGGATACATCGTGGTGATGGTCGACCACACCCACGACGCCAACGAGGTCCAGTTCCCCAACGGCTCCCTCCAGAAGGGCGCGCTGCCGTCGGTCATCCACGCCTCGGACATCCTGGCGGTGCGCTCGGCCGACATCAGCTTCACCCTGAACGAGCTGACCGCGATCACCAAGGGCACCAACCCGACGGTGGAGAAGTCCGCGCTGCCGACCGGTCTGTCGACCACCATGGACATGAGCAAGGTGGGGATCTTCGGCTGGTCCCTGGGTGGCGCCGAGGCCGGCACCGCGATGTACAACGACAGCCGGATCAAGGCCGGCTTCAACCTGGACGGCACCTTCTACGGCACCGTCGCCAGCAAGGGCCTCGGCAAGCGGCCGTTCATGCTGATGAGCGCCCAGAGCCACAACCTGAGCACGGACTCCAGCTGGCGGTCCTTCTGGGCCGCCACCACCGGCACCAAGTACGACGTCCGGGTGGCCGGCACCAAGCACCTCAGCTTCAGCGACAACGAGTACCTGCTGCCGCAGGAGGCCTCCCGCCTCGGCATGTCGACCACCCAGCTGCAGAGCGAGCTGGGCACGATCAGCCAGACCCGCGCGGTCACGGTCGAACGCGCCTATCTGGCGGCCTTCTTCGGCAGCCAGTTCAAGGGCGAGAAGTGGTCGATCCTGAACGGGCCGTCCTCGTCCTACCCCGAGGTCAGCTTCGTCAGCTAGGGGAACGCAGACCGCGGGCCGTCCCGGGAGAGCAGGACTCCCCGGGGCGGCCCGCCGCTTCACGCGTCCTGACGCCCCGTCAGAGGCCTCGGACCGGAGGCCTCAGACCGCGGCCTTCCGCTGTTCGACCATGGCGATCTCCTCCTCCTGCTCCTGGCGGCCGCCCAGGAAGCCGGCCGTGACGACCGCGCAGGCCAGGGCCGCGACGGCGACGATGAGGAAGCCCAGCGAGTAGCCGCTGCCCAGGGCCGGCACGGCGTGCGAGGCGGCCTTGCCGATGGCCTCGGCCGGCGGCACCGAGTTGACCACCACCGGTCCGGCGCCCTCGGCGGCCTGCTTGATCGCGCCCAGCGACGGATCGGCCGAGACCGCCGAGTCGAAGAGCGATCCCGCCCTGCTCAGCGCGATCGCGCCGATCAGCGCCGGGCCCATGGCGAAGCCGAAGTCGGCGGAGTGGATTCCCCCTTTAGGTCATCGATGAACGTCGTTGTCGTCTCGGTGCGCAGGAGCGCTCGGGTGCGCAGGAGCTCAGGCGCAGGAGCTCGGGTGTGCGGGGACTCTAGGCCGGTGGGGACCCTTGCGCAAGGGTTGTAAACCATATTGTTGACGATTTCGTTGGTGCATCATAGGGTCGTCAACGGCTGCGTAGGAGCGCGAAGGAGTCCGACTGTGTCAGCAGAGTCCGCCAGCGGTGCCGAGCGGGGAGCCGCGGGCAAGGAGCTCGCCCTCGATGCCCTGCGCCGGGCCATCAGGACCGGCGACATGGCGCCCGGGCAGCGCCTGGTGGAGGCCGAGCTCGCCGAGGACCTGGGTGTCACCCGGGCCAGCGTGCGGGCCGCCCTCCTCGACCTCACGGCCGAGGGCCTGGTCGAGCGGATCCCCAACCGCGGCGCCAGGGTCCGGGCGGTCTCGCTCGCCGAGGCGGTGGAGATCACCGAGTGCCGGATGATGCTGGAGGCCCTCTGCGCGGCCAAGGCGGCCGAGCGCGCCACCGACCGGCAGGTCGACGAACTCCGGGTGCTCGGCGAGCAGTTGAAGGACTCCGTGGCGGCCGGCGAGCCGCTGAAGTACTCCGAGCTCAACCACGAGCTGCACCGCCGCATCCGGGACATCGCCGGCCAGCACACGGCCACCGAGATGCTGGAGCGGCTCAATGCCCAGCTGGTCCGGCACCAGTTCCGGCTGGCCCTCCAGCCCGGCCGCCCCCAGGTCTCGCTGGACGAGCACCTGGCCCTGGTCGAGGCCATCGGCGCGCACGACCCGCAGCGCGCGGAGACCGCCGCCCGCACCCATCTGGCCAGCGTCATCGACGCCCTGCGGACCGCCGAGGCCCGCGGCGCCCGCTGAACCGGCCGCCCCGCCCCCTCCCCGCCCCTCCGGAGGTGCCCGTTGAAGAACGTGATCGTCACCGATGTCCCACGGCCGGCCCTGGCCGACCTCGACCGGCTCGCGCCCTACGGCGTGGCCACCGTCCACGAGGCGCTGGGCCGCACCGGATACCTCGGCCCGGGGCTGCGGCCCGTGCAGCAGGGCGTCCGGATCGCCGGCTCGGTGGTCACCGCGGTCTGCTGGCCGGGCGACAACCTGATGATCCACGCCGCCGTCGAGCAGTGCGGGCCCGGTGACGTCCTGCTGGTCACCACCACCTCGCCGTCCACCGACGGGCTCTTCGGCGAGCTCTTCGCCACCGCCCTCCAGCACCGCGGGGTGCGCGGGGTGGTCACCACGACCGGCATCCGGGACACCGAGGAACTGCGGCAGATGGGCTTCCCCGGCTGGTCCGCCGCGGTCAGCGCGCAGGGCAGCGTCAAGGCCACCGCCGGGGCGGTCAACGTCCCGGTGTCGGTGGGCGGGCAGACCATCCGGCCCGGCGACGCGCTGGTCGCCGACGACGACGGGGTGATGGTGGTGGCGCGCGGCCGGATCGCCGAGGCGCTGGAGAAGTCCCAGGCCAGGCTGGACAAGGAGGAGGCCACCCGGGCCGCCTTCCGGGAGGGCGAGCTCGGCCTCGACCGGTACGGGATGCGTCCCCTGCTGGACAAGCTCGGCGTCCGCTACCTCACCGCCGAGGAGTACGCCCGAGAGGAGGCCGAGGGCTGATGGCCACCGCCCCCGAAGCCGACGGCGTGCGCTGCATGCTGATGCGCGGCGGCACCTCCAAGGGCGGCTACTTCCTCGCCGGGGACCTGCCCGCCGACCCCGCCGAGCGGAACGCCCTGCTGCTGCGGATCATGGGCAGCCCGGACCCCCGGCAGATCGACGGCCTCGGCGGAGCCCACCCGCTGACCAGCAAGGTCGCCGTGGTCTCGGCCTCAGCGGACCCGGCCGCCGACGTCGACTACCTCTTCCTCCAGGTGGCGGTGGACGCGCCGGACGTCTCGGACGCCCAGAACTGCGGAAACCTGCTGGCCGGAGTCGGCCCGTTCGCGATCGAACGCGGCCTGGTCGCCGCCGAGGAGGGCGAGACACCGGTCCGGATACGGATGCTGAACACCGGTCAGCTCGCCACCGCGCGGATCCGCACCCCCGGGCGCCGGGTCCGGTACGCCGGCGACACCACGACGCCGGGGGTGCCGGGGACGGCCGCGCCGGTGGTCCTGGAGTTCGGCGACTCCGCGGCGGACTCCCCGCACTCGGCGGACGCGGGCGGCGGCCTGCTGCCCACCGGCAACGTCGTCGACGAGCTGCTGCCCGGCGTGCGGGCCACCCTGGTCGACGCCGGGATGCCGGTCGTCCTGCTGGACGTCGAGGACTTCGCGGAGTTCGGCCTCCGCGGCGACGAGACGCCGGAGCAACTGGAGGCGGACGAGAAGCTGGCGGCCCGGATCGCCGCGCTGCGCAGCGCCGCCATGCCGCTGATGGGCCTGGACCCGGCCACCGCCACCACCGTCCCCAAGCTCACCCTGGTCTCCCCGCCGCGCACCCCCGGCGGCACCGTGGCCACCCGCAGCTTCATCCCCGTCCGGGCGCATGCCGCGATCGGCGTGGTCGCCGCGGTCAGCGTGGCGAGCGGGCTGCTCCTCAAGGGCTCGACCGGCCGCCGGCACGCCGAGTTCCCGCCGTCCGGCGAGCCGCTGCGGCTGGAGCACCCGACCGGGCACCTCGACGTGGCCATCGAGATCGACGCGCCGGGCGACGGCAGGCCGCCGCGGCTGCTCCGCTCCGGAGTGGTCCGCACCGCCCGGCGGATCTTCGACGGCACCGTCTACCCCGGCCCGGCCAGCGACAGCGGGCACTGACCGGGCTTCCCGGTCCCGGGCCTCCCGACCCCGGGCTTCCCGTCCCCACCCGTACCCTTCCTTCCTGGAGCAGCGATGCCGCCCTCCGGCGCAGTCCCGTCCACCCCCGAGTCGGCGCCCGACGTGCCCGTCGCCACGGCCACCGCCTGGGTGCCCACCACCTCCCCGGCGCCGGCCGAGATGGCCACCGAGCTCGTCCACGACATCGCCCATCTCGGTCATGTCGAACTCCTCACGCCCACTCCGGAGCGGAGCCTGTGGTTCTTCACCGAGGTGATGGGGATGAGCGTGGTCTCCACCGAGGGCGACTCGGTCTACCTCCGCACCTGGGACGACTACGAGCGGCACAGCCTGGTGCTGACCGCCCACGGCAGCTCCGGGATCCGGCGGACCGCCCTGCGCGCCTCCAGCGAGGAGGCGCTCAAGCGCCGGGTGGCCGCCATCGAGCAGGCAGGCCTCGGCATCGGCTGGACCGAGGGCCGCCCGGGCATCGGGGACACCTACGTCTTCACCGATCCGGACGGCCACGAGCTGGAGCTCTACTACGCGAGCGAGTGGTACACCGCCCCCGAGGACCAGCAGCCGGCGCTGAAGAACCAGCCGCAGCGCTACCCCGGCAAGGGCGTCTCCCCGCGCCGCCTGGACCACGTCAACTTCCTGGCCGCCCAGGTGGGGCCGAACGGCGACTTCGTCCGGGACGTCCTCGGCGCCCGGATCACCGAGCAGATCCTGCTGGAGGACACCGAGAGGACGCGCTACGGCGCCCGCTGGCTCTCCTTCGGCAACAAGTCCTACGACGTGGTCTACACCGAGGACTGGACCGGCACCCGCGGCCGGCTGCACCACATCGCCTTCGCCACCGACACCCGCGAGGACATCCTGCGGGCGGCGGACATCATGCTGGAGAACGGCGTCTTCATCGAGACCGGCCCGCACAAGCACGCCATCCAGCAGACCTTCTTCCTCTACGTCTACGAGCCCGGGGGCAACCGGATCGAGCTCTGCAACCCCAACACCCGGCTGATCCTCGCCCCCGACTGGCGGACCGTCACCTGGACCGAGGCCGAGCGGGCCAAGGGCCAGGCCTGGGGGCTGAAGACGATCGAGTCCTTCCACACCCACGGGACGCCGCCGGTGGGTTGACGACCCGTCAGCTGTCGAAGTCGAGCTCGACCTGGTCCGTCAGCGGCAGGCTCTGGCAGGTGAGGACGTACCCGGCGGCGGTCTCGGCCGGCTCCAGCGCGTAGTTGCGGCGCATCCGCACCTCGCCGGAGCCGAGCCTGGCCCGGCAGGTGCCGCAGACCCCGCCCTTGCAGGCGAAGGGCAGGTCCGGCCGGGTGCGCTGGAGGGCGTCCAGCAGGGGCACGTCCCTCGGCACCGCCGCCGAGCTGGTCCGCCCGTCCAGGGTGACCGCGGCCCGGGTGGTCGGCCCGGCCGGCGAGCCGTCCGGATGCCGCAGCGGCTCCGGGGCCGGCTCGTCGTCGGCGTGGAACAGCTCGCGGTGGACCCGTTCGGCCGGGACGCCCCACTCGTCGAGCAGCAGCGCCCGGGCGCCCTCGGTCATCGCCAGCGGGCCGCACAGCCACCAGTGGTCGACGGCGGACGGCGGGGCGAAGGCGCCGACCAGCGCGGCCAGCCGCTCCCGGTCGAGTCTCCCGGACAGCAGCTCGGCCTCCCGCGGCTCCCGGGACAGGACGTGCACCAGCTGGAAGCGGGCCGGGTGGCGGTCCTTCAGGTCGGCCAGCTCCTCGGTGAACATCACCGTGTCGGTGCGGCGGTTGCCGTAGAAGAGGACCACCGTCGACCCCTCGTCGGCGGCCAGGACGGAGGCGGCGATGGACAGCATCGGGGTGATCCCCGAGCCGGCCGCGACCAGGGCGTGCCGGGCGGGCGTGGTGAGCTCCGGGGTGAACCCGCCGCTCGGCGGCAGCACCTCGACCTCGTCCCCCGGCCGCACGCCGTGCACCAGCCAGGAGGAGAAGATCCCGCCGGGGACCTCGCGGACGCCGATCCGCAGCGGCTCGCCCGCGGCGGCGCAGATCGAGTACGAGCGGCGCTCGTCCCGGCCGTCCACCGTCCGCCGTAGGGTCAGCGCCTGCCCCGGCCGGAAGGCGAACTCCCCGGCCAGCTCCGGCGGTACGGCGAAGGTGACGGCCGCGGCGTCGGCGCAGAGCGGCTCGACCCCGGCCACCGCCAGCCGGTGGAAGACCGGCCGGCGGCGGCGCTGCTGCGGGCTCATCGCGGTGGACGCGGTCAACTGATGCCTCCCGGCAGGGACTTGATGTGCTCGAACGGCTCCAGGCAGCTCTCGCACCGCCAGAGCGAGCGGCAGGGGGCGGCGCCGAAGGCGGAGGTCTCGACGGTCTCGGCGGACCCGCAGCGCGGGCAGCGGACGGGGTCGACCGCGCCCTCGGCTGCGGCCCGGTGCCGGGTCGGCCCGAGCCGCAGCGGAACGGGCCCGCCGGCAGCCGACTCGGCGGAGCCGACCGGGGGCGCGATGCCGTGCTCGGCGAGCTTCCGCCGGCCCTCCGCGCTGATCAGCTCCGGCGTCCAGGGCGGGCTGAGCACCGTCCGCACCTCGACCCTCGGGAACCCGGCCGCCCGCAGCCGGGCGTCCAGCACCGCCCGCATCTCGGCCACCGCCGGGCAGCCGAGATAGGTCGGGGTGAGCTCGACGGTGACCTCGCCCGCCTCCGGGTCGTAGCCGATCCCGCGCAGCACCCCCAGATCGGCCAGGGTGAGGAAGGGCAGCTCGGGGTCCGGGACGGCGGAGGCGATCCGCACCGCCCGCTCCCTGCCGAGCTCCGCCGGCGCCGTCACCAGCGGGCTCCCGGATGGGCGCGGGCCAGCCCCTGCAACTCGTCGAGCAGGGGCGCGAGATGGGCGGTGTGGACGCCCTCCCGCCCGGCCGGGGCTTCGGCCGGGCCACGGTCCCTGACCTGAGGGAGCGTCAGCCGGGCCGCCCCCAGCACCTGCTGGAGCTCGGAGAGGGCGTCGGCGGCCGCCTCCGCGTCCGCCTCGACCAGCTCGGGCAGCCACGGGGCCAGCTCCTCCAGCGCGCGGACGGTGCGGCTCCGTGACTCGTCCGTGCCGTCCGCGAGCCTGAGCACCCAGTCGGCGGCGTATCGGCGGTGGTAGGCCAGCTCGGTGACGGACTTGGCGGCGACCGCGGCCAGCAGCGGGTCCCGGTGGCCGCGCAGCCGGGCCAGCAGGGACAGCCGCCAGGAGGACAGGGCGAGCAGCCGCACCATGGTGAACGCGAAGTCCTCGTTGGGCAGTTCGGCCAGGCAGAGGTTGCGGAACCGGTCCGGGTCGCGCCGGTAGGCGTAGTCGTCCTCGTCCCGTCCGGTGCCGTCGGCCGTGCCGGTGCGGGTGTAGAGGAGGCGGGCCTGACCGATCAGGTCCAGGCCGATGTTGGCGAGCGCCACCTCCTCCTCCAGCTCCGGCGCCCGGGTGCACCATTCGGCCAGTCGCTGGGCGGCGACCAGGGCGTCGTCGGCCAGGGCCAGGCAGGTGGCGGCCAGCTCGGCGCGGTCCACCTCCTCGGGCACGGTGGTGTCGACCCCGTGGAGGGGGTCGGTGAAGCCGGTGCCGAAGGCCCAGCGGGCGTCGTCCCCGTGCGTCTCGGCGAGCGAGAGGTAGACGTTGTCGGTGGCGTCGTCGGCGTCGTCGTCGGCGCTCATGCCCTGCTCCCTAGATGTGCGGGACGTCCTCGGGGATGTCGTAGAAGGTCGGGTGGCGGTAGACCTTGTCGCCCGCGGGCTGGAAGAACGGGTCCTTCTCGTCCGGGGTGGAGGCGGTGATGGCCGAGCTGGGCACGACCCAGATCGAGACCCCCTCGTTGCGCCTGGTGTACAGGTCGCGGGCGTGGCTGAGGGCCATCCTGGCGTCCGGCGCGTGCAGCGAGCCCACATGGACGTGGTTGAGGCCGCGCTTGCCGCGCACGAACACCTCGAAGAGCGGCCATTCCCGACGTTCCGTCATCGCTGCTTCCCCTCCTGCTTCGCCGCCTGCTTGCGGGCGTACGCCGCCGCGGCCTCGCGCACCCAGGCGCCGTCCTCGTGGGCGGCCCGCCGGCGCTCGACGCGCTCGGCGTTGCAGGGGCCGTCGCCGGAGATCACCCGCTTGAGCTCGGACCAGTCGGGGGTGCCGAAGTCGTACCGGCCGTGCTCGCCCTTGTTGGGGTTCCAGCGCAGCTCGGGGTCGGGCAGGGTGACGCCCAGGTACTCGGCCTGGGGGACGGTCATGTCGACGAAGCGCTGGCGCAGCTCGTCGTTGGAGTGCCGCTTGATCTTCCAGGCCATCGAGCGCTCGGAGTTGGGCGAGTCGCCGTCCGGGGGGCCGAACATCATCAGCGAGGGCCACCACCAGCGGTTCACCGCGTCCTGCACCATCGCCCGCTGCTCGTCGGTGCCGCGCATCATGGTCAGCAGCAGTTCGTAGCCCTGGCGCTGGTGGAAGGACTCCTCCTTGCAGATCCGGACCATCGCCCGCGCGTAGGGCCCGTAGGAGCTGCGGCAGAGCGGCACCTGGTTGCAGATCGCGGCACCGTCCACGAACCAGCCGATGACGCCGACGTCGGCGTAGCCCGGCGTCGGGTAGTTGAAGATCGACGAGTACTTCTGCCGGCCGCTGATCAGCCGCTCGGTGAGGTCGGCCCGGTCGGCGCCGAGGGTCTCGGCCGCGGAGTAGAGGTAGAGGCCGTGGCCGGCCTCGTCCTGCACCTTGGCGAAGAGGATCGCCTTCCGGCGGAGGCTGGGCGCGCGGGTGATCCAGGCGCCCTCCGGCTGCATGCCGATGATCTCGGAGTGGGCGTGCTGGGCGATCTGCCGGATCAGCGTCGCGCGGTAGCCGTCCGGCATCCGGTCCCGGGGCTCGATCCGCTGGTCGCGCGCGATCGTCGCCTCGAAGTCGGCGTACTCCTCGGTCGCGTCGGTCATCTCGCTCCCCTCGGGGCGGTGGCGTATTCGCCGTCGGCAGCACCGTACCGAATGTTCGGTCGGTAGACAAGAACCAATTAGACAGGCTGGCCTGTTTAGTTTAGGCTGTATGTATTGGGCGTGGAACGAGAGGGAGTGAGGCGGCATGGCGGAGTCGGCCGAGACCGCGGGTGCGGCCGTCCAGCGATCCGGGAAGCGGTCCGCAGAGGGCTTCGACCGCCGACTGCTGCCGGCGATGATGATCGGTTCGATGCTGAACCCGATCAACTCGTCGATCATCGCGGTCGCGCTGGTTCCGATCGGGGTCGCGTTCGGGGCGCCGCCTTCCGAGACGGCCTGGCTGGTGTCCGCGCTGTACCTGGCCACCGCGCTGGGGCAGCCCGTGGTCGGCCGGCTGATCGACCTCTTCGGGCCCCGCCGGCTCTTCCTCCTCAGCACGGCCCTGGTCGGGCTGGCCGGGGTGGTCGGGACGCTGGCGCCGGACCTGGGGGTGCTGATCGCCGCCCGGGTGCTGCTCGGCTTCGGCACCTGCGCCGGCTATCCGGCCGCGATGTCGCTCATCCGGGCCGAGGCCCGGCGGACCGGGGAGGACAGCCCGGCCGGGGTGCTCACCGTCCTCGCCGTCACCAACCAGACCATCGCGGTGATCGGCCCGTCCCTGGGCGGGCTGCTGATCGGGCTCGGCGGCTGGCGCACCACCTTCGCGCTGAACATCCCGCTCGCCCTGGCCGCGCTGGTGCTCGGCTGGTTGCGGCTGCCGCGCACGGCGGCGCCGGCGTCCGTGCCGGACGCGGAGGCGGAGGCCGGCTCCGAGTCCGGGTCGGGGTCCGGGGCGACGGCGGAAGCCGGGCGCCGGCGGGCCGGACTCGCCCGGCAGCTGGACCTGCCGGGGATGGCGGTCTTCGCGGTGATGCTGGTGTCGCTGCTGCTCTTCCTGATGGACCTGACCCACCTCGGCCCGGTCTCCTACGCCCTCCTCGCCGTCGCCGTGCTGGCCGGGGCGGCCTTCGCGCGCCGCGAGCGCCGGGTCGAGTCGCCCTTCATCGACCTGCGGGTGCTGGCCGGCAACGCTCCGCTGCTGCGCACCTACGGCCGGACGCTGGCCGCCTACGTCGTCGCCTACTCGGTCCTCTACGGGTTCACGCAGTGGATGGAGGAGGGGCGGGGGCTCACGCCGTCCGAGACCGCGCTGATGCAGCTGCCGATGTTCGTGGTCGCCATCGGGGTCTCCACCCTGACCGGGCGCCGCAAGGGGGTCCGGGGGAAGCTGATCGTCGGGGCGCTCGGGCAGATCGTCGCCTGCGCGATGATGCTGCTGCTCGGCGGCGGCAGCGCGCTGTGGCTGGTGATCGCGGTGGGCCTGGTCTTCGGCGTCCCGCAGGGGCTGAACAGCCTGGCCCTGCAGAACTCGGTCTACTACCAGTCCGACCCGGAGAACACCGCCGCCTCGGCCGGGCTGATGCGGACCTTCGCCTACCTCGGCTCGATGGTCGCCTCCGCGGCCACCGCCTGGTCCTACGGCGCGCACGTCACCGACGCGGGCCTCCACCACCTCGCCTCGTTCATGCTCGCCGCCGGCCTCCTCTACCTCCTGGTCACGGTCCTGGACCGGGGCCTGGCCAGGCTCGGCGGGGAGGCGGAGAGCGCCGGGGAGTGACCGCCGGGAGCGGCCGCGGCCGCCCTGTCTGCCCGGTCCGCCCCGGGTGCCCCGTCCGCCCCGTCCGGCCCGTCCGCCCCGGGTGCCCCGTCCGCCCCCGGTCAGCGTGGCCGTACGGCGATGCCGAAGAGGCCCTCGCCGTCCTCCGAGGCGGCCACCAGCGCCGTGAACTCCGGGTGGGCGGCGGTGAAGCGGGGGAAGGCCCGGTGGGTGCTGATGTCGTCGATCACCATCAGGCCGCCGGGGCGGAGGGCGGCGGCCACCCGGGTCATCTCGAAGCGGGTGTTGCGTTCGGTGTGGAGGCTGTCGTGGAGGAAGAGGTCCACCGCGCCCAGCCCCCGCAGCAGCGGCGGTAGCCGGCGGCGGCTGGAGCCCGGCAGGTACTTCCAGCGGCCGCCGATCCGCTGCTCCGGCGGGACGGCCACCGCGGTCAGCCGGTGGAGCTCCGGGTGGAAGAGGTGCGGCTGGTCGACGCTGTAGAGGGTGGCGGAGGAGTCCGCGTTGGCGTCCAGGGCGTCCAGGATGACGCGGGTGGAGACGCCGTGCGCCACACCGGTCTCCAGGACCGTGCTCGGCCGCAGATGGCGGACCGCGCACCAGGCCGCCCGGGTGAGTGCCCGGTCGCCGTCGCTGTAGGCGCCGTAGGTGTGCCGGCCGAGCCGGGCCCCGGCCGACTCCACCCGGCGCCGGGCCGCCTCCCAACTGCGGTTGCAGGCAAGCGACTCCGGGCAGGGCCAGGGCGCTCCCAGCAGCGCGTGGAACCGGCTCTCCCAGTCCGGGTCCGGGCGGTACGGCGGCGGCTGCTCGCGCACGGCGATCAGCTTCTCCACGGCGTATGCGCCGACCGAGCGCGGCTCGGTGCCCAGCGCCCGCGCGAGCCGGCGGGTCCCCTCGGCCCAGCCGATCCGCTGCCGCGCGTCGTCTCCCACCCGGCCGACGCTACCGCCGCGCCCGGCCCCCGCCGAGCCGCGCACCGGCCATCGGCGGCCGGGCCGTCCTCCGGGTACCCGGGGGTACGGATTCCGGCCCGCGCCCGCTGCCCGGCGCCCCGGCCTGCGAAGGCCCCGGAGCGGGGGCCCGGGGTCCGCTTCCGCCCTGCGCGCGGGCACTCCGCCGTGGCGCAGCGGCCGATCGGCGTTCACCGGACGGCCGCCGGCCGGCTGGCCGGAAACCTTCGGGGGCCGGCGTCGGGGAGAATCGGCGGATGACTGGGCAACGAGAAGCGCGAGCGGATTCCTTCGGCCGGGTCGCCGGGCGGTACGCGGCCGCCCGGCCGGGTTACCCCGGCGAGCTGTTCGACGTGCTGGCGGAGTCGGCGGGACGCCGGCTCGCCGGCGCCAGGGTGGCGGACATCGGGGCCGGGACGGGGATCGCCTCGGCCGCCCTGCGGGCGCGCGGAGCCGAGGTGGTGGGGGTGGAGCCGGCCGAGGGGATGGCCGCGGAGTTCCGCCGGGCGCTGCCGGACCTGCCGCTGGTGCGCGGCGACGGCAACGCGCTGCCGTTCGCGGACGGGATCTTCGACCTGGTGGCCTACGCCCAGTCCTGGCACTGGACCGAGCAGCGCCGTTCGCTGCCGGAGGCCTGGCGGGTGCTGCGGCCCGGCGGCGCGCTGGCGCTCTGGTGGAACACCAGCGACCTGGGCCGGGACTGGATCGCGGAGCAGCACCAGCGGATGGCGCGGTACTGCGGGGTGGAGGCGGCGCCGGGGGCGCGGAACCTCGGCGACGCGCGGGCGGTGGAGGTCGCCGGCCTGGCCGGCTATGGGGCCGTGCGGCGGCTGATCCCGTGGAGCCGGCGGGTGCCGGCCGAACTCCATCTGGCGAACCTGGGCAGCCACTCGGCGCTGCTGGTGCTGGGGGAGGAGCGGGCCGGGGCGTTCCTGGCGGAGGAGCGGAGGCGGCTGGCCGCGCTCTTCCCGGACGGGGTGGTCGAGGAGGCGTACGTGGTGGACCTGCTGGTGGCCCGGCGCCCGGCTGATCAGTAGCGGTCAGGGGCGGCGGGGGCCGGGGCCGAGGGCGCGGCCCCGGACGCGGCCCGGCCGGGCGGCCCGCCGCTGACGCCCGCTCAGCCGGGTGGGCGCGTCAGATCAGGCCCCGCCGGGCCGCCCATACCGCGGCCTGGAGAGGGGTGCGCACGCCGAGCCGGTCGCAGAGCGCCCGGATCCGGCGGCGGACCGTACGGGAGGAGGTGAGCAGCCGGCGGGCGATCGCCTCCTCCGGGAGGCCGCGGCAGAGGAGGACCAGGAGGAGGTGCTCCTGTTCGGTGAGCCCCTCCGCCGGGGGCTGTCCGGCGGCGTCCGGTTCGGCGGGGAGCGCGGTCGCGCGGCCGGGGCCGAGGCCGGGGAGTGGGCGGGGTTCGCGGCGGGGGAGGGGTGGGCCTGTGCGGCGAGCGCGGGGGCGGGCGCGGGCGCGGCGGCGGTCGCGGGCATGGGGCCTCCGGTCGGGGTGCGGTCGATCGGGCGGGGGAGCGGTGGAGCGGGGCGACCGGACAATTCGGGCATATATTGCGAAACGCATGATAGTAAAACGTTTCATACGCAACGCGACGGTGTCGCCCGCTCCGCCAAGTCGTATGCAAGATACGGTGATTGAACCTGTGGGGGAAGACCTCTGTAGACAGCGCTTACCTGTGAACGTCTGAGTGTCGGTGATCGATCCTGCGCGATGACGTTCGAACTGGCGGACCGGAGGCGGTCATCGCCCGCCTGCCGCCGCAGGCGGTTCCCGCCGAACCGGCCGGTGTCCGGTTCCGGACGCGGGCGCGGGCTTGACGAACCGTCAGGATCAGACCGAGCGGAGGGCGATCTCGACGTCCCGCTGGACGCCGCCCACCGGGAGGAAGTCCCGGCTGCTGCGCAGGTGGTCGAGGAGCGCCGGCGCGCGCGAGGCGTTGTCGGCCACGATCAGCGCGTCCGGCGCCAGGGCCGGTTCCACCAGCTTCAGCACGTCCAGGTAGCGGTCCTTGGCGCCGTCCAGGAAGAGGAGGTCGACGGGGGCCGGGAGGGTGTCCGGAGCGAGGGTCTCCAGCGCGTCGCCCACCCGGACCTCCACCAGGTCGCCGAGCCCCGCCTCGGCCAGCGAGGCGCGCGCCGCCTCCGCCTTGGACGGCTCGTACTCGCTGCCGATCAGACGGGGGAGCCCGGGCTCCCGGCCGTCGGCGGCCGCCGCCGGCTTGGGATTGTCGCGGAGGGCGGCCGCCATGCTGATCGCGGAGACGCCGAAGGAGGTGCCGAACTCGACGACGGCACGCGCCCTCCGGGCCCGGACCAGGGTGTACAGCAGCCGGCCGGTCTCCGGGGATACCGCCAGGTACAGCGTCCGCGCCGCCGCGTAGTAGGCGCGGGAGTCGTGCTCCATCGCCGCCCGCTCGGAGGCGGAGAGCTCGGACATCCGCCGGTTGAAGTCCTCCCCGCTGCGCCGGGCGTCCTCGTAGAGCCGGCGCAGCAGCCCGGCCACCGGTTCGCTCGTCAGTGTCGTCGTCATGCCCTCCAGACTGACATTCAGCCATGAGAGGAAGCTCAACCTCCCACCGACGAACCGCCTTTGCCCCGGCGGCCCGACAGCCCGGCGGCCCGGCGGTGTTCCGGAGCCGTGGCGCTATCCTCATCGCCCAGCGGTACGCCGACTCGCTGACCGTGGCCGGGATCGCGACCGGCGAGGGCGGCGGCAGGGGCGGCGGCCCCGAGGAGACCCCCGGCCGGGCCCGGCCGTCGAGGATCGGAGCGCGGATGGCCACCCCCCGGGCAGGCACCCTCCACCACGTCGAACTCTGGGTCCCCGACCTCGGCCGGGCCGTCCGAAGTCTCGGATGGCTGCTCACCGCCATGGGCTACCAGCCCTACCAGGACTGGCCCGAGGGCCGCAGCTGGCGCCTCGGCGGCACCTACCTGGTCGTCGAGCAGTCCCCTGCGCTCACCTCGGACGTCCACGACCGCCGCCGTCCGGGACTGAACCATCTCGCCTTTCACGTCCACGGACGGGCGGCGGTCGATGCCCTCGCCGATGAGGCCCCGCGGCACGGTTGGCGCCTCCTCTTCCCCGATCGCCATCCCCACGCTGGCGGTGAGCGGCACTATGCCGCCTATCTGGAGGACGCGGACGGGTTCGAGGTCGAGTTGGTCGCCTCCGATCCGGGAGTGGTCAGCGGTGCGGGTCCGGGGTGAAGCCCTCCGGGGGTTGGTCGAGGAAGGCGATGATCGAGACGATGCGGCCGTTGTCGGCGATGCTGAGGACGTCGGTGCCGGTGGCGAAGGAGGTCTCCTCCTTGCCGGTGAGGAGTTCCCACTTCAGGCGGGCGCAGTGGTGGTGGCGCTGCGGCTGCTCGCGCAGCCGGAGGGTGAAGGCGCCCACGTGGTCGGCGAACTGCCGGCGGAAGCCGGCCAGCGCCTGCTTGCCGCCGAAGACGCCGACGTGGGAGCTGTACTCGACGCCCTCCGCGAAGACCTCGTCGGCGAGCCGCCGCTGCTCCTCCTCGCTGCCGGCGTTCCAGAACCGGACGTAGCGGTCGAGGAGGTCGAGCGCCCGGGCGTCGGACTCGGTGGTGGTGGTGTCCGTCATGGTCGTCTCCCTGGTCGGAACGGTTGCTGTCTCGACTCTGCGGGCGTCCCCGGCGGACTGTCGATGACCTCCGAGGTCATTGCCGCCGCCCGCGCCGCCGGGCAGCCTTGGCGGCATGACGACCACCACCACCGAGCCGGTCGGGGCGCAGCTGCGGCGCTGGCGTGAGCGCCGACGGCGCTCCCAGCTCGACGTCTCGCTCGCGGCGGAGCTCTCCACCCGGCACCTCAGCTGCATCGAGACCGGGCGGGCGAACCCGAGCCGGGAGATGATCGGGCGGTTGTGCGACGAGCTGGACGTGCCGCTGCGCGAGCGGAACACCCTCTACCTGGCGGGGGGTTTCGCCCCCGTCCACCCCGAGCGGGCGCTCGCCGATCTCGGTGCCGCGCGGGCCGCCGTGGACGCCGTGCTGACCGGCCACGAGCCGAACCCGGCGCTCGCGGTGAACGTCCGCTGGGAACTGCTGGCCGCCAACCGGGCGGCGGGGCTGTTCCTCGGGGACGTCGGCGGAGGCCCGGCGCCGGAGCCGTTCAACGTGCTGCGGGCGACGCTGCGGCCGGACGGGCTGGCCGGGCGGATCCGCAACCTCCCGCAGTGGCGGGCGCAGGTGCTGCGACGGGTGCGCCGCCAGCTGGAGCGCACCTCGGCGCCCGGACTCGCCGAGCTGCTGGCCGAGTTGGAGGGCTACCCGGCCCCCGCCGAGGTGGAGCCGGACTCCGCCGGCGCGCCGGGGCCGGCCAACGACCTGGTCCTTCCGCTGTGCCTGGGCACCGAGTACGGGGAGCTCCGACTCCTCTACACCACAACGGTGTTCGGCTCGCCCCGCGATGTCACCCTGGACGAGATCGCCGTCGAGACCTTCTTCCCGGCGGACGCGGCCACGGCGGCGCTGCTGCGGGCGGCGACCGCCCAGCCGGCCGGCTGAGCCGCCGGGGCCGCTACGGCCGGGCCGTCCCCTCCGGCCGTGCCGTCCCCTCCGGCCGTGCCGTCCCCTCCGGCTCGAACCCGTCGGCACCTCGACGGTCGGCGACCGCCACGTGGAGGTCCCGGACCACGTGGACGCGACCACCGGGCACCCGCTGGGCGTCTGACCGGCGGGCCGCGCCTGCGTGCTAGTGTTCGGCTGCCGGAAACCTTCACGATCGTGCAGATTTCCGGCAGCGCGCCAGGCAGCGAAGCCGGTGACGTCCGTGCCGCTCCGGTACGGGCCAGTCCGGCGCTGTCCCGCAACTGTATGGGCCGCCGCCCCCGCGGCGGCCCGAGCCAGGTCGCCTCCTGTCGCGCGCTCTACGACATCGACCCTCGAGGGAAGGGCGATCCGTTTCCGTCGGCGCGTGGGTGATCCGCACCGGCGCGGCCTGCCGGCGGATCAGCTTCCTCCCGAGCGCACAGGAGGAAGCCGCGCCATGGCGCAACACCCCATCCCGTCCCGGTCCCGCTCCGGGTCCCGCTCCCGCTCCCTTCGGCGCGGGCCGGCCGTCCGCGCGGCGGCCTCGGCGGTCGCCGCGGTCGCGGCCGTGGCCGTTCTCGCGGGCTGCGGTTCCGGCTCCGGTTCCGGCTCTGCTTCCGCCTCTGCTTCCGGCTCCGGCGGATCGTCGGCGGCGGCCCCGTCCGGCTCCTTCCCGGTCAAGGTGACCGCGGCCAACGGCTCGGTCACCGTCAAGAGCCGGCCCGAGCACATCGTCTCGCTGGCGCCGACCCTCACCGAGGACCTGTACGCGGTCGGCGCGGGCAAGCAGGTGGTCGCGGTGGACGCGGACTCCGACTACCCGGCCGGCGTCCCGCACACCGGCCTCAGCGGGCTCACCCCCAACATCGAGGCGATCGTCCGGTACCAGCCGGACCTGGTCGTCGCCTCGCAGGACTCCGGCGGCCTGGTCGCCGGCCTGCGCAAGCTCGGCGTGCCGGTGCTGATCGAGCCCGCGGTGGCCACCCTGAACGGCGCCTACGCGCAGCTGCAGCAGGTCGGCCAGGCCACCGGGCACGCCGCGGAGGCGGCGCGGACCGTGGCCGGGATGAAGTCCTCGATCGCGGCCACCGTCAGGAAGGCCGGCAGCGGCCACGCCGACCTCAGCTACTTCTGGGAGCTCGGCGCCGACCCGTACTACTCGGCCACCTCCAAGACCTTCGTCGGCGAGATCGCCTCCCTCTTCGGTCTGAGGAACATCGCCGACAAGGCGGACAAGGCCACCGACGGGGGCTATCCCGAGCTGTCCCAGGAGTACATCGTCAAGGCCCGGCCGCAGCTGGTCTTCCTGACCGACGGAGGCCCGTCCAACGGCGGCCAGTCCCCGGCCGGGGTCGCCCGCAGGCCCGGCTGGGCGGAGGTTCCGGCGGTGAGGAACCACCAGGTCATCGACCTGAACGCGGACATCGCCTCGCGCTGGGGACCGCGGCTTCCGCAGCTGGTCGCGGAGATCGCCCAGGCGGTCGAGAAGGCCTCCGGGCGATGACCCCGTCCCGTCGCTCCCGTGCCGTGCGCGGCTACGCCCTCGCGGTGGTCTTCCTCGCCGCCGCGGTGCTGGTCGGCGCCATGGCGGGGGCGGCGGACCTCAACCCGCTGGCCACCGCGGCCGCGCTGGTGGACCGGCTGCCGCTGGTCCACCTGCCGGGCGGGCTGGGCCCGCTGGACCGGGCGGTGCTCTTCCAGATCCGGCTGCCCCGGGTGGTGCTGGGGGCGCTGGTCGGCGGGGCGCTCTCGCTGGCCGGCGCCGGCTACCAGGGGGTGTTCCGCAACCCGCTGGTGGACTCCTCACTGCTGGGGGCCTCCGCCGGGGCCGGGCTCGGCGCGACCGTCGCGATCGTCTCGCTCGGCGGCACGGCGCCGGCCGCGGTGCCGGTGGCCGCCTTCGCGGGCTCGCTGGCCGGGGTCGCCTTCGCCTACCTGGCGGGCACCGCCGGCGGGCGGGGCACCGCGACGCTGCTGCTGGCCGGGCTCGCCGTCTCGATGTTCCTGACGGCCGTCCAGACCTACCTGCTGCAGCGGTCCAGCCAGGACATCCAGCGGGTGTACTCCTGGCTGCTGGGCTCGCTCGCCGGGGCGACCTGGCACCAGGTGCTTGAGGTGCTGCCCTATCTGGCGGTCTCCGCGGCGATCGTGCTGCTGCACGGCCGCCACCTGGACGTGCTGTCGGTCGGGGACGAGGAGGCCCGGGCGCTCGGCCTCCACCCGGGCCGGGTGCGGCTGGCGGTGGTGGCCTCCTGCGCGCTGGCGGCGGCGAGCGCGGTCGCGGTCAGCGGGCTGATCGGGTTTGTCGGGATCGTCGTCCCGCACGCGGTGCGGCGGCTGGCGGGGGTGTCGTACCGGGTGGTGCTTCCGCTGTCGCTGCTGTTCGGGGCCGGATTCCTGGTGCTGGCCGACACCCTGGCCCGTACCGTCGTCGCGCCGGCCGAGCTGCCGATCGGGGTGGTCACCGCGCTGATCGGCTCGCCGGCCTTCGTCTGGATCCTCCGCTCGACCCGGGCGGTGCGGACATGAGCGGGGCCCGGGGGGCCGCTCTCGACGTCACCGCCCTGGACGTCGACCTGGACCGGGCGCCGGTGGTCCGGGACGTCTCCTGCTCGGTCGCGCCCGGCGGCTGGCTGGCGCTGATCGGGCCCAACGGCGCCGGGAAGTCCACCCTGCTGCGCGCCGTCGCCGGGCTGGTCCGGAGGCGCGGCGGCACCGTCCTCGTCGACGGCGGCGACCTCGGCCGGCTGCGGCCCCGGGAGCGGGCCCGGCTGATCGGCTACGTCCCGCAGACCCCGGTGCTGCCCCCCGACCTGACGGTCCGTGAGTACGTGCTGCTCGGCCGCACCCCGCACCTCGGCTACCTGGCCAACCCGGGGGAGCGGGACCGCTCGGCCGTGGAGCGCACCCTGGACGCCCTGGACCTCGCCCGGTTCGCCGACCGCCGGCTCTCCGCGCTCTCCGGGGGCGAGCGGCAGCGCGCCACCGTGGCCCGGGCGCTGGCCCAGGAGCCGCGGCTGCTGCTGCTCGACGAGCCCACCTCGGCGCTCGACCTCGGCCACCAGCAGCACGTCCTCGACCTGGTCGAGGGGCTGCGGGCGGACCACGGGCTGACCGTGGTCACCACCCTCCACGACCTGACCACCGCGGGCCAGTACGCCGACCGGCTGGTGCTGCTGGACAAGGGGCGGGTGGAGGCGGCGGGCGCCCCCGGCGAGGTCATCACCCAGGAGCTGGTCGCCCGCGTGTACGGGGCCCGGGTCGCCGTCACCCGCGGCCCGGACGGGCGGCCGGTGGTCACCCCGCTGCATGGCGGGTGAACGGCGCCGCGCGGCCGGTCAGCGCCCGGCCGTTCAGCGTCCGGGTTGATCGAGGCCCGGCCGGTCAGCGCCCCGCCCGGCCGGTCAGCGCCCGGTCGCCAGGCCGAGTGCCAGGGCGGCGGCGGCCAGCGCGAGGTAGAGGCCGGGGAAGGCGAGGTTGTAGAGGACGCGGGCGCGCAGGTGCGCCGCCATCGCGCCCAGGTAGAACAGGACCAGGCCGATCGCGGCGGCGGTGCCGACCACCGGGACGCCCAGCAGGCCGAGCAGCAGACCCCCGGCCCCGGCCGCCTTCAGAGCGGCGAGGCGCGGCAGCCAGCTCTCCGGGACGCCGACCTCGGCGGAGTTGGCCAGCACGAAGCGGGCCCGGGCCAGATCGGCGGCGGCGATTCCGGCGTTGGCGACCAGGGCGGCCACGGTGACGAGAAGGTATCCGGCAGTCATGGGACGAGCCTCCGCGCGGCGCCGGGCCACCGTCCAATACCTGCTTCTATAACCTGGGAGCATGGATGTGGACACCCGCCTGCTGCGCTACTTCGCGGCCGTCGCCGAGGAGGGCGCGCTGACCCGGGCCGCCGAGCGGCTGTTCGTCTCGCAGCCCGCGCTGACCAAGCAGATCAAGCAGTTGGAGGCGCTGCTCGGGGTGCGCCTCTTCGAGCGTTCCCGCTCCGGGATGGCGCTCACCGAACCGGGCCGCGCGCTGGCCGGCCGGCTGCCGGAGCTGCTCGGTGTCTGGGACCGGACGGTGGCGGAGACGCGGGGCGCGGCGAGCCGGGCCGCTCGGGTGCTGCGGGTCGGCTTCATCGCCAGCGCCGCGAACGAGGCCACCCAGGAGATCGTCGCCGGGTTCGCGGCCCGGCGCCCGGGGTGGCGAGTGGAGATGCGGCAGGCGTCCTGGGGCGACCCGAGCGCGGGTCTGGCCGACGGCGAGGTCGATGTGGCGCTGCTGCGGCTGCCCTTCCCCGGGCAGGAGGCGCTGCGTACCGAGGAACTCTTCGCCGAGGCCCGCTGGGTGGCTCTGCCCGCGGGGCACCGGCTGGCCTCCCGCGAGGTGGTCGCCTTCGCCGAGCTGTGGGACGAGCCGTTCGTCGCCGCCCCGGCGGAGACCGGGGGCTGGCGCGACTACTGGCTGGGCACGGACGAGCGTGGCGGCCGGCCGGTACGCGTGGGCGCCGTCACGGACCAGCCGGACGAGTGGCTGAGCGCGATCGCCAACGGCTACGGCGTCGCCTTGGCCCCTGCCTCGGCCGCCCGCTTCTACGCCCGGCCGGGGGTGGTCTACCGCCCGGTGGAGGGCGTCGGGCCCAGCCGGGTGGGGGTCGGCTGGTCGCCGGTGCACGACTCCGACCCGGTGGTCCGGGACTTCGTGGACTGCTGCCGGGAGACCGCGTCCGAGGAGGACCTGCGGTGGGGACCGCCCCCGGCGGGAGGCGGCTGACCCTGGATCAACTCCCGGTCCGCGGATCCCGGTCGGTCAGGCAGTACAGCCCGCCGGCCGGGTCGCGCATCACGGTCCATCCCCGGAACTCTTCCACGAAGGAGGCGCCGAGGCGCTCGTGGGCGGTGCGGGCGGCGGCCCTCGCCCCGCCGCAGGCGAAGTCCAGGTGGGCGCCGATCGGACCCGGGGTGTCCAGCCGCTGAAGCAGGAGGTGGACGGGCGGGGCCGGGACCTCGTCCGGCGCGTTCGGCCGCACCGTCCGGAACTCGGACCGCTGCCCGGGGACCACCCGCCACTCCGTCAGCCCGGCCCAGAACTCCGTCTCCGCCTCGTACGCGTCCGGCGGGACGTCGATGCAGACCTGGTCCAGGCGGATGCCGCCGGACTCCTCCGGCCGGGTGGTCTCGCCCTTCCAGGGCACCGCGCAGAACGGCTGCCCGGCCGGGGAGGACAGCACGGTGTGGCTGCTGTGCTCGGCGACCACCGCCGCCCCGCAGGAGACGGCCCGCGCCACCAGCGCCGCCACGTCCTCGACCGCGAGGCACACATGCGCGCCGCCCGCTCCCTCCCGCACCCCCTGCACCTTCACGCAGGGGTCCGCCCCGCCCGGCGGCAGCAGGGTGGCGAACTCGCCGTCCTGGCCTCGCCGTTCCGAGACCGAGGCCCCGGTGGCCGCCGCCCAGAACCGGGCCGCCTCCTCGAACCCCGCCGCCGGTCGATCCACGAACGCCCACACCCAGCGAATCACGCCTGCTCCTCCGTCCACTCGGTACCCGTCCCGCTGTATCACCTGCCCCATCCTGGCCGGTCGCGCAACGCCCGCGCGCTTCCTGTGATGTGCTGGGGCTTGATCAAGGAAGCGGCTCGGGAGAGGAACGCACGGTTGATCGACGGAGTGATGTTCGACTTCTCGGGGACGCTCCTGCGGATCGAGTCCGCGGCGGAGTGGCTGCGGGGGGCGCTGGACGAGGCCGGGGTGGAGGTCGGCGAGGAGGAGTTCGCCGGGTGCGTGGGGCGGCTGGAGGAGTTCGGGGCGCTGCCGGGGGGTGGGGAGCCGCGGGTGGTGCCGGGGCATCTGGAACGGCTCTGGCGGGAGCGGGACTTGACTGCCGAGCGGCATCGGGCCTGCTACACCGCGCTGGCGCGGGAGGCCGGGCTGCCGGATCCGGGCCTGGCCGACGTGCTGTACGACCGGCACCGCCGGCCGGTGGCCTGGCAGCCGTACCGGGACGCCGAGTCGACGCTGCGCGGGCTGCGCGAACGCGGGCTGCGGACCGCGGTGGTCAGCAACATCGGCTGGGACCTGCGGCCGGTCCTCGAGTTCCACGGTCTCGCCCGGTACGTCGACGCGTGGGTGTTGTCCTACGAGTTGGGGGTGAAGAAGCCCGATCCGCGGATCTTCGGTGCCGCCTGCGAGGAGCTCGGCCTGCCGCCGGCCTCGGTGCTGATGGTGGGGGACGACCGGCGGGCGGACACCGGCGCCGCCGCGCTCGGCTGCCCGGTGCATCTCGTCGACCACGCCCCGGTCGCCGAGCGCCCTGACCAGCTGAGCCGGGTCTTCGAACTGCTCTGAGCCGGCCTCCGGGCAACCCCTAAGGGGTCCCCGGACATCGCCCCCGGCCCAGGACGTCCGCGCCAGGACCAGCAACGGCGCGATCACGGTGACGGTGCCGGGCGGGCCGTATGCCGTCACCGCGGAGACGGGCGGCGACAAGAACATCGGTGTGCCGGACCCGGCCTCCGCCCCGCACACCCTGGACCTCCACACCAGCAACGGGGCGATCACCGTCAAGCCCGCGGCGTAGCGAAGAAGGCCGAGGGGCAGGGGGACAGGGAGGGCGAGAGGTCGGCTACCCCCACAGCTCCTTGGTGGCGGGGGCCGCCGCCAGTCCCTGGGCCAGCCCCGCCTCGCCGGCCGGGGTGCGGCTCGCGGGCGACAGCGGGTCGGTGCCGAAGGCCGCGCGGGCCGCCTCGTCCGGGACGATCACCTGGATCCGGCCGCCGGCACCGGCGATCGCGTCCGCGTCCGCCTCCAGCACCGGATCCGGCATCGGCGCGACGACCAGGGTACGGCCCGCCCGTCCGGCCGCCAGGTCGAGGTTGGTCATCGAGCGGACGCCGCCGTCGGTGTAGCGGGCCCCGCCGATCGTCACCGGCGGCCAGACCCCGGGCACCGAGCAGCTGGCGGCCACCGCGTCCACCAACGGCACGCCCGAGGAGCGGTCCAGGACCCTGGACTGGCCGGTGGCGGCGTCCACCACGACGATCTCCAGCCGGTGCGCGGGCCACTCGTGCGAGGGCAGCCGGGCCTCGATCACCGCCCGGCGGGCGGACTCGGGGACCGTCGCCGCCTTCAGGGCCAGGGCCCCGACCCGGCGCCGGCGCTCCACCGGGTCCCCGGTGTCCGAAGCCAGCTCCTGGAGGGCCGCGAAGGCCGCCTCCACGGCGCCCTCCGCCGGAAGTAACTCCTGGCGCTGGTGGGCGGGTTCGACCTGGGCCCGATACAGCTCGCCGAGCGGGGTGCCACTGCTGATCTGGGCCGTGACCGAGGAGCCGGCGGAGGTGCCGATCATCAGATCGGCGGCGGTGGCGTCCACGCCGCCGCGGGCCAGCCCGGTCAGCACGCCGGTGGCCCAGGCGATCCCGGCCACCCCGCCCCCACCGATCACCAGGGCCCGCTCGAATCCCGACTCGGCCATCTCCACGTTCCCACCCGTCACATTCGCCTCCGCACGCCCATGGGACCACCGGACCACTCCGGCACCAGGCCCCAACCGCCCGCGCGGGCGGGCCATTCCCCCGGCCCGGCGCCGAGGCGCGTCCGGGTGCGGGTGCGGGTCCGGGTCGGGAAACGAGCAGAACTGTGAGAGCCGTTGACGGGGCTCCGGGCGGGTGGTTCTCTTCCTGGCTGACAAATCGTCAGCAGAGAGGGGTGGGAGGATGGCAGGGACGGCCGCCTCACCCGTTCCGGTCGGCAGAGCCAGATGGACCAGGCTCATCCCGATCGCGATCGTGGTCTACGTCATCTCGTTCATGGACCGGACCAACATCGGCTTCGCGTTCACCGGGATCGGCAGCGATCTCCACGTCAACGCCGCCGACCAGGGACTGGCCGGCGGCATCTTCTTCATCGGCTACATGGTGCTGCAGATCCCCGGCGGGCACCTCGCCGAGCGGTGGAGCGCCAAGAAGTTCGTCGGGATCATGATCCTGGTCTGGGGCCTCTTCGCGATCCTCTCCGGGGTGGTGCAGAACTTCGCCGAGCTGCTGGTGGTGCGGTTCCTGCTGGGCGTCGCCGAGGGCGGCATCTGGCCCGCGATCCTGGTCCTGATCAGCCACTGGTTCCCGGTGGCGGAGCGGGCCAGGGCCTACGGCTTCTGGATGATGAACATCGCGATCTCCTCCATCATCACCGCGCCGCTGTCGGGCTGGATCCTCTCGATGGCCGACTGGCGGGTGCTCTTCTTCGTCGAGGGCGCCTTCCCATTCGTCATCGCGGCGCCGCTGTGGTGGGCGTTGGCGGCGGACCGGCCGTCGGAGGCCTCCTGGGTGTCCCGGGAGGAGCGCGAGTACATCGAGACGGCACTGGCCCGGGACGAGGTCGGCGCTCCGCAGCGGGCCGGGATGCGGGACGTCTTCCGCAGTGCCACGGTGTGGCGGCTGGTCGTGGTCTACTTCCTGATCCAGATCGGCTTCTACGGGCTCAACCTGTGGCTGCCCCACCTGGTGAAGACCACCACCGGCGGCTCCAGCACCATGGTCGGGCTGGTCACCGCGATCCCCTACCTCTTCGGCATCGCCGGACTGTGGTTCAACGCCCGTGCCGCGGACCGGGACCGGCGGTACTCCTTCCATGTGCTGGTGTCGATGGCGATCGGCGCGGTGGCACTAGTGCTGTCGGTGGCACTGGGCCACCAGCCCGAGGTGTCCATCCTGCTGGTGAGCATCGCGATGGGCGGTGCGCTGGCGTACGACGGGCCGTTCTGGGCCAGTGCCTCGCGGGCGATGCCGGTGGCGATCGCCGGCGGGGCGATGGGGCTGATCAACGCACTGGGCAACCTGGGTGGTTTCGCCGGTCCCTACCTCGGGGGCTATCTCCAGGACGTCAGTGGCGGCAGTTTCATGTCCACCGCGGTGGTGCTGGCGGTGGCCCTGCTGCTGGCCGGTCTGGTGATGTTGACGGTGCGTCACCGGACGGAGAGCGGCGGGGCAGGCGAGCCAGGCGGCGGCGAGCGGCAGGCGGTGGAGGCGGCGAGACGGGCGGCCGGCGAGGGGCCGGGTGGGGCTCCCGGTTCCGGCTCCGGGCCCGGCTCTGCGCCCGGCTCAGGTTCCGGCTCCGGCACCGCCGACTGAACTCCGGGCGCGCCTGCGGTGTCGAGGGCGCGGCCGGCCGTCGCCGGCCTTCCGCGAGCCCCGCGGGAGAGGCCGGCCGCGCACCGGTCGCGGGGAAAAACCCGCCACGGGTCTGGAGTTGTGCTGCGCCGGGGCGGACCCTGAACGGCCGGCGAGTCGCGGCGGCGACGGTCCTCGCGGACCCAGAGGAGGGGTGGGCACATGCGCTTCGTCTTCCACTACCCGGAGCTCTCCGGGCCGGACGGTGACCTGCTGGACGCCGGGGACTTCGGGGAGGTCGCGGCCGCCGCAGAGCGGTCGGGCTTCTCCGGGATCTCGGTGAGCGAGCATCCGGCGCCCGGAGCGCGCTGGCTGGCCTCGGGCGGGCACCAGACCCTCGACCCGTTCGTCGCCCTCGCCTTCGCCGCCGCCCGCACCAGCCGGCTGCGTCTCCTCACCTGTCTGGCCGTCGCCCCCTACCGGAATCCGGCCCTGCTGGCCAAGCAGGCCGCCACTCTGGACCGGCTCTCCGCCGGGCGGCTGATCCTCGGCCTCGGCGCGGGCTACCAGAAGTCCGAGTTCCACGCCCTGGGCGTGGACTTCGAGGAGCGCAACACCCTCTTCGACGAGGCGCTCGACGTCCTCCCGCTGCACTGGAAGGGGGAGCCGTTCAGCTACCGGGGCACCCACTTCAGCGCCCGGGACGTCCAGGCTCTGCCGCGCCCGGCCCAGGACCCGATACCGGTCTGGATCGGCGGCAACTCGAAGCTCTCCCGCCGCCGGGTGGCCGGCCGGGCCCAGGGCTGGATGCCGATGGCCGGACCGCCGCGGCTGGCGAGCACCGCCCGCACCCCGGTGCTCACCGACTCGGTGGCCGGGTTCGGCGCCGCCATCGCCGAGTTGCGGGCCGCCGCGGACGCCGCCGGCCGGGACGGCCAGGCCCTGGACGTCCTCCACGGCTACCGGGCCGAGGGCCTCCACGTTCCGGAGCGGGAGCCGGAGCGCCATCTGGCGGCCTTCGCCGAGCTGGAGAAGATCGGCGTGACCTGGACGGCGGTCTCCGTCCCCAGCCGGTCCCGGTCCGCGACCGTCGAGTTCATCGAGGCCTTCGGGGAGACGTACCTCGCTGACGGGCCATCAGAGGACTGACCGCGCAAGGCGGTTCGCCGTTCGCCTTCGCCGGATGCCGGACGGCGGGCGACGCGCGGACGCCCCGCCCGGGCCGCGTACGGCCGGACGGGGCGCCCAGGTGCCAGGAGCCGGTGCTACCGCGTCAGTTGGCGGTGACCGAGATCGGCGTCGAGCTCTGCGGGGCCGCGGCGTCGTTGCCCGCCCACGTCATGCGGTACTTGCCGGTCCACGGCTTGACCACGGTGGCTATCGACCCGGTGGACGTGGAGGAGATGGTCTTCCAGGTCTGCCAGGTGGACGAACCGGGCTTCTGGTACTGCACCGTGACCGTCTTCGGACCGTAGGCGGTGTAGGTGTGGGTCGCCCAGTTCGCCACGTTCAGCTGGCCGGTCAGGTTGATGTTGGTGCCGGACTTCACCGTGGTGGCCGAGGCCGTCTCGGTGAGGGTGGTGAGCCGCTCCATGTAGGGGGCCGAGGTGTCCGTCTCCTTGTACGGAGCGGTCGAGCTGTTCGGGTCGGTCGTGGCGTACATCGCGGTGTGCCAGACGTTGCCCGAGTCCAGCGCGGACTTGAGGTTGCTCCGCGGGTCGACCACGTAGTTCCCGGAGACCTTGAACTCGGTGCTGCTGACGTACGTGAAGGTCATGTTCGGGCCGTCGGCGCCGATGAAGTTGACCGGGTTGTTGGTGTCCCCGCGGAACAGCCCGGAGCCCACGTACAGGCCGTTCAGCTGGCTGGCGGTGCCCTTCACGTAGAAGTGGAAGGCGATGTTCTCCGCGTAGTACGTACCGATCCGGATCGGCTTGTTCCAGTTGATCGACAGCCCGGTGAAGGTCAGCCCGGAGAGGCTGGTGGCGGTGGCCGGGCGGATGGTGCCGGAGGTGCTCGCCGCACCGGTGTGCTGGGCGAAGGCCGTGGCCGGCGCGTGGAGGCCGGCGGCCGACGGCGTCGCCGCCTGGGCCGCGGGCATCGCCAGGGCGGTCCCGCCCAGCGCGCCGGCGAGCGTCGCCATGGCGGCGGCGGTGGCACGAATACGCATGTGTTGATTCCCAGAGGAGATGCGTCGCCGCCCGCGGACGCGGGGCGCCCGGTGGGCGGCGACGAGACGCAAGAGAACCGATTGGTTCTGATCCGGAGACCTCCGATGAGGCTGTTGGGTTGCATATGACAGCTGAGGCTTGGTGAAGGCTTGGCGAACGCATTGCAAAGGCATACGAACAACCCATGACCGATGGGGACACATGGGGTGTCACCGCCTCCGGAACCGGCGCCACTTGTGGAGGTCGCTTGCGGTGGCCGTCCGCCGTGCTGGAGCCTTCGGGGGTGACCTCCTCGATCGCCGCCTCCGTCGCCCACCTCTCCGACCCGCACTTCACCACCGGCCAACTCGGCGTCCCCCGGGCGCAGTCGCTCCACCAGGCGCTCAGCCGGATCCTGATGCTCGAACCCCGGCCGGACTGCGTGGTCGTCACCGGCGACCTGGTCGACGGCGGCAGCGCGGAGGAGTACCGGGAGCTGCGCGAGCTGCTCCGCCGCTTCCCGCTGCCGCTCCACCTGGTGGCCGGCAACCACGACCACCCCGGGCGGCTGGCCGCCGAGTTCGGCGGCACCGCCTTCCTGGGCGGCGGTGCCGAGACCCACTACGCCGTGGACTACCCGGGCTTCACCCTGGCGGTCCTGGACTCCTGGGTGCCGGGCGAGCCGGGCGGCCGGCTCGAGGCCGCCCAACTCGACTGGCTGGACGGCGAGATCGGCCGCCGGCCGGACGTCCCGGCGCTGGTCTGCCTCCACCATCCGCCGGTGCCGATCGGCATCCCGATGCTGGACGGGATGCGGCTGGAGAACGGGGAGGAGCTGGCCGCGGTGCTGGCCCGGCACGGCAACGTGGCCCGGGTGCTGGCCGGCCACGTCCACCGGCCGGTGACCGCCGCCTTCGGCGGGACGGTGCTGACCACCGCGCCGAGCACCTATCTGCAGAGCACCCTGCTGCTCGGCGAGGGCCGGCCCGGCTACCTCCCCGAGCCGACCTCCGTCCTCCTCCACGCCCGGGCCGGCGACGACTGGGTCACCCACACCGTCCAGGTGAGCCACGCCGCCGCGCCGGTCCTCGCCTTCTGAGCCTGCCGGGGCCGGCGTCCCCGCTCAGCCCTGCCAGCTGTCCGAGGTGGTGTAGCCGGCCGAACTCCCGGTGGTGTACGAGCGGTTGCCGCCGCCCTCCCAGGTGACGTTCCCCGAGGAGTCCTTCAGCAGGTACTTGTACTGGAAGGAGGTGCTCTTCGGGACGATCGCGAGACGCGACCAGCCGCCGGAGCCGGCGGAGTCGAGCGGGATCGCGTCCGCGGTGTTCCAGGCGCCCAGCTCCGGGATCGAGCCGGAGACGTAGACCTGCTCCGTGGTGGGCTCGGTGACGTGGAAGGTGACGTCGGTGGCGTCCGCGTCGGCCAGGTCCCAGCTGTTGTCCACGGTCTGCGGGGCGGTGGCGGTGGTGAGCGAGCGGTTGGCGTTGGACTCCCAGGTCACATTGCCCGAGGAGTCCTCCTCCAGGTACTTGTACTGGACCGCGCTGCTCTGCGGCAGGTCGACCGTGCCGCTCCAGACCGGGTAGCCGGCGGAGGACAGCTTGATCGCGTCCGCGGTGTTCCAGCCGCCCAACCGGGAGTCGCTGCCGACCAGGTAGACGCTGGTGCCGGGGGTGGTCGACGCGTACTCGTCGAAGGTGACCGGGGTCGCGGACGAGCCGGCCGCGGTGGTCTGGGCGGTGTCGATGGCGACCGCGCCGTAGGCCGGGACGGTGATGCTCGCCTTTCCGCCGGAGTCCACCGTCACCTCGGTGCCCTTGCAGCCGGAGCTGCCGGCCGCGCTGCCGCCGCCGCTGACGAGGTCGCAGTAATCGCCCGCCGCCAGGCCGGTGGTGAAGGTGTAGGCGGTGGCCGACGCGGTGTTGTTCAGCGCCAGGAAGCCGGTGGAGCCGCGGCTGAAGCCGATGATGTTCTGGCCGTCGGACTGCCAGTCGGAGACGCCGGTCCCGGCCACCGCGTTGTGGAAGGCGACCATGCCCAGGGTGGCGGTCTGGCGGTCCAGGCAGTACCAGGCACTGCTGGAGCAGTCGGTGTCGGTCACGAAGCCGCTGCCGTCGGCCGGCGGGCTCTGGTCGGTGCTGCTCCAGGTGAAGCCGGAGAAGACCTGCGGGGAGCCGTAGTCGAAGCCCAGCAGGAAGTCGGTGGCCAGCGGATAGCCGGTGGTGTCCTTGTAGTTGAGGGTCTGGCCGTTGCGCTCGGTGTCGTGGTTGGTGACGAAGGTGACCGCGTCCGCGCTGGGGTTGACGCCGGTCCAGGTCGAGCCCAGCGTCTGCAGGTTGGCCAGGCCGCCGTTGGAGCCGTCGAAGGCCTGCTTGAGGAAGATCGGGTACTGGAAGTCCAGCACCTTGCCGGTGCTGTAGTACTGGCTGGGCTGGACGGCCTCGCCCGAGCCCCACTGCACCTCCTGGAAGACGTACGGGCTCTCACCGGCCGCCGTCTTGTTCAGCAGGCCCTCGATGGCCGCCAGGTCGGCGTCCGGGATGTGCTTGGCCGCGTCCACCCGGAAGCCGTCCACGCCGTCCGCCTCAAGGGAGTTGAGGTACCCCGCGATGGCGCCGCGGACGTCGGACCGACCGGTGGCGAGGTCGGCCAGGCCGAGCAGCTGGCAGTTCTGGACGTTGCTCGCGCTGCCGGTGTAGTCGCCACTGGCGATGTCGTCGTCGCTGTTGGAGCAGTCGGCGGGGTAGTAGTGGAAGTCCGAGGTGGAGTACAGCGAACCGTAGCTGTACTTGCTGCTGGTGCTGGTCCCGGCATAGCCGGTGGCGCTGGTCTGCGCGGTCATGTGGTTGATCACGGCGTCCGCGTAGACCTTGACCCCGGCCGAGTGGCAGGCCGAGGTCATCGCCTTGAACTGGGCCTCGGTGCCGAAGCGGGAGTCGATGCGGTAGCTGATCGGCTGGTAGACGTCCCACCAGGGGTGGCCGTCTGCGGAGTCGTCGTAGGACTCCTCGGGCGGCGAGACCTCGACGGCGCCGTAGCCGCCGGGGCCAAGGACGCCGGTGCACTCGGCGGCGACCGAGTTCCAGTTCCAGCCGAAGAGATTGGCGCTGACATCGCTGGAGTTGAAGCCGGCGGCGTGGGCGCTGCCGCCGGCCAGGGTGAGGGGGAGCGTCAGTCCGGCCACGACCGCCAGCGCCGCTCCCACGGCGGCGGATGGTCGGAGTCGTCCTGGGCGCGAGAGCGTTCTCATGGTGAACCTCCGTTGCGGGTGGGGTCCCCGTGCGCCCATGACAGTGGACCGTCACCTGACGACCTATCAACCCCTGTGCGGCAACTTTCAGAAATTCTTTGCAGGCAGCGGGCCGGTCTTGCCGGTCATGGTGAAAGAGATTGCAGCGGCTTCACGCCAGGAGCGCTTTCAGATACCAGTCCCGCTGGTCCGCCACCCCCGGCAGGGCGAAGAAGTAGCCGCCGCCGAACGGCTGGACGTAGTCCACCAGCGGCTCCCCGGCCAGCCGCTCCTGGATGGTCTCGAACTGCCGCTTGAGGTCCTGCTGGTAGCAGACGAAGATGTGCCCGGCCTGCATGTTGCCGTTCTGGTCCATCCCCAGGTCGTAGTTGTACGAGCGGCGCAGCAGGCGCTGGTTCGCGGTGGCCGGGGTGCGCGGGTTGGCCAGCCGCATGTGGGAGTCGAGCGGGACCACCTTGCCGTGCGGGTCCGCCTGGTAGTCCGGGGTGTCGAACTCGTTGTTGCCGTCCAGCGGGGCGCCCGAGTCGCGGCGCCGGCCGAACATGTTCTCCTGCTCGTTGATGGAGACCCGGTCCCAGAACTCCACCAGCATCCGGATCAGCCGCACCACCTGGTAGCTGCCGCCCATGGTCCAGGCCGGCTCGGCCGGGTCGGCGCGGTGGTCGACCCAGACCAGGTCGGCGGCGGTGCCGCCGGTCGGGTTGGCCGTGCCGTCCTTGAAGCCGAGGAGGTTGCGGCCGGTGCCGGAGGGCCGCGGCGGCGAGTTGTAGCCCTCGATCTTCCAGCGGATCTGCATGGCCCCGCGGGTGTGCCGGGTGATGTCCCGGACCGCGTGGTGGACGGTGTCCTGGTGGTTGGCGCAGAACTGGATCAGCAGGTCGCCGTGCATCCAGGCGGCCTCGGGCGAGTCGTCGGGGAAGACCCGCATCGGGGTCAGCCGGGCCGGCTTGTGGGCGGCCAGGCCGAAGCGGTCGTCGAAGAGCGTCGAGCCGACGCCGAGGGTGACGGTCAGCCCGTCCGCCGGGACCACCGGGCCGAGGACGTCGCTGTCCGCCGGGGGCCTGCCGACCCCGGCGGGTGAGGGGGTGCCGCCGGCGGTGAGGAAGCGCGCCCGCTCCGTCAGGGTCCGCATCAGCCCGGCCAGTTCGGCCCGGCTCTTCGCGGTGACGTCGAAGGCGACGAAGCTGGACGCCATCTGCTTGGCCACCGGGTCGAGGATGCCCGCCTGGTGGGGGCCGTGGAACGGGTAGGAGTCGGCGGTCTCCACGGCTCCCGAGGAGGAGTCGGCCGCGTGGGCGTCGGCCCGCGCCCCGCCGATCACCAGTCCGCCGGCCAGCGCGGTACCGGCGGCACCCGCGGCGGTGCCGGAGAGGAAGCGTCGGCGGCTGACGTTCATGTGAACACCTGTCTGTATGCGAGGGGTTGGGGCGTGCGGCTGGTACGGGAGCGGCCGGGGCCGGCGCGGCCGTCAGTGGGTGGGCGGAACCTCAAGGAGGTTGGGCACCTGGGAGAGGTCCTCCAGCGCCTGGCCGAGGGCGGCGTCCACCGCCTCGCGGCGGGCGGTGGGCGTCTGGGCGATCGAGGGCCAGGTGCCGCCGTTGCCCGCCTTGGCGGCCTGCAGCGCGGACTCCAGGCCGTCCAGGTCCTTGTCCAGGGTCCCCGCCAGGGCGGGGGCGCGGCCGGCGAGGAGCGGCTGGAGCTCGCCGAGGACGGTCCGGGTGACGGCGACGTCCGCGTCCGTCATGGCGTAGGCGGCGCCCGCGCCCTCGTCGTCCATCCCGGAGAGGTGGTCGCGCTGGGCGTCCTCCAGGATCTCGTGGGCGCGGGTCGGCAGGTTGACGGGGTCGCCCGCCAGGTCGTCGCTGCCGAGGTTCTTCCGGACCCTGCCGATGTCGGCGGCGAGGCGGTCCGCCACCGGCATCAGCTCGGACGCGGACCGGCCGTGCCACAGCCCGTACTCCAGGCGGTGGAGGCCGGTGAAGGAGGGGTCGTCGACACCCTTCTGGAGGCCGTCCGGCAGTCCGTCGACGGCGGTGCCGAGGTCGCCGAAGCTGTTGTAGGAGGCGCCGACCCGCTCCCATTCCTGCTGCGCGGCCAGCCAGTCCCGCTGGGCGGCGGCACGGTCGTCGCGCTTGAGGTCGCCCTGGAGGGTCCGGACGTCGCCGGCCAGGGTCTGGAGGACACCGGCGGCGTAGGCCTGGTAGCGGTCGTTGGCGGGGGTGAGGTCCTTGGCGGTGACGGGGGCGACGGCGGCGGTGTCGGCGGCGCCGGTCGCCGCGCCGGCGCCGGCGACCTGGAGGGTGGGCGAGGAGGTGGTGGCCGAGCCGGACATCAGGCACTTGAAGGTGTAGCTGCCGCTGCCGAGGGTGCCGGTCATGTCGGCGGTGGTGGCCGGGCCGATGGTCTCGATCTCGGCGACGATCGCGCCGGCCGAGTTGACCAGGTTGATCTCGCCGGCCTTGCCGGACTCGTTGTCCACCTTGAAGGTCTGGGTACCGGCGTGCGCCTCGGTCCAGTCCTTGGCGCAGGAGGACTTGGTGACGGTCACGGTCTGCGCGGCGGACGCGGCCGGGGCGGGCAGCAGCGAGATCGTCGTGGCGGCGGCCGCGGCCGGCACCACGATCAGCACCCCGGCGACGCTCCACGGCCTGCGCCCTGCGGCCCGCTCCCACCAACTGGCATCCGCCACGGCGTCCCCGGCTCCGCCGGATCCGCCGCCCGGAGCGCCGGCGCCGGCGCCGGACGGCTCCGCTTCGCCGGACCCGTCGACCTTGGTGGCCACGGGGGCGGCCACACCCGCTCGTCCCTGCCCCGCTTCCCCCGCGCCCGCGGCGGCGGCGGCCGACTGTTCGTGCCGGCCGGTCTCGGCCCGCGTCCCTTCGGCGGTCCCGCCGGCCGAGCCGTCGGCGGCCGCGGCAGCGGTGGTCTTCGCGGCGGGGCGCGCCGTGGGCTTGGCGGCGGCGTAGAAGCAGATGAGGACGATGGCGAGGTAGACGGCCCAGACGACGACCTGGAGGACCGTCATCCTCGGGGTCAGCTCGGTGACACCGGTGATGATCGTGACCCACCAGGCGTTGGGATCGATGTGCGAGCTGAGGTCGAACGCCACCCAGTGGGTGCCGGGGATGATCCCCGCGTCCTGGAGGTCGCCCAGACCGTACGCGAAGACGCCCGCCGCGATGACGATCAGCGCCAGCGCGGTCCGGTTGAAGAAGACCCCCAGGTTCAGCCGCACCGCCTGGCGGAACAGCAGCCAGCACAGCACGATCGCGACGACCAGCCCGATCCCCGCGCCGACCAGCGGCGCCACCGTCGACCCCGAGGCCTTGGCGGCCGTCCAGAGGAAGAGGGTGGTCTCCAGGCCCTCCCGGCCCACCGCCAGGAACGCGGTCACCGCCAGCGCGCCCGAGCCGATCGCGACCGCCCTGGCCACCTCGCCGCGCAGCTGGCGGGAGAGCCCCGCCGCGGTCTTCCGCATCCAGAAGACCATCGCCGTGACCAGCCCCACCGCCAGCACGCTCAGCGAGCCGCCGACCGCCTCCTGCGCGGAGCTGGAGAGCACGTCGGTGGAGAAGGTGAGCACCGCGGCGAAGCTGCCCGCCACCGCCACCGCGCCCACCACGCCGAGCCAGACCGGCGCGCTGGAGGTCTTCGCTCCGGGCGCGGCGGTCTTGCGGAGGGCCGCCAGCAGGATGCTGACGACCAGTCCGGCCTCAAGCCCCTCGCGGAGCCCGATCAGGAGGTTCGGTACTGCTTCAGCCCAAGTCACAGTCCATAAGGTAAGGCATGCCTAATAAGGTCCGTCAACGGGGGGTCGCCCCGGAGTGGGTCACACCCCGATCGGGCCCAGGTGCCGTTAGGATCGCCGGGTGGCCGACGCCGTACGCGAGATCGCCCCCGGTGCGCGGCTGATCGCCGCCGTCGGGGTCCCCGGCCTCGTGCTGGAGGAGGCCGCCGCGGACGCCGAGGACCCGGCCCTCGACCTCCTGGGCCCCGAACACGCGGCCGTGGCCCGGGCGGTGATGAAGCGGCGGCGGGAGTTCGCGACCGTGCGGGCCTGCGCCCGGCGCGCCCTCGCCCGGCTCGGCGAGCCGCCCGCGCCGATCCTGCGGGGCGAGCGCGGGGCGCCGGTCTGGCCGGACGGGATCGTCGGCAGCATGACCCACTGCGAGGGGTATCGGGCGGCGGCGGTGGCCCGCTCCCGGCACGTTCTCTCGGTCGGCATCGACGCCGAGCCGGCCGGACCGCTGCCGCCCGGCGTCCTGGACCTGATCGCCCGGCCGGAGGAGCGCGCCCGCCTGGCCGGGCTCGACGCCGGCCGTCCCGGGATCCCCTGGGACCGGCTGCTGTTCACCGCCAAGGAGGCCGTCTACAAGACCTGGTTCCCGGTCGCCCGCCGCCGGCTCGACTTCCACCAGGCCGAGGTCGTCCTGCGGGCCGGGCCGGACGGCAGCGCCGGGACCTTCACCGCCCGCCTGCTCACCGCCGACCCGGCGCTGCCCGAGGCGCTGCCGGGCCACTGGCTGCACGCCGCCGGCCCCGGGCTGCTGCTGGCCGCGATCGCCCTGCCCGCGCCGCCCCGATCCGTTCCGGACCTCGAACCGGCGGGTTCACCGGCACCCTGACGTGGCTCGCCACCGGCCGGGTCGTCGGCAGCGGCGCCCGGGTCGCCCGCCTCAGCGGCCGGGGAGGCTGGACTGACGGACCACCAGTTCGGGCTGGAGGACGGTCTGCCGGTGGCGGTGGAGGTCCGCGTCCGGGCCGGTCTCCTCGATCAGGAGTTCGGCGGCGAGCCGGCCTAGGGCCACCGCCGGCTGGCGGACCGAGGTCAGCGGGACCGCGGCGGCCGCCGCGAACTCGATGTCGTCGTAGCCGACCAGGGCGATCTCCTCGGGCACCCGGACCCCCGCGGCGAAGAGCGCCTGGAGGACGCCGAGCGCCAGGAGGTCGTTGGCGCAGAAGACCGCGGACGGTCGGGGGGAGAGGCCCAGCAGCCGGGCGCCCGCGTCCCGCCCGGCGGCCACGTCCAGCCGGACCGCGTCCACCTCGCGCAGCACCCGCCCGCCGTCCAGCCCCGCCTCGGCGATCGCCGCCAGGGCGCCCGCCCGCCGGTCCCGCACCTGCGGCAGCTCGGAGGGGCCGCCGACGTAGGCGATCGAGCGGTGCCCGGCGGAGACCAGATGGCCGCCCGCCAGCCGGCCGCCGGCCACGTCGTCCACCGACACCGAGCACAGGTCCTCGCCCGGGGCCACCCGGTCCACCAGCACGTACGGGATGCCCTGGGCGCGCAGCGAGTCCAGGTTGCGGCCGGTGGTGTCGGCGGGGGTGACCAGCACCCCGCGCACCCGCTGCTCGGCGAAGAGCGAGAGGTACTCGGACTCCTCCGCCGGGCTCTGCGCGCTGTTGCAGACCATCACCCCGAGCCCGGCGGCCCGTGCCGCCCGCTCGGCGCCGGAGGCCACGTCCACGAAGAACGGGTTGCCCATGTCCAGCACCAGCAGCGCCACGATCCGGCTCTGCCCGGCGCGCAGATGGCGGGCGGACTCGCTGCGGACGTACCCCAGGCTGCGGATGGCGGACTGCACCCGGAGCCGGCTCTCCTCGCTCACCGAGTCCGGGCGGTTGAGGACGTTGGACACGGTGCCGACGGACACGCCGGCCTGCCGTGCCACGTCCTTGATGCTCACCATGCCGCGGGCCCTCCACCTGGGTGCCGAACGCTCTGCCGTCAGGTGAACCTATCCAAGCACGCGGGGCGGCGGCGGGAGTCCGGGGTGTCCGCGCCCGGCAACGGCCCCCGGATCAGCCCCGCCAGTCGAAGCGGTACGCCCGGTAGCTGTTCACCCCGGCCGGGAACTCCGCGTCGAAGACCAGCCGGCCCGCGCGGTCGAACTCGGACAGATAGGGCAGCGAGCCCCAGCCCACCACCTGGTCCCCGCCGGGGAGGGTCTGCGCGTCGCCCTGCGAGGAGGCGCTGCCACCGGCCGGCTGGTCGTTGCTGGCCACCAGCGTCGCGGTACGGGCCGCGTAGTCCAGGCTGACCGTCACCGAGCGGCTGTATGGGAGTTCCTCCACCGCGCCGGCGCCGGTGTTGCCCGCCCCCGCGGACTCGTTGTCGAAGAAGGTGTAGCGGCCGCCGCCCTGCGGCTCCGGGTCGTGCTGCCAGGCGAAGATCGTGCCGGCCTGGTTGAGCCGCTGGCCATCGGCCGCGCGCGGCGTGAAGCTGCTGTCCTTGCCGCCGAGCCGCCAGGCGATCCGCCCGCTGCGCCGGTCCACCTGGTACGTGGTCCAGGTGTTGCGGGCGCCGATCAGCAGCCGCCGCCCGCCGTCGTCCAGCTTGACCGCGTTGAGGTGGAACCAGTCCCAGGGGGTGCCGGCCGATGCGGGCAGCGGCTGCTCGCTCTCGCTGTAGGGCACGTGGTCGGCGGCGTCCCACTGGTGGAGGACGCGGCCGTCGGCTATGTCGATCTCCTGCACCACGCCGTCGATCACCTTCTGGTCGGCCGGGCCGCCGAGGGAGCGCAGGTCGGCGGTCTCCTCCCGGTAGGCGATGATCAGTGCGGTGTTCTGAGGGGTGATCAGGAACTCATGGCCGTCCGCCTGGTAGCCGTTGCCCGCGCGCACCTCGGCGATCCGGCGGTAGTGGGAGTCGTAGACGTAGTCCACGCCCTGCGAGACCCCGCCCAGGCCGGTGCCCTGCCACCAGGTGAGGACCCGCTGCCCGCGGTAGGTCTGGGCGCGGAAGTCGGCGGCGGCCTGGCCGGCCGGGAGGGTCTTGGACCAGACCACCCGCCGGCCGTCCGGACTGAGGATCTCCAGCCCGCTGGCGTAGTCCGGGCTCTGCGACTGCGGGGCGAGGAAGAGGTCCCCGCCTGAGCGGGCGCCGGCGGTGGCCGGGGTCAGCACCCGCACCGGCGGGAGCGGCTTGCCGGCCGCGGCGGCGGGCGGGGCGGCGGTGAGGAACGAGCCGGCCAGAGCGGCGACGGTGGCGGTGGCGGCGGCCGTGGCCGCGAGGAGACGGTGGTGGATGCGCATGGGGGCATGCCTCTCTCGCCGCCGGCGGGCGCGCCCGGGGCGCGGGCCGGCGGCAGTGGTCCTCGGAAGGGGTTCGCTGTCGGGCTCAGCGGCGACAGAGCGCGCTGCTCACCCGCAGCAGGTCCACATGCCGCCGCCCGCAGAGAGCGGCGGAGCGGCTGCGGGCAGGCCCGGCGGAGCGGCCGGAGAGGTGTCCGCGGCACGGTGCTGCCCGACGCATGCCGCCTCCTCGATCCGGTGACGATCACCGCCGACCAGGACCCTAGCCCGGGGCCGTCCCACCCCACAACGCCCGGGGGCCAACCGTCATCCGGCGCAACACGGCCGCAATGTTCGCGCGGCCGCCGGTAGCTGACGGTACGTCAACTCGCCAGCCAGGCCAGCGCCGCCACGCACAGCGCGGAGATCCCCGCGTCCAGCGTCGGCTGGACGACCGGTGCGAAGTACGGGCTGTGGTTGCCCGGGATCTCCTGGTCGGTGGTGCCCTTCCGCTCCGCGGCGGCGTACTTCGCGGGGTCGGTGCCGCCGACGCCCCAGTAGGTGGCCGGGCAGCCGAGGGCGGCCGGGAGGTCGCCGAAGTCCTCGCTGGCCGGGACCGGTTCGTCCAGCGTGGTCGCCCGGTCCGGGCCGAACCACTCCCGGAAGGCGTCCGCCACCCGCTCGGTGGCCGGGCCGTCGTTGGTCATCAGCGAGAAGTCGGCCAGCGTCTCGAACTCCGGCTCGGCCTCGGCGTGCGAGGCGGCGGCCTCGTCCCGGCAGATCCGCCGCACCGCGTCGTTCACCCGGCGGCGGGTGCCGTCGTCGAAGGTGCGGATGTTGAGCTGGAGTTCGGCCCGGTCCGGGATGATGTTCGGTCCGCTGCCGGCCCGCACCGAGCCGACCGTGACCACGGCGGGCGTGGTCGCGGCCACCTCCCGGGAGACGACGGTCTGCAGCCGCATCACGGTCGCGGCGGCCATCACCACCGGGTCGACGGTCCGCTCCGGCATCGAGCCGTGGCCGCCGCGGCCGTGGAGGGTGACCCGGAGGCTGTCGGCGGCCGAGGTCATCACCCCGGCCCGGGTGGCCAGCAGGCCGGCCGGCAGCGGCAGCACATGCTGCCCGAGGGCGACGTCCGGCCGCGGGATCCGGTCCGCGAGGCCGTCGGCGACCATGGCGCGGGCGCCCTCGCCGCCCTCCTCGTTCGGCTGGAACAGGGCGATCAGGGTGCCGCTCCAGTGCTCCTTGCCCTCGGCCAGCAGCCGGGCCGCCCCGAGGAGGCAGGTGACGTGGACGTCGTGGCCGCAGGCGTGCATCACCGGGACCTCGTCGCCGCCCTCGCCGTCGCCGGTGGCGGTCGCGGTGGAGGCGTACGGCAGCCCGGTGCGCTCGCGGACCGGCAGCGCGTCCATGTCCGCGCGCAGCAGCACCACCGGCCCGTCGCCGTTGGCGAGGACGCCGACCACGCCGGTCTCGCCGAGCCCCTCGATCACCTGATAACCCCAGCCGCCCAGCAGCTGGGCCGCGCGGGCGGCGGTCCGCCGCTCCTGGAAGCCGAGTTCGGGGTGGGCGTGGAGGTTGCGGTAGAAGGCCTCGGCGTCCGGGCGCAGGGCGTCCAGGCCGCCCAGCACCCGGCGGGCCGCGCCGGCCGCCGTCGCCGTCGCCGTTCCCTCTGCCGTGCCGTCGTCTGCCATCGCGGTGCCTCCCCGGGCCGGGACTGTGATCTCCGGCCAGCCTCGCCCGGCGCCGGTCGTCCTGCCACTCGGCTGGGAGGCGGGGCGAGGGGCGCGGGTCAGCGCGGGTCAGAGGGCGGAGACCCCGCCCTCCGGCGCCCGCTCCGTGCGGGCGAGCGCCCGCAGCACCGCGCTCTGGCCGTGCCGGCGGGCGGCCAGCCTGGCCAGCAGCACCAGCACGAGGTCGTAGGCCTCCTCGTCCACCGGCGGGGCCGGCTCGCGGCCGAGGGAGGCGGCGAGGTCGTCCAGGTGGACCACCAGCTCCAGCAGACGCGTGGTCAGGAACGTCCCCAGGGTGAGCGACCAGCCGGCGCGGGAGTCGTGGACCACACGCTCCTCCCACCCGCCGGAGTCCGTCCCGTCGGCGTCCGTCCCGAACTCCGCGCGGAGGCCGTCGAGAACCTTCCGCACCTGCCCCGCCACCGCCTCCGGGCCGGGGCGCGCCAACTCCTCGGCGCGGGCCAGGATGCCCGTGTTGATCTCCGCCTCGCGCGGGGCGCCGAGCCAGTCCGCCCGCGCGTAGCGCTCGTCCAGGTCGATCGGCTCGTCGCCCGGCGGCACGGGCGCGTCCACGGTCTCCCGGACGCTGTGGATCTGGTACGCCAGATGCGCGGCCAGGCCGCCGACCGTCATCCCGGGCAGGGCACTGGGCGCCGTCCACTCGCGCGCGACCTCGGGCTCGGAGAGCCGCCGCACCGTCTGCTCCGCCGTTCGAAGAAACGCCCCGAGGATTCCCATACCGCGTCCCACCTCATCCTCCGCCGCCGCCGACCTTCCGGCGGAGAACGCTCCCGGTTTCCGGGGGACCGGTCAAGCGGATTCCGTTGACCTGACGGGTCATCCGAGCTGACGGGTCATCGGCCGGACCGCCGGCCGGAGGTAGCGTGGAGGAAGGCAGCGGGGACGAGCGTCCGGACCGAAAGGGGAGACGGTTGTCCGTCGAACTGAACCACACCATCGTGAGCGCCCGGGACCGCGAGGAGTCGGCTGAGTTCCTGGCGGGCGTGCTGGGGCTGAAGGTCGGCGCGCCGACCGGCCCGTTCCTCCCGCTCACCACCGGCAACGGGGTGACGCTGGACTTCGCCACCGTCCCCGCCGGACAGGAGGTGGCCGGCCAGCACTACGCCTTCCTCCTCTCCGAGGACGCCTTCGACGCGTCCTTCGCCCGCATCCGCGCCCAGGGCCTGGACTACTGGGCCGACCCGGCGGGCGCCCTCCCCGGCGAGATCAACCACCGGGGCGGCGGCCGCGGCTGCTACTTCCGCGACCCGTCCGGCCACTGGATGGAGATCTTCACCCGCGGCTCGGGCTGATACGCCGTCCGACCTCAGTCCCGGGCCGGGTTGGCCAGCGCGGTGGTGGCCGAGTAGCCGATCGGGCCCGCGAGGTCGTACAGGTTGGCGCTGCCCACCGCGACGCCGTCGCTGCCGCTGTGCGCGGTCGCCTCCAGGCCGATCACGTCGCCGACCGGGAGCCGGGAGAGCAGCATGGTGAAGTCCGCGTTGATGTAGCGCAGTCCGCTGTCCGAGGCGTGCGCCAGCGGGCTGCCGGTGTCCGCGGCCAGCGCCGCCCGGACCAGCGGGCCGAGCTCCTCGCCGGCCACCAGCGGGGCCGTCTCGCGGAGCCAGGAGCGCCGGCGCTGGTCGCCCTTCCAGTTCCGCACCAGCTGGTGCTGCTCGTCGAAGCGCCAGAACTGCACGCCGTGCGCACCCTCCTGGTACGGCGGGGGCAGCTGCTCGGGCGGCGGGGCGTCCCACGGGCCGGTGGCCGGTATGTGACCGGGCGGCTCCTCGCCCTCCCGGAGCAGCACCGCGCTCGCCCGGGCGACCGTCCCGATCTCGCCCCGGACGGCGACGTCGACCACGCGGATCCGGCGGCCGTCGCGGACCCGCTCCGAGTCGAGGCGCAGCGGGCCCATCGGGGCGGTCCGGAACAGGTCGACGGTCAGCCGGGCCACCCGCAGGCCGGGCTCGACGTGGCCGCGGTCGACCTCGCGGGCGAGGAGGCCGGCCAGGAGCCTGCCGTGCACCATCCCCGGGGTCCACCAGCTGACGGCGTGCTCGGTCGGTATCAGGGCGTCGCCACTCGGCCGGAAGTACGCCTCGCTGTCCGCCACGCCCGTCCCCTGACTTCCCGCAGCCGCGCGCCTTCGCAGCCGTCGCCTCCGCCTGACCCGTTCAGTTTACGGGTGCGCACCGACACAAGATCGCCCCAGCCCCCCGCGACCGGCGGTCAGCCGCGCAGGACGCGGAAGCGGAGGCTGGTGGCGGTGGGGGACTCGGTCAGCGCGACCCGCTCCAGCGGGACCGGGCCGGCGCCGCCAGGCCGCTCGAAGAGCCGGACGCCGTCGCCGAGCAGGACCGGCACGATGGACACGAAGATCTCGTCGAGCTGGTCCTTCGCGATGCACTGGGCGGCGATCCGCGCGCCCAGCACGCCGACGTCGGACTCGCCGGCGGCCGCCTTGGCCGCCCCGATCGCGGTGTCCAGGTCGGTGACGAAGGTGATGCCGGGCCGGGGCGCGGCCGCCGGCACGGTGTGGGTCACCACGAACTGCGGGCCGTCCCAGCCCCCGCCGTACGGCTCGCCCTCGTTCTCCGTGCCGCGGTACGGGTCGTCGCCGGAGAAGGTGCGGCGGCCGACCAGGAGGGCGCCGGTCTGCCGGGTCAGCTCGGCGGCCGCCGGGTCCGGGGCGAGGTAGCCGGCGAGCCAGGACATGTCGCCGCCGGGGCCGGCGATGAAGCCGTCCAGGGACATCGCGCACTGGTACTGCAGACTCGCCATCGCCGGTCTCCGTCCGGATCGCTCGGGTGGTTCGGTCCTCGGCCGATGATGCCGCAAGCCGGCCGGCCGTGCGGCGGGCCCGGCCGTACGGCGGGCCCTGCCGTGCGGGTCGCGGCCGGGCCGGGTCAGCCCCCGGCGACCGAGACCGTCCCCTGGGCGACCGCGCACAGCATCCCCGGGCCGCCGTCCGCCGGGTGGACGGTCAGGTCGCAGCGGACGACCACGCGGGTGCGCCCCGCGCGGACCACCTCGGCGCGGGCGCGGAGCACAGCGCCGCGCGCCGGCCGCAGGTAGTCGATGGTGAAACCCGCCGTCAGCACCTCGGGCCCGGCCGCCGCGCCGGCCGCGAAGGTGATCGCGTTGTCGGCGGCGTAGGACAGCACTCCGCCGTGGAGGAATCCGTTCTGCTGGAGGAGGTCGTCCCTGAAGTCGAGTTCCAGGGTGGCCGTCCCGTCCCCGAACCCGGCGAGCCGGGTGCCGAGGAGGACGCTGAACGGCTGGGCGGCCAGGACCGCCTGGGCCTCCGCCCGGTCGATCCGGCGAGTGGCTGCGCTGGTCATGAGGCCGGAGCATCCCGGTTGCGGACCGGGCCTGTCAATGCCGGGCGGCAGGGTCGGCCGCGTCCCAGGGCAGCACCGAGGAGGTCCAGTGGGTGAGGACCGCCAACTGCTCGTTGGTGTAGAGGTGGCGGGGCGGCGTGGCGAAGGTCCCGTACGGCCGGCAGCGCAGCACCACCCGCTCCTCGGCCTCGCAGCGCTTGGCGACGAACGGCCTCGCCTCCTCGGCCAGTCGCTGGCCGGACATCCGCCAGCCGACCGCCATCAGCACGTCCACCGCCAGCGCCGGATCGCGGTCGACCACCGCGTCCGCGTAGACCTGGAGGTAGCTGAAGGGCCAGCGCTCGTCCAGGACGCAGAGCGATACCTTGCCGTCCCGGGCGACCGTCCTGGCCTTGCCGCGGCCGGCCATCGTGGAGACGAGGAGCTCGTCCTCGTCGGTGGGGACGTAGTAGACCACCGACATCCCCGGCCCGTCGTTGCGGCGGCGGTGGCCGAAGACGCAGGTGCGGTGGGTGCGGACGAACTCCCGTCGCTCGGACGGCAGCATGTCCCGGTCGGTCGGCGCGGTGAAGGGCTCGGCGGCGAACGGCAGCAGCTGCATACGCGCCGATTATCCGCGCCGGCCCGGGGAAGCGGAACCCTCGCGGCCCCCGGTGCGTCCTTCTCCAGCAAGGTCCACCGGCGTTTCGGGAGGTGCTGGGGAGCAGTGTCGCAGCGTGTGGTGCCGGCCGCTTCGGGCGAGGCGGGGAACGCGAGCGAACTCCACCTGGGCGCGGCCGTCGCGGAGATCGAGGGCCTGTGGGCGGCCGCGGTGCACGCCCGCCGGCCGGGGCACCGGAAGCGCCTGCTGGACGAACTCGGGCGGGCCGGCCTCCGGTTGACCGAACTGGCCGCGGCCGCGGCGGAGGAGGCGGCGGCCCGGGGCGGCTTCGCGGGCGCGGGCGGGGTCGCCACCCCGCGGCTGCTCGCGCCGCATGTGGGGCGGCGCTGCTCGACCGCCGCCCGCCATGTCGACTGGATCATCGACCGCTTCGGCCACCGGAGTTGACGACCGGGCGCGGGCCAGGCCGCCGGCCCTGCCGCGCGCGGTCGCGGCACGCCCGGTGACCCGGCGTTCGCCGCGGTCCGGTGCGCCCGCGCATATGGTGCGGTGGTCGGATCGGGGAGCCGCACGGCGGGAGGGACGGGATTGGCCAGGGTGGGTACCGGAGTCCGGCGGCGCTCCCGGCTGGCGGTCGCCGGCCGGCTGGGCGCCGCGGCGCTCTCCGCGACGGTGCTGGTGGTCGCCGGATGCTCCTGGTACGGCTACGGTTCGCTGACCGACGGCCTGCGCACCTCCGACGCCCTCTCGGTGACCGGGAAGGGCGCCCCGCCCGCGGCGGGCGACGCGGTCAACCTCCTCCTGATCGGCCTGGACAGCCGGAAGGACCAGAACGGGAACGACCTCCCCAGACGGTTCGTGCAGACCGAACTCCACGCCGGCTCCAGCGACATCGGCGGCTACAACACCAACACCCTGATCCTGCTGCACATCCCGCACGGCGGCGGCAAGGTGCAGGCCTTCTCCGTCCCGCGCGACGACTACGTGGAGACCTATGACGGGGACGGCCGCCCGCAGGGAATGCACAAGATCAAGGAGGCCTACGGGCTGGCCAAGGCCGCGGCCGTGCCCGGGCTCCGGGCCCAGGGGCTGACCGGCGCCGCCCTGGAGCAGAAGAGCCGCGAGGTCGGCCGGGAGGCGACCATCACCACCGTGCAGAAGCTCCTCGGCCTGCGGGTGGACCACTTCGCCGAGGTCAACCTCCTCGGCTTCTACGACATCGCGCAGGTGGTGCAGCCGATCACGGTCTGCCTCAAGCACGTCACCTCCGATCCGGCGATGGCCGGGCAGGGCTCCGGCGCCGACTTCCACGCCGGCCTCAACACCCTGGACGCCTCGCAGGCCCTGGCCTTCGTCCGGCAGCGGCACAACCTGACCGGCGGCGACCTGGACCGGACGCACCGTCAGCAGGCCTTCCTGGCCTCGGTGGAGTACAAGCTCAAGCAGCAGGGACTCTTCTCCGACCTGGGCCGGATGCAGTCGCTCTTCTCGGTGGTGAAGAAGGACGTGGTGCTGGACGACCGGTGGAACGTGCTGGACTTCGCCCAGCAGGCACCGAATCTGACGGGCGGTCATATCGCGTTCAACACCCTGCCGATCCAGGGCTTCGGCACCCGCGGCGGGGAGTCGGTCAACCTGGTGGACCCGGCGCAGATCCAGCGGATCGTCCGCCGGGTCACCGAGCCGGCGCCGTCCGCCGCGCCCGCCCCCTCCTCGGCGTCCGCCTCCACCTCCCCGGCGTCCGTCGCCCACGCGGTGGTCGACGTCTACAACGGCTCGGGGGTGGACGGCGGCGCCGCGGCCGAGGCGGACGCGCTGGCCGCCGCGGGGTACACCCGCGGCCGGGTGGCCAACGCCGCGCCCGCCGCCCGCACCCTGGTCCGCTACGGCAGCGGCGCCGCGGCGGCGGCCGGGCAGATCGCCGGCCGGCTGGGCGGCGGGGCGGGCGCGACCGCGTCCGGGTCGGTCGCCCCCGGCCATGTCGAGGTGGTCCTCGGCGCGGGCTTCACCCCGCCGCCGGCCACCGGGGGCGGCGCGGCCTCGTCCGGCGGCGGCTCGGCCATCCCGTTCCAGGGGCAGGCGGTCCAGGCCGGCGGCATCCCGTGCGTGGACTGACCCGGGACGGGAGGACTGGGCCGGGGGCGGCGGCTTGGGGAACCCTCAGGGCTGGGACGGGAGTCCGGCGCAGTTCGAGGCGGCCGGCTCGCCGTTGAGGCGGTCGGCCATCCAGGAGATGGCGGCGGTCTGGTCGGCGATCATCGGGGCCAGGTGGTTGGTGAGGAGCTTGTCGCCGAGGTTGGGCAGCCGGACCGGGACGTAGTCGACGTCGGCGCCCTTGGCGCACCACTCGACGGCCAACTGCCGGGCCTGGGCGTGCGGGACGATGTCGTCCCGGGTCCCGGTGGCGATCCGTACCGGCACCCCGGACGCGGGCTCGCCGTCGCCGATCCGCTGGTCGTCCAGGACCTGCTGGAGCGCCGGGACCTCGGCGATGATCCGGCTGAGCGATTCGCCGTCCTTGGTCCAGGAGGTGCTCCGCTGGAAGCCGTAGTGGAGGATCGCGTCACCCACGCACATCGTGGACAGGTCGGCGAGGGCGGCCTTCCCCTGCGCGTTGACGTACCGGTCGACGACCGCCTTCAACCGCGGGTAGCTCTGCGCGAATCCGTTGATGGACCAGCCGAGGGCGCCGGCCAGGGCGCTGCCGTCGATGCCCTTCACCACGGCGGCGAGATCCGCGGGCGGCGCGCCCGAGTAGACGCCGGCCAGCTGGACGTCGGGGGCGTAGGAGGGCTGGAGCTCGGCGGCGGCCGCACTGGCGCCGCCGCCCTGGCTGTAGCCGTAGAGGCCCACCTTCGAGTCCGGCGCCAGGTCGGTGCCGGGGAGCTCGCGGGCGGCCCGCACGGCGTCCAGCAGGGCGTGTCCCTCGTCCACCCGGTTGACGTAGGTGTGCAGCCGGTCGGTACTGCCGAGCCCGACATAGTAGGTGGCCACCACGGCGATGCCGCGCGCCAGCAGGCGGTAGATGCCCAGGTCCTCGTAGCCGACCGAGAGGGTGCCCGCGGTGACGGTCAGCGGGTTCTGCAGGGCCAGCGAGGGGGCGCACTGGTCGCCCTGGCCCATGGTGCCGGAGGCCACTGCCACCACCGGGCGGGGGCCGGTGCCGTGCCAGGCGGCGCTGGGCTGGATGTAGGCGCCGGTGACCGCGACCGGCCGGCCGCCGGAGTCGGTCGACCGGTACATCAGCCGGGTGGCGGTGCCGGGCAGCGGTCCGTTCAGGCCGGGCAGCGACAGTGCCAGGCGCAGCGGTTCGGTGCGGACCAGCGCGCCGTCGGTGGAGGGCAGTTGCGCCGGCGGGTCGTAGAACGGGGGGATGGCGACCCCGCGGGACACCTCCTGGGGGCCGGCGGCGCCGGTGCTCTGCCCGGTCGCCGCCGGGGCGCCCGGGGCGGCCGAGGCGGCCGGCGCCGCGGTGGCCGCCGTGGAGCCGAGCGGGCCGACGGCGGCGGCGACCACCAGTGCCCCGGTGGCGAGCAGCCGGCGCGACCGGCGCGACCGGTGCGGACGGTGCGGACGGTGCGGTCGGTGTTCCGGGTGTCGCATGGGAACTCCCTTGTTCCAGCCGTCACAGGACGTTCGGAGGCTAACCCCGGATGTTTCCGGCCGGTAACCCGCCGGTCGGTTACGGTGCAGTAACTTTCTGACGGGTAAGTAACCTTGAGGTCCCGGTGCGCCCGGCGGCGGCTGGTGGGGGCGCGTCCGTCAGCGGAGGCCCTCCCACACCGTCCGCTCCTCGGGGCGCGGGTCGTCCAGCACCTCGGAGGCGAGGTCGAACCGCATGGTGGCGCGGCGGCCCGGGTCGTAGGCGGGCCAGCCGGGGTCGCCGGTGGCGGCGAAGGACACCCAGGCGGAGTGCATCGCGTCGGCCACCGGCTGCGGCGGCGCCTCGCCGAGCAGCGGGGTGAAGCCCGGGTCGTCCAGGTTGTCGAAGACGAAGGCGATCTCCGAGGCGTGGCAGGCGCCGAGCCGCCCGCCGAACGTCGGCGGCCGCCAGGCGAACTCGTAGACGAAGGTGGCGCCCTGACGGGTCCGCGCATGCGCCTCGGCCAGGCGGATCGCGGGGACGCGGTAGAACCAGTCGGTGCCGACGGCCGCCAGCAGGTCGCCGTACGAGGCCTCCGGGCGGCTCTTGGCGTAGACGGCGAGGGCGGTGTCCGGGTCCAGCCCGTAGCCGGCCGCGCGCGCCCGCAGCAGCGGTTCGGTGACCGCGTCGATCAGGCCGGGGGGCACCAGGAAGAAGCGGAACTCCTCCGCGTTGCTGCCGACCAGCAGGTCGATCCCGGCCGCGCTGCCGTCCGCGATCGCCTCCAGCGGCGGCCGGGGCAGGGTGCGGCCGTCCACCACCGACTCGAAGGGCATGATGTTCCGGGCGGCCTCGCCCCAGCGGGCGGGATCGGGGTCGGCGGAGATCTCCGCCCTCAGCCGCTGCCCGGCCTCGACCAGCCGCTCGACCGGGACGCCGGCCAGCGCGGTCCGGTCGGCCGGAACGCCGAGCACCTCGGCGAGCCGACGGCCGACCAGCCGGGCGCTGTCCGTGCTCAGGGTGTGCTGGGCGGCGCCGCTCTGCAGGGCCGCGCGGTGGAAGAGCCCCTCGGCGGCGGGCATGGCGAGCAGCGCCCCGATGCCCATCGCCCCGGCCGACTCGCCGAAGACGGTGACGTTGCCGGGGTCTCCGCCGAAGTCCGCGATGTTGTCGCGGACCCACTCCAGGGCGGCGATCTGGTCCAGCAGCCCGAGGTTGGCGCGGTCCTCGCCGCCGAGGTGGAGGAAGCCGTCCGCGCCCAGCCGGTAGTTGACCCCGACGCACACCACCCCGTCCCGGGCGAACCGCGAACCGTCGTACCCGGCCACGGAGTTGGAGCCGTTGGCGAAGGCGCCGCCGTGCAGCCAGACCATCACCGGCAGCCGGGGGCCGGCGCCCGGTTCGGGGGTCCAGACGTTGAGGTTGAGGCAGTCCTCGCCGGCGATGAAGTTCTCCGGGATCAGGCGGTCGAAGGGGGCGGCGTAGGGCGCCTTGGGGGCCGTCGGGCCGTGCTCGACCGCCTCCCGCACCCCCGTCCAGGGGGCGACCGGGCGGGGCGGCAGGAAGCGGCGCTCGCCGAACGGCGGGGCGGCGTACGGCAGGCCGAGGAAGGCGGCGCCGTGCGCGCCGCGCAGGCCGCGTACCGCTCCCGCGCGGGTGCGGACGATCGGGTTCATGGGGCGGCTCCAGGGGATGGCGGGGTGCTCGGGTCCGCGGTGCGGCCGGGTACCGGTCAGCGGTAGACGCCGACCACGCGGAGGGCGTACTGGGCGTAGGAGTTGGCGACCTGTTCGCGGGTGAAGGCCTGGTCGGGGCCGAACCAGTGGGCCACCCGCAGGCCCATCGAACCGATCGCGGTGGCGGCCAGCAGGACGTCCGGCAGGTCGAACTCGCCGGCGGTCACCCCCTCCTCCAGGACGTCGAGGAACATCCGCCGGGAGTCCTTGCGCAACTCCAGGGCGGGGGCGGCCAGTTCGGGGGAGAGGCAGTGCAGCTCGCCGTTGGTGACCACGGCCAGCAGGGGGTGGTCGGCGTGCACCAGGACATGCGCCCGCACCAGCGCGGCCAGCCGGGCGGCGGCCGTCGGACGGGCGGTGGCCAGGGCCTCGGCGAGCCGGGCCCTGGTCTCCTCGTGGCCGATCCGGACCAGCGCCGCCAGGATGTGCTCCTTGGACGGGTAATGGGTGTACAGCGTCGCCGAGTTGATCCCGGCCGCGGCGGCGATCCGCCGGATCGACCCGGCAGCGAAGCCGATGTCGGCGAACACCCCGAGCGCCGCCTCCAGCACCCTCCCGCGCGTACCGGGCGGGGTCACCCCGTCCGGCAGCACCGGGGCGACGGCCGTCAGCCGGCGCGGCTCCCAACCGGGATCCTCCACCTGTGGGTTCCTTCCGGGCAGCCAATCGATCGATTGGGCCAGCCTTGGCCGCCGAGCGCCCGCTGTCAAGGACCGGGGCGCTGCGAGCACCGTTGACATGGCTCCGTCGGGGGCCGATGGTGGCTCAGCACCCATGCGGAAACCGATCGAACGATTGGCCCGGAGGATTCCCCGCCACCCAACGGAGTGTGTCCCATGAGGTTTCGCCCGTCCCGCCTCCTGTCCGGGAGGGCCAGAGCCCTGGCCGTCACCGGCACCGCCGCCCTCGCGGCCGCCGCGCTGTCGGCGCTCGGCCTGGTCGTCCCGGCCGCCCCGGCGCAGGCCGCGTCCGCCCCGCCCCTGCCGCGACTCGACATCACCGGCGACTACGTCACCGGCGTCTCCTCCGGCGGCTTCATGGCCACCCAGCTCCAGGTCGCCTACTCGGCCACCTTCAAGGGGGCCGGGATCGTCGCCGCCGGACCCTACGACTGCGGGCAGGGCACCGTCGTCGGCTTCGACGCCTGCGATCTGGGCATCGGCCTCGGCACCCTGGAACAGCAGGCCGCCACCTGGTCGCAGCAGGGCCGCATCGACCCCGTCGCCGACCTTCAGGGGAAGCCGGTGTACACCTACCACGGCACTGCCGACCCCGTGGTGAACTCGGCGGTCTCGGACGCCGGTGTGAGCTTCTACCAGCACTTCGGCGCCCGTACCACGTACCACGACACCGACCCCGCCGGGCACTCCTGGGTCACCCCGTACGGTCCGGTGGCCTGCTCGCTGACCTCGGCACCGTTCATGAACGACTGCGGGGACGACCCCGAGGGCGAGATGCTGCGCAGCTGGCTCGGCACCGTCGAGGCGCCCGACACCGGTGCCCCGCGGGGGACGCTGAGCCGGTTCGACCAGAACGGCTACGCTCCCGGCGGCTCGGCGCCCGCGCTCAGCATGGACACCACCGGGCAGGTCTACATTTCGCCGTCCTGCGCCGCCGGCGCGGCCTGCAAGCTGGTGGTCGCGCTGCACGGCTGCCTGTCCGGCCAGTACCTGCTGGGCGACGAGTTCGCCCGGCTCGGCAACCTCGACACCTACGCCGACACCAACGACCTGGTGGTGCTGTATCCGCAGGCCATCGCGAGCACCCTGCCCTACAACCCGCAGGGCTGCTGGGACTGGTTCGGCTACGACGGCGCGGACTTCGCCCTGAAGAGCGCCCCGCAGATGCGTGCCATCACCGCGATGGTGCACGCCCTCGGCGGCTGACCCGCAGGGCGAGGAGGGGCAGGCCGCGGCCGTCCGGGTCCAGCCGGGCGGTCGCGGCGGCGAAGAGCTCCGCGGCCCGGCGGTAGGACAGCCGGCCGCGGCCGGTCACCGGGCAGCGGTCGGCCGGCGGGGTGCTCGCGGGCGCGCGGCGGTCGGTGACGAAGACCGGGCCGGAGGCGCGGCCGAGCAGCAGCATCGGCAGCAGCCGGGCGGTTCCGGGGCCCCAGCGGACGGGCGGCGTACCGGCGTTGGGCCTGGTGCCGCGGCCCGGCAGGTCGAGGTGCTCGATGTCCAGGGCGAGCAGCCGGCCGACCGGCGCGCCGGACTCGTGGACGAGGTGCCAGAGCGTCAACTCGCGCAACGGGGCGGGGAGGGCGAGGGCGGCGCGGGCGGCGGTGGCGCGGGCGGCGGTGCGGGCATCCGCGGCCGGCTCGCCGGCGGGCCCGTCGGTCGGCCTCCGGGTGCTCAGGTGGTCCGTCGGTTCCGGCTCGGGCTCCCGCTCCGGCTCGGGTGGGGGCTTCGGCGCCTGTGCCGCGGCCGGGTCGACGGTCAGCCAGCCCTGCGCCCGCCACCAGGTCAACGCCGAGCGGAGGCAGGCCAGTTCGCGCCCCAGGGTGCGCCGGTCCACCTGCCCCGCGCGGATCCGTACGGCGGACCGGAGGCGTTCCTCGGCGCCGCCACCGTCCAGCAGCGCCAGCGGGAGAGTCGGCGGCACGGCTCCGCGGCGTTCGCGGCCGACCGGCGTGCCCCGGCCGACCAGCGGCCAGGCCAAGCCGGTCAGCGAGATCCGGTAGACGCGGGCGGAGGCGGCGCTCAGCACCGCGCTCGCCAGATACCGCTCGACGGCGGCGCCGTATTCCACCGGTACCGCAGTAAACGACTGGCTTCCCATCGGTCGGCAGCTCCTTCGGGTCTTCTCCGGCCAAGGGTATCCACCAGTGGATTCGCAGTAAACGGACGGCATTTACCGCGGCTGCTGCCAGAATTCGCCGAATTGATGCCGGAAGACTCAACTTCGCCGTTCCAGGGCCTTGCGCGGGGGTGGTCGGCGGGGGCAGATTCCCGAGGCATGGACTCCCGTGGCCGCGCCCTGCGCCATCCCGCGTTCCGCCGCTTCCTGATCGGGCAGAGCACCTCGCTCCTCGGCAGCGGAATGAACACCGTCGGCACCGCCTTCGCCGTCCTCGCGCTGCCCGGCGGTGGGCCGGACGCCGTCGGCCTGGTGATGGCGGTGCGGATCGTCGCCGTGCTGGTGGTGCTGCTCCTCGGCGGGGTGCTCACGGACCGGCTGGGCGCGCGGGCCGTGATGCTCGGCTCGGACGCGCTGCGGTTCGCCGCCCAGGGCGCCCTCGCCGCCCTCCTGCTGACCGGGGCGGCACGGCTCTGGGAGCTGGTGCTGCTCGCCGTCCTCCTCGGGGTGGGCGAGGGCGGCTTCGGGCCGGGCCTGACCGCGCTGGTGCCGGGACTCGTCCCCACCGCCGAGCTCACCAGGGCCAACTCGCTGCTGCAGATCGCCAAGGCGGTCGCCACGGTCGCCGGGCCGGGGCTGGCCGGACTGCTGGTGGCGGTCGCCGGCGCGGGGACGGTGGTCGCCGCCGACGCCGCCAGCTACGGGGTGAGCGTGGTCGCGCTGTGGGGGCTGCGGACCGTGTCGCCGGCCGCCGGCACACTGCCCGGCCGCGCCGGGCTGGCGGCCGAACTGGTCTCCGGCTGGCGGGAGTTCGCGTCCCGGACCTGGCTGTGGGTGACCACCCTCCACATCGGTCTCTTCAACCTGCTGCTGTGGGCGCCCTTCCTGGTACTCGGTCCGGTCATCGCCGCCCGGCGGCTCGGCGGCGCGGGGGAGTGGGGGATCGTCCTCGCCGTCTACGGCGCGGGTTCCGTGGCCGGCGGGGTGGCGCTGCTGGGGCGGCGGCCCCGGCGGGCGCTCTTCTGGTCGATGGCGGCCTCGGCCGGCTGGGCGCTGCCGGCCGGGGCGCTCGCCCTGGGGCGGGCGGCGGCTGGGTGGTGGCGGCGGCGTTTCCGGCCGGGGTGGGCGCGGCGGTGTGCGGGACGCTGTCCAGCGCGGTCGTCCAGAGCGAGGTGCCGGCCGAGGTCCGGGGCCGGATCGGGGCGTTCGACGCGCTGGGGTCCTTCGCGCTGGGCCCCCTGGGGCTGGCACTGGCCGGGCCGGTCGCGGCGGCGGTGGGTGCGGGACGGCTGCTCGGGGCCGGTGTGCTCTGGCAGCTCTGCGCCGTCGCGGCGGTGCTGAGCGTACCCTCCGTACGCCGGCTGTCGGCGGCGCCGGCCGACCCCGTTGACCTTCCCCCTGGGGGAAGCCGCAGCATCGGCGGGGCCGGGCGGACGGGCCCGGCCCGAGGAGGAGCGGAGGACCCGGAATGGAGTGGCTGACCATCGGGGCCTTCGCCAGGGCGTCCGGGCCGTCGCCCAAGGCGCTGCGGCTCTACGACGAACTGGAGCTGCTGAGCCCCGCCCGCGTCGACCCGCTGAACGGCTACCGCCGCTATCCGCCGGCCCAGTTGGAGCGCGCCCGGCTGACGAACCGGCCGAGCCGCGCCTCCAGGGCCGCCCGGCACTCCGGCCACTCCTCCGCCGTGATGGAGAAGATCGCCGAGTCCCGCAGGCGGCCCTCCTCGCCCGGCGCCCAGGAGCGGGACCAGTTCCGCAGCACCCCTTCGAACCGCCCGCCGACCGCCTCGATGGCCGCTCGGGAACGGGCGTTGCGGGCGTCCGTCTTGAGGTCGATGCGGGCCACGCCCCAGCTCTCGAAGGCATGCCGGAACAGCAGGTACTTGGACTCGCTGTTGATCCCGGTGCCCTGCGCGGAGGCGGCGAGCCAGCTGAAGCCGACCTCGATCGCGGACAGCCGCTCCTCGCCGTCCGGCGCCGGCCAGAGCCGGGGGTCCCAGTAGGCGGTGGCGCCGACCGCCCGGCCGGAGGCCTGGTCGATCTGGGCGTAGGGGGCGAGCCGTCCCGTTGCCGCGCGGGCCAGTTGGGCGTCGATGTACCCGCTCACCTCGTCCGCGGCCGGCACCCAGGTGAACCGGTACGAGTCCCGGTCCTCCTCGGCCGCCTTCGCCAGCTCCGCCGCGTGCTCCGGCCGCAGCGGCTCCAGCCGCACCAGCGCCCCCTCCAGCAGCGGGTGCTCAAGCGCGAAACCCATGGTCCCCCTCGCCGTCGTCCGCTTCCGCGCCGTTCGCGCTTCGTTCGCGCTCCGTGTGCGCTCGCGCTCGCGCCAGTCTTCCGCATCCGATGCCGCACCGTCGTACGATTTTCGCCGCTGCGACGGGCGTCGCCGTCCGCCGGCTCGCGTACGGCACCGAGCTGCCACACCTGCCTGGCGCAGGGCATCGGCCATGCGCCGGACGTCGGCCGGGGGCCGTGACTTCGGCGCCTTGGAGCGGTCGCTGATGTGGCGTCAGTTCGTCGCCGGAGACTGCTGGTCGAAGGCGGCGGACCCGGCCGGCCGGGAGCGGGGAGGCCGAGCCGGGCCGGCCGGGGCCGCGCGCGTCAGGGGCGTCCGGCCGGCGGCAGCAGCCCGAGTTGGCGCAGCTGGGTGAGGGCGTCCACGACCCCGCGGATCTCGGTGATCCGGCCGTCGGCGACGCGGAGGATGAAGATCTCGCCGTAGTCGACGGTCCGCCCGGTGGCCGGCAGGCCCTGGAACTCGCCGCTGTGGGTGCCGGTCACCCGGTTCCGGGAGACCACCCGGTCGCCCTCAGCGACCGTCTCCTCGATGGAGACGTGGATGTCGGGGAAGGCCCGCAGCAGGGTCTCCCAGACCAGCTTCAGCGCCTCCCGCCCCGACAGTCCGCCGATCGGCACCGGTGGGTGGAAGTCCACGTCCGGCGCGACGAACTCGTCCATCGCCTTCGCCAGGACCTCCGGGTCCCCGCTGTTGGTCGCGGCATGGAACCGCTCGAGCAATTCGATGGTGGCTGCTGTGCCGGTAGCGGACATGGTCCCGATCCTTCGCTCCGTGCGATGCCGAACGGCCTGACACCCCTACGACGGGACAGCCCCCGGAAATGTGACGGACCGGCCCGCCGGGCGGCACGGTTCCCGCCCCACAAGCACCGCTTCGCCCGGCTGGCCAGACTGGCAACTCCGGCGGTTGACGGGCATATCGGGCTTGCGTAGCTTCGGCCGCGAAGCTGCGTCCCCCAGGTAAGGGAAGCGGGTGGGTGATGACCTCGTCGCCGCTCTTCGCCGTGTACGGAGCCACCGGGCACACCGGTCGGCTGGTCGTCTCGCGGCTGCGCGAACTGGGGCGGGAGGTGCTGCTGTCCGGGCGCGACTCACCCGGCCTGCGGCAGCTCGGCGCCCGGCTGGAGGCACCGGTACTGGCGGCCGGGGTCGAGGACGCACCCGCGCTGCGCCGACTCGCCGAGCGGGCCGATGTGGTGGTGCACTGCGCCGGTCCGTTCTCGGTGACCGGTGCCCCGGTGGCGGCCGCCGCGGCGGAGGCCGGCTGCGGCTATGTCGACCACGGGCTCGAACCCCACCATGTGAAGCGGGTCTTCGACACCCTGCAGGCGCCCGCGCAGCGCTCCGGCGCGGTGCTGGTGCCCGGGCTCAGCTTCTACGGCGGGTTCGGGGACCTGCTGGCCGGGGCGGTCGCCCACGGGCTCCCCGAGGTGGAGCGGGTGGTGATCGGGTACGCGGTGTCCGGCTGGCGGCTGACCGCCGCCGCCAAGGCGACCGCGAGCCAGCTCTTCGCCGAGACCCAGCGGATCACCTTCCAGGACGGCGTGCTCCACACCGGCTATGTGGAGCCTCGCACCGCCGTCTTCGCCTTCCCGCCGCCGCTCGGGCCCCGTCAGGTGATCACCCCGATGCCGTTCTTCGAGCCGATCACCGTGCCCCGGCACACCCCCGCCCGCGCGGTGGACGTCCAGCTCACCGAGTCCACCTTCCAGGAGCCCGGCACCTTCGAGAGCGAGGAGATGGGCGACGAGGAGCGGGCCCAGAGCACGTTCACGGTGGCGGTGCACGTGGACGCGGGACCCGGCGGAGGGGGGCCGGACGGCGGCGGAAGGCCCGTCCGGCCGGACGGCGCGCCCGCCGTGATCTCCGGGCACCTCGACGGCCGGGACCTGTGGCGGGCCGCCGCCCTCGCCTCCGTCGAGGGCGCCATCCGGCTCGCCGAGGGCCGCGGCCCGGGCAAGAGCGGGGTGTCCAGCCCGGCCGAGGCCTGGGAGCCCCGCGAGCTGCTGCGGTCGCTGGAGGCGGCGGGCGCGTTCCGGCTGCATCTGGCACCCGCGGCCGGGGTCGCGCCCGGGACCGGGGGAGGCGAGCGGTGACGACGGCCGGTCGGACGGACCCGGACGGGCCGGTGCTGGTCACCGGGGCGGCCGGTGGGCAGCAGGGGTCGACTGGTCGACATGTCGTCAGGATCCTGCTGGAGCGCGGCCGTTCGGTACGGGCGCTGGTGCATCACGAGGACGAGCGCGCGGCCGCACTGGCCAAGCTCGGCGCGGAGGTCGTGGTGGGCGACCTCCGGGAGATCCAGGACACCCGGCGGGCGATGCGCGGGGTGCGCAGCGCCTACTTCACCTACCCCGTGACGGACGGGCTGCTGGAGGCCACCGGCGCGTTCGCGGCCGCGGCCCGCGAGGAGGGCGTCCAACGGGTCGTCGAGACCTCCCAGCTGGCCGCCGACCCGGACGCCGGCACGCCGCGGATGCGCCAGCACTGGGTGTCCGAGCAGGTCTTCGACTGGGCCGGGGTGGGCGCCGTCCACCTCCGCGCGGCGGTGTTCTTCGAGAACCTGGACTTCCTGCTGCGGGCCGGCGGCGAGGGCTCGGAGCTGCGGATGCCGCTCGGTCCCGGCGGCACCGTGCTGCCCCTGGTGGCGGGCGAGGACGTGGCGCGGGTGGCGGCCGGCCTGCTGGGCCACCCGCGGGCGGAGCCGCCCGGCTCGGTGGTGCTGCTGGTGGGCGAGGTGCTGACGGTCGGTCAGGTGGTGCAGACGTACAGCGGGTTCGGGCCCCGGCACGTCCGCTATGTGGACGTACCGCCGAAGACCTGGCGCCGGCAGGCGGAGGCGATCTACCGGGACGAGCACACCGTCGACCACCTCGACCATCTCTGGGCCCTGTTCCGCGCGATCGACGCCCACCACGAGCTCTACCACGTCACCCCGACGATCGAGACCCTGGGCGGCCGCCTGCCGATCCGCCTCGCGGACTTCGTCGCGGGGGGCTGAGCGCGAGGGGTCCCGTAGCCCGTAGCCCGTAGCCCGGTTGGGAGGGCGATGGGGCCGCGGGCAGCGGCGCGCGGACGGCTGATCCGCGTCCTCGGGGCGCTCTACCTGCTGATCGGCATCGGGGTGATCGCGGCCGCCGTCGTGGTCGCGCGGAACCCCTCGCCCGACGTCGTGGGAGCGGCGACGCTGGGGATCGTCGTCCTCGGACTGGTGCTGGGGTTGCTGACCGGCCTGGGCGGGGTGTTCTGGATCCTCGGCCGGTACCAGGCCGGGGTCCTCGCCCTGTGGCTGCCGGCGAGCCTGGTCGGACTGATCGGCGCCGGGAACGCGGCCTATGGCGTCCGACGGCGACGGGCGACCGGACCGGCGGCGGTAGTGGCGGCCCAGTGTCAGTTGAAGGCCACCCGCTCCAGCCAGAAGTCGAGGAACTCCGCGTCCCCGAGGACCTTCGTCGGCGGCCGGCCCGGGGTGTCGGCGGCTCGCCTGCGGTAGACGAGGAGCAGCAGTTCGGTGAGCGGGCCGCGGACCGCGACCCGGGCCTTCTCGTGGGACCGGCGCCAGGTGAGGGCTTCGCCGGTGAGGTCGGCCACCCACTCGGCCCGCGCCTCGGGGTCGGTGTCGGTGGCGTGGAGGTGGACGCTGTTGCCCGGGCCGAGGAGCTCCCGCACCTGGGGGTGGACCTCGAAGTGGAAGGGCAGCGAGCCCAGTTCGAACCACTCGTCCAGCGCGTCCAGCGCCACCTCCCGCTCCGGGGCGAACTCGCCGCCCAGCGCGGGCACCGCGTCCGCGCGGTGGATCAGAGTCTCGTGGGCGAACCGGCGGGCGTAGAAGCCCGCGGAGCCGGGCGGGCCGGGGCTGAACAAGGGGGTCGCCGGATCGGTGGCGCGCAGCGTCTCGGCGAGCCGCTCGGCGCCCTCGGCCACCCACGGGCCCAGCGCGCCCGCGTCCTCCCGCTGCTTCTCCTCCTCGGCCAGCCGGGGAAAGAAGTCCTCGGGCACCGGCTCCGTCCTCCGGGTGCGGACGATCTCCTCCGCCCACCGCTGCACCCGCCCCACGTGCCGCAGCAGCTGGGCCAGATCCCATTCCGGGCAGCTCGGCACCCGGGTCGACATGTCGGCATCCGCGACGGCGGCTCCCAGCGACCGCCCCTGCGCCGCGATCTCGTCCGCGCACCGCGCGTAACTGAGCGAAGTCATGCTCCGGACCCTAGGCCACCCCACTGACAACCTGTCAGACCCCGGTCGCCGTCCGTCCTCAGACGAGGGCGTCGCGCCCCGCCACCAGGGCGCGCACGGCCGCCGCGGCGCGGCGGGCGGCGCACTCGGCCGTGCCGGCCGTGCCGGCCGCGTCGGCCGTACTGGCTGTGTCGGCGGGTGCGGCGTCCCCGGCTTCCCCCGCCGGTGCGAAGACGCCGTCGAGGAGCAGTGCCGCGTGGCCGTGGGCGGTCGCGACGACGGCCGAGACCAGCCGCTCGGCCGTGCGGCGGTCCCCGTCCGCGAGGGCGGCGGCGGGGGCGAGGAACGCGGCCGCGACGGGCTCCGCCGCCCGGGCGATCCCGGGGTGGCGGGCCTTGTCCAGGGCGGAGCCGGACAGCGCCAGGAAGAGGGCGCGCTCGGAGTGGGCGAAGCGCACATAGGCCGCGGCGGCGGCCGCCAACCGCTCCTCGGGGCCGCCGGATCCGGACTCGGCGGCCAGTCGCTCGGCCAGCAGCCCCGCGGCGCGGACGGCGACCGCCGCGAGCAGCGCCTCGCGGTCGGTGAAGTGGCGATACGGCGCCGAGGACGCGACGCCGAGACGCCGGCTCGCCTCGGCCATCGAGAAGGTGGCGGCCCCGCGCTCGCCGAGGAGGTCGACGGCGGTGTCGATCAGCGCCTCCCGCAGATCGCCGTGGTGGTACCGGCCCTGCCGCCCGGCCGGCCCGGACGCGCGCCCTCCGGCGCCTTCGCCGCCCATCAGCGCGTTCCGGCGATCGGGCGGGAGGCGGCGGCCTCCACCGGGAACGGCACCAGCCTGCGCATGAACGCGTCCCAGCCGCGGTCGCCGAGCAGCCGTCGCGCCACGGGGGCCAGCCGCGCCTGCGAGCCGGCCCGGTAGCGGGCCTTCGGCGCGGACGACCGGACCGCTCTGAGGACCACCCCGGCCACCTCCTCCGCCGAGAGCACGCCGCGCGCGCCCTCGCGATGCGCCCGCGCGACCATCCGCGCGACGCTCTCCTTGTAGGCGGCGTACGGGTCGCCCGCGCCCGCGCTCACGCCTTCGCTCGCGCCCTCGCCCGCGCCCTTCGGCGTCCAGGACCGGCTGTTCTCCAGGAACCGCGTCCGCACCGCTCCCGGCTCGATCAGCGAGACCCGGACGCCGAAGGGCGCGACCTCGGGCCGGAGCGCGTCGGAGAGCGACTCCAGCGCGTACTTGGTCATCGCGTACGGGCAGCCGGTGGGCGGCGTCACCAGTCCGGCGGCCGAGCCGATGGTGACGATCCGTCCGCTGCGCCGGGCCCGCATCGCCGGCAGCACCAGCTGGCACATCCGGACCACGGCGAAGAGGTTGGTCTCGAAGGTCTCCCGGACGCTCTCCAGCGGGACCTCCTCGACCGGCCCGCCGCCGCCGTGGCCGGCGTTGTTGATCAGCACGCCGACCGCCCCGTGCTCGGCCTCGACCGCGCGGACGGCGGCCACCCGGGCCGCCTCGTCCGTCACGTCCAGTTCCAGCACCCGGCAGCCGGCCCGCTCCAGCTCCCGCAGGTCGCCGACCCTCCGGGCCGAGGCCCAGACCGGATACCCCGCCCGCAGCAGCGCCAGCGCACTCGCCCGCCCGATCCCGGACGAGCAGCCCGTCACCAACACGGCCTCGACCGGCCGTGCCCCAGACCTCATGTGATGACTCCTCACAATGTGAATGGCTATCACTTTTCCTGAGCCCTCGTCAACGCCGCCCGGGCGGGCGCACGTCCGCCGCACCCCCGGCGGGCCGGGCGGCTCCCGTCGAGCCGCTGGGGCCGGCCGTTCCAAAGCCCCGGAAGGCCGTGGCCCCGAGCCCGCCCGACGTCAGGCCGACCCGGCCGCGGCAGCCCGCGGGGACCGGCCGAGGAGGGGTCAAGTTTCGAAATTGGGGCGGGGATTGAGGGCGTCCAGCCGACAGGGCTTGAACGGGCGCCGCCGGGCCGATCGCCCCGACCTGGCCCTTCGCCCGCGCGGAGGCTGGTGGGTCCCGCCAAGTCGCCTGTGGTGCATGAAGGTTGTGCAAGAAAGACTTGCGGAAGGAGTTCCCCTGCTGTGTGGTTCCCGCTAGTCTCCTGCGCTTAGTGGGAGCGCTCCCACGGACGAGGTCCACCACCCCGGGCCCGCCCCGCGCTCGCCCATCGCGTGCACAGTCCCGCCCGCTACGGCCCGACCCGTCCGGCATTCCGAATGACATGTTCCCGCCATCCGCGATGGAGGATGTCGGCCGGCCGGGACGTCGATCCGACACGGAGGAACGCTCGATGCACCTGCGCAAGAAGCACCTGCGCGAGAAGCACCACGGTCCGCCCGCGCCCGCGTTCGCGCCGGCGCCCGCGCTGGCGCGGCGCGGTCTCGCCGTCGCGGCGACCCTCGCGGTCGGCGCCGCGCTCTCGCTGGCCGCCGCGCCGCAGAACGCCGACGCGGCCGGCGCCCGTGCCGCGGTCACCCCCGCGGCCCGGGTCGCCAACCCGTTCGTCGGCGCGAGTCCGTACCTCAACCCCGACTACGTGAGCGAGGTGAAGAGCCAGGCCTCCTCGGACGGCAGCAGCGCCGAGGCCGGCGTGGCCCAGTACCAGACCGCGATCTGGATGGACCACATCGGCGCCATCACCGGCGACAGCACCCATCTCGGCCTCCAGGCCCAGCTGGACGACGCCGAGGCGCAGGCGCAGAGCAGCACCAACCCGGTGCTCTTCGAGGTGGTGATCTACGACCTGCCCGGCCGCGACTGCGCGGCACTGGCCTCCAACGGCGAGATCCCCGCCACCGCCGCGGGCCTCACCGAGTACGAGTCGCAGTACATCGACCCGATCGCCGCACTGCTCGGCCAGAGCAAATACGCCAACCTGCGGATCGCCGCGATCGTCGAGCCCGACTCGCTCCCCAACGCGGTGACCAACCAGTCGAAGACCGCCTGCGCGACCGCCACCCCGTACTACGAGACCGGCATCGAGTACGCGCTGAACAAGCTGCACGCGATCTCGAACGTCTACGACTACATGGACATCGGCCACTCCGGCTGGCTCGGCTGGTCCAGCAACATGGGCCCGGCCGCGCAGGAGTACGCCAAGGTGGTCAAGGCGACCACGGCCGGCTTCGACAGCGTCCAGGGCTTCATCTCGGACACCGCCAACTACACCCCGACCGACGAGCCCTACCTCCCCAACTCCACGCTCCAGGTGGGCGGGCAGCCGCTGGACTCGGCCAACTTCTACCAGTACAACCCGTACTTCGACGAGCACACCTACGACGAGGCGATGCACTCGGCGATGGTCTCCGCGGGCTTCCCCAGCTCGGTCGGGATGCTCATCGACACCTCGCGCGACGGCTGGGGCGGCAGCTCGCGTCCGACCCGGCTGAACTCCAGCCCGACCAACGTCAACGACTACGTCGCGGCCAACAAGATCGACCAGCGCCCGTTCCGCGGCGACTGGTGCAACGTCAACGGCGCGGGGATCGGCGCCCGCCCGCAGGCGAACCCGTACGGCAGCGGCGACCCGGTGCAGGCCTTCGTCTGGATCAAGCCGCCGGGTGAGTCGGACGGCGACTACCCGACCGCCAGCCACACCCACGGCGACCCGCACTGCGACCCCGCCGGCACCCAGACCGACGGCAACGGCGGCACCTACCCGACCGACGCCATCCCCGGCTACGACGTCCCGGCCGGCCAGTGGTTCGCGTACCAGTTCCAGATGCTGGTCGCCAACGCCTACCCGTCCCTCGGCTCCTCCACCGGCGGCGGCGACACCACCGCCCCGACGGTGCCGACCGGGCTGACCGTCACCGGCACCACCAGCAGCGGGGTCTCGCTGTCCTGGACCGCGTCCACCGACCCGGACTCCCCGGTGGCCGGCTACGACGTCTACCGCAACGGGACGAAGGTCGGCACCTCCGCCTCGACCACCTTCACCGACTCCGGCCTGACCGCGTCCACCCAGTACAGCTACACGGTGGCGGCGTACGACGCGGCCGGCAACACCTCCTCGCCCTCCTCGGCAGTGTCGGCGACCACCGCCTCCTCCGGCGGCGGGACCGGCGGCGGAGGGACACTGAAGGTCCAGTACGCCGACAACGACACCAATGCGACGGACAACCAGATCCGCCCCGGTCTGCAGCTGGTGAACACCGGCAGCACCGCCGTGGACCTCTCGCAGGTGACCGTCCGGTACTGGTTCACCAGTGACGGCGGCGCGAGCACCTTCACCACCTACTGCGACTACGCGGTGATCGGCTGCTCCAACGTCTCCAGCAAGGTGGTCGGGATGACCACCGGGGTCACCGGCGCCGACCACTACCTCCAGGTCTCGTTCGGCAGCGGCGCCGGCTCGCTGGCCGCCGGGGCCTCCACCGGGCAGATCCAGAACCGGTTCAACAAGACCGACTGGTCGTCCTTCAACCAGGCCAACGACTACAGCTTCGGCAGCAACACCTCCTACCAGGACTCCACCAAGATCACTGTGTATCTGGGCGGCAAGCTCGTCTGGGGCACCGAGCCGTCCTGACCCCCGAACCGGTCACGGGGCCGGCGGCACTGCCCGCCGCCGGCCCCGTGGCCTCCACACCCCCACCCGTGCCAGCCACCCGAGGAAGGACACCGATCCCCCATGGCAGACCCCGTATCGCGCAGACGGTTCGCCACCGCCGTGGGCGCCGCCCTGGTCGGGGCGGTGACCGGTCCCGCACTGGCGAAGTCCGCCTTCGCGGCCACCGCCGCCCAGGACCTCGCCGCCGGCCCCGCCGCCACCGCCACCGACGCCTACACCCAGCAGTTCCTCACCCAGTACAACAAGATCAAGGACTCGGCCAACGGCTACTTCAGCCCGCAGGGCGTGCCCTACCACTGCGTCGAGACACTGATCGTCGAGGCCCCGGACCACGGCCACCAGACCACCTCGGAGACCTTCAGCTACTGGTTCTGGCTGGAGGCCACCTACGGCCGGGTGACCGGCGACTGGACCGCCTTCAACCACGCCTGGGCCACGGCCGAGCAGTACATCATCCCGCAGCACACCGACCAGCCCAGCAACGCCTCCTACAACCCGAGCTCACCGGCCAGCTACATCCCCGAGTCGCCCAACATCACCGACTACCCGGCGGCCATCAACACCTCGGTGGCGGTGGGCCAGGACCCGCTGGCGAGCGAGCTCTCCAGCACCTACGGCACCCAGGACGTCTACGGGATGCACTGGCTGCTGGACGTGGACAACACCTACGGCTACGGCAACACCCCAGGCACCGGCGCCGAGAACGGCCCGACCGCCACCGGGGTCTCCTACATCAACAGCTACCAGCGCGGCTCCTCCGAGTCCGTCTGGAAGACCGTCCCGCAGCCCTGCACCGACCTCTTCGCCTACGGCGGCCCCAACGGCTACCTGGACCTCTTCGTCGCCCAGAGCGGCGGCTACGCCAAGCAGTGGAAGTACACCAACGCCCCGGACGCCGACGCCCGCGCCGTGCAGGCCGCCTACTGGGCCTACCGGTGGGCCTCGGCGCAGGGCGCGGAGGGCCAGATCTCCGCCTCCGTGGCCAAGGCCGCCAAGCTCGGCGACTACCTGCGCTACGCCCTCTTCGACAAGTACTTCAAGCAGATCGGCAACTGCACCAACGCGCAGACCTGCTCGGCCGGCAGCGGGCGCAGCTCCGCCCACTACCTCCTCTCCTGGTACTACGCCTGGGGCGGCGCCGAGCCCGGCGGCGGCTGGGCCTGGCGGATCGGCGACGGCGCCTCCGCGCAGGGGTACCAGAACCCGCTGGCGGCCTGGGCGATGTCCAGCATCCCCGCCCTGACCCCCAAGTCGCCCACCGCGCAGAGCGACTGGACCACCAGCCTGGGCCGCCAGCTGGAGTTCCTGCGCTGGCTGCAGTCGGCCGAGGGCGGCATCGCCGGCGGCTGCACCAACAGCTGGAACGGCCAGTACGGCACCCCGCCCTCCGGCGACTCCACCTTCTACGGGATGGCCTACGACTGGGAGCCGGTCTACCACGACCCGCCCAGCAACAACTGGTTCGGCTTCCAGGCCTGGGGGATGGAGCGGGTCGCCGAGTACTACTACGTGTCCGGCAACGCCACCGCCAAGGCGATCCTCGACAAGTGGGTCCCCTGGGCGACGTCCAAGACCACCGTCACCGCAACCGGCTTCACCATCCCCTCCGACCTCACCTGGAGCGGCCAGCCCGACACCTGGAACCCCAGCAGCCCCGGCGGGAACACCGGACTGCACGTCACGGTCGCCTCCACCGGCAGCGATGTGGGCGTCTGCGCGGCCTACGTCAAGACCCTCTGCTACTACGCGGCGAAGTCCGGCGACAGCGCCTCGGCCGCCCTGGCCAAGAGCCTGCTGGACGCGCTGTCGACGATGACCGACAGCAAGGGGATCACCGTCCCGGAGACCCGCACCGACTACAGCAACTTCAGCGGCACGGTGTACGTGCCCTCGGGCTGGTCGGGGACGATGCCCCGCGGTGACAAGATCGCCCCCGGCGCGACCTTCCTCTCCCTCCGCTCCTGGTACAAGAACGACCCGGACTTCGCCAAGGTGCAGAGCTATCTGAACGGCGGCTCCGCGCCCGTCTTCACCTACCACCGCTTCTGGGCCCAGGCGGACGTCGCGATGGCCTTCGCGGTGTACGGCGAGCTCTTCGAGGGCGGCGGCGGAACGGGCGACACCACCCCGCCGTCCGCGCCCACCGGGCTGACGGCGACGGCGGTGACCGCCTCCTCGGTCTCGCTGTCCTGGCAGGCCGCCACCGACAACGTGGGGGTGGCCGGCTACCAGGTGCTCCGCGGCGGCACCCAGGTGGGCTCGACCACCTCGCTGTCGTACACCGACACCGGACTGACCGCCTCCACGAAGTACACGTACACCGTGACGGCCTCGGACGCGGCCGGGAACGTCTCCCCGCCCTCGGCGGCGGTGACGGCGACCACGGCGGCCGGGTCCACGGGCTCCGGGACGGTGAAGGTCCAGTACGCCGACAACGACACCAATGTGACGGACAACCAGATCAGGCCGGGCCTCCAGGTGGTCAACACGGGCAGCGCCCCGCTCGACCTGACCACCGTGAAGCTGCGGTACTGGTTCACCGCCAACGGTGGCGCGAGCACCTTCAGCACTTATGTCGACTACGCCGCGCTGGGCTCGTCGAACGTGTCGAGCCGGGTGGTCGCGATGGCCTCGGCCAAGACCGGTGCGGACCACTACCTGGAGGTCTCCTTCGGCAGCGGGGCCGGCTCACTGGCCGCGGGCGCCTCGACCGGGCAGATCCAGAACCGGTTCAACAAGACCGACTGGTCCGCCTTCAACCAGGCCGACGACTACAGCTTCGCCACGAACACCTCGTACGCGGACAGCACCAAGGTCACCGCCTACGTCAACGGCACCCTCGTCTGGGGCACGGAGCCGGCCTGAGGCGCACCGCGCCCTCGACAGAGAGAAGGGAGTCAGGCATGGCCCGATCCCCGAGCCCGGGCAGGCGCTGGGCCGCCACCGCCACCGCGCTGGCGCTCACCCTCGCCGCCGCAGGAACCGCCGCGGTGCTGTCGGCCGCCCCGGCCCCCGCCGACACCGGCGAGGGCTCCGCGAGCGCGACCCTCAGCGGCTCGCTCGACCCGCTCGGCGTCAACACCGCCGCCTGGGACGGCGGTTTCACGGACGCGGCGATCGCGCCGGCCCTCTCCGCCGCCCACACCGGGCTGGTCCGCTACCCCGGCGGTTCCTGGGCCGACCAGTACCTCTGGCAGAGCAACTCGGTCTCCGGGCAGACCCAGTCGGTGGACTTCGGCGCCTACGCCAAGCAGGTGGACGCGGTCGGCGGCGGCCAGAAGCTGGTCACCGTCGACTACGGCTCGGACACCCCGGCGTCGGCCGCCGCCTGGGTCAAGCAGTCGCAGACCAGCGGCGAGGGTGTGGCCCTGTGGGAGGTCGGCAACGAGGAGTACGGGTCCTGGGAGGTGGACGACCACGCGAACCCCCACACCGCCTCCTCGTACGCGACCAACGCCCTCAGCTACATGCAGGCCATGAAGGCCGCCGACCCCCATGCGCAGATCTGCTACGACTACGCGATGGACGGCGACCTGGCGCCCGGCGCGGGCGTGTCGGGCTGGCAGGACTGGAACGACACCATCCTCCAGGCGGACGCCGCCGACATCGACTGCGCGGACGTCCACTGGTACCCGATCAACGGGACGCCGACCGAGAGCGTCCAGTCGATCATGCAGCTGGTGGACAGGGTCCCGGCCGCGGCCGCCGAGGTGCACACCGCGCTCTCCACGTACGACCCGAAGGCCGAGTTCGTGGTGGGCGAGACCAACATGTCCAACGCCGCCAACGCGTGGAACGAGGAGCCGGTGGGCGCCCTCTTCTCCGCGGCCAACGCGATGGAGTGGCTGGCCAACGGGGCGCAGAGCATCGACTGGTGGGACGTCCACAACTACGGCTCGCCCACCGCCGACTTCGGCATGTTCTCCTCCGGCGGCAACGGCGAGCCGAGCGGGGACACCCCCTACCCGCCGTACTACGGCTACCTGCTGGCCTCCAAGCTGGCCGTCCACGGGGCCACGGTGGGCACGCTGCCGCTCGGCACCGCGGACCTGTACAGCTACTACTCCCAGCTGCCGGACGGCTCCTACGCGGTGATGCTGGTCAACGCCGGCTCGGCGGCCACCTCGGTCGGCACGGCGGACCTGGGGATCACCAGCGCTTCGGAGACCTCGTCCAGCTACTCGGCCGCCGACCCGGGGGGCATCACCTCCGGGACCGCATCGGGCAGCACGATCAGCGTTCCCGCCCAGTCGGTGGTCGTCCTCAGCGGAGCCACCGGGGCGCCGCCGACGTCCGCGCCTCCGACGACCGCGCCGCCGACCACCGCGCCGCCGACCACGCCGCCGGGCGGTAGTGGCTGCAAGGCGAGCTATGCGGTGAGCAGTGACTGGGGGAGTGGGTTCACGGCGAACGTGACGGTGGCCAACACCGGTTCTGCGGACACCAAGTCCTGGAAGGTGTCCTGGAGTTGGCCGGGGAACCAGGCGGTGCTCAACATGTGGAACGCCGTCTACAGCCAGTCCGCTACCTCGGTGACGGCCGCCTCCCAGTCGTACAACGCGGACATCCCGCCCGGCGGCAGTACCAGCTTCGGCCTGCAGGCCACCTACTCCGGCGGCAACACCGCCCCGACGCTCAGCTGCACCCCCGGCTGAGCCGGCGGCCGCCCGGCCGGGCCCCCTTCCCCCCGAAGCCCGGCCGGGCGGCCGCACCCCTCGTCCGCACCCCACGAACCTCGTCGGCACCTCACCAGAAATGAGAACGACCATGCCCAGAACGCTCAGACCGGTATGGCTCGCGGCCCTCGCGGCGGGGGTCCTCCTCGCGATGCTGGGAGCACTCGGCGTGCTGGCTCCGCGCGCCGCCGCGCAGTCCACCCTCGGCCAGCTCGCCTCCGCGGCCGGCGGCCGCTACTTCGGCACGGCCGTCAGTAACTCCGCCCTCACCTCCGACACCACCTACACCTCGATCCTGGGCAGCCAGTTCAGCGCGGTCACCCCCGAGAACGCGATGAAGTGGGACACCGTCGAGCCCAACCAGGGGCAGTTCGACTTCTCCGGCGGCGACCAGCTGGTCTCCTACGCGAAGCAGCACAACCAGCTGGTCCGCGGCCACAACCTGGTGTGGCACAGCCAGCTGCCCGGCTGGGTGAGCGGCCTGCCGCTGAACCAGGTGCAGGCGGCCATGGAGAACCACATCACCCAGGAGGTCAGCCACTACAAGGGCTCGATCTACGCCTGGGACGTGGTCAACGAGCCCTTCAACGACGACGGTTCCTACCGCAGCGACGTCTTCTACCAGGCCATGGGCACCGGGTACATCGCCGACGCGCTGCGTACCGCGCACGCCGCCGACCCCAGCGCCAAGCTGTACCTCAACGACTACAACATCGAGGGCACGGGCGCGAAGGCCGACGCGATGTACAACCTGGTGAGCTCGCTGAAGGCGCAGGGGGTGCCGATCGACGGGGTCGGCTTCGAGACGCATCTGGCGATCCAGTACGGCTTCCCCACCGGAATGCAGCAGAACCTGCAGCGCTTCGCCGCCCTGGGCGTGGACGTGGCGATCACCGAGCTGGACGTCCGGATGACCCTGCCGGAGACCAGCGCCCAGGACACCACCCAGGCCGACTACTACAGCCAGGTCACCAACGCCTGCCTGGCGGTCTCGCGCTGCGTCGGCATCACGGTGTGGGAGTTCACCGACAAGTACTCCTGGGTGCCGGGCACCTTCTCCGGGCAGGGCGCGGCCGACCTCTACGACTCCAACTACCAGACCAAGCCGGCGTACACCGCCGTCGCCAACGACCTGACCGCGGCCGCCGGGGGCACCACCGCCCCGCCGACCACCGCCCCTCCGACGACCGCGCCTCCGACGACCGCGCCTCCGACCACTGCCCCGCCGACCACGCCGCCGGGCGGTAGCGGCTGCAAGGCGAGCTATGCGGTGAGCAGTGACTGGGGGAGTGGCTTCACGGCGAACGTGACGGTGGCCAACACCGGTTCGGCGGACACCAAGTCCTGGAAGGTGTCCTGGAGTTGGCCGGGGAACCAGGCGGTGGTCAACATGTGGAACGCCGTCTACAGCCAGTCGGGTACCGCGGTGACGGCCACCTCCCAGTCGTACAACGCGGACATCCCACCCGGCGGCAGCACCAGCTTCGGGCTGCAGGCCACCTACTCCGGCGGCAACACCGCCCCCACCCTCACCTGCACGGCGGGCTGAGCCGAGCGGCCCCGACGGAAGGGAAGGGAACGACAGCGATGTCCCCCCGAGAACACGGCATCTCCCGGCGGCGCTTCGTCTCCGCCACGGCCGGAGCGACCCTGCTCGCCGCGATCGGCGGGCCGCGGACGGCGAAGGCCTGGGCGGAGGCCCCCGCCGCAGGCGCCGCCGCCACCGCCACCACCGGCAGCTGGACCGGTGTCCGGATCGGCGGCGGAGGCTTCGTCGACGGCATCGTCTTCAACCAGAGCCGGGCGGGCCTCCTCTACGCCCGCACCGACATCGGCGGTGCCTACCGCTGGGACCCGGCCGCCGGCTCCTGGGTCCCGCTGCTGGACTGGGTGGGCTTCGACGACTGGGGCTACAACGGCGTGGTCAGCCTGGCCAGTGACCCCGTCGCCCCGGACAACCTCTACGCCGCCGTCGGGATGTACACCAACAGCTGGGACCCGAACAACGGGGCCGTCCTCCGCTCCGCCGACCAGGGTGCCACCTGGGCCGTCTCCCCCCTCCCGTTCAAGCTGGGCGGCAACATGCCCGGCCGCGGGATGGGGGAGCGGCTGGCCGTCGACCCCAACGACAACCGCATCCTCTATCTGGGCGCGCCCAGCGGCCACGGCCTGTGGCGGAGCACCGACTCCGGCGCCACCTGGTCGAAGGTGAGCAGCTTCCCCAACCCCGGCACCTACGTGGCCGATCCGAGCGACACCACCGGGTACCAGAGCGACCTCCAGGGCGTGGTCTGGGTGGTCTTCGACCCCTCCACGGGCAGTCCCGGCAAGCCCACGCAGGACGTCTACGTCGGCGTGGCGGACCTGGCGAACACCGTCTACCGCAGCACCGACGGCGGCTCCACCTGGGCCGCCGTCCCCGGCGCGCCCACCGGCTTCATCGCCCACAAGGGCGTCCTCGACCCGGTGAACCACCTCCTCTACCTCGCCACCAGCGACACCGGCGGCCCGTACGACGGCAGCTCCGGTGACGTCTGGAAGTTCGGTACGCAGAGCGGGAGTTGGACCCGGATCAGCCCCGTCCCCTCCACCGACACCGACAACGACTACTTCGGCTACTCCGGGCTCACGATCGACCGACAGCACCCGGGCACCCTGATGGTCGCCACCCAGGTCTCCTGGTGGCCGGACATCATCATCTTCCGCAGCACCGACAGCGGGGCCCACTGGACCCGGATCTGGGACTACACCAGCTATCCGGACCGCAGCCTCCGCTACACCCTGGACGCCTCCGCCGAACCCTGGCTGACCTTCGGGGAAGCCCCCGCGCCGCCGGTGCCCAGCCCGAAGCTGGGCTGGATGACCGAGGCCATGGAGATCGACCCCTTCGACTCCGACCGGATGCTCTACGGCACCGGTGCCACCCTCTACGCCACCACCGACCTCACCCGCTGGGACGCCGGGGGCACCATCACCCTCGCGCCCATGGTCGCCGGCCTGGAGGAGACCGCCGTCAACGACCTGATCAGTCCCCCCGCCGGTGCCCCTCTCCTCTCCGCGCTCGGCGACATCGGCGGCTTCCGCCACGACGACCTGGCCGCCGTCCCCGCCCTGATGTACACCGCGCCCAACCTGACCACGACCACCAGCCTGGACTACGCCGAACTCGCGCCCGCGGTGATCGTGCGGGCCGGGAACATCGACCGGAGCGGCAATCCGAACGTCAACCGGGCCGGCTTCTCCTCGGACGGCGGCGCCGACTGGTGGCAGGCGGGCAGCGAGCCCGGCGGGGTCACCGGCGGCGGAACGATCGCGGTCGCGGCCGACGGCTCGGCCGCGGTCTGGGCGCCCGCCGGAGCCTCCGTCAGCCGCTCGACGGACAGCGGGAGTTCGTGGACGGCGAGCTCGGGCGGTGTCCCGTCCGGTGCGGTGGTCCGGTCCGACCGCGTCAACCCGAAGAAGTTCTACGCCTTCTCGGGCGGCACCTTCTACCGCAGCACGGACGGCGGTGCCTCGTTCGCGGCGACGGCGACGGCGGCGAGCGGCCTGCCGTCCTCCGGCACGGTCGCCTTCCGCGCGCTGCCCGGCCGGGAGGGCGACATCTGGCTGGCCGGCGGGAGCAGCAGCGGCAACGCCTACGGGCTGTGGCACTCCACCGACTCCGGCGCCACCTTCGGCCGGGTCGCCGGGGTCGACGAGGCCGACAACATCGGGGCCGGGATGCCCGCCCCCGGGGGCTCGGGCTATCCGGCGCTCTACCTGATCGGCAAGGTGGCCGGGGTCCGCGGGGTCTTCCGCTCCGACGACGCCGGCGCCACCTGGCCGCGGGTCAACGACGACCGGCACCAGTACGGCGCCATCGGTGCCGCGATCACCGGCGACCCGCGCGTCTACGGCCGCGTCTACCTCGGCACCAACGGCCGCGGCATCCTGTACTGCGACACCGCGGGGAGCGGCGGCGGCACGGGCGGCACCGGCGGGGGCACCCCGCCGCCGGCGACCGGGACGGTCAGGGTCCAGTACCGCGACTACGCCACCGATCCGACGACCAACCAGATCCGGCCCGGACTCCAACTGGTGAACACCGGCAGCCGGCCGCTCCCGCTGTCGGCGGTGACCCTGCGGTACTGGTTCACCGCCGACGCCGGCGCGAGCACCTTCAGCACCTATGTCGACTACGCGGCCCTGGGCGCCTCGAACATCTCCAGCCGGGTGGTGGCGATGGCCGCCGCCAGGCCGGGCGCGGACCACTATCTGGAGGTCTCGTTCGGCTCGGCTGCGGGCTCGCTGGCGCCGGGCGCCTCGACAGGCGAGATCCAGAACCGCTTCAACAAGACCGACTGGTCCGCCTTCGACCAGGCGGACGACTACAGCTACGCCGCCGGCGGTACGGCCTACGCGGACACCGCCAAGGTCACCGCGTACGTCGGCGGCGCCCTCGGGTGGGGCACCGAACCCGCCTGATCTCCGCCCGGGCCGGTGCCGAACGCCCCCCGGCCCGGCCCGGGCGGTGCCCGTCGTATCGCCTGGGCGAGGCGGGTCGGCGAAGGCGGGCAGGCGAACTGACGTGCAGTCAGACAGCCGGCCAGACCACTTCGTCGAGGAAGAGCTCCACCGCCGTGGCGGTCTCGCCGAGGGCGCAGGCCGAGTCCTTCAGCGGGCCGGGCAGGAACATCCGGTGGTCCGCCCCGTCCACCTCCAGGACGTGCGGGGAGAGCGAGCGGGCCACCCCGCCGTCCCACCAGTCGTCCGCGGTGCCGCCGATCAGCAGGCAGGGGGCGGTGGCCCGGCGCAGCGCGGCGACCACCTCCGGTTCGGTCAGCAGCGGGGTGAACCAGACGGCGGGGAGGCCGCGTTCGGCCGCCACCGCGGCCGCGGCGGTGCCCAGGGACTTGCCGACGAGCAGCGGTGCCACCGCAGGGCCGAGCTCGTCGACGGCCGCCGCGACCGCCGCCTGGACCCGCGGGTAGAGGTCCTTCTGATCGCCCGGTCCGTACCCGACCGGGTAGGCCCCGGCCCCCCGCTGCTCGGCGGCGGCCGCCGCGAACATCAGCAGCGGCCCGTCCGGACCGTAGTTCCCGCCGGGTGCCAGCACCGCGGCCCGAGCGCGATCGTCAACCGTCATGGGCGCATGCTAGGTCGGACGGTTCCACCGCGTCCTCACTTCTCCGCGTCCTGTGCCGCGGCGGCCCGGCCGGCCTTCGGGCCGCCGGGCTTGCGGGCCACCCCGCCGTACAGCGCCACGTCCGCGAGGGAAGGGGCCGCGCCGTCGGCGGCCGTGCGGCGCCACTGGGAGACCGGCACCAGTCCGGGGTCGAGCGGTTCCAGCCCCTCGAAGAAGCCGGCGCACTCCGCCGGGGTGCGCATCCGCACCGGTATCCCGGTGTCCGCGTACCGCTCGGTGGCCTCCACCTGCTCGGCGGGCGGCCGGTCCTCGGCCCACAGCGAGATCATCAGCATGCTGCCCGGCGCCAGCGCGTCCATCAGCCGGCGGACGATCCCCCGCGCCTCGTCGTCGTCCGGGACGAAGTGGAGGATGGCCAGCAGCATCAGCGCCACCGGCCGGTCCAGGTCCAGGGCGGCCTTCAGCTCGGCGGAGGCCAGGATCGACTCCGGGGAGCGCAGGTCGGCGTCCAGGTAGCCGACGGTGCGGTCGCCCAGGTCGGTGAGCCGGGCCCGGGCGTGGGCCAGCACCATCGGGTCGTTGTCCACGTAGAGGACGCGGGACGAGGGGTCCACGGCCTGGGCGATCTCGTGGGTGCTGCCGGGGGAGGGCAGGCCGGTGCCGATGTCCAGGAACTGGCGGATCCCGTGCTCGCGGGCCATCGCGTCCACCCCGCGGCGGAGGAAGGCCCGGTTCTCCCGGACCGTGGCCAGCACGCCGGGGCGGGCCTCGGCGACCCGCTGGGCGGCCTCCCGGTCGACCGGGAAGTTGTCCTTGCCGCCGGCCCACCAGTCGTAGATCCGCGCCGAGTGCGGAGTCCCGGTGTCGAACTCCGGCGGTGACCAGTCAGCGCACACGGACGGCTCCTGTCCTCGAGGTCTCCGCTGCCACCGGTTGTGCGTCGCAACGGAGTTCGTATTCTTCCCGATCACGCCCGGAGGAATCCAGCGATCGCGCGACGAGGAGGGCGCCCCCGCCCACCCTTACGTCTGCGCCTGCGCCCGCGCCTGCGCCTACGCCGCTCGCCGCCCGCCCGGCGTCGCGCCGGAGATGCCGCCGAGGCAGAACCGCCAGACCTCCTCGGCGGTCAGCGGCTCCGCCGCGCTGCCGGCGCCCGGGGTCTGGGCGGCCAGCAGCGCGGTCTGGACGACCAGGGAGGCCGTCCGGTGCGGGTGTCCCGCCTCGATCGCGCCGGCGTCGGCCGCCTCCCGGATCAGGTCGGTGAAGAACCCCAGCAGCGGCTCGTGCGCCGTGGCCACCTGGTCCGGATGCCGGACCAGCAGGTGCAGCGCGAAGTCGGTGAAGAGCGGGCCCTGCCCGTCCGCCCGCGGCCGGGACCGCTCGTAGAGCGACTCGACCGCCGTCCTCAGGCGCTTGATCGGGTCCTGCTGCCGGGCGGCCGCCTCGCGCAGCTGGACCGCGGTCCTGGAGAGCGAGTCCTCGAAGAGCGCCAGCAGAAGCTCGTGCTTGCCGTCGAAGTGCTGGTAGAAGCTGCGCAGCGACTGCTTCGAGCGCTCGACGATCTCCTGCACGGTGAAGTCGATGGTGCCCTTCTCCGAGATGAGCTCCTGGGCCGCGTCCAGGAAGCGCTGGATGCGCTGCTCGGCGCGGCGCTTGGCGGCCGCGGTGGAGCGCTCGACGGCGCGCTTGCGCCACGCCGGCTCGGGGATCTGGGGCTGCTCTGCGGGGAGTGTGCTCACCTCCGGAACGATACTCCGCTGAGACGGAAAGACGCCCCGGGCCCTTTGCTGAACGCTGCATGTCAGAAGGGGTGAACAGCGTTCTCGCGGGAGGGGCTCGCGGGAGGGGGGAGCCCGCCCTTCAGGCCGGGCGGGGCGGCCAGCATCCGGGGGCGAGGGCGCCGCAGGCGTAGCCGCGGGCGACCAGCTCGGTGCGGTTGGCCGCGCCCCAGCGGGCGGAGAGCCGGCGGAGGTGGTAGGTGACGCCGTCCCGGGTGAGGCCGAGGGCGCGGGCCGCCTGGTCGGTGGTGGCGCCGCCGGCCAGCAGCGCCAGGGTCTGCGCCTCGATCGGGCTGACCTCGCCGCCACCGGCGGCGGCCCGCGCCGGCTCCGTCTTCCCGCCCTCCGCGAACCGGAGTTGGACCAGCAGCGAGGGCACCTCCTGCACGCTGTCGCTGACCGGGTCGACGCTCACCTCGGCCCGCCTGGCCGTGCCGTCCGCCGCCGTCCAGACCACCGTGACCGGGTAGCGGGAGCGCCGGCGCAGCCGGATCGCCTCCGTGATCCGGCGCAACTGCGCCCGGTCCACCGGTTCGAAGAGGGTGAGGAGGTCCACCCCGCGCAGGGCTCCCGGCACCGTCCCGCACTCGGCGGCCAGCGCGGCGTTGCAGGCCCGTACGGTGCCGTGGGCGTCGCAGATCGCGATCGGCTGCGGAAGCCGGTCCAGCAGCATGAGGAACCGGTTCCGCCACGTCACCGCGTCCTGGTGCAAGTCCGCCACGCCGATCGATACTACATGTTCGTGTAGTACGGGCGTCCGGACCGGGCCGCGGGCCGCCGGAGGATGGTGCCATGCACATCCCGGAGATCGACGTCACCGCAATGGGCCCGACCCGTACGCCCATCCAGCGCGCCATGGAGCTGATCCGCGAGCACGGACCGGTGCTGATCCGCCGTCAGGGGAACTGGCGGAACCTGCTGGTGAGCGACCTCGACCTGGTCGCCGAGCTCTCCGACGAGGACCGCTTCGCCAAGCATGTCGGCCCCGCCCTGGAGAACGTCCGCGAGTTCGCCGCCGACGGGCTCTTCACCGCCTACAACGACGAGCCCAACTGGGGGCGCGCGCACGACATCCTGATGCCCGCCTTCGCCATGGGCTCGATGCGCGCCTACCACCCGGTGATGCTGGACGTCGCCCGCCGGGTGATCGACTCCTGGGACCGGGCCGCGCGGGACGGCGCCCCGGTCGACGTCCCCGGGGACATGACCAGGATGACCCTGGACACCATCGGCCTGGCCGGCTTCGGCTACGACTTCGGCTCCTTCGACAGCCGGGAGCCCCACCCCTTCGTCGCGGCCATGGTGCGCTGCCTGGAGTGGAGCATGACCAGGCTCGGCCGCCGCCCCGACGCCTCCGCCGCCGAGTCGGCCGCCTACGCCGCCGCCGACCAGGCCTTCCGCGCCGACGCGGACTTCCTGGCCGGCGTCGTCGACGAGGTGATCGCCGCCCGCCGGGCCGCTGCCGGCACCGGGGCCGCCCGCCCGGAGCGGGAGGACCTCCTCGGCCTGATGCTCAGCGCCCCCCACCCCTCCGACGGCCGCCCGCTGGACGACGCCAACATCCGCAACCAGGTGATCACCTTCCTGATCGCCGGCCACGAGACCACCTCCGGCGCCCTCTCCTTCGCCCTCTACTACCTGGCCAAGCACCCGACCGCGGCCCGCCTGGTGGAGGAGGAGGCGGACGCCCTGTGGGGCGGCACCGCGGACCCCCTGCCGGGCTTCGAGGAGATCGGCCGGCTGCCCTACACCCGGCAGGTGCTCAACGAGGCCCTGCGGCTCTGGCCCACGGCGGCCGCCTTCAGCCGGGAGGCCCGCGAGGACACCGTGCTCGGCGCCGGCCGCTGGGGGGAGGACGGCCGGGGGATCCCGCTCCGCGCCGGCGAGGGCGTCACCGTCCTCAGCCCGATGCTCCACCGGCAGCCGGTCTGGGGCGACAACCCGGAGCTCTTCGACCCGGACCGGTTCACCCCGCAGGCCGAGGCGGCCCGCCCGGTGGACGCCTACAAGCCGTTCGGCACCGGCGAACGCGCCTGCATCGGCCGGCAGTTCGCCCTCCACGAGGCCACCATGCTGCTCGCCCTGCTGGCCCACCGCTACCGCTTCCTGGACCACGCCGACTACCGGCTGGACGTCAAGGAGACCCTCACCCTCAAGCCCGAGGGCTTCACCCTCCGGCTCAGGCCGCGCACCGAGCGCCACCGTGCCGGGACCGCCGCGGCGACCGCCGCCCGCCCCGAGAACGCCGCCACCGGACGCCTCCGTGCCGGCACCGGCGTCCTGCTGCTGCACGGCAGCAACTACGGCACCTGCCGCGAGCTGGCCCAGCAACTCGCCCTGGACATCGAGGAGCTGGGCGGGGAGACGGAGACCGCCGCACTGGACGCCTACCCGCCGGAGCGGCTGCCCGCCGACCGTCCTGTGGTCATCGTCGCCGCCTCCTACAACGGCCGCCCGACCGACGACGCCGCCGCGTTCGTCGCCGCGCTGGAGGCCGCGGACGGCGGATGCCGGGCCTCCTACGCCGTCCTCGGCGTCGGCGACCGCAACTGGGCCGCCACCTACCAGCGGATCCCCACCCTCATCGACGCCCGGCTCGCCGAACTCGGCGGCATCCGGCTGACCGACCGCGCCGCGGCCGACGCCTCCGGCGATCTGGGCGCCACGGTACGGGAGTTCGGCGGCGCGCTGCGCAACGCCCTGCTCGACCGGTACGGCGACCCGGACGCCGTCGCCGCCCCCGTCCCGGCGGAGAGCGGCCGCAGCGTCCGCGTCCTCCCCGCCGGCCCCCTGGACGCCCTCGCGGCCCGGCACCGGCTGGCCCCCTTGCGGGTCCTGGAGGCGCGCGACCTCACCGCCCCCGAGCATCCGCGCACCAAGCGCTTCCTGCGGCTGGCCCTCCCCGAGGGGGAGACCTACCGGACCGGCGACCACCTCGCCGTCCTCCCGGCCAACGACCCGGACGCGGTGGAGCGGCTGGCCAAGGGGCTCGACCTGGACCTGGACGCGGTGCTCGACGTCCGCGACCGCCGGCTGCCGGTGGACCGGCCGCTGACCGCCCGCGCGCTCCTCACCCGCCACCTGGAGCTCAACGCGCGGCTGAATCCCGGGCAGTTGGAGCTGCTCGCCGCCGCCGACCCCTGCCCGCCGGAGCGGGCCGCGCTGGCCGCGGGCTCCCCCTCCGGCACCCTCGCCCAGCTCGCCGAGCGGTACCCGGCCCTCCGCGGGGCCGTCGGCTGGGAGCTGCTGCTGGAGCTCCTCCCGCCGCTGCGCCCCCGCCACTACTCGATCTCCTCCGCCCCGGGCGACCGGCCCGGCGAGGTCGACCTGATGGTCTCGCTGCTGGAGCGCGCGGACGGCTGCGAGGGCACCGGCTCCGGCTACCTGGCCCGCCGGGTCCTGGCCGGCGACACCGTCCTGGCCGGGGTTCGGCCCGGCCGCGAGGCCTTCCGGATCCCCGCCGAGGAGGCGGCGGAGCGGCCGGTGGTGATGGTGGCGGCCGGCACCGGGCTGGCGCCGTTCCGCGGGGTGGTCGCCGAGCGGGCCGCCCTGGCCGCCCGGGGCGCCCGGCTGGCCCCTGCCCTCCTCTTCTTCGGCTGCGACCGCGAGGACCGGGACTTCCTCCACGCCGGGGAGCTGCGCGCGGCCGAGGCGGCCGGGGCGGTCGCGGTCCGCCCGGCCTTCAGCGAGGCCGGCGACCCGGTCCGGTTCGTCCAGCACCGCATCGCCGCCGAGGCCGAGGAGCTCTGGCCGCTGCTCGCGGCCGGCGCCCGGGTGCACGTCTGCGGCGACGGCTCCCGGATGGCCCCCGCGGTCCGCGCGGCCTTCCGCGACCTGGCCGCCCGGCACGGCCGGCCGGACTGGCTGGAGGCGGCCCTCGCCGCCGGCGACTACCAGGAGGACGTCTACACCGGCTGACCTCCGGCCGGGCGGCGGCGGTCTGGGCCACGACGGCCCGGGCCACGACGGCCCGGGAGCCGCCAAGTCACCTGCCGATGACGGAAGGTGACGCCACGACGGTTCCCGGGTGGGCGCCGTGGGGATTCGGGGAAGTCGGGTGAGGGGCTCGGGACCAAGATTGCGGGGAGCTGGCCGCGGGGTGTAGCTGTGTTGTCATGGTCAGTCTGTTTCACCGCAGGTCGGCGTCGCGAGTCGTCGCCGACCAGGGCGGATACGTGTCGCCGGGGAGCCCGTCGGCAACCCTGGAACGCCCCGGGGAACACCGGGGGCCGGCGCCCGCCGACCTCTCCGGCCTCACCGGGGAGTGGATGGTCGACCCCGGCCACAGCCGGATCGGCTTCTCCGTCCGCCACGCCATGGTGACTACTGTGCGTGGTGCCTTCACCCGCTTCGAGGGGCGGCTGCTGCTGGACGGCAGCCGGCCCGAGCGCTCCCGCGCCGAGGTCTCGGTGGAGATCGACAGCGTGGACACCGGCGTGGAGCAGCGGGACGCCCACATCACCGGCCCGGACTTCCTGGACGCCGCCGCCTACCCCCGGATGACCTTCGCCAGCACCGGCGTCGAGGTGTCCGGCCCGGACACCTACCGGATGGCCGGCGAGCTCACCCTCCGGGACGTCACCCGGCCCGTCGTCCTCGACCTGGCCTTCCTCGGCCACGTCATCGACCCCTTCGGCTACGAGCGGGCCGGCTTCGACGGCACCACCACCATCAACCGGGTGGACTGGGGCCTCACCTACAACAACCGGCTGGCCGACGGCGGAGCGCTGGTCAGCGAGCGGGTCCGGCTCCAGCTGGACCTGGCGGCGATCCGCAGCGCCTGACCCGGCGGCCGCGCGGGCGGTGGGGCCCCTTGGTCGGCGTCGCACCGGGCAAGTAGGTTGGCTGATCGAGCAGCAACCGCAGCGCTCCACCGCACCACCGCTCCCGCAGGAGGTCACGTGACGACGCCCAGCACTGAGATGGAGTACGTGAAGCTCGGCAGCACCGGGCTCGACGTCTCCCGGATCTGCCTCGGCTGCATGAGCTTCGGCGAGGCCGGCCGCGGTCCGCACGAGTGGACCCTGGACGAGGACGCCTCCCGGCCGATCATCCGCAGCGCCATCGAGGCCGGCATCAACTTCTTCGACACGGCCAACGTCTACTCGCACGGCTCCAGCGAGGAGATCGTCGGCCGCGCGCTGGCCGAGTTCGCCCGCCGCGACGAGATCGTCCTCGCCACCAAGGTGCACGGCCGGATGGCGCCGGGGCCGAACGGCGCGGGCCTCTCCCGCAAGGCGATCATGGCCGGCATCGACGCCAGCCTGGCCCGCCTCGGGACCGACTACGTCGACCTCTACCAGATCCACCGCTGGGACCCGGCGACTCCGATCGAGGAGACCATGGAGGCCCTCCACGACGTGGTCAAGGCGGGCAAGGCCCGGTACATCGGCGCCAGTTCGATGTACGCCTGGCAGTTCTCCAAGGCCCAGTACACCGCCGCCCTGCACGGCTGGACCCGCTTCGTCTCCATGCAGGACCACTACAACCTCCTCTACCGCGAGGAGGAGCGGGAGATGCTGCCGCTCTGCCAGGACCAGGGCGTCGGCGTGCTCCCCTGGAGCCCGCTGGCCCGCGGCCGGCTGACCCGCCCGTGGGGCGAGGACACCGAGCGCAGCCGCACCGACCGCTTCGGCAGCAGCCTCTACCACGAGGGCGACCGCCGGATCGTGGACGCGGTCGGCCGGGTCGCCGAGGAGCGCGGGGTGCCGCGCGCCCAGGTGGCGATGGCCTGGCTGCTCGGCCGGTCCGCGGTGACCGCGCCGATCGTCGGCGTCACCAAGCAGCGGCACCTGGACGACGCGGTCGCCGCGGTCGGCCTGGAGCTGAGCGACAAGGACGTGGAGCTGCTGGAGCAGCACTACGCCCCGCACCCGGTCGCCGGGCACTGAGCACTGCGCCGCGGGGCGCGCCCAGCGACCAACGGCGCCGCAGCCGGGTACGGAGTCCGGGTGGCAACCCAGGCGCCGTTACCGGGTGCGGCGCAGTGGTCGGCTGGGCGCGCGGTTCCCCGCGCCCCTGGGTTCGCGGCTCCGCCGCGACACCCCAGGGCCCGGCCTCGTTCGAACGGGTGGGGTTCAATCCGTGAACGAGGTCAGGTCGACCGTCATCGCCGTCGGCGCGGTGTCCTGGACGTAGGCGGCGAAGCTCTCCGCGTCGTCGAAGGGGAAGCCGTAGGCCTTGCCGTCCACCGTGTGCTGGTGCATCACCTGCGAGTAGACGTTGGTCGGCGCGGACAGGTAGAACTGCCCGGCGTCGGTGACCGGCTGGGTCGGGTGGGTGAGCAGGGTGGAGCGGTTGAAGGCCGCGCCCAGCTGCGCGGCCAGCGGTCCGGAGATCCCGGCCCCGGGCGCCAGCGCGCCCGCGCAGTAGAACACGTCCGAGGTCTTCGGCTTGCCGAAGCTGGCCGCGCCGCCGTCGAAGACCAGCGAGCCGCCGCTGACCCGCCCGGTGTGGGCGGTGCCGGAGACCGTGACGGACAGGTCCTCGCCGGCGTACTGGGACCACACCTGGTCGATGTAGGAGTCGTAGTAGCCGCTGGGGAAGACCCCGGTGTCGATGCCGTGGCCGGGCGCGATCACCCGCAGCCTGTCGCCGACGATCAGCTTGGACCAGCTCGGGTCGGACTGCCCGGCCAGCGCCGAGAAGATGCCGTCCCGGCCGCCGGGGACCAGCTGGCCGGTCGTCTGGGTGCCCGAGCCGCCGGTCAGCTTGATGCTCAGCGGGATGCTGAACATGTCCACCATGGTGGTGTTGCAGTACATCCCGGTGTCGTTGAAGGTGAACTCGATCCAGTCGTGGAGGACGTTGTAGCTGGGGTCGCCGCTGACCCAGCCCGCCGGGTACTGGAGGGCGTTGTTGCCGTTGCCGTCGGTGACGACCTTGAACTTCAGCTTCTCGCCCAGGGAGAAGTAGATCCGCCCGGACATGTTGGGCAGCGACAGCGTGGTGTCGCCGGAGGCGGCGAACGGGATGGAGAGGTCGGCGTAGCCGTCGGAGCCGTTGAGCGACGGGCTGACCGGGACCAGGGTGCCGTCGGCGCGGACGTAGCACTGCTGGCCGCCCGGCGCGACGCCGACCACATACGCCCAGGCCTGGTTGTCGGGGTAGGAGCCGGTCTGGTTCTGGAAGGTGACCGGCAACGTTGTCGCGGCGTGCGCGGAACCGCCGCCGCCGAGTCCGAGGTCCAGCAGCGTGCCGCCGGCTGCGGCGGCGGCCGCCGCCCCCAGCACTCCGGCGCTGCGGGCGAGGAAGCTCCTTCTACTGTGCTGTGCAGGCATAGTGACGCCTCGTGGGGAGAGACAGTAGGACAGCCGGAGCGCGGCCGTGGGGGGCGCGTAAGCGGAATTGGCCTGTACCACTCCGGCACGGCCCGCAGTCAAGCACTGATGACAAGGACCCGTCAACGGGCGTGCAGCGTTCAAGAACCGACGGCTGCGCGGGCAGCGGGAACGCGGGACGGCGCCGCCGGAGCGACCGCCTCCGACGACGCCGGGTCCCGTCCCCGGGCCGCGCCCGCTACGGCTTCCGGTTCGCCAGCACCAGCGTCGCGGCGGCGGTGAACATCCCGCCGACGCCCTGCACCACGCTGGTCTCCACCCCCGGCACCTGCCGGAAGGCCTCCCCGCGCAGCTGCCGCACCGCCTCCTGGATGGCGAACATCCCGTACATCCCGGTGTGGGTGTAGCGGAGGCCGCCGCCGTTGGTGTTCATCGGCAGCCGGCCGCCCGGCGCCGTATGGCCCTCGGCGACGAAGGCGCCGGCGTCCGCCCGGTCCACGAAGCCCAGGTCGGCCAGCATGTAGAGGGGGAGGTGGGCGAAGGCGTCGTAGGCCATCAGATGGTCCACGTCCTCCTGGGTGATCCCGGCCTCGGCGAAGGCCGCCGCGCTGGACTCGCGGAAGGCGCGCGAGGAGGTGAGGTCCGCCATCACCGACACCAGCGGCGACTCGCCGGCCTCGCCCGAGCCCAGCAGGTACACCGGCGGCCGGGGCCCGTCCTCGGCCCGCTCGGTCGAGGTCACCACCAGTGCCCCGCCGCCGTCCGTGCGGAGGCAGCACTCCAGCTTGTGGAAGGGGTAGGCGATCAGCTCCGAGTCCAGCACGTCCTGGACGCTCACCCGCTGCGGCCGGCCGGCCCGCGGGTTTCCCTCCCCCCACCGGCTCTGCACGGCGGCCACCGCGGCCAGCTGCTCGTGGGTGGTGCCGGTCTCCTTCAGGAAGCGCATGGCCGGCAGGGTGAACCGGTTGAACGGCGCGGTCACCCCGTACGGCTGCTCGAACTGCCCGGCCACCGAGTCGGCCGCCATCCCGCGCGGCGGGCGGCCCACTCCGGAGCGCCCCGACTCGCCGTGCAGCACCAGCACCGTGGAGCAGTAGCCGGCGGCGATCGCCGCGGCCGCGTGCCGCACATGCACCAGGAACGAGCAGCCGCCCACACTGGTCCCGTCGTACCAGGTGGGGGAGATGCCCAGATAGTGGGCGACGTCGATGGGGGACTGCGACGCGCTGGTCACCCCGTCGACCTGATCCAGCGTCAGACCGGCGTCGGCGAGGGCGAGTCGGGCCGCCTCGGCGCGCAGTTCCAGCTCGGTCAGTTCGGGCACCCTGCCGATCCGGCTCTCCGCCGCGCCGCGGATGGCCACCGTTCCGGGCTTCATGCGGGCACCCCGTCCTCTGTGGTCGTCGGGCGGAAGACGGGGACCGCTACGGCCTCCTCGCCCTCCCCGCGCTGCTCGAACTCCACCCGCAGCGGCATGTCCAGCACCAGCCGCTCGGGGTCCGGTGCGACGCCGACCAGGCTCGCCAGCATCCGCGGGCCCTCGGCCAGCCGCACGATCGCGATCACGTACGGCGGCTCGAAGCCGGGCGCCGGACGGTGGTTGATCACGTACGAGTCCAGCGTCGCCCGCCCGCTGACCCGCACCCACTCCAGGGTGTCGGCGGCGCCGAAGGGGGAGTGGGCGCGCGGGTAGAAGACGTACTCCCCGGTCTCCGCCGAGCGCTGGAGCCAGAGCTCCCCGCGGGCGGCGGCCTCCCAGTACGGGCGGGTGGTGGCGGTCGGCACCGGCACCGGCTTGCCGCGGTGCGGGCCCGCCGGGCTCATGCGCCGCTCCCGGCGCCGTCGCGCAGCGTCAGCAGCCCGCGGTCGAGCACCACCGCGCCCTCCGAGTCGGAGGTGCGGAACCAGTGCCGGCCGCCCTCGCTCCACACCTGGACGGTGAGCTTCTCGCCGGGAAGCACCGGCTTGGTGAAGCGGCCGGTGACGGAGGCGCAGTCGCGCGGGTCGGCGCCGACCGCGCGCAGCAGCACCCGCACGGTGGTCCCGTAGGTGCACATCCCGTGGAGGATCGGGCGAGGGAATCCGCCGCGGGCGGCGAAGCCCGGGTCGGAGTGCAGCGGGTTGCGGTCCCCGCTCAACCGGTAGAGCAGCGCCTGGTCGTGACGGATCGTCACGGCGGTCGCGTGGTCCGGGTCCCGTTCCGGCGGCGCCCAGGGCGGGGAGGGCGTCCGCTCCCCGCCGAAGCCGCCCTCGCCGCGGATGAAGACCGAGGACTCGGAGGTGAAGAGGGCCTCCCCGGTCTCCGGGTCCTCGGCCGTGGTGGCGGAGGTGACCAGGGCCCCGGAGCCCTTGTCCTGGATCCCGGTCACCTCGGCCGTGAGCCGGACCCGGCCGGCCACCGGCAGCGGCCGGTGGAGGGTGAGCGCCTGCTCGGCGTGGACCAGCTTGCTGCGGTCGAAGTCGCCGAGGTCGGTGTGGGGGCCGCGCTGGCCCAGGACGATGGCGTAGGAGGGCAGCACGCGCTGCTCGATCCCGGCGGTGTTCTCGGTGGTCAGCTCCAGCTCGGCGAGCGGGTCGTCCTGCCCGGCGCCGACGCCCAGGGCGTACAGCAGGGCGTCGGTGGAGGTCCAGGAGACCTCGGTCGGTCCGGCGGTGCGACCGACGGCGTCCAGATCCAGACTCATGCCGGGGCCCCTTCGTCAATCGTGGTCGTCATGTGGGCGTCATGGTGACGGGCTGACTGAACGATCGTTAAGTAACCTGCATGGCAGGCTAAAGCGGCCCCGGCCGGCGCGTCAATCATGCGTACCGGAGCGTTCCGGCCGAGGCCACGCCGGTTGCTACCATCCACTCCATGTCCGATCGGCCCACCCACCAGGCCCGTCGTCCGCGAGCGCCCGGCCGGTCCGGACCCGCCCGGCCCCGCCTGGTGACCACGCGCAACGCCCAGTTCCAGACCTGGCAGGCGCTGCTGACCAACCGCCAGAAGCGGCAGCGGCTGGGCCGGTTCCTGATCCAGGGCGTCCGCCCGATCACCGTCGCCGCCGACCAGGGCTGGCCGCTCGACCAGCTCCTCCACCCGGCCGGCCGGCGGCTCTCCGCCTGGGCCCGCGAGCTCCTCGACCGGCGCCCGGGCGGCGCCGAGCCGATCGCCGTCGCCCCCGAACTCCTCGCCGAGCTGGGCGAGCGGGACTCCGAAAGCGCCTCCGCCCCCGAGCTGATCGCCGTGGGCGCCGTGCCCCCCGACGATCTGGGCCGCATCCCCGCCGACCGGCCGGACTTCCTCGGCGTGGTCTTCGACCGGCCGACCCAGCCCGGCAACATCGGCACCCTGATCCGCTCGGCGGACGCCCTCGGCGCCCACGGCCTGGTCGTCACCGGCCACTCCGCTGACGTCTACGACCCCAAGTCGGTCCGGGCCAGCACGGGTTCGCTCCTCCGGCTGCCCGCGGTCCGCACCGGCGCGCCGGCGGAGGTCGGCGACTGGGTCCGGGCCCGGCGCGCCGCCGGGGTGCCGCTCCGCATCGTCGGCACCGACGAGGACGGCGACACCCGCATCGACCGCTGCGACCTCACCGGCCCCGTCCTGCTGGTCGTCGGCAACGAGACGGCCGGGATGAGCCGTGCCTGGCGCGAGCTCTGCGACGAGACCGTCTCCATCCCCATCGGCGGCGCCGCCAGCTCGCTCAACGCCGCCAACGCCGCCACCCTGGCGCTGTACGAGGCGGCCCGGCAGCGCGGCTTCCCGGGCCAGGGGGCGGACTGACGGCCCGGGACCGGGCGGCGCCGGGCTAAATCGGTTGCCGGGAGGCCGGCGCCGAAGCCACGCTCTGCGCATGACCCTGAAGAGCGTTGCCCCGCCGCCGTCCCGCCTCGCCCTCGGCGGGCGGAGCCGACAGCAGCGGACCGGCCGGCGGCGGGGGGCGATCCCGGCGCTGCCGTGATCGCCGCGCTGGTCGCGGGGCTGCTGGCCGGGTACGGGATCGCGGTTCCGGTGGGCGCCGTCGGGACGTACCTGGTCGCCCTCACCGTGCGGACCTCGCTGCTGGTCGGCGCCTGCGCGGCGCTCGGAGTCGCCACCGCGGACGGTGTCTACGCGCTGGTCGCCCAGGCCGGGGGCGCGGCGCTGGCCCGGGGGATCCAGCCCGTGCTGACCCCGCTGCGCTGGGCGTCGGCGCTGGTCCTGACCGCCCTCGCGGTGCGGGGCGCGGTCCTGGCGCTGCGCCGGTACCGCCGGCGGGACGCGCCCGTGCTGGACGGCGGCGGGGCGGCGCTCGGCCCGGCCCGCGCGTACCTCGGGCTGTGGGGTGTCACCATGCTCAACCCGCTGACCGTGGTCTACTTCGTCGCCCTGGTGCTGGGCGGCCAGGCGGCCCCGGCGGCCGACCGGATGCGGCAGGCCGCCTTCGTGCTGGCCGCGTTCGCCGCCTCGGCGAGCTGGCAACTGCTCCTCGCGGGCGGCGGCGCGCTGCTCGGACGGACGCTGACCGGGCCGCGCGGGCGGCTGGTGACGGCCCTGTGCTCAAGCCTGGTGATGGCCGTGCTGGCCGGCCGCCTGCTGCTGGCGAGCCCCTGAGGCGCGGACCACCCCGGGTCCCCGATGCGGCCTACGGGCGCCTGGCCGGGAGCGGTTCGAGGCCCGGCCAGCGGGCGAGGATCCGCTCGCGCATGGCGGCGGAGAGGACGGCCAGCCGGGCCAGCGGCCCGTCGGCCGGGGCGGTGCGGGCGACCACGCCCAGGCGGTGGGCCAGCCGCTGGCGGGCGGTGGCCAGGCCCCATTCCCAGTCGCCGCGGGGGAGTCGGGCCAGATGGTCGGCGGTGCCCCTGAGGGCCCTCTCCACCAGGGCGTCGCCCCGGATCAGCCAGCCCGCGCAGGCGTCCGTGAGGTCGCCGGTCACCTCGGTGCCGGCCGCCGCGCGCCAGGCCGCGCGGTACGCGGACTCGGCCGCGTCGAGGATCGGCCGGGGCACCGCCATGGAGCCCCAGCAGGTGGGGAAGCCGATCCGGAGATAGGCGAGTTCGACGACGCCGTCGCCGAGCGAGGCCTGCTCGAAGTCGATGAAGCGGATTCCGGCGGGGGTGTGGAGGTCGTTGCCGGGACAGGGGTCGCCGTGGAGGAGGGCGCCGCCGGGGAGGTCCGCCAGCCGGGACAGCAGGTCCTCCAGTTCGGTGCGGGCGCCCGGCGGGACGGCGCAGCCGAGGGTGCCGGCCAGGGCGAGGAAGGAGTCGACGTCGGCGCCGGTCGGCCCGGACCAGGCGGGAAGCGCGCCGTCCGGGGCGGGGGCGCCGCCGGCGGTGGCCGCGTGCAGCCGGGCCAGCGCCTCCGCGTAGGGGACCACCCAGTCCTCGGCGAACTCCCCGCGGTGCTCCAGGTGCTCCAGGACCAGCAGCCGTTCGGAGGGATCGGTGCCGAGCAGCCGCGGTACCACGGGCGGTTCGACCCGGCCCGCGAGCCGCAGCGCGGCGACCTCGCGGGCGTACCGCTCGGCGGCCTCGGGACCGGTGCCGACCAGCTGCTTCACCACCACCGGCATCCCGGAGAGCTCGGCGTACCAGACGCGCGAGCGCGGACTGCTGTCCAGCGGCCGCGGATGGCGCGGGACGCCCAGGCGCTGCCGGAGCTCGTCACCGAACGGGGGGCGGCCGGACGGGAGGAACGGGAGGGGCGAGGTCACCGGCGCATCCTCGCAGCCCGGCGCGCGCGGGCACCAGCGAATACCGGGTAGGGGGGCGGCCGGCGGGGGTAGGGTCGCCGCCGTGGTGACTGATACGGGGGCCGGGCGGAAGCCCGGGATGCTCGCGCCGGTGGCGCATCGGGGCTGGTGGATCTTCTGCGGCCTGCTGCTGCAGATCGCGGGGGTCGGCGGGCCCCTCGTCCATGTGCTGACCAAGGCCAGGCACGAGGACATCGGCGGGGTGGTCTCGGTCGCCACCTTCCGCCTCGCCTGGCACGAGTCGCTGCACGCCAGGGCCGGCGTCCTGCTGCCGGCGGCCGGGACGGCGGTGTTCGTGGCCGGCTGCGTGCTGCTGGCCAGGCCGTTCGTCGGGCGGAGGCGGACACTGCTGATCGCGGTGCCGCTGGCCGCGGTGGTCGGGGTGCTGGTGGCGGGGGTGGCCGCGATCGTGGTCGCCCTGGTCGTCGTCGCCTTCGAGAGCGGCGGCAGCGGGGGCGGCGGCGGAGGAGGCGTCGGCAACCTCGACTTCGACCTCCCGAGCGGCTCCAGGCGCCGCGCCCGCAAGCAGAACGTCGGCTGAGCCGCCGTACCCGACAGGAAGAGGACCCCGCCATGCCCCACTCGCTGGCCGACCTCGTGGACCCGCCGACGACCGTGCTGCTGACCCAGGAGGTGCAGCGCGGGGTGGTCGGCAGGGACAGCGCGCTGCCCGAACTCGCCCGGGCGGCACGGGAGTCGGGGGCGCTGGCCAATATCGGGCGGCTGGTCGCGGCGGCGCGGCCGGCCGGGGTGCAGGTGCTGCACGCGATCGCGGTCCGCCGCGCGGACGGGCGGGGCGCCAACCGCAACGCGCGGCTGTTCCGCTTCGCCGAGCGCAGCCCGGTGCAGCAGCTGGTGGGCTCGGAGGCGGTGCGGACGGCCGAGGAGATCCCGGAGGACGCCCGCGACCTGGTCAGCACCCGGCTGCACGGGCTCTCGCCGATCGCCGGCACCGACGTGGACGCGCTGCTGCGCAACCTGGGCTGCCGGACGCTGGTGGTCACCGGCGTCTCGGCGAACATCGCCATCCCCAACGCCGTCTTCGACGCGGTCAACCTGGGCTACCAGGTGGTGGTGGTCAGGGACGCGGTGGCGGGCGTCCCGCCCGGCTACGCCGACCAGGTGATCGAGCACTCCCTCTCGCTGGTGGCCACCGTGGCCACCACCGAGGAACTGCTGGCCTGCTGGCGGTAGCGGGCGGGCGGCGGCCGGCGGCCGGTCCCCCGGCCCCTAGGCCGGCACCCGGGCCGCCGCCTGCTTCCGCCAGAGCTTGACGACCGCCGCGCCATGACGGTCCATCAGCTCGCCGAAGCGGGCGGCGGCGGCCTCGCCGTCGCGCTCGCGCAGCGCGCGGGCGATGTCGGCGAGCGCCTTCTTCTGGGCCGTGCGGCTGCCGGCGACCTCGGCGAAGAAGTTGCCGGGGACGAGGTTCCCGAGCTGGCGGGAGACGGCCTTGAGGCGGGTGGAGTCGGCCAGGTTGAACATCTGGCGCAGGAACAGGTCGTTGCGCCGGTAGAACTCGTCCACGTCCCGGGCCGCCGCGGCCTGCCGCTGGAGCTCCGCCAGGCGGTCCAGGCCGTCCGCGTCCGCGCGCTCGGCCGCCCGCCGGGCCACCAGCCCGTAGAGGGTGCCGATCAGCGCGTAGTGGTCGACGATGGTGCGTTCGTCGAGGCCCTGGACGAAGGCCCCGCGGTGCGGCTCGATGGAGATCCAGCCCTCCGCCTCCAGCGCGATCAGCGCCTCCCGCACGGGGATCCGGCTCACCCCGAGCTCCGCCGCGATCTCGTCCTGCCGGACGTGGTCGCCCTGCTGGAGGCGGCCCTGGAAGATCAGGCCGCGCAGGTGCTCGGCGACCTGATCGCCGTTGCTCGGGCGCTGGAGGCGGGCGCCCGGGTAGCCGTCGTCGCCCATGGGGCGGCGGGTGCGGTGTGCCATGGGTGGCGATCCTGTTCGGGTATGCGGTGCCGGAATGGATCAACTATACAAAGCACGGTCACACCCCGCGGAAGCGCGGCGGCCGGCGTTCGACGAAGGACCGGACGCCCTCCTGGCTGTCCCAGGTGCGGGAGAGGGCGTCCACCGCCCAGGCCTCCTCCTGCGCCAGCACCTCGCGGCCGACGTCGAGGGAGTGGTTGAGCATCCACTTGTTGACGGCGTGGGCGCGGGTCGGCCCGTCCGCCAGCCGGCGGGCCAACGCCTCGGTGGCGGCGGCGAGTTCGCCGCCCGGGACGACCCGGTTGACCAGGCCGGCCCGGAGGGCCTCGGCCGCCGGGAGGTCCTCCGCGAGCAGCACCAGTTCCTTCGCCCGCCGCAGTCCGACCAGCCGCGGCAGCAGCCAGGCGCCCAGCCCGTCGGCCGCGAGCCCCCGGCGGGCGAAGACCTCGATGAACCTGGCCTCCTCGGCCGCCACCACCAGGTCGCAGGCCAGGGCGAGATGCGCGCCGATCCCGGCGGCGGTGCCCTGGACGGCGGCCACCACCGGGCGGTCGCAGTCCAGCACGGCGCTGATCAGGCGGATGGCGCCGCCGAGCAGCATCCGCCGCACCTCGCCGACCGGCCTCTCCTGCCGGGCGGGCGGGGCCGCGTCCCCGGCGCCTGACCTCGGCCCGCGCAGGTCGGCCCCGGTGCAGAAGAACCGGCCCTCGGCCCCGAGGACCACGCAGCGGGTCGACGGGTCCTCGCTCGCCCGCTCCAGGGCGCCGATGATCCGCTCGCGCGCGGCGGCGTCGATGGTGTTGGCGGCCTCCGGGCGGGCGAGGGTGATCCAGGAGACGCCGTCCTCGACGCGCACCCGGACGCCGTCCTCGGCCGGCTTCCCCCCGTCGATCGCCGCAGCGGTGTCGCTCACTTCGCCCTCTCCCTCTCCTCGGCCGGTGCGGGGCCCGAGGCGCCGAGCGCTCCCGCCGACCGCAGCTCCGCCAGGCGCGCGTCGTCGTAGCCGAGGAGTTCGCGCAGCACCGCCTCGGTGTGCTGGCCCACCTCGGGGGCGCGGGCCGGATGCGGCAGCTCCTCGCCGACGAACCGCAGGGGGGTGGGCAGTTGGTCGGCGCCCAGCTCCTCCTTGGGCAGCAGCGGCATCCTGGCCTTCAGCTGCGGGTCGTCGAGCAGCGTCCGCGGGGTGTTGACCGGGGCGATCGGGACGTTCTCCCGCTCCCCGAAGTCGATCCACTCGGCGCTGGTGCGCCCGGCGAAGATGTCCCGCAGCTCCTCGCGCAGCTCGGTGTTGCCGCGGGCGTGGTCGCCGTACTGCGAGCCGGGCCAGCGCTCGAAGAAGTCCGGGCGGCCGACCGCCGTGCAGAAGTTCCGCCAGAGCGAGCGCTCGGAGGCCATGAAGAGGACGAAACCGTCCTTGGTCCGGTAGATCTGGTACCGGACGCCCTCCTTCATCCCGGCGATGCCGGGCGCCCGCCGCTGGTAGCCGTCCGCCGCGTTGCCGGTGACCTCGGACTCCGGCCGCTCGTACGCCTTGTAGGTCTCCGAGCGCAGCCAGTCGACGGCGGCGGCGGAGTCCGACTGGGCGATGTCGATCTCCGCCCCGACCCCTGTCTCCCGGGCCCGCAGCAGCGCGGCCAGGATGCCCAGCGCCCCGTACAGCGGGCCGGCGTTGATGCCGATCGAGGTGTGCTCGGAGATGTAGGTGTGGCCGTCCTCGGTGACCCCGGGGGTGACGATCCCGGCCCAGGTGTCGTACGCGATGCCGTGGCTGGGCAGGTCGCGGTACGGGCCGGTGGCGCCGTAGCCGGAGATGGTGCAGAACACCAGCCGCGGGTTGACCTCGAGGAGTCGCCGGTAGCCGACGCCCCGGCGCTCCAGGCCGCCCGGGCGCATCGCCTCGACGACCACGTCCGCGCCGGCGACCAGCTCCTTGAAGACCGCGATCCCCTCCGGGGTGCGGAGGTCGAGGACGACCGACCGCTTGCCGCGGTTGACATGGAGATGGAGGAGGGAGGTGCCCTCGACGATCGGCCAGGTCATCCGGCGGCCGTAGTCGCCCTGCGGGGGCTCGACCTTGACCACCTCGGCGCCCAGGTCGACCAGCGCCGAGGTGACCGCGGCCGGGCCGAGCATGGAGCACTCGATGATCCGCACCCCGGCCAGCGGAGGGGCCGGGGCCTGCTGGGGGTGCGCCGTCATGCCGAATCCCTTTCGGTGCCGAGGATGGAGACGAAGGAGACCATGTCGCCGGGGTAGCCGCCGAGGTTGTGGGTGAGGGCGAGCCGCCGGCCGGTGTCCGGGATCCGCCGCTCCTCCGGCGCCTCGCCGCGGAGTTGCAGCCAGGCCTCGAACATCATCCGCAGGCCGGAGGCGCCCACCGGGTGGCCGAAGCTCTTCAGCCCGCCGTCCGGGTTGACCGGCAGCCGGCCGTCCAGGTCGAAGGCGCCGGCCAGGACGTCCTTCCAGGCGGTGCCGCGCTCGGCGAAGCCCAGGTCCTCCATCAGCACCAGTTCGGTGGGGGTGAAGCAGTCGTGGACCTCGGCCATCGCCAACTCGGCCGCCGGGTCGGTGATCCCGGCCTGGCGGTAGGCGTCCCGGGCGGTGGCGGCGATCTCCGGGAAGTGGGTGTAGTCGTAGTCGGGGTCGATCACCCCGGAGCCGTTGCCGGCGATCAGCGACAACGCCTTGATGTAGAGCGGCCTGTCGGTGTAGCGGTGGGCGTCCTCGGCGCGGACCACGACCGCGGCGGCGGCCCCGTCGGCGACCCCGGCGCAGTCGAAGACCGTCAACTCCCCGGCCACCCGCGGCATCGCGGAGATCTTCTCGGGGGCGATCTCCCGGCGGAACTGGGCGCGCGGATTGCGGGCGCCGTTGCGGTGGTTCTTGGCGGCGATCCGGGAGAGCACCTCGCGCATCTGATCCGTCGTCAGGCCGTAGCGCCGCGCGTACGCGGGGACCACCAGCGCGAACATGGCGGCGGCGGTGAGGGTGCGCTGGGTGCCGTCGCCGGGGATGTGGACCGGGCTCAGGCCCTGGTAGCCGCTGTCCTTGACCTTCTCCACGCCGACCGCGAGCGCCGTGTCGTACGCTCCCGAGGCGACCGCGTAGGCCGCCTGGCGCAGGGCCTCCGAGCCGGTGGCGCACATGTTCTCGACCCGGGTGACCGGGCGGTCGCGGAGCTGGAGCGGCCGGGCCAGGGTGCCGCCGGACAGGCCGGAGCCGACCGTGCCCAGCCAGTAGGCGTCGATCTCCTGCTTGTCCAGTCCGGCGCCGGCCAGCGCCTGGCCGGTGGCGTCCAGCAGCAGGTCGTCGGTGCCCTGCTGCCAGTGCTCGGCGAAGCGGGTGCAGCCCATGCCGACGATGGCCACCCGGTCGCGGATTCCGTGCGAGCCCATCTCAGTCCTCCGCCGGAGTCTCGGCCGCGCGTATCGGGCGGGCCTTCCAGAAGTAGTTGACGATCCCGTCGGCGCTGCCCAGGCGGCGGAAGGCGGGCTCGACCCGGTCGCCGATGGCGACCTGCCCGGCGTCCACGTCGGTGAGCTCGACCGGCAGCCGGCCGCCCCCGTCGAAGTCCACCACCGCCAGCACCACGGGCGGGCTGGGCGACCAGGCCATGCGGTCCACGGTGAAGGTGCGGACGGTGCCGGCGGCCTCGGCCATCGGGGCCGGGTCCATCTCGTCCTGGGCGTCGCCGCGCATCGAGACCCGCTGCGGCGGGAGGTGGACGGCGCCGGAGGAACGGTCCCGGGAGCCGGTGAAGCCGTACTTCCACTCGACGGACCGGGCGGCCGCGGAGGAGGAGGTGCGGGCCGGCTCGGGGCGGCGCGGGGGCTCCGGGCGGAGCTCGCCGCGCCAGGCGAGGAAGCGGCCGTAGGGGATGGCACCGCCCGTGGCGATCTGCGCGTCCACGCTGCGGGCCGGCCGGTGGGCGGCGAGCGCCGGGGTGGTGCGGAAGAGGAGGACGTCGGCGCCGTCGGCGAGGAGGACGAGGGCGAGGACCCGGTCGGCGGGGGCGGCACCGGAGCCCGCCGGGCCGGCGCCGGAGCCCGCCGGGCCGGCGCCGGAGCCCGCCGGGCCGGCGCCGGAGCCCGCCGGGCCGGAACCCGCGGGGCCTGAACCGGCCGGGCCGGAGCCCGCCGGGCCGGCCGCGAACCGCTCCAGCTCGCGGGCCAGCAGGAGGCCCGGATGGGCGGCGCCGGTGACCCCGGTCAGGGCCTCCAGGCCGTCGGCGAGGGCGCCGTCCGGCACGCCGAGGCTCCGGCGCAGGCCCGCCACCGCCCGGGCGTGGAGGCCGGTGACGAGGACGCGGTCGACCTGATCCGCCGTCAGGCCGGTGGCCTTGAGGGCGTCCTGCCAGGCGCGGCGGCCGGCGGCGAGGTAGCGCTGCTCGCCGAAGCGCTCCTCCCACAGGGAGGAGTGCCGCTCGCCGGGGGCCCGCCAGCGGTCGGTGAACTCGGCGGTGACGGTGGCCCCGCCGAGGTACGCGGCCAGCAGCGGCCCGTCCGCCTCACCGCCGATCAGCAGCGCCGATCCGCCGTCGCCCCCCGCGGACTCGTCCGGACCGCCGGGCCGGCCGGTGCGGATGTCTCCCGCGGCCACCAGCGTGCAGCCGGGGGCGGCGCCGGCCGCCGGCCCGCTCTCCAGAGCCAGCCGCAGCAGCCCGGTCGCCGCCCGTACCGAGCCGGCCGCGTCCATCGCGGGCGCCGCCGCGTCCAGGCCGAGGACGGCGTGGACGGCGGTGGCGTTGGTGCGGTCCGCGTAGGCGGGGGAGGAGGTGGCGAAGAGGAGCCGGCCGACCGCCGGGCCGGGCGCCGCGCGCAGCGCCAGCCGGGCCGCCTCGGCCGCCATGGTGGTGCTGTCCTCGTCGTAGGAGGCCACCGAGCGCTGCCCGCGCCCGCCGCCGCCACCCGCCACGGCGGCGATCGCCGAGCGCTCCAGCCGGCGGTACGGGACGTACCCGGCGAAGCCCAGCAACCCTCGTACAGAGGTCTCCTGACGTTTCGTCATCTACCGACTCTCCCTACCGCCGTGCGCCGACTTAGGTCGGATAATGTATATACATCGCCCGCCGCTCTGGTCCCCCAGATTGGATATAATCTACGTTAGGGAGGGTGACCAACGACTACAAGACCATCCGCTACGAGGAGCGCGACCGGGTCGCCTGGGTGACCCTGGACCGCCCCGAGGTGCACAACGCCTTCAACATGGAGATGCTCCGGGAGATCCGGCACTGCTGGCGCTCTCTCCGGGACAACGACGACATCGGGGCCGTCGTGGTCACCGGGGCGGGCGACAAGGCCTTCTGCGCCGGCCTGGACCGCGCGGACATCGCGGACCCGGACGGCGTCCGGGACATCCCGGAGCGCACCGAGATCCGGGTGCACGGCCACACCCCGCTGCACTTCGACGACCCCAGCGACTGGATCTCCCCCAAGACCGGCGCCGACCTCTGGAAGCCGATGATCGCCGCGGTCAACGGCATGGCCTGCGCCGGCGCCTTCTACCTCCTCGGCCAGGTGGAGTTCATCATCGCCTCGGACGACGCCACCTTCTTCGACCCGCACACCGCCTACGGCATGCCCGCCGTCTACGAGCCGATGTCCATGCTCCAGCGGATGCCGATCGGCGAGGTGATGCGGATGACCCTGATGGGCGACCGCGAGCGGCTCTCCGCGGCCCGCGCCCACCAGATCGGCCTGGTGCAGGAGGTGGTGCCGAGGGAGCGGCTGCACGAGGCGGCCCACCGGGCCGCGGCGATCATCGCCGACCAGCCGGACCTCGCCGTGCAGACCACCGTCCGGGCCGTCTGGTACGCCCAGGAGATGGGCTACCGCCAGGCCCTGGACGTGGCCCGCACCCTCGTCCAGCTCGGCACCGGCGACGAGGCCCTGGCGGAGGGCCAGCGCCGGTTCGGCAGCGGCCGGCGCCCGCCCTGGACACTGCGCTGACACCCGGCCCCGCCCTCCCGCCGGGGCGCCGACCTCAGCCGACGCGACCGCAGTCCGACCCGCAGTCCGACCCGCAGTCCGACCCGCAGACCGACCCGCAGTCCGAGCCGCGGACCGGACCGCAGACCGACCCGCAGTCCGAGCCGCGGACCGGACCGCGGACCGACCCGCAGACCGATCCGAAAGGCGACCACCGCATGCGCATCGGAGAGACCGCCAACGACCGGGCCGCCGCCTGGGGCAAGCCCCTGGACGGGGTGCGGGTCCTCGCCCTGGAGCAGATGCAGGCCCTCCCGTACGCCACCCAGCTGCTGGCCCGGCTGGGCGCGGACGTGGTGAAGGTCGAGCCGCCGCGGACCGGCGAGTCCGGGCGCGGCTCGCTGCCCGCGATGCTGGACCCGGAGGGCCGGAAGGTCGGGATCACCTTCACCCGCAACAACTTCGGCAAGCGCAGCATCGGCGTCGACCTCAAGCGGCCCGAGGGGCGGGACCTCGTCCTGCGCCTGGCCCCCCGCTTCGACGTGGTCGCCGAGAACTTCAAGCCCGGCACCGCCGACCGCCTCGGGCTCGGCTACGCCGACATCGCGGCGGTCCACCCCCGTGGGGTCTACCTCTCCGTCTCCGGCTTCGGCAACGGCGACTCCCCGTACCGGGGCTGGCCGGCCTACGCGCCGATCGCCGAGGCGATGGCCGGGCTCTACGACTTCAAACGGGACCCGGAGACCCCGCCGGTGGTCTCCCCGCTCGGCGCCCTCGGCGACACCGGTGCCGCGCTCTTCGCGGTGATCGGCGTCCTGGCGGCGCTGCGCCACCGGGAGCGGACGGGGGAGGGGCAGCACGTCGACATAGCGATGTACGACGCCATGGTCGCCTTCGGCGACGCCGGGCTGAACTACTGGTCGATGGGTCTGGAGCGGCCGGGGAACGCCCCCGGAATCAACCACTCCTTCCGCTGCGCGGACGGCTTCTTCATCCTCCAGTGCGGACGGCCGCACATGTTCGAGCGGCTGGCCCGGACGGTCGGCCGGCCGGACTGGACGGCGGATCCGCGGCTGGCCGGACCGCAGGACTGGTTCGACCGGCTGGAGGAGCTGATCCGGCCTGGGATCGAGGAGTGGGCAAGGGAGTTGACGGGACGTCAGGCCACTGCGGCGCTGGCCGCGGCGGGCGTGGCCGCTGGACCCGTGCAGTCCCCGGCGGCGGTCGCCGCCGACGAGCATGTGCGCCGGCGCGCCATGCTGGTCGAGTACGACCGCCCGGACGGGGTGGACCGCCCGATCCTCTCCCCGGGCAATCCGGTCAAGCTCTCCAGGATGACCGAGGGCCCGCTGCGCCGGATGCCCTGGCTCGGCGAGCACACCGCGACCGTGCTGCGCGAGGAACTCGACCTGGACGAGGCGGAGTTGCACCGGCTGGCCGAGTCCCTCACGATCGGCGGCCCGGGCGTGGCCGCCGACCGCCCCGGCGTGGCCGATGACCGCCCCGGCATACCCGACGGTCCCGGATCGCGCCTCAGTTGAAGGTCCAGTGGAGGACCACCATCAGGGCCACCACGCTGAGCATCGCGGCCAGCGCCAGCTGCGTCCCGGCGGAGCCGTAGTGCGGGAGACAGGCCCCGCAGAGGTTGAGGGTGGCATGGCACAGGACGGCCGGCAGCGCGCTGCCCACCCCCGCCCAGAGCCGGACGATCACCACCCTCGCCGCGACGGTGGAGACGAACCAGCCGAGCGTCCACGCCGCCGAGCGACCGGCCTCCGCCAGCGGCACCAGATGCCAGACCGCCCAGGCCACGCCGAGCAGCAGCGCGGTCGGCAGCAGGCCGATCCGCCGGCGCAGGCCCGGAGTCGCGTACCCGGTCCAGCCAGCCTCCTCGCAGCCGGCCGCGAGCACGAAGACCAGCGCCAGCAGCGGCAGTTGCCCCGGCCGCGCGGCCCCCGGGCCGGTGGCCTCGGGCGAGCCGGCCCAGCGGAGATACCCGTACGCCGCCACCGCCGCCGCCGGCACCACCAGCACGCTGACCGCGTACCAGCCGGCCGCCCGGGACGACCCCCAGCGGGGCCGGAAGACCTCCGCCAGCCAGCGGCCGCGGGACCCGCCGGGGAGCGGGCGCAGCACGATCAGCGCGGCCGCGAGAGGGCAGACGAACTGCAGGGCGCTCACCGGCAGGCCCATCGGCAGGCCCGCCGGGCGGGACACCGCCGCGCCCGCGACCCAGAAGGGCAGCGAGAGCAGCAGCACCCAGCAGAAGAAGCCGGGCAGCCCGCGCGGGCCCGGTGACCCGCGTTCCCCCCGCACCACCGGCGACGGCCGCATCGATTCGCATCCCCCTCGACTCGCCGTCAGCTTCCGTGGCCGTGGAGCGCCGTGTCAACAGGGGACGGAAGCGGGCGGGGGCGCGGACGGCGGCGCGCACCCGGGCGGGTTCAACCGCGCGGAAGCCCCAGGACGCGCTCGGCTATCACATTGAGTTGGATCTCCATGGTCCCGCCGCCGATCAGCCGGCTGGGAAGGAGCAGCTCGACACCGGCCGCGTCCACCGGCCCGCCGCCGCCCTCGAAGCCGCCGTCGCGGCCGTCGCGGCCGTCGCCGGGGCCGCCGTCGCCGGGGCCGCTGTCGCCGGGGCCGCCGCCGTAGCCCGCCGGCCGTACGGCCGCCTCGGGGCCGGCCAGCGCGAGGGCCGCCTCCGCGGCCTCGCGGTCGAGTTCGGCCGCCGCCACCTTGCTGAGGCTGGCCCCGGCACCGGGCTGCTGCCCGTCCAGGCGGCGCAGCGTCTCCCGCAGGTTGAGCGCGGCCAGCGCGCCCGCCCTGGCCTCGATCCGGCCGAGGGCGCGCAGTCCGGCCTCGCGGGCCGGGCCCCCGGCGTCGGCGACCAGCCGGCGGATCGGCTCGGTCAGTCCGCTGCTCATCGAGGAGCTGATGGTCAGCCGCTCGTTCCCGAGGGTGGTGAGGGAGGCCCGCCACCCGGCGCCCGGCTCGCCGACCAGGCAGTCGTCCGGTACGAACACGCCGTCCAGGAAGACCTCGTTGAAGCCGGACTCCCCGGTGGCCTGCCGCAGCGGGCGGACCTCGACCCCGGGGGCGGACATGTCCACCAGGAAGCAGCTCAGCCCGCGATGCCTGGGCGCGTCGGGGTCGGTCCTGGCCAGGCAGAAGCCCCAGTCGGCGGCGTGCGCCCCGGAGGTCCACACCTTCTGCCCGTTCAGCAGCCAGCCGCCGTGGGTCCGCTCCGCCCGGGTGGCGAGTCCCGCCAGGTCGGAGCCGGCCCCGGGCTCGCTGAAGAGCTGGCACCACCGCACCCCGGCCCGCAGGGTGCCCGGGACGAACCGCTCGATCTGCTCCGGACTGCCGTGCGCCAGCAGGGTCGGCAGCACCCAGGCGCCGATGGCGAGCGAGGGCGCGGCAAGCCCCCGGCGCTCCAACTCCTCGGCCACCACCAGCTGCTGGACCGGGGTGGCGGCCAGCCCCCAGGGCTTTGGGTAGTGCGGGGCGACCAGGCCCGCCGCGGCCAGCCGGTCGCGTCGCGGGCCGAAGTCGGCGCCGAGGTGGCCTGGGGAGTCCGGGGGGAGCTCGCGGACCTCGTCGAGGACCTCGGCGACCCGGGCGCGGAACGGGGCGGTCCGCCGCTCCTCGTCCTCGTCCAGCGCGATGCGGTGCCGCCTGCGCTCCGTCAGGGCGGCCTCGCCGAGCCGCCGCTGCCAGATCTCCGGGGCACCGGCCAGCGCGGCCAGACTGATCGCCCGGCGCCAGTAGAGATGGGCGTCGTGCTCCCAGGTGAAGCCGATGCCGCCGAGGGCCAGGATGGTGTCCAGCAGCGCCCCGGCCGCTCGGCCCTGGGCGGCCAGGGCGGCGCCGGCCACCGCGATCCGCCGCTGCCCCGCAGGTTCGCCGAGGGCCTGGACGGCGTCCCAGGCCGAGGCGGCGGCCAGTTCCGCGCCCACCCGCAGCCTGGCCAGCCGGTGCTTGACCGCCTGGAAGGAGCCGATCGGGCGGCCGAACTGCTCGCGCACCCTGGCGTGTTCGACGGCGGTCTCCACGCCCCAGCGCATCACCCCGGCCGCCTCGCAGGCGGCCAGCGCGACCGCGGCGGAGGCGGCGAAGTCGGCGTACTGCGGCGGGAGTTCGCCGAGGTCGGCGGCGGTGGCGGGGACGCCAGCGGCGGGCAGCCGCAACCGCCCGATGTCCCGGGTGAGGTCGACGCCGGTCTCGGGAACCCGCCGGAGCCCGAGGGGGCCCGCCGCCTCCGGGTCGACGCGCAGCCACCGGATGCGCCCGGTGGCGCCGTCCGCGACCCCGACGATCAGCAGCTCGGCGGAGAGGAGGCCGAGCACCGGTGGGCCGTCGGCGTCCTCGGCGCCGTCCCCGCCCGCCGGCGGCACCAGCGCCGCCGTCGCGCCTCCGGCCAGCTCCTTCAGCAGTTCCGAGCGGGCCTCGCCGGCCGGCAGCCGTACCGCGAGGGCGCCGGCGACTGCCGTCGGCAGCAGCGGTCCCGGCAGCAGCCCATGGGCGGACTGCTCCAGGACGACGGCCAGATCGGCGAGGGTGCCGCCCTGGCCGCCGACCTCCTCGGGGAGGTGGACGGCGTGCAGCCCCTGCCGCAGCAGTGCGTCCCAGTGCGCGGGCCGCCCGCCGCGGGCCAGCCGGTCGAACGCCGAGCGGGTGTCGGCGAGGGCGGCGTGCCGCCCGACGAAACCGCGTACCGCGTCGGCGAGTTCCCGCTCCGTGCCGCTGAGGGCGATCCCCATCGTGGTCAGTCTCCGTCCTGGGCCGAACGCTTCGAGAGGAACAGGCCGTTGTCGCGCATCACGCTCCGGTATGCGGCGGGCTCGATTCCGATCGGCGCTGGCTCCGACGCCTAGCCGAAACTAGACCTGGAGTCTTAGTCTGGTCAACTGTGGCGTGTATCTGATACTCCATCAAATGTGTTGTATAACAAGCATTCTGACGCAGCGTCAGGTAAATAGCTGCCGAATGAAGGGGCGGAGAGGCCGCTCCCCGGCGGCTCTCGCTCACCCGGCAACGACTGCCACCGGCCGTGGTCGTCTCCGCCAGGTCCGGCGACGGCCGCCGCGCGGCCGCGGTGGACGCGGTTGACGCGGTTAACCTGGTGCCGCCCCGGCACCGGCGACCAGGACGCCCCGCCCGGGATGCTCAACTCCCCAGCAGCGCAGGTCCCTTCACCCCGAGGCGAGCCATGACAGAGCAGCAGGCCCCGCGGACGGCGGCCGCCCGGCCCGCCGCCGGCGGAGACGGAGGCAACGGTGGAGGCGGAGGCCACCTCCCCACCGAGGGGATGCCGGACTGGCAGCTCGCCCGCCGGCGCCGGATCGTCGAGGCGGCCCTCCGGGTCCTCACCGCCCGCGACTACGACCGGATCCAGATCACCGATGTCCTCGCCGAGGCCAAGGTCGCCCGCGGCACGATGTACCGCTACTTCGCCTCCAAGGACCACCTCTACGCGGTGGTGCTCAGCGAGTGGGCCGGGATGGGCGCGGAGGGGCGGGCCCCGGCGCGGCTCACCTCGGCCACCGCCGAGGCGGAGACCCGGGCCCGGGTCCGGGGGATCGTCCGCGCCTTCGAGCGCAAGCCGCAGTTCTTCAAGGCCTTCGTCGACCTCCAGGACAGCCCCGACCGCAACGCCGTCGCCGCCATGGCCGACCTCAACAAGGCCGCCACCCGCGACCTGGCCCGCTACTTCGCCGCCCTCGGCGACGAGCGCGCCGAGGACACCGCCAACATGCTCTGGTCCATGATCGGCAACCTGCTGATCCGTGCCGTCTACCACGACGGCACCATGGCGGACGTCTACCGCCTGGCCGACCGCTTCGTCGACTTCGCCGCCCAAAGCCTGCGCTGAGGCCGAGCGGCGGCCGGCGCGCCGAGGGGCGGCCGGCGCGCCGAGGGGCAGGCGCGCCCCGCCTCGGGCTCCGCGCCGTCGCCGTCGCCGTCGCAGACCGTATCGCGACCGGGACCTCCGCCGAGCCCGGCCGGAGGGGCGCCGGAAATCGGTCGGCGGGCCGCGTGGCCGGGCATAGCCTGGGCCGATGGCGACTCAGGTGATCGTGCTCAACGGGGGCTCCAGCTCCGGGAAGTCGGGGATCGCGCGCTGCCTCCAGGCGGTGCTGCCCGACCCCTGGCTGGCGCTCGGCACGGACGTCCTCGTCGAGGCGATGCCGGCCGCCATGCGGTCCTCCGAGGGCGGGATCGAGCTGGCCCCGGACGGGGAGGTGACCGTCGGGCCGGAGTTCCGGAGCCTGGAGGCGGCCTGGATCGACGGGGTGGCCGCGATGGCCAGGTCCGGCGCCAGGATCGTGGTGGACGAGGTCTTCCTCGGAGGTTCGGAGTCGCAGCGGCGCTGGCGGCAGGCGCTGGACGGGCTGCGGGTGCTGTGGGTCGGCGTCCGCTGCGAGGCGGCCGTCGCCGCCGGCCGGGAGACCGCCCGGGGCGATCGGGTTCCCGGGATGGCCGCCCGCCAGGCCGAGCTGGTCCACCGGGGAGTCCACTACGACCTGGAGGTGGACACCACCCGTACGGAGTCCCTGGAGTGCGCCCGGATCATCGCGGCCCGGATCATCGCCGCCCGGGTCGGCTGAGGCGCGAACGCGAAGGCGAACGCGAACGCGAAGGCGCGGGAGCCGCCGTGTGCCGCCGGGATTGTCAGACCCCCTTGGCAGACTCCCCTCCATGGCGACATGGGAGCGGTTCGAGAAGGAGGCCCCGGAGCTCGCGAGGGTGGTCCGGGCCCGGTTCGAGGCGGCGGAGACGCATGTGCTGGCCACCCTGCGGAAGGACGGCTCACCGCGGGTGAGCGGCTCCGAGGTGGACTTCCGGGGGCCCGATCTGTCCTTCGGATCGATGCTGGGCGCGAGGAAGGCCCACGACCTGCAGCGGGACGGCCGCTGCGCGATCCACGCCCATCCGAGCGGGGACGGGGACGCCAAGGTGGCCGGGGTGGCGCTGGAGGTGGTGGACCCCGGGGAGAAGCGGGACTACACCACAGGCAGCGAGCCGCCGGGCGACTTCCACGCCTTCCGCCTCGACCTCACCGAGGCGGTGCTGACCGCGGTGGAGAACGACGAGCTGGTGATACGGGTGTGGCGTCCCGGCCGCGCCGTGGAGACCCTCCGCCGCCGATGAGCGCGGCCGCCGGGCTGACGGGGTGTTGACGTGGCGCTGTGACAAAGTGACACTCGCCGTATCACCATGGCCGGTCGAGCTGAAGGGCGCCAACCACCGTGACTTCCGAAGCCTATCTGTACGAGGCCGTCCGCACCCCGCGCGGCAAGGGCAAATCCGGTGGCGCCCTCCACGGCACCAAGCCGATCGACCTGGTGGTCGGGCTGATCCACGAAGTACGGCGCCGTTTCCCGGAGCTGGACCCGTCGACCATCGACGACATCGTCCTCGGCGTGGTCAGCCCGGTCGGCGACCAGGGCTCGGACATCGCGCGGACCGCGGCGATCGCGGCCGGCCTGCCGGACACCGTGGCCGGGGTCCAGGAGAACCGCTTCTGCGCCTCCGGCCTGGAGGCCGTCAACCTGGCCGCCGCCAAGATCCGCTCCGGCTGGGAGGACCTGGTGCTGGCCGGCGGCGTGGAGTCGATGTCCCGGGTGCCGATGGGCTCCGACGGCGGCGCCTGGGCGGTCGACCCGATGACCAACTACGAGACCGGCTTCGTCCCGCAGGGCATCGGAGCCGACCTGATCGCCACCCTGGAGGGCTTCACCCGCCGGGACGTCGACGAGTACGCCGCCCTCTCCCAGGAGCGGGCCGCGGCGGCCTGGAAGGCCGGCCGCTTCGACCGCTCGGTGGTGCCGGTCCGGGACCGCAACGGTGTCGTGCTGCTGGACCGCGACGAGCACATCCGCCCCGGCACCACCGCCGACTCGCTGGCCGCCCTCAAGCCCTCCTTCGCCGGCGTCGGCGAGCTCGGCGGCTTCGACGCGGTGGCGCTGCAGAAGTACCACTGGGTGGAGCGGATCGACCACGTCCACCACGCCGGGAACTCCTCCGGCATCGTGGACGGCGCGGCCCTGGTCGCCATCGGCAGCGAGGAGGCCGGCCGGCGCAACGGGCTGACCCCGCGGGCGCGGATCGTCTCCGCAGCGGTCACCGGCGCCGAGCCCACCATCATGCTCACCGGCCCTGCCCCGGCCGCCCGCAAGGCCCTCGCCAAGGCCGGTCTCGGCATCGAGGACATCGACCTGGTCGAGATCAACGAGGCCTTCGCGGCGGTGGTGCTGCGCTTCGTCAAGGACATGGGCCTCGGGGGGCTGGACAAGGTCAACGTGAACGGCGGCGCCATCGCCATGGGCCACCCGCTGGGCGCCACCGGGGCGATGATCCTCGGCACCCTGGTCGACGAGCTGGAGCGGCGCGACCTCCGCCGCGGCCTGGCCACCCTCTGCGTGGGCGGCGGCATGGGCATCGCCACCATCGTCGAACGCGTCTGACGCCCCGTCACGTCACCACCCCCGCCGCAGCGCACCTCAGGCCCGCACCTCAGGAGACCCCAAGAGCATGAGCAGCAGCACCGAGACGATCCGCTGGGAGCAGGACCGGGACGGCGTGGTCACGCTGACCCTGGACGACCCCACCCAGTCGGTCAACACCATGACCGAGGCCTTCACCGCCTCCCTCGAATCCGCCGTGGCCCGCCTCCAGGAGGCCCTGGGGGCGGGGGAGTTGACGGGGGTTCTGGTCACCTCCGGCAAGAAGACCTTCTTCGCCGGCGGCGACCTCCGCCTCCTCTCCAGCGCGGGGCCGGACGCCGCCGCCGAGGTCACCGAGGCCGGGATGCGGGTCAAGCGCGCCCTGCGGACCATGGAGACCCTCGGCGTCCCGGTCGTGGCGGCCGTCAACGGCTCCGCCCTCGGCGGCGGTCTGGAGATCGCCCTCGCCTGCCACCACCGGGTGGTGTTCGACGACCCGTCGATCAAGCTGGGCCTGCCCGAGGTCACCCTCGGCCTGCTGCCGGGCGGCGGCGGGGTCGTCCGCACGGTGCGGATGCTGGGCCTGGCCGACGCGCTGACGAAGGTGCTGTTGGAGGGCAAGCAGTACCGTCCGGCCGCGGCGCGGGAGCTCGGCCTGGTCGACGAACTCGCCGCCGACCGCGAGGAACTGCTCGCGAAGGCCAGGGCCTGGATCGCCGCCCACCCGGAGTCCCGGCAGCCCTGGGACGCCAAGGGCTACCGCATCCCCGGCGGCACCCCGGCCGACCCCCGCTTCGCGGCCGGCCTCCCGGCCTTCCCGGCCAATCTGAAGAAGCAGCTCAAGGGCGCCCCCTACCCGGCCCCGCGGAACATCCTGGCCGCGGCGGTCGAGTCGGCCCAGGTGGACGTGGAGACCGCGTTCCGGATCGAGGCCCAGTACCTGACCGAGCTGGTGCTCGGGCAGACCGCCAAGAACATGATCCAGGCCTTCTTCTTCGACATGCAGGCGGTCAACTCCGGTGCGAACCGCCCCCAGGGCGTGGCGCCGCGGAAGGTGCGGAGGGCCGCCGTCCTCGGCGCCGGGATGATGGGCGCCGGCATCGCCTACTCCTGCGCCCGGGCCGGGATCGAGGTCGTCCTCAAGGACGTCTCGGTGGAGGCCGCCGAGAAGGGCAAGGGCTACTCGGCCCGGCTGGTGGCCGAGTCCGTCGAGCGCGGCCGCAGTTCGCAGGCCGACGCGGACGCCCTGCTGGCCCGGATCACCCCGACCGCGGACCCCGCCGACCTGGCCGGCTGCGACGCGGTCATCGAGGCGGTCTTCGAGGACCCGGCGCTCAAGCACAAGGTCTTCCAGGAGATCCAGGAGGTCGTCGCCCCCGACGCGCTGCTCTGCTCCAACACCTCCACCCTGCCGATCACCCTCCTCGCCGAGGGGGTGCGGCGCCGGGAAAACTTCATCGGCCTGCACTTCTTCTCGCCGGTGGACAGGATGCCGCTGGTCGAGATCATCAAGGGCGAGCACACCGGCGACGAGGCGCTGGCCCGCGCCTTCGACCTGGTCCGGCAGATCCGCAAGACGCCGATCGTGGTCAACGACTCCCGCGGCTTCTTCACCTCCCGGGTGATCGGCCAGTTCATCAACGAGGGGGTGGCGATGGTCGGCGAGGGCGTCGACCCGCAGTCCGTCGAGCAGGCCGCCGCCCAGGCCGGCTACCCGGCCAAGGTCCTCTCCCTGATGGACGAGCTGACCCTGACCCTGCCCCGCAGGATCCGGGACGAGGGCCGCCGGGCCGCCGAGGCCGCGGGCCGGCAGTGGACCGAGCACCCGGCGGACCGGGTGATCGACCGGATGGTCGACGAGTTCGGCCGCCCGGGCCGCAGCGGCAGCGGCGGCTTCTACGAGTACGGGGAGGACGGCCGGCGGAAGGGCCTGTGGCCGGGCCTCCGCGAGCACTTCACCGCCGCCGCCAGCACCGCCGCCGCCACCGCCGAGGCCGCCGCCGACGGGCCCGGGGCCGGGATCCCGTTCCGCGACATGCGGGAGCGGATGCTCTTCGCCGAGGCTCTGGACTCCGTCCGCTGCCTTGAGGAGGGCGTGCTGACCTCGGTCGCGGACGCCAACATCGGCTCCATCCTCGGCATCGGCTTCCCCGGCTGGACGGGCGGCGTCCTCCAGTACATCAACGGCCACCAGGGCGGCGTGGCCGGTTTCGCCGAGCGGGCGAGGGAGCTGGCGGCCGCGTACGGCGAGCGCTTCACCCCGCCCGCGCTGCTGGAGCGGTACGCCGCGGAGGGCCGCGAGTTCCGCGACTGAGCCGGCCGCCGCGCCCGGAGGCGCGCTGCCCCGGCGCCGCCGAGCGCCGGGGCGGTCATACTTCTCCAGGGGCGCACAGCAGGAGCACGCAGCGGACACGGCCAGGCCACGGCAGGAATCAGGCCGCGGCAGGAATGGGGAGCCGACACGATGGCGAACACAACCGAGGGGGCGTCGCTGCTCGCGCGTGCGCTGGACGCCGACCCGAGGGTCGAGGAGGACCCGGCCGCGGACCGGATCCTGGACGCGGCGCTCGAGCAGTTCGTCCGCTTCGGCCTCCGCCGCTCCACCGTGGACGACGTGGCCAAACGGGCCGGCGTCTCCCGGGTCACCGTCTACCGCCGGTTCGGCAACAAGGACGGCCTGGTCTCGGCCTGCCTGATGCGCGAGTCCCGGCGGTTCCTGGACGAGCTGGACGCCGCGGTCGGCGGGCTGCCGCGGATGGAGGACCGGGTGGTGGAGGGGTTCGTGGTGTCCCTCCGCGCCATGCAGTCGCATCCGCTGATGGGCGGTCTGCTGCGGCTGGAGCCCGAGGTGGTGCTGCCGTTCCTGACCACCGAGGGCGGGGCGGTGCTGGTCGCGATGCGGGAGTATCTGGTCCGCCACTTCCGGGAGACCAGCGACGTCACCGCCGACCCGGGGCCGGTGGCCGAGCTGATGGTCCGGGTCGTGGTCTCCTTCCTCCTCAACCCCGAGAGCTGCATCGAGGTCACCGACGACGACCAGGCCCGCACCTTCGCCCGCCGCTACCTGGCCCCGCTGCTGCGGCAGTAGCCGGGCGGCTGCCGCGCGCGCCCGTGTCGAGTGCCGGATGCCGCCGCGTCAGCGCCGCACCCGATAGAGGAGATGCAGTACCCGGTCGCCGGGGATGACCACCTCGGGGTCCTCCAGCATCAGATGGCCCTTGGCGAGCGAGCCGAAGTAGGGCTTCCCGCTGCCGAAGACGACCGGCACCACGTCGATCGCCACCCGGTCGATCAGCCCCAGGGCCAGCGCCTGCCCGCCGATGTCGCCCGCGGTCACCGCGATCTCCCCGCCGTCGGCCAGCTCCTCGGCCTTCGCCATCCCCTCCTCGACCGAGCGGGCGAAGTGGTACGGCGCCTCCGGGCGCCAGCCCTCGGGGCGCGGCCGGTGCGAGACCACCACGACGTGATCGGCGGCCGGCGGCTTGCCCTCCCAGCCGTCGGTCAGGTCGAACAGCCGCCGCCCCATGACCGCGACCTTCTGCCGCGCCCACATCCCGCGCACGTACTCGGCCGAGGCCGCCGAGACCCGGAACGGCGAACCGCCGTGGAGCTCCGGCCGGTCCACGTCGACGATGGGGTGGTCCCCGTTGAAGTACCAGTCGTGGAGCGGCCCCACGCCGTCGTCCTCATGGGCGATGTAGCCGTCCAGCGATGCCACCGCATGCAGATATCTCATACCCCTACCGACTCCTCTCGCCGCCCGGACTCATCGGGGACCGCGCCGATCGCGCGGACCGCGCCGATCGCTCCGACCGCTCCGACCGCTCCGACCGCGCCGATCGCTCCGTTTCCTGTGGACGGCATCCGTACCACCGCTCGTGCCCCTCGAATCCCTCCGGCGGCGGCGCCGACTCCTCTACACTCCGGACCGGTGAAGGACGTCCGCACGCTCCCCAAGGCCCATCTCCACACCCATCTCGAGAGCACCGTCCGTCCCGGCACGATCCGCGACCTCGGCGGCGAACCCGCCGTCCAGCAGCGGCCGTTCGGCAGCTTCCGGGAGTTCGGCGACGCCCGGGCCGAGGTCCGGGCACTGCTCCGCGAGCCCTCGCACTTCCGCCGGATCGCCGAGGAGTTCTGCGCGGACGAGGCCGCGCAGGGCGTCGGCCACGTCGAGGTCAGCTTCACCGCCGCCGCGCACGGCGAGCGCCTCGGCGATCCCGAGATGCCGCTGGCCGCGGTGCTCGAAGGGCTGGCGGCCGGGGCGGAGCGGTACGGCATCAGTACCGCGGTGATCCTCGACCACTCCCGCCGCCGCCCGGTGGAACGCCTCCGCAGCAGCCTCCGGCTCGCCCTCCGGCACCGGCCGCAGGTGGTCGCCATCGGGCTGGCCGGCGACGAGGCGTACCCGGCGGAGCCGTTCGCCGAGGTCTGCGCCGAGGCCCAGGAGGCCGGCGTCCACCTCGTCCACCACGCGGGGGAGGCGGCGGGCCCGGAAAGCGTCCGCGAGGTGCTGACCCTCGGCCGCGCCGAGCGGATCGGCCACGGCATCCGGGTTCTGGAGGACCCGGACCTGGTGGCCGAACTCGCCGCCCGGCGCGTCCCGTTGGAGGTCTGCCCGACCTCCAACCTGCTCCTCGGCCTGGTCCCCTCGCTGGCCGAGCACCCGCTCCCGCGCCTCCTCGCGGCCGGCCTGCTGGTCACCCTGAACACGGACGGCGAGACGGCCCTCGCGGACGAGTACCGGCGCGCCCGCGACCACCTCGGCCGCACCGACGCCGACCTGGCCGCCCTCGCCCGCGCCTCGGTAGCGGCCTCCTTCGCCCCCGCCGAGGTCAAGGCCGCCCTGCTGGCCGGGATCGACGACTGGGCGCGCTGAGACGCGGGTCACAGGGCGGCGTGTCACAGGGCGGTGGGCCGTCTCGTCTCAAGGGTGTCGGCAACGGCGACCCAGACCCGCATCCAGACCCAGGAGCACACCATGGAAGCCCGTATCAACGTGATGGCCAGCCCGGTCGCGGCGAAGGCCCTGAAGCACCTGATCGCCGCGGGGCAGGTACTCGCCGAGTCCACCGTCCCCTCCGCGACGCTGGAACTGGTGAAGATCCGCGCCAGCCAGATCAACGGCTGCGCCGGCTGCATCGACATGCACACCAAGGAGGCCGCGGCGGCGGGGGAGACCGCGGTCCGCCTCAACCTGGTCGCCGCCTGGCGGGAGGCCACGGTCTACACCGAGGCCGAGCGCGCCGCGCTGGAGCTCGCCGAGGAGGGCACCCGCATCGCCGACGCGGCCGGCGGCGTCCCGGACGAGGTGTGGGCCAACGCCGCCAAGCACTTCGACGAGGACGAGCTGGCCGCCCTGGTACTGCAGATCGCCGTCATCAACGCCTTCAACCGGGGCAACGTCCTCACCCGCCAGCCGGCCGGCCACTACGAGGTCGGCATGGTGCACTAGGGGGCGTTCCCTGGCCCCTGCCATCCGCCTTCCTTCCGCCTGTCGGGGGTCCGGACCCCACCGGCCGAGCACCCGGGGCAGCGGCCGGGAAACCCTCCCGGTGCCGTTCCGATGACGGTATTCTGAGGCCATGCCTCACATGTCAGGTCTGAACTGGTGGCGCTCCAGGTAGGAGCGGCCACCACTCGGACATGACCAGAAGGGCCGTTCGGACGGACGGCCCTTCTTCGTGTTCCTGGACCCGGGGCGCGTCGTCCGGCGGCTCGCGACATCACACCTACCGCGATTCCGGACCTGGGAGACGCCATGACGCAGGCTGTCGAGACCGCCCCCGCCCCGACCCTCGAGGAGCGGGTGCTCCGCGACCCCGGACGGTTCCGGGTGCTGACCGGGGACCGCCCCACCGGGCCGCTGCATCTGGGCCACTACTTCGGGACGCTGCGGAACCGGGTGCGGCTGCAGAACCTCGGTGTGGAGGTGTTCGTGCTGCTCGCCGACTACCAGGTGCTGACCGACCGGGACGTCGCCGAGAACCTCGGCCGGCACGTCGAGGAACAGGTGCTGGACTACCTCGCCGTCGGCATCGACCCGGCGCGCAGCACCGTCTTCGCGCACAGCGCCGTGCCCGCCCTCAACCAGCTGATGCTGCCCTTCCTCAGCCTGGTCTCGGTCGCCGAGCTGCACCGCAACCCGACCGTCAAGGACGAGATCGCCCACTCCCGGCAGTCCGCCGTCAGCGGGCTGATGCTGACCTATCCGGTGCACCAGGCCGCCGACATCCTCTCCTGCAAGGCGGGCCTGGTACCGGTCGGACAGGACCAGCTGCCGCACCTGGAGCTCACCCGCACCATCGCCCGCCGCTTCAACGAGCGGTACGGGGGCGGTGGCGGGGGCGCCGCCGGCGGTGCCGGTGTAGGTGGCGGTGTCGGTACCGGTGCCGGTGTCTTCCCGGTGCCGGAGGCCCTCCTCTCCAGCGCGCCACTGCTGCTCGGCACGGACGGCGGGAAGATGAGCAAGAGCCGCGGCAACGCGATCGCCCTCGGGGCGAGCCCGGACGAGACGGCCCGGCTGCTCCGAGGTGCCAGGACGGACGCCGACCGGCACATCACCTACGATCCGGCGAACCGCCCCGAGGTCTCCTCGCTGCTCCTGCTTGCCGCCCTCTGCTCCGGCCGGACCCCCGAGGAGATCGCCGCCGAGACCGGCGCCGCGGGCGCGGCCGCGCTGAAGCGGACGGTCACGGAGGCGGTCAACGAGTACCTGGCGCCGATCCGGGCCCGGCGGGCCGAGTACGCCGCGGACCGCGCCCACCTGCGCCGCGTACTGGCGGAGGGCAACGAGCGGGCGCGGGCGGTGGCCGAGACCACCCTCGCCGAGGTGCGCGCGGCCATGGGGAGCGACTACCGCTGACCCGCGCGGCGGGGCGGGGCCCCGCTGACCCCGCCCCGCCGGGTGGCCGCCCTCAGCGGCGACGGCGGACGCCGCTCACTGCTCGCCGCTGGACCGTCGGCCGGGCCACGATTCACTGCTGGGCCGTCGGCCGTACCACGATCTCGTTCACGTCCACCTCGCGCGGCTGCTCGATCGCGAAGCGGATCGCCCGGGCCACCGCCTCCGGCGGGATCGCCTTCCGCTTCATCTCCTCCAGCCGCTCGCGCAGCGCCGGGTCCTTGACGTGGTCCGCGAACTCGGTGGCCACGAAGCCCGGTGACACCATCGACACCCGGATCGACGGGCCGGCCTCCTGCCGCAGCCCCTCGGTGAGGGTCCGCGCGGCCGTCTTCGACGCCGAGTAGACCACCTGCCCGGGGACGGTCCGGTACGCGGCGGTGGAGACGGTGTGGACGAACTGCCCGCCCTCGGGCTGCTCCCGGAACACCGGCAGTGCGGCCGCGATGCCGTACAGCAGGCCCTTCACATGGACGTCGATCATCGCCTCCCAGTCGTCCACCGGCAGGTCGTCCAGCGGCGCCACCCGCCCGATCCCGGCATTGCCGACCAGCACGTCCAGCCGCCCGAACCGCTCCCGGGCCGTCGCCACCAGCGCCGCGAGGTCCTGACGCCGCGTCACATCGCAGACGCTGTAGACCGCCTCGCCGCCCTCCGCGACCAGCTCGCCGACCAGGTCGGCGAGCCGATCCTCACGGCGCCCGGCCAGCACCACCCTGGCCCCGCCCTCGGCGAGGAGGCGCGCGGTGGCGGCACCGATCCCGCTCCCGGCGCCCGTGATCGCGACGACCTTTCCGCGGATCCCGTCGGTGCCGCTGCCCTGCCGCACTGCTGTCATCACCGTCACCCGTCCCTGCTGTCGTCCGCCCGGGCCGGAAGCCGTAGACTTCCTGCAAGCCACTAGGCGGACACGTGTCCGCTAAAACTGCCCCCACCCTAGCGGACATATGTCCGCTTAGTCGACCGCCACCGCCGCCCGCCTTTCCTCCGGAGTCCGCATGGCCACCCAGCCGCGCCGCCGCGCCCCGCGCTCGGACGCGCAGGGCAACCGCGCCCGCATCATCGAGCTCGCGCGCGAGGCCTTCACAGAGAACCCGGGGGCGACCCTCCAGTCCATCGCGAAGTCGGCCGGGGTCGGCCAGGGCACCATGTACCGGCACTTCCCGCACCGCGAGGCGCTGCTGATCGCCGTCTACCGGGAGGACGTCGAGGCCCTGATCGAGGCGGCGCCGCGGCTGCTCAGCGCTCACCGGGACGACCCGGTCGAGGCGCTCCGCCGCTGGCTCGACCTCCTCGCCGCCTACGGCCGCATCAAGCACGGCGCCTCGCTCGCCGTCGAGGCCGCCACCCGGGCCGACCTGGGCAGCCAGTACTACCCGCCGGTCATCGAGGCCCTCGGTTCCCTCCTGGCCGCCGGGCAGCGGGCCGGCCGGCTGCGGCCGGACCTCGACCCGGACGAGGTCCTGCTCCTCGTCTCGTTCCTCTGGCGCGGCGACAACGGCCCCGACTGGCAGCCCCGTACCCGCCACATGCTGGACCTGGTCCTCGACGGACTGCGGGTACGCCCGCCTCAGCCCTCCGGCGCCAGGTAGGCCGGCGGCACCGCCTCGACCAGCCACACCCCGTTGGCCGACACCTCGAATCGGTAGCCGTCCCGGGCCATCCGGGCCGCGTCCACCCGCAGCACCACCGGCCGGCCGCGCCGGGCGCCCACCCGGGCCGCGCTCCCGGCCTCGGCGGAGAGGTGGACGGCGTGCCGCGTCATCGGCCGCAGCCCCTCCCGCAGGATCGCGTCCACCGCCCCGCCGTGCGTCCCGTGGAACAGCAGGTCAGGCGGCACGGCCGGCGCATACCCCAGCTCCACGGCCACGCTGTGCCCTTGGCTGGCCCGGATCCGCGCCGTCGCGCCCGTCCCCTCCACCTCGAACCGCCGCTTGTCGTTGGTCGCGACGATCTCGTCCAACTCCGCCCGCGACAGCGGCCGTCCATCCTCCGCGAGTGCCGCCAGCAGCCGGTCGACCGCCACCCAGCCGGCGGAGTCGAGTTGGATTCCCACCAGCTCGGGCCGATGGCGAAGGACCAGAGCCAGGAACCTGGACGACGGGGCACGGCGGGGCATCCCCGGACGATAACAGCGGGGTGCGGCCGCGGGCCCGCTATTTCAGCCGGGGCAGCACCCGCTCCGCGAACAGCCGCAGGCTGCGCCACCCGTCCTCCACCGGCATCCCGCCCACCAGCGGATGGAGGATCACCGAGCCCAGCGGCCCCTGGGCCTCCGCGTCCGCCACGCACTCGTCCGGCGTGAGGCAGCAGTACACCCCCTCCGCCCGCAGCTCCTCCACCGTGCCGGTCGCATGCGAGGCCACCGCCGAGCTGATCTCGGCCCGCTGCCAGGAGGCGTAGGTCCGGGCCTCGTGGAGGAAGTACTCCCCGTACCGCGCCCACGCCTGCTCCGGATCCTCCGTGCAGTAAACGAACTTGGACCGCTCGGGCGGCAGCAGCGCGAAGCCGCCGTCCCAGCCCGCCTCGGCGCTCAACTTCTGGTACGCGTCGGCCAGTTCGGGCAGATTGTCGGCCGAGAAGAACGGCAGCCGCAGCCGTACGGCCCGCTTCACCGCGGCCATCGACGTCCCGCCGACCAGCAGCGGCGGATGCGGCTCGGTGTACGGCGGCGGAGTGATCCGCACCGTCCGCCCCCGGTACTCGAACGGTGACCCGGTCCAGGCGGCGAGCAGCGTCTCCAGCACCTCGTCCTGGATCCTGCCCCGCCGCCTCCACTCCACCCCGAACGCCTCGTACTCGGCCGGCCGGTACCCGATCCCGGCCACCACCGTCAGCCGCCCGCGCCCGATGTGATCGAGGACGGCGATCTCCTCGGCCAGCCGCAGCGGGTCGTACAACGGCGTGATCAGCGCCGACACCATCACCGCGATCCGCTCGGTCCGCCCGAGCACCGCCCCCGCGGTGGCCAGCGGAGCCGGACTCCACCCGTCCTCCGCGCAGTGATGCTCCTCCAGCGTCACCAGGTCCACCCCGGCCTCTTCGGCGAACGCCGCCATCTCCACCGTCGCCCGATACCGCCCCGAGACATCCCCCCGCCCCAGCCCGGGCGCCACTTGGTTGAACCGCACTACGGTGCTCGCCATACCGGGCCTTCCCATCATCTGACGGTACGTCAGAAACTGGGTGTATCACTCCCCGATCGAGACAGCAAGCGTCGTACTTCCCCCGGGTTTCACCAGTTTGGTCAAGTCGCCACCACCGCAAGGTAGTTGCTGGCAGCATTCATCCTCGTTCCAATCGATCAGCCTCCGGCGGGAGCCGGGAGATCAGCGTCTGGGGGGTACGTGGAGGCGGAGATCCGACTCGTTGATGCGGACGGTTCGAGCAGCTTGGTTGATCTTGGCCGATGGCTGAGTGGTCAGCGCGGTCTAGTTGGCAGGGTTCGACAAGTACGTGGAGCGGTTGGTGAGCAGGAGCTGAGTGGTGGGGCCGTAGAGCTCCTCATGGTGGCTGTGGGGTCCGGCGGTACAATCTCCGTCCTGTCCAACGCGTTGAGCGCCTGGCTGGGAAGCCGGAACGAGACCATTCGCATCGCGAACGGAGATACGACGGCGGAATTTCCCGCAGGCACCGATCCGCAGACGTTGGAGAAATACCTCAACTTGCTCCGGAGTGACGCAGATGGCGGGTGAAGTAATCGACTTCGATCGGTCTCGAGCCATCCTCATCGGCGTCGCTCACTACGACGATAAGAGATTCCGCGAGATTCCAGCCGCCGAAAATAGCGTTGCTCGCATGCATGCAGTGCTGACTGACCCTTCCTTGGGTGGCTGGCCGGAGCCGCGAGTTTCGGTCCATGTGGACCCGCGTGCTACTGGCTCCTTCGCGGCAGATCTGGCCGATCTCGCTGTGACCGCTGAGGAAGCCCTATTTTTCTACTTTGTGGGCCACGGGGCACTTAGTACCATGAACGAGTTATGTTTGGCACTCAGTGACACACGCTGGGATCACGTGGAACCGACGGGCTTGCATTACGCCGCAGTAAAGAGAATCCTCAAGCATAGCGCCGCACGCCTTAAGGCCGTGATTCTTGATTGCTGCTACTCCGGCCAGGCAATAGAGGCGCTTAGTGGAAATGTGATCGATAGCCTTGCGCTATCAGGAAGCACCGTTATCACCGCGGCTGACCAAGCCGCACATGTAGTTCCGCTGGAGCAGCAGGCCACGGCGTGCACGTCGTTCACTCATCATCTGTTGAGCATCCTCGAAGAGGGGCGCTCGCATGGTCCGGATGTGCTCACGTTGCAGGAGGTCTATCCGATCCTGCAGAATCGGCTTCGCGAGCATGATCTGCCAGCCCCGAACCAGCGCACGACTGAGTCCGCTGGACTCTTTCCGCTCGCTCGGAACCGTGCTGTAGCTATAGCGTCGCTGAGGGTGACTGCAACGGCCGCGCAACTTCCAGTCGGCGAGCGATTTGCCTTGGTTATCTGGCGAACTAGCAGTTCCTATCTAGTCGATGCCGACGGCCGACGTTACGACGAAACGGACGACGACGAGGAAGCCCTGCTTGAGGATGACCGCCAGTGGTGGTCCATTGCCCGTTGGCGGACGCCAAATCTCAAAGCTTTGGTTGTAGTCACCGACGGCAGGGTCGGACGCATCCGCGAAGTGCAGGGGGTGGACGAGAAAACCACCGCCGCGGGCAGGAATAGCAAACTCGTGCTGATGGTGAGTCCGCCGCTGGACTCAGACGGCGTGGTGCGGGCTCTGCCGGGGCTACCCTTCGCGCTCGGCGACGCGTACCCGGCCGTCCAGGGAAAACTGCGAGAGTACATCACTTTCTGAGGCCGACCGGATGTGGTAAGCATCAGAGGTACGGGAAAAGACCAAGAGGAAATCAGGAGTTGCTGTGACCGACGCTCTCGACGGGCGCGAGCCAGTGGCCGGCGTGTATGAGCAACTGGTGACCGATGTGCTTGAAGCACAGGTCGGTCCGCTGCGGGAGACCGGCTGGCAGATCGTGGAAGGGGCGGTCGGCCAAGAGTCGGTTCCGCATGTATTGGCTCGACATGTCGGACGGCGTACGGCGCGGGCGCTGGGAGCGCTGCCTGCGGAACGGCGGGTCGAAGTGGCCAACCGTTTGCTGCGGCTGCTCCAGGAAGCGGCAGAAGATGAGAGAGCTGAGCAGATCGTCGAGGGTCCGCGGCAGTTGCTTGCTCTTGCTGAGAAGGAAGCGCCTGGTGTTTATGCGATCCGCCCGGCGACGCCGCTTTCTGAATCGGCGCTCCTCACCAACGCCCCGGAGGACCCGAGCCTGGGGACAGAGTTGCGAGCCGAGCTTGCCACGGCAGACCGGGTTGATCTGATCTGCGCCTTCGTCAAGTGGTACGGCCTGCGCGTGTTGGAGGAGTCTCTGCGCGCAGTGGCGGCTCGCGGAGTACCCATTCGTGTGGTGACCACCACCTATATGGGTGCCACTGAGCGCCGTGCCCTGGACCGGTTGGTCCGTGAGTTTGGCGCAGAGGTGAAGATCAACTATGAGCTTCGCTCTACCCGGCTGCACGCCAAGGCTTGGCTCTTTCGCCGCGGCAGCGGTTTTGACACCGCCTACGTTGGCAGTTCCAACCTATCCCGAGCCGCCCTGCTCGACGGCATGGAGTGGAACGTCCGGCTGTCCTCGGTGAGTACTCCTGACGTCCTCAAGAAATTCGAAGCCACCTTTGACTCGTATTGGAGTGAGTCGTCTTTCGAGACCTATCATCCGGATCATGACGCGGAGAGACTGGACGACGCACTAGCGTCCGCGTCGGGGCGAACGCAGGCCGGTGCCGAGTCGGGGTCGAGAAGCATCAGTCTCTCGGGTCTGGAAGTGCGTCCCTACAAGCATCAAGAGGACATGCTCAGCCAATTGGCCGCAGAGCGGGACATCCACTCGCGGCACCGAAATCTGCTGGTCGCGGCGACCGGCACGGGCAAAACGGTGATGGCAGCACTCGACTACCGTGGGCTGCTCCGCAAGCTCGGCCGAAGGCCGGATCAGCTCTCGCTGCTCTTTGTGGCACACCGTCAGGAAATTCTGCGGCAGTCACTGCGTACCTACCAGGACGTGCTAATCGACGCCAACTTCGGTGAGCTGCTGGTGGATGGTGAGGAACCGAGCAATTGGCGGCACGTCTTCGCCAGTACGAGGTCGCTCAATCCTGCCCGGCTGGAGGCCCTCGCCTCTGACCACTTCGACGTCATCGTCATTGATGAGTTCCATCACAGCGTTGCTCCCACCTACCGTCGGATTATCGACCACTTTCAGCCGATGGAGCTCTTGGGTCTGACTGCGACTCCCGAGCGCGCTGACGGTCGGCACGTTCATCTGGAGTACTTCGACGGCCGAATTGCCGCCGAGATGCGTCTCTGGGAGGCGTTGGAGAACGACCTGCTTAGCCCCTTCCACTACTTCGGGATCGCAGACAACACCGATCTGTCCGCAGTGGCCTGGCGTCAAGGAGCGTACGATGCTGCCGATCTCGACCGGCTATTCACCGGGAACGAGGCTCGCGCCAGGCTAATTGTGAAGGCATTGCACGACAAGGTCAGTCAGCCGCAGCAGATGCGCGCCCTGGGTTTTTGTACCTCGGTCGGCCACGCGCGCTTCATGGCCGCGTACTTTCAGCGAGCGAATATTAACGCGGTCGCATTGGACGGCACCACCCCAAGCAGGGAACGGAAGCAGGCTTTGGAGCAGCTACGAAACGGGGCTCTGCAAGTTCTGTTCTCCGTGGATCTATTCAATGAGGGCCTGGATATTCCGGACGTCGATACCCTGCTGCTGCTCCGGCCCACGCAGAGCGCAACGGTCTTCTTGCAGCAGTTGGGGCGTGGACTTCGTAGGACCGAAAACAAGCCTGTGTTGACCGTCCTTGATTTCGTCGGCCATCATAGGGCGGAGTTTCGCATCGAGGAGCAATTTCGGGCGCTGACCAACCTGACGCGACGTCGACTGGAAGAGCACGTTAAGCTGGATTTCCCACAGTTGCCTTCGGGCTGCCAGATCATTTTGGATCGGAAGTCGAAGGAAGCAGTTCTCGAGAACATTCAGGCGCAACTGAAACTGGGCATCAAGGGCTTGACCGCCGAAGTGCGCGAGTATGCACGACCCGAGATGGCCGACTACCTACTCGAAAGCCGTCGGGAGCCGGCCGATCTCTACCGGGGGAGCAGCAGTTGGACGGTACTGCTGAGGCGGTCAGGGCTACTTGAGGGGCAAGCGCCGGAGGGCGAAGCGGCGCTGCTCAAGCGGATGCCCGCGTTTCTCCATGCTGCGGACCCTTTGAGGGTCTCGGCCTATACCGAGCTGCTGGAGGACGATGCGCGCCCGTACGGCGAGTTGACGGAGAAAGAGCAGGGATTCGCCCGCATGCTCTTCTTCACGCTCTGGCCGACCGGAGGTGGCTTCGCCGACTACCAAGCGGGATTCGAAAGTCTCCGCGAGCAGCGGGCCTTCCGTAGCGAAGCACGGCAACTGCTGGCGTGGAACCTTGACCATACACGGCGTCCCACTTACCCGCTCCTTGGAGCGCACGCCACGGTCCCACTCGCGGTGCACGCAGACTACTCACGTGAGGAGATCTTGCCCGCTCTGGGAGCCTCTCAGCTCGGCGGTTTTCTGCCGGGGACCTTTCGGGAGGGGGCGAAGTGGTGCTCGGCCACCGACACCGATGCGCTACTAGTCACGCTTACCAAGGACGAGAAGGATTTCAGTCCGACCACACGCTACCGCGATTACGCGCTCAGTCCGAAACTGTTCCACTGGGAGTCCCAGAACAGCACATCTCCAAGCTCTGGTGTTGGTTTGCGCTATCAGCACCATAAAGAGCAGGGGACCCATGTCCTGCTCTTTGTGCGGCGGTTCAAGAAAACCGACTCCGGCGGTCCCCAGCCTTGGACGCTTCTCGGGCCGGTGGATTACAAGTCACATGAGGGCAGTAAACCGATGGCTATCGTCTGGCAACTGCACCGGGAACTACCGCCGGACATCGAGCTCCTCTCGGCGGTTGCGGGGGTCGGTTGATCGTCGGCCTAGCGGTTCCCCCGGTTGATGCGGGCCGGTAGGCCGTCTGGGCTGGTGGCGGGGATGAGGGAGCCGTAGCCGGTGGCGGACCAGGGGCTTCGGGCGGGGGGGAGTTCGAAGTACGGGGTGGGGGTGCCGTCGGCGGCCTCGTCGGTGAGGACCTCCGGGGCGCGGTGGCTGCGGAGGGCGTCGGCGCACGGGGGGCAGGTGGCCACGTCGAGGTGGTCGCGTCGGCCCAGGGGGCGCCAGTTGATGAGTTCGGCGGCGCGGCCGTGGAGGGGGTTGAAGAAGCAGAGGGGGAGGGCCTCGTCGGGTTCGATGCCCGGGTCGAGGGCGTCGTGGCCGGTGGTGACGAGGGAGAGGACGCCGGCGAGGTCGGGGAGGCCGTGGGCAGTGTCGAGCACCTTCTCGGCGGCGGCGTAGGAGTCCAGGGCGAGTTGGAGGTGGGGCGTCCGCGCGGGCGCGGCCTGCTGGATGGCCTCGCCGAGGGCGAGCACCTCCGCCTCGGCGTGGCGGCGGAGTTCCGTCGCGTCGGCGTCCCTGGCGGCGGCGAAGACCGCCCGGGGGAAGGTGAACGGCTTGGCGTCCCGGCGGGAGCGGCCGGTGGCCACCCCGCGGCGGGCCCTGGTCTGGATCCGGCGCAGCGTCAGAAGCAGGGCGAGGACCAGCAGTACGGCGACCACGATGCCGCCGGCGACCAGGGAGGAGGTGGAGCCCTTGCGGCCGCCGGCGGAGTGGGAGGAGGCCGAGTCGGAGCTGCCGGAGTCCAGCGAGGCGGTGGCCTGCTGGTACACCTTGGTGCCGTCGCCCTGCTTGATCAGCTGGACGGCCTTGGCCACCCGGTCGGCCAGCCCGGCGTTCTGGTAGGCGGGGAGGAAGCCGACCGCGCTGACCGCGTCCGCCGCCTGATACTGCCCGTACGGCCAGGAATGGCCGTTGAGTTCGTCGTTGCCCAGATCGCCGAGGGTGATCACCACCATCGGCGTGCGGCTCATCCGGTCGTGGACCACCTCGGCGAGGTTGTCGGGGGAGCCGTTGAAGGAGTCGCCCTTCACCAGGGGGAGGAGGACGGCGTAGATAGGGAGATGGGTGGCCCGGATCTGCTGGGCCAACTGCCGCTGCCGCGCGGGCGGCACGGCGCTGGCGAAGGACGGGTCCACGTAGACGGGGTCGCCGCGGAGGGCGTCCGCGATCCGCTGGCCGGGGCTGACGGAGCCTGGAGCGGAGGCGGGGACGGAAGCGGAGGCGGGGCCGGCGGCCGGGGCGTGCGAGGGGGAGGGGGACGCGGCAGCGGCATCGGCGCCGGCAGCGCCGCCCAGCGCGAGCCCCGACCCGAGCCCCAGTGTGAGCGCGAGCCCCGAGAGCAGCCGGACGAGGCGGCGGACACGGTCATTGGACACTGGCCGATTCCCTTGCCTTGGAGATCAGTTGGGGGATTCCGTCCCGGACGGCCCGCAGGATGCCGGGGGGCTCCAGGTAGGGGACGCGCTGGGAGAGCGGGGCGCCGGGCGGGGGCGGCAGCGTGAGTCGGCCCCGGCCGGTCGCTTCGCTGCCGGCGTTCGCGCGGCAGGCGGCGCAGCTCCGCGCGCGCCGGACGCCCTGGGCGGTGGGGCCGTGCAGCGGGTTGACGGTGCAGCAGCGGTCGTACGCGTCGCCGCGCAGCGCGGAGGTGCCGGCCCGGGCCAGGACGATGGCGGCCAGCAGGTCGGCGGGGGCGGCGTCGGGGTCCACCTGGCCGTCGGGGTCGCGGTCGACGAGGAGGAGGGCGGCGTCCAGGCAGTCCCAGGCCCGGTTCCGGTGGGAGGGAGAGGGAGATGTCGCGGAGGCGGACGCGGACGGGGACGGGGACGGAGGAGGGGACGGGGACGGGGACGCGGCGGGCGAACCGGCCGGTCCGGGGGCGTCGGCGGCGGCCAAGTCCTCACCCAGGGCGTCGAGTTCGTGTTGGGCGGTGGTGCGGAGCCAGCGCACGGAGGGCGCGGCGGGAGCCTTGTGGGCGGGCACGGCACCGGCGGCGGCGCCGTCCCCCGCGGCCCCGCCCTCGCCCGGCGCCGGCCGGCCGGCCGGTCTCCGCGCCAGCCGTAGGCCGCCGGCCGCCAGCAGCCGCAGCGCCAGCGCCGCGAGCACGCCCACCACCGCGCCGCCCGGGAACTGGCCGCTCCAGAGGGAGGGCAGCACGTGGTCGTCCAGGGGCGGCGGCGGGGTGTCCAGCCCGCGCTCGACGCCGTCCGTGAGCGGCAGCCGGGACAGGAAGACCGTCAACTGGTCCAGCCGGGGCCCGAGTCGGGAGTCGCCCGCCGAGGCGGCCTCGGCGGGCGGGGCGGTGATGGAGTCCGGCAGATCGAAGAGGATCTGCAGGCCGCTGATCCGCAGCCCGTACGCGTCCGCGGTGATCTCACCGGTCAGCGGGTCGGCCAGGACGTAGACGGCGGGGCGGCCGAGCCTGTGGTGGAGGGCGCTGAGGGTGGCTTCCTCGTCGCCTTCCGACTCGTCGTCCAAGAGCGAGGGGATCAGCGCGAACAGGATCGGGCCCGGCTTGAACGCGCGTGACCGGCGCTCGAGTTCGGCGGTCTGGGCCGCGGTGAGCGTATCCGGCGACTCGGGGTCGGCGTAGACCGGCGACCGGCTCAGGCCGGCGGCGACGCGGTCGAGACGGGCGTCGAGGTCGGCTCGGGTCGGGGTGGGGGCGGCGCTGTCCCGGGTCTGGTCGAAGACCTGCCCGGCGCCGAAGGCCACCGCTCCGGCCAGCACGGTCGCCACCGCGCAGGTGATCGCGAAGCCCCGGCGGCCGGAGCGCGCTGGGCCGGAGCGGGCCGGGCCGGGTCGGCGCGAGCGCCGTACCAGCCCGCTGAACAGGAGCACCGCGACCGGCGTCCCGACCACCAGCAGACCGGTGGTGAACTGCTGGTTGCCGCGGTCCGCCCGGTCGGGATAGGTGTACTGGCCGACCCGCGCGCTGGGGTGCCGCTGCTCCCGCTGGGCCAGGGCGGCGGCCTTGGCCGGGCCCAGGGCGACGGTGTCGGCGAAGACCTGGAACTTGCGCAGCGGCCCGGCGTCGTAGGTGACCGCGTAGGTCACCACTGTCTGGGCGTCGTCCGCGGGCGCGGAGACCCCGAAGGTCTGGGCGTCGTCGAGGGACTGCGGCCCGACGAGGACGTAGAGCCCCGGCCGGCCGAGCCGGTCGTGGACGGCGCTGAGCAGCCCGGTGGGCTGCCCGTCCGGCAGGACCAGTACATACGTCGGAACGCCGGTGCGCTTCGCCGCCGCGGCGAAGCTCGGGGCGAGGGACCGGGGTACGGTGCGCGGCAGCTGGTCGGAGAGGTAGATCGGGTTCCGCCGGAGGAGGGCGGCCAGTCGCTGGGACTGCGGGCCCGCCGCCGCCGAGGGCCCGGCCGCCCGGGCCCCGGGGGCCGCGGCGACCGTGATTCCGAGCACCAGCAGTACCAGCAGCACCAGCGTCAACAGCAGCGCCAGGGCCGCGGCGAGGCGCGTGCCCGCGCCCCCGCCCCCGCCTCCGCCTCCGCCCCTCGTGCGCACAGCCGTCGCAGCCACCCCGTACCGACCCCCGAACTCGGACACCACGCCTTCGCGAGCTGTCACCCTACCGATCCGGAGGCCTCCGGCCCAGCGGCAGCACCCTCAGCCCAGCAGCGGCAGCACCCTCGGCCCAGCAGCGGCCGCGCCGCCCTCAGCGCGGCAGCGGCAGCACCGCGAGCGCCGCCCCGCCGCCGCGCCCCCGGGCGGCACCACGGCCAGGCCGTCGGCCAGCGCCGCACCGCGCAGCATCGCCGGGCCGTCGTGGGGAAGGGGCTCGAGCCGGCCGTCCAGCATCCGCGCCGGGCTCAGCCGGGTGTCGTACGGGTGCCCGGGGAACGCGGTCGCGGCGGGCAGCAGCGCGGGCGGCGCCGGATCGGCGTGCCCGGCAAGGCGGCGAATCACCGGTGCGGCCAGGGTGAGGAGGCCGGCGAGGGCGGCGAGAGGGTTGCCAGGGAGGCCGACCAGCAGCCGCGGCCGGGCGGAGGTGCGGGTGCCCGCCCGCGGCGGCAGCTCCGCCAGCAGCATCGGGTGCCCCGGCCGGACGGCGACGCCGTCCACCAGCAGCCGGGCGCCGAGCTCGGCCAGGACCCCGTGCAGCAGGTCCGCCTGGCCGGCCGAGGTGCTGCCGGTGGTGAGGAAGAGGTCGGGCTCGGCGGCGAGCAGCTCCGCCCGCAGCGGTGCCGGGCTGTCCTCCAGCAGGCGGGCCCCGCCCCCGAGCACCCGGGCGCCGAGCGCGCGGAGGGCGGGCAGCAGGGCGGGGCTGAGGGCGTCCCGCACCCGGCCGGCCTGCGGGATGCCGGACTCCACCAGTTCGTCCCCGGTGACCAGCAGCCGTACCGCCGGCCGGCGGTGGACCCGCAGCCGGTCGTGTCCGGCCGCGGCGGCCAGCCCGAGGGCGGCGGGGGCGAGGGGCGCTCCGGCCGGCAGCAACGGGGCCCCGGTGCGGCACTCCTGGCCGCGCGGGCGGATGTCCTTGCCGGGGGCCAGCGGTTCGCGCGAGCGCAGCAGTCCGTCGGCCTCGGCCTCGAAGCCGTGCTCGACCCGGAGCACGGCCGTGGTGCCGGCCGGTACGGGGGCGCCGGTGGCGATCCGGTGGGCGGTTCCGCCCGGCAGGGGCGCGCCGAGTTCGCCGGCCGGCAGCAGCCCCGGACGGATCCGCCAAGGCCCGGCGCCGGCGACGGCCCAGCCGTCCATCGCCGCGGTGTCGAAGGCGGGCAGGTCGGTCAGCGCGGTCAGGGGCTCGGCGAGGGCGTGGCCGACCGCGTCCGCGAGCGGGCGGAGCACGGCGGGCAGCGGGGCGGCGGCCGCCGCCTCCCGCGCGGTGTGGTGGGCGAGTCCCCAGGAGAGCCGCCGGACCTCCTCCCGGGCCGCCGACGGGCGGAGCGGGGTCCGGCCCGGGGCTCTGGCCGAAGTCGCCGACGCTTGCGCGGTGTTGGGCACGGGGTCCTCCGGTCGTCTCGGCCGCCCTCTGGACATCCAGCGCTTCCGGCGCCAGGATTAAGTCTACTCCATACGGTATGCAATCTGCAGGGTGCTGCAGCTGCAGGGCAGAGGGAGAACACATGGCATCGCACGGAAGCGCGCTGTCCGGGGTCCGCGTCATCGACATGACACATGTCCAGTCCGGGCCCAGCGCGACGCAGATGCTCGCCTGGCTCGGCGCGGACGTGGTGAAGGTGGAGGTCCCCGGCCGCGGCGACATCACCCGGAGCCAGCTGCGGGACGTCCCGGACGCCGACAGCCTGTACTTCACGATGCTGAACTGCAACAAGCGCAGCATCACCCTGAACATGAAGTCGGAGCAGGGCAAGGAGCTCTTCCGGCAGCTGGTCTCCGGGGCCGACGTGCTGGTGGAGAACTTCGGGCCCGGTGTGGTCGACCGCTTCGGCTTCAGCTGGCAGACGCTGCAGGAGCTCAACCCGCGGCTGGTGTACGCGTCCATCAAGGGCTTCGGCCCGGGGAAGTACGCCCACTTCAAGGCGTACGAGGTGATCGCCCAGGCGATGGGCGGCTCGATGGCCACCACCGGCTTCGAGGAGGGCCCGCCGACCGCGACCGGCGCCCAGATCGGCGACTCCGGTACCGGCGTCCACCTGGTGGCCGGCATCCTCGCCGCGCTCTACCAGCGGGGCTCCACCGGACGCGGGCAGCGGGTCGAAGTGGCCATGCAGGAGGCGGTGCTGAACCTCTGCCGGGTCAAGCTCCGCGACCAGCAGCGGCTCGCCCACGGCCCCCTCGGCGAGTACCCGAACGCCCACTTCGGCGACGAGGTGCCGCGCTCCGGCAACGCCTCCGGCGGCGGCCAGCCCGGCTGGGCGGTGCGCTGCGCCCCCGGTGGCCCCAACGACTACATCTACGTGATCGTCCAGCCGCCCGGCTGGGCCCCGCTGGCCCGCCTGATCGGCCGTCCGGAGCTGGTCGAGGACCCGGCCTGGTCCACGCCGGAGGCGCGGCTGCCCAAGCTGGACAAGATGTTCGCGATGGTCGAGGAGTGGACCGAGCACCACTCCAAGCGCGAGGTGATGGAGGCGCTCAACGCCCACGACATCCCCTGCGGCCCGATCATGTCCACCCGCGAGCTGATCGAGGACGAGACCCTCGCCGAACTCGGGGCCGTGGTCGAGGTCGACCACCCCGAACGCGGGAGCTTCAAGACGGTGGCCAGCCCGCTGCGGCTGTCCGACACCGCCGTCCCGGTCCAACGGCCGCCGCTCCTCGGCGAGCACAACGACGAGGTCTACGCCGAACTCGGCTACAGCGAGGAGCAGTTGGCCGAGCTGCGAGCGGCCGGAGCCATCTGACCGCCGCCTCCGCGGCATCCCTCCACACACACGTCCCGCCGCCCCCGGTCGCCGGCCGAGCCGCCGCTGCCGGGGGCGGCCGTTCCCGAAGGGCCGCTGATGTCGCAGCGCATCGATTCCGACCGTTCCCCCGCCTCCCCCCGTCCACCCGCCTCTCTCTCCGCGCCCGTCGCCGCACCCGTCGCCCCACCGGTCGCCGCACCCCTCGCCGCACCCGCAGCTCCGGACGGCCGCGGCTCCGACCGCTCGTTCCGGTCCGCGCTCGCCCGGGTGCTGGACACCGTGGTCGCGCCCTGCGCCGAGCGCGCCGCCAGGCACGACGCCTTCCCGCGGTCCTCGGTGGACGCGCTGGGCCGGGCGGGGCTGCTCGGCCTCACCGCCTCGGCCGAACTCGGCGGCGGGGGACAGGGGGTGGCGGAGGCCGCCGAGGTGGTCGCCGAGGTGGCCCGCGCCTGCCCGGCGACCGCCGCGGTGCTCCGCTCCCACTACGCGGCTGCCGCCGTCATCGAGGCACACGGCACCCGCTGGCTGCGCGGTGAGCTGGCGGCCGGGCGGCACCTCTCCACCCTCGCCCTCTCCGACCAGACCGACGGCGCCGAGCCGGCGCCCACCGCCACCCGGTACGGCAACGTGGTGGCGCTGCGGGGCTGCAAGCGGCCGGTGGTCGCGGCCGGCGAGGCCGACAGCTACGTCTGGTCCTCGCGGGCGCTGGACGGGGCCGAGGGGCTGACGCTGTGGCTGGTGCCGGCCTTCGCCCCGGGCCTCTTCGTCCCCTTCCGCCCGGACGGCGACGCCCCGCGCGGCAGCGCCACCTCCACCGTCCGCGCCGACCCGGCCCGCATCCCGGCCGCCGCCCAACTCGGAGGCAACGGCCTGGCGCTGGAGACCGTCCTGGACACGGTCACGCCCTGGCTCGCCGCCCACGAAGCGGCGGCGGAGGCGGCGGCGGAGGCCGAGGCGGCGGCGGTGCCCTCCCGAGCCTGAACCGACCGAACCGGTCTCGAACCCGTGCCCGGCCTCCGCACCCGCGGGGGCCGGGCCGGTTACGCTTCCGGTGACGGTTCGTCAACGGGAGGACGCATGCCGCAGGTCGTCGATTTCGTGAACGTGTCCACCGCCGGCCTGGAGTCCTCGCCGGTGGCGGACGCCCTCGCCGGGCTGCGGGCCAACGAGGCGCGGTACTACAAGAACAAGTACGACCACGTCTTCACGGTCAGCCCGGCCGGCGAGGAACCGGAGACCCTCGCCTGGGTGAACCGGATCCTGGCGGAGGAGCGCGACATCGCCATCGCCTCCCGCCCCCTCGAAGTGACCTCCTTCGAGGTCGAGGGCATCCGGATGGCCTACGTCTTCTACGAGTCCGGACTCTCGGTCAACGTCATGTACAGCATCGAGGACGGGGGGAAGCGCGCGGTCGGGTTCAAGCTCTCGGAGGGGATGGAGGTCCCCGAGGAGCTGGCCGCGCGCTTCAAGTTCGCCCGTCAGAAGTCGAAGCTGGCCGGGGTGATCCGGGGCTCTTACTTCGTGGTCAAGGGCGAGTACTGAGGTCCCGCCCGCGGGTCACGGCGGTCAGAGCGCCTTCAGCTCCTCGGTGATCTCGGCGACCGAGGACTTGGCGTCGCCGAAGAGCATGGCGGTCTTGGGGTGGTAGTAGAGCTCGTTGTCGACACCGGCGAAGCCCGGGCTCATCGAGCGCTTGAGGACGATGACCGAGTCCGCGTGGTCGACGTCGAGGATCGGCATGCCGAAGATCGGCGAGCTCGGGTCGGACCGGGCCGCCGGGTTGGTGACGTCGTTGGCGCCGATCACCAGGGCCACCTGGGTCCGGCTGAACTCCTCGTTGATCTCGTCCATCTCCTTGAGCTGCTCGTAGGGCACGTCCGCCTCCGCGAGCAGCACGTTCATATGACCGGGCATCCGGCCGGCCACCGGGTGGATGGCGTGCTTGACCTCCACCCCGCGGCTCTCCAGCAGCTTGGACATCTCCCGCACCGCGTGCTGCGCCTGGGCGACGGCCATCCCGTAGCCGGGGACGACGACCACCTGCCCGGCGTACGCCATCTGCACCGCCGCGTCCGCCGCGCTGGTCCGCCGGACCGTCTGATCGGGTCCGGGGCCGCCGGGGCGGCCGGCCACGGTCGCCCCGCCGCCGCCGAACCCGCCGGCCACGATCGCCGGGATGCACCGGTTCATGGCCTTGGCCATCAGGTTGGTGAGGATCGAGCCGGAGGCGCCGACGATCATTCCGGCCACGATCAGCGCCGTGTTGTCCAGCGCCAGGCCGGTCGCCGCCGCCGACAGCCCGGTGAAGGCGTTGAGGAGGGAGATGACGACCGGCATGTCCGCCCCGCCGATCGGCAGCACCACCAGCACCCCCAGCACGGCGGCCACCACCAGCACCCCGACGACCAGCGCCTCGTGCCGCTGCCCGGCGCCGATCAGCGCCGCCGCGGCCACCGCCAGCGCCAGCAGCACGAGGTTCAGTGGCTGCTGCCCCCGGCCGAGGCTGAGCGGCCGCCCCGGCAGCAGCTCGTGGAGCTTGCCGAAGGCCACCAGCGAGCCCCAGAACGACACCGATCCGACGATCGCGGCGAAGAGCGAGGCGACCGCCACATAGCCGGCCACCGAGGCGTAGCCGCCGGTGTCCCGGAACTCCACCCAGGAGACCAGTGCCACCGAGCCGCCGCCGACCCCGTTGAAGAGCGCCACCATCTGCGGCATGGCGGTCATCCTGACCCGCCGCGCGGCCGGTACGCCCACCACCGCGCCGAGGGCGACGCCGAGGAGGATCAGCCACCAGTTCCCCATCCCAGGGGTGAGGAGGGTGGCGGCGATCGCGAGGACCATCCCTGCCGCCGCCACCCAGTTGCCGCGAACCGCCGTACGCGGGCCGGTCAGCCCGGTGAGTCCATGGATGAAGAGGGCGAAGGCGAGAATGTAGAGGACCGCCGTCAGATCACCCACGGCTTCCACCGCCGTCCCCGCTTCGCTCCCCGTTCCGCTCGGCCGCCGGGCGCTGCTTGAACATCCCGAGCATCCGGTCGGTGACCAGGAAGCCGCCGACCACGTTGATGGTGCCGAAGGCGATCGCCACCACCAGCAGCAGCTTGTCCAGGACGCCGTGGGCGTCGAGGCCGAGCAGCACCACCCCGGCCAGCAGCACGATCCCGTGGATCGCGTTGGTGCCCGACATCAGCGGGGTGTGGAGGGTGTTGGGCACCTTGGAGATCACCGCGAAGCCGACGAAGCCGGCCAGCACCGCGATCGCCAGATCAGGGAGGAACATCAGGCCTCCGAAGCATGGTCGGGAATGGGGTCCTGGGCGGGGGAGCCGGCCACGTCCCGGGTGACGCAGGCGCCGGCCAGGACGGCGTCCGAGAAGTCGGGGGCCGCCTTCCCGTCCACCAGGATCAGGTCGAGCAGCGCCCGCACGTTGCGGGCGTAGAGCTCGCTGGCGTGCTCGGGCAGCGAGGCGGGGAGGTTGAGCGGAGCGGCGACGGTCACGTCGTGCCGCCGGACCGTCTCGCCGGGGACGCTCGACTCGCAGTTGCCGCCGGCCTCCCCGGCCAGGTCGACCACCACACCGCCGGCCCGCATCCGGCGTACCGCCTCCTCGGTGACCAGCCGGGGCGCAGGCCGGCCGGGCACCAGGGCGGTGGTGATCACCACGTCGAAGTCGGCGATCGCATCGGTCAGCCGGCGCTGCTGCTCCTCCTGCTCCTCTGCGGTGAGGGCCCGGGCGTAGCCGCCCTCGCCGCTCGCCCGCACCCCGAGGTCCAGCCACCTCGCGCCCAGCGACCGCACCTGCTCGGCGACCTCGGGCCGGACGTCGAAGCCCGTGGTGCGCGCCCCCAGGCGCTTGGCGGTGGCCAGCGCCTGCAATCCGGCCACACCGACGCCGAGCACCAGCACGGTGGCCGGCTTCACCGTCCCGGCGGCCGTGGTGAGCATCGGGAAGAACCGGGTGGACTCCGAGGCCGCGACCAGCACCGCCCGGTAGCCGGCCACATTGGCCTGCGAGGAGAGGGCGTCCATGGCCTGCGCCCGGGAGATCCGCGGTACCGCCTCCATGGCGAAGCCGGTCACGCCGAGCTCGGCCAGCCGGGCCGCGACCCCGGGCTCGGTGCGCGGGGCGAGGAAGCCGATCAGGGTGCCGCCGGGGGCGAGCCGGTCCATCTCCTCCGCGCTGGGCGGGTTGACCTTGACGAGGACGTCGGCCGGCCACGGGTCGCCGAGCACCGCGCCGGCCTCCCGGTAGCGCTCGTCCGGGATCAGCGCCGCCGCCCCGGCGCCGGGCTCGATCACCACCTCAAGGCCGTCGGCGGTGAGCCGCTGGACGACGGCGGGGACCAGGGCGACCCGGCGCTCGCCGGCGACGGACTCCCGGGGGACCCCGATCGACGTCCGGTCGCCTGGCGTCCGGTCGCCTGGCGTCCGGCCGATCGACGGCTGGCCGTCCGACGCCTGGCCGTTCGACGGCCGGTCGCCCGGCGTCCGGCCGGGCGCGGCGGGGTCGACGGGCTCGCTCATGCCACCGCCTTGCGGACCAGCAGTGCCGCCTCACTGGGCGTCCGGCCCACCGTCACCCCGGCCGCCTCCAGCGCGGCCCGCTTGGCCTCCGCGGTGCCCGAGGAGCCGGAGACGATCGCCCCGGCGTGGCCCATGGTGCGGCCCTCGGGAGCGGTGAAACCGGCGACGTAGCCGATCACCGGCTTGTCGACGTGCTCCCGGATGTAGGCGGCGGCCCGCTCCTCGGCGTCCCCGCCGATCTCCCCGATCATCACGATCAGGTCGGTCTCGGGGTCCTCCTGGAAGGCGGCCAGCGCGTCGATGTGGGTGGTGCCGACGACCGGGTCGCCGCCGATGCCCACACAGGTCGAGAAGCCGATGTCGCGCAGCTCGTACATCAACTGGTAGGTCAGCGTGCCGGACTTGGACACCAGGCCGATCCGGCCCGGGCCGGTGATGTCGGCCGGGATGATGCCGGCGTTGGACCTGCCGGGGCTGATCACGCCGGGGCAGTTGGGGCCGATGATGCGGGTCGCCGGCCGGCCGTCCCCGCCCCGCGTGGCCTGCGCGTGCGCCCAGAACGCGGCGGTGTCGTGCACCGGAACGCCCTCGGTGATCACCACGCACATCCCGATCCGCGCGTCCACCGCCTCGATCACCGCGTCCCTGGTGGCGGCGGCGGGGACCAGTACCACGCTCACGTCCGCCCCGGTGGCCGCCACCGCCTCCGCCACACTGCCGAAGACCGGCAGTGCCCGGCCCTCGATCCGCACGCTCCGCCCGGCCTTGCGCGGGTTCACCCCGCCGACCACGGTGGTACCGGAGCGCAGCATCTTCGCCGTGTGCCTCATTCCCTCGGCGCCGGTCATGCCCTGGACCAGCACCCGGCTGCCCTCGTCGAGGAAGATCGCCATCGTCGTCACCCTCCCGCGGCCGCGAGCTCGCCGGCCCGCTCCGCCGCGCTGTCCATGGTCTCCAGCTGCTGCACACCGGGCAGGCCCGCCTCGGTGAGGATCCGCCGCCCCAGCTCGGCGTTGTTGCCGTCCAGGCGGACCACCACCGGGCGGTCCACCGGTTCGCCGCGCTCCGCGAGCAGCGCGTACGCCCTGACGATCCCCTCGGCCACCGCGTCGCAGGCGGTGATCCCGCCGAAGACGTTGACCAGGACGCTGCGGACGGCCGGGTCGGCGAGGACCACCTCCAGGCCGTCGGCCATCACCTCGGCGGAGGCGCCGCCGCCGATGTCCAGGAAGTCCGCGGGGGCGGCCCCGCCGTGCCGCTCGCCGGCCTGGGCGACCACGTCCAGGGTGGACATCACCAGGCCGGCCCCGTTGCCGATGATCCCCACGCCCGCGCCGCCACTGTCCAGGCGGACGTAGTTGAGGCCCTTGGCGCGGGCTCTGGCCTCCAGCGGATCGCCGCCTCCAGCGGCGGCGGCACCGGCGGCCGAGCCGTCGGCGGCACCGGCGGCGAAGCGCGAGCGCCCGGGGTGCCTGAACTCCGCGTTGTCGTCCAGGGTGACCTTGCCGTCCAGCGCGAGTATCCGCCCGTCGCCGTCCCGGACCAGCGGGTTGACCTCCACCAGCAGCGCGTCCTCGGCGGCGGCCACTTGCCACAGTGCGCGGAAGACCTCCGCCACGGCCTCCGCCGACCCGGCGGGGAAGCCGGCCTGCCGGACGATCTCCCGGGCGGTCGGGCCGTCGATCCCGCGGGCCGGGTCGATCGGCACCCTGGCCAGTGCCTCCGGGCGCTCGGCGGCGATCTGCTCGATCTCCATCCCGCCCTGCGCCGAGGCGAGGGCGAGGAAGCCGCGAGTGGCGCGGTCCAGCAGTACGGCGGCGTAGTACTCGTCGGCGATCTCACTGGCGGGGGTGACCAGGACACTGTGGACGGTGTGGCCCTTGATGTCCATGCCGAGGATGTCCGCGGCGGCGGCCTCCGCAGCCTCGGGGCCGGCGGCGTGCCGTACACCGCCGGCCTTGCCCCGGCCGCCGGTCTTGACCTGGGCCTTGACCATGACCGCCGATCCGAGGCGGTCGGCGGCGGCCCGCGCCTGCGCGGGGTCGGTGGCCAGCTCGCCCGGGGGGACTGGCACTCCGTGTGCGGCGAAGAGGTCTCTTGCCTGGTGCTCGTACAAGTCCATACGGGGACGTCCGTCCTTGGAGGTGGATTCTGCGGCGAGGGTACCGAGAATACGGGCGACCGAATACTGTATGCAATACCAATCCCCATCCCTCGGCGGACGGAGAAGCCATGCGGATCGCAGTCGTCGGCGCCGGAGCGATCGGTGCCTATGTCGGAGCCGCCCTCGACCGCGGCGGCGCCGACGTGCACCTGGTGGCCCGGGGCGAGCACCTGCGCGCCATGCAGCGGAACGGTGTGCGGGTGCTCAGCCCCCGCGGGGACTTCACGGCCCACCCCCACGCCACCGACGACCCGGCCGAGATCGGCCCGGTCGACTATGTGTTCCTCGGCCTGAAGGCCCACAGCTACCCCTCCAGCGGTTCGCTGATCGCCCCACTGCTCGGTGCGGAGACGGCGGTGGTGGCCGGGCAGAACGGCATCCCGTGGTGGTACTTCCACGAGCTCAGCGGTCCCTACCGGGGGCGGCGGATCGAGGCCGTCGACCCCGGCGGGGCCACCAGCCGGGTGCTGCCCCCGGAGCGGGCCATCGGCTGTGTGGTCTACCCCGCGACGGTGATCGAGGAGCCGGGGGTGATCCGGCATCTGGAGGGCACCCGGTTCTCCATCGGCGAGCCGGCCGGCGGTGTCTCCGCGCGCTGTGCCGCGCTGAGCGCCGCCATGGTCGCCGGCGGCCTCAAGTGCCCGGTGGAGGAGCAGCTGCGGGACGACATCTGGATCAAGCTGATGGGCAATGTCGCCCTCAATCCGCTCAGTGCCCTCACCGGCGCGACCATGGCGGAGATCTGCGGCCATCCGCACACCCGCCGACTGGTGGCCACGATGATGGCCGAGACGCTGGAGATCGCCGCCAGTGTGGGCAGCACTCCGGACATCTCCATCGAGAAGCGGCTGGCCGGTGCCGAGCGGGTGGGCCACCACAAGACCTCGATGCTTCAGGATCTGGAGGCGGGCAAGCGGCTGGAGCTGGACGCACTGGTGACCGCGGTGGTGGAGATCGCCGACATGACCGGGGTGGCGGCGCCGGTGCTGCGCGCCCTCCACGCGGCCACCGACCTGCTGGCGCAGCGGAGCCAGAGCCCCGCCCTGGCGTAGCCGGCGGCGGTGCGGCGGGGGCCCGGCGGGGCTGCGGTCGGGAAGCGCAAGGGCGCGGTCGGGTGCGCCGCGGGCGGGCGGCGTAAAGGTCGGTACAAGGGTCGGTTCAAGGGGTGGACACCGGCCGGGGCCAGGCGTAGAAGCTTGTACTCATACTGTATGCAGTCTTCAGGATTCTGATTGCTGCGGTATGCCGTAAATGCCGCGACCCACCCAAGAGCCGCAGTATGCGCCCGATCCGCGCTAGGGAAAGGCGAGTACATTGACGGACGGCCTCACCACCCGAGTCACGGGGGCCCGCTCCGGAGCCGGGAGTTCCGAGCTCACAGGCCTGCACAACCGCCGGCTGCAGGCGGTCATCGCGCTGATCGTGATGCTCATGATCAGCCCCTACGAGTACACGTTCACCGTCTTCGAGAAGCCCATCGCCAAGGCATGGCACGCCGCCCTGCCGCAGGTGGCCCTGACGTTCACCATCTATGTGGTGGTCGCCGGGCTGTTCATGATCCCCAGCGGCCGCTGGTCCGACCGCTGGCAGCCGCGCTGGTTCACCACCGCCGCCGGGGTGGTGACCGGCGCCGGCTGGCTGCTCAGCGCCCAGGCGAACAGCACCTGGGAGCTGTGGCTGGCCTACGGCTTCGGGGCGCTCGGTCCCGGCTACATCTACGCCAACTGCGTCAACAACGCGCTGAAGTGGTTCCCCGAGGCGCGCAAGCGCGGATTCACCGTCGGCTTCATCGACATGGGCTTCGGGGCCGGCTCCGCGCTGTTCATCCCCTTCCTCGCGGCGATGGTGGACCACGGCGAGAACGGCTTCCGGCAGGCCTTCACCGTCATGGGGATCGCCATGCTGGTGGTCATCGTGATCGCCGCCCAGTTCCTCCGCTATCCGCCCAAGGGCTGGCTGCCGGCGGGCTACGACCCGGCGCAGGACAGCCTCGGCCGCACCCGCTCCGACAACCGGGACTACACCCCCGGCCAGATGCTCCGCACCTGGCAGTGCTACGTCTCCTGGGGCGGCCTCACGCTGATCACCGGCGCCGGCCTGATGGTCACCGCCCACATCGCCGAGATGTCCACCACCACCGCCGGTCTCGGCGCGGCGGTGGGCGTCGCCGCGGCCACCTACAGCCGCATCCCCAACGGGGTGATGCGCTGGCTGGGCGGCGCCTTCTCCGACCGGATCGGCCGCGAGCTGTCCATGTTCCTGTGCTTCACCCTGATGGGGCTGATGCTGCTGGCGATGACGGCCACCCACAACGGGCCGCTCTTCGTCGTCGAGACGCTGGTCTCGATGGGCTGCTGGGGACCGCTGTTCTCGCTCTACCCGGCACTGGTCGGGGACTACTGGGGGCGGGCCAACTCCGGTGTCAACTACGGCATCGTGTACACCGGCAAGGCGGCGGGCGGGGTCTACGCCGGGTATCTGGCCGCCTTCCTCTTCGGGGTCAGCGGCTCCTGGAACCTGGACTTCTACATCGCGGCGGGCTCCGCCGTCCTGGCGGGCCTGAGCGCGCTGGTGCTGCGCAGGCCGGGCGCCCGCACCGGCTGACGGAACGTCAGCTCCTCGGTCCTCAACCCGCGGATCGCACCACCCACCGCACGCCGAGGCGCCGGGCCCCGCCCCCGAGAACCGGGGGACGGGGCCCGGCGTCGCCGTTGGCCGGCGCCTGGCGGTCAGGTCAGCAGCCGGGCGGCCGCCAGCGCCAGCGGGTCCAGACCGTGCCCGCCGCCGGCACCACCGGCACCGTCGGCGAGCAGGCCGCGCAGGCGGGCCCGCATGGACGGGTCCCAGAACCGGCGGATGTGGTCCGCGACCGCCTCGGCGGCCCGCTCCCCGGCCGCCCGCCCGAAGTGCGCGGCGATCCCGTTGGCCATCCGCACCTCGGGGAGGACGGCGGTGTGCTGCTGCTCTCCGGCCATCTCAGTTCACCGCCTCGACGCTGGCCGCCGCCGGCCGCCGGACGCCGTCCGCGGGAAGCGGCGCGGCCGGCCCGACCTGAACGGCCGTCACCTTGTACTCCGGGCAGTTGGTCGCCCAGTCGGAGTTCTCCGTGGTCACCACGTTCGCCCCGCTGACCGGGTGATGGAAGGTGGTGTACACCACCCCGGCCGGCATCCGGTCGGAGATCCGGGCGTGGAGTTCGGTCCGCCCGACCCGGCTGCTGACGGCCACCAGGTCGCCGTCCCGGATCCCCCGGTCCTCGGCGTCGTGCGGATGGATCTCCAGCACGTCCTCGGCATGCCAGGCGATGTTCCCGGTACGGCGGGTCTGCGCACCCACGTTGTACTGGCTGAGGATCCGCCCGGTGGTGAGGATCAGCGGGAAGCGGCGGGTGCTGCGCTCCTCGGTCGGCACGAACGGGGTCGGCATGAACCGGCCCTTGCCCCGGACGAACTCCTCCACGTGCATCACCGGGGTGCCGGCCGGCGCGGCCTCGTTGCACGGCCACTGTACGCTGCCCAGCTTGTCCAGGAGGTCGAAGGAGACCCCGGCGAAGGTCGGGGTGGTGGCGGCGATCTCGTCCAGGATCTGCCCGGGGTGGTCGTAGGACATCGGGTAGCCCATGGCGGTGGCCAGTTCGCAGACGATCTCCCACTCGTGCTTCCCGGCCTTCGGCGGCATCACCGCGCGCACCCGGTTGACCCGGCGCTCGGCGTTGGTGAAGGTGCCGTCCTTCTCCAGGAAGGAGGCCCCGGGCAGGAAGACGTGGGCGAACCTCGCCGTCTCGTTGAGGAACAGGTCCTGGACCACGACCAGCTCCATCGCCTCCAGCGCCGCGGTGACGTGCTGGAGGTTGGGGTCGGACTGGGCGATGTCCTCGCCCTGCACGAACAGCCCGCGGAAGCCGCCGCCGATCGCCGCGTCGAACATGTTGGGGATCCGCAGGCCCGGCTCGGCGAGCAGGGTCTCGCCCCACAGCTCCTCGAAGATCCCGCGCACGGCGTCGTCCGAGACATGCCGGTAGCCGGGCAGCTCGTGGGGGAAGGAGCCCATGTCGCAGGAGCCCTGGACGTTGTTCTGCCCGCGCATCGGGTTCACCCCGACGCCGTCCCGGCCGATGTTGCCGGTGGCCATGGCCAGGTTGGCCATCCCCATCACCATGGTCGAGCCCTGGCTGTGCTCGGTGACGCCGAGGCCGTAGTAGATGGCGCCGTTGCGGGCGGTGGCGTAGAGGCGGGCGGCGGCCCGCAGCTCCTCGGCCGGCACTCCGGTGATCGGCTCGACCGCCTCCGGGCTGTTCTCCGGGCGGGCGACGAACTCCGCCCACTCCTCGTAGCCCTCGCAGCGCGCGGCCGTGAACTCCCGGTCCACCAGGCCCTCGGTGACGGCCACGTACGCCATCGCGTTGACCACCGCCACATTGGTGCCGGGGCGGAGCTGGAGGTGGTGCTCGGCCTCGATGTGCGGGCTGCGGACCAGGTCGATCCTGCGCGGGTCGACGACGATCAGCTTGGCGCCCTCGCGCAGCCGCCGCTTCATCCGGGAGGCGAAGACTGGGTGGCCGTCGGTCGGGTTGGCCCCGATGACCACGATCACGTCGGCCTCGGCCACACTGCGGAAGTCCTGGGTGCCGGCCGACTCGCCGAAGGTCTGCTTCAGCCCGTAGCCGGTGGGGGAGTGGCAGACCCGGGCGCAGGTGTCCACGTTGTTGTTGCGGAAGGCCGCCCGGACCATCTTCTGGACGACGAAGACCTCCTCGTTGGTGCAGCGCGAGGAGGAGATGGCGCCGATCGAGCCGGTGCCGTGGCGCTGCTGGATCTCGCGGAGGCGGCGGGCGGTGTAGCCGATCGCCTCCTCCCACTCCACCTCGCGCCAGGGGTCGCTGGTGCTCTCCCGCAGCATCGGCCTGAGCCTGCGGTCGCGGTGGGTGGCGTAGCCGAAGGCGAACCGGCCCTTGACGCAGCTGTGGCCCTCGTTGGCGCCGCCGTCCTTGTAGGGGACCATCCGCACCAGCTCGTCGCCGCGCAGCTCGGCCTTGAAGGAGCAGCCGACACCGCAGTAGGCGCAGGTGGTGACGACGGAGCGGGTGGGCATCCCGAGGTCCACCACCGAGCGCTCCTGGAGGGTGGAGGTCGGGCAGGCCTGGACGCAGGCGCCGCAGGAGACGCACTCGGAGTCCAGGAAGGACTCGCCGGCGCCGGGGGAGACCTTGGACTCGAAGCCGCGGCCCTCGATGGTGAGGGCGAAGGTGCCCTGGATCTCGTCGCAGGCCCGGACGCAGCGCGAGCAGGCGATGCACTTCGCCGGGTCGAAGTCGAAGTACGGGTTGCTGGTGTCGGGCTGGGCGTCCAGGTGGTTGGCGCCGGGGTCCTCGGGGGTGCCGTAGCGGACCTCGCGGAGGCCCACCACCCCGGCCATGTCCTGGAGTTCGCAGTCCCCGTTGGCGGGGCAGGTCAGGCAGTCCAGGGGGTGGTCGGAGATGTACAGCTCCATGGTGTTGCGGCGGAGCCGGGCGAGCCGGGGCGACTGGGTGCTGATCCGCATCCCGGACTCGACCGGGGTGGTGCAGGAGGCGGGGGTGCCGCGCCTGCCGTCGATCTCCACCAGGCAGAGCCGGCAGGAGCCGAAGGCCTCCATGCTGTCGGTGGCGCAGAGCTTGGGGATCTGTACCCCGGCCTCGGCGGCGGCGCGGAGCACCGAGGTGCCCTCGGGGACGCGTACCGGCAGGCCGTCCACCGAGACGTCGACGGTGGCCGGTCCCGGACGCTCCGGGGTGCCGAAGTCGGGTTCCTTGAGCAGGGTCATGCCGTGTCCTCCGCTGTGCTGTGCGGGCGGTCCGCCTCGGCTGGGGCGCCAGTGGGGGCCTCGCGGGAGAGGAAGTCGTCGGGGAAGTGGGTGAGGGCGCTGCGCACCGGCATCGGCGTCAGGCCGCCCATGGCGCAGAGGGAGCCCTCGGTCATCAGCTCGCAGAGGTCCTCGAGGAGTGCGAGGTCGGCCTCCTGGTGGTCCTTCATGATCCGGTCTATGACCTCCACCCCGCGCACCGAGCCGATCCGGCAGGGGGTGCACTTGCCGCAGGACTCCTCGGCGCAGAACTCCATGGCGAACCGGGCCTGCGCGGCCATGTCCACGGTGTCGTCGAAGACCACCACACCGCCGTGCCCGACCATCGCGCCGGCCTCGGCGAACGCCTCGTAGTCCATCGGCAGGCCGAACCGGGAGACCGGCAGGTACGCCCCCAGCGGGCCGCCGACCTGCACCGCGCGTACCGGGCGTCCACTGCGGGTGCCGCCGCCGTACTCCTCCACCAGGTCGCCGAGGGTGACGCCGAAGGCGGTCTCCACGATGCCGCCGCGGGCGACGTTGCCGGCCAGCTGGAAGACCTGGGTGCCGCGCGAGCGCCCGACCCCCAGTGCCGCGTACGCCTCGGCGCCCTCGGCGAGGACGGTCGGCACGGCGGCCAGTGTGAGGACGTTGTTGATCACGGTCGGGCGGCCGAAGAGGCCGTGCAGTGCCGGGATCGGCGGTTTGGCGCGGACCTGCCCGCGCCTTCCCTCCAGGCTGTCCAGCATGGAGGTCTCCTCGCCGCAGATGTACGCCCCGCCGCCGACCCGGACCTCCAGGTCGAAGCGGAGCGGCGAGCCGAGGACGCCCTCGCCCAACCAGCCCTGGGCGTAGGCGATGTCGACGGCGGCCCGCATGGTGGCGACGGCGTCCGGGTACTCCGAGCGGATGTAGACGAACCCCTCGCGGGCGCCCACCGCGTGGGCGGCGATCAGCATCCCCTCGATGAGGAGGAAGGGGTCGCCCTCCATCAGCATCCGGTCGGCGAAGGTCCCGCTGTCGCCCTCGTCCGCGTTGCAGCAGACGAACTTGACGCCGTCCAGGGCGGATTCGCAGTCCGAGCCGGTGTCCAGCACGGTCTTCCACTTGACGCCGGCCGGGAAGCCGGCGCCGCCCCGCCCGCGCAGCCCGGACGCGGTGACCCGGTCGACGACCTCCGTCGGGCAGAGGGCGAGGGCCGCGCGGAGGCCGTCCATCCCGCCGTGGGCGAGGTAGTCCTCGGGGGAGAGCGGGTCGGTGACGCCGACCCGGGCGAAGGTGACCCGGTGCTGCCGGGCCAGCCAGGGGAGTTCGCCGACCGGGCCGAGCCGCAGCGGGTGCTCGCCGCCGTCCAGCAGGCCCGCGTCCAGCAGTGCCGGGACGTCCTCCGGGGCCACCGGCCCGTAGCCGATCCGGCCCTCCGCGGTGGCGACCTCGACCAGTGGCTCCAGCCAGAGGGCGCCGTGTGAGCCGTTGCGGACCAGCCGGATGGCGCGGCCCGCGGCCGCGGCACCCGTGCGCAGTGCCTCGGCGACCTCGTCCGCGCCGACGGACCGGGCCGCCGAATCGCGCGGGACGTAGACGGTGACCGCTTCCTGACGACCCGTCATGAGTTCACCGCCGTCCGGAGGACGGTGCGCAGCCCGGCGGGCGCCATCCGGCCGCGTACCGCGCCGTCGATCTGGACGGACGGGCCCAGGGCGCAGTTGCCCAGGCAGAAGACCTGGTCCACGGTGAGCGCTCCGTCCGCGGAGGTCTGGCCCGGCTCCAGGCCGGTCTCGGCGCCGGCGCAGCGCACCAGCTCCTCGGCGCCGACGGCCTGGCAGGCCTCGGCCCGGCAGATCCGCACCACGGTGCGGCCGGCGGGCTCCCGGCGGAAGTCCCGGTAGAAGGTGACGACACCGTGGACGTCGGCCCGGGAGAGGTTCAACTCCTCGGCTATCACCGGGATCGCGGACGGCGGTACGCAGCCCAGGGCGTTCAGGACGTCGTGCAGGATCGGGAGCAGTGCCCCGCGCCGGTTCCGATGGCGGGCCGTGATCTCCCGGATCTGGCTGGTCTGTCTGGCGCTTGCTTCATCGCTCGTTCGACTGGCGGGCATCCGGTGCCTCCTGACGTAGAAGTCGCCGCACCACCCGACCACGCTACCGGATGCAGCCATACTGTATACAGAGTCCAGTATGTGCTTTTCTGCTTCGATCTCGGCGGCCCCGCTGAGCCGGCCTCGCTCAGCCGGCTCCGCTCAGGCGGTCCTGCCCTCCGCCTCCTGCGAGGCCTCCGCGTAGGCGTGCCGAGTGGTCTCGGCGTGCCGGCGCATGAGCTCGCCGGCGCGCTGCGCCTTGTGCGCGGCCACCGCGCGGATGATCGCCGCGTGCTCGTCCCAGGCCTTGCGGCCCCGGCCCTGCGCGATCGGGGCGTAGTACCAGCGCATCCGCCGGTCCACCATGGAGATGTGCTCGGTGAGCACCTGGTTTCCGGCGATCTCCACCAGCCGGCGGTGGAGGTTGGCGTTCGCCTCGACCAGCGCCTCGGTGTTGTCCGCCTGCTCCAGCGCGGCCTCGCCGATCCGCTGCAGCTCCCAGAGGTCCTCGATCTCCTCCGGGGTGGCGCGCTCGGCGGCGAGGGTGGCCGACTCGGCCTCCAGCATGGCGCGGACCGCCATCAGCTGGTCGGCCTCCTCCTCGGTGGGGACGTGGACGAAGGCGCCCTGGGCCGGGCGGAGGTCCACCCAGCCCTCGGTGTGCAGCCGCTGCAGGGCCTCCCGTACGGGCTGCCGGCTCACGCCCAGCTCGCCGGCCAACTCGATCTCCACCAGGTGCTCCCCGGGCTGGAGTTCGCGGGTGATGATCATGTCCGCGATGGCGTTGTAGACCGCCTGGCGCAGCGGTACCGGCCGGGCGACGGCGCGCGTGCTGCTCTTCGCGCGGCGGGCGGGGGTGGGTGAGGCGCTGGCTGCTTCGGTCATGGCCTACTCCGTAAGTCCAGGGGAACTGTTTTGAGCATACAGTCGACGAAGTGCCGTCTTCGGCTGTTCGCCGTCCCCGCTCCCGGAAAGCCCGTCCGACATCTTGCTGAACTCGATCTACGAATCGGAGAATACTGGATACAATGTTCAGCGTGACGCCGTCGCCCGGGGGCACCGGGCCGGGCCAAGGGGAGCCGCCCATGTTGTTCCGTCAGCTCGAGTACTTCGTGGCGGTGGCCAGGGAGCGGCACTTCGCTCGGGCCGCGGAGGCCTGCTTCGTCTCCCAGCCCGCCCTCTCCACGGCCATCGCCAAGCTGGAGCGCGAGCTCAACGTCATGCTGATCAACCGGGGCCACAACTTCGAGGGACTCACCCCGGAGGGCGAGCGGCTGGTCGTCTGGGCCAAGCGAATCCTCGCCGAGCACGACACCTTCAAGACCGAGGTGGCGGCGATGCGGTCGGGGATCACCGGCACCCTGCGGCTGGGCACCGAACCCACCGTCTCGACGGTCACCGGGCTCCCGGTGGCCGCCTTCTGCGCCACCCACCCGCTGGCCAGGGTCAAGGTCTGCGCGGGGCTGTCCGCCGCCGAACTCCGCCGCCGGCTCCGGGACTTCGAACTGGACGCGGCCATCGCCCACTTCGCCCCGGACGAGCGGGAGGGGCTGGAGGTGATGCCGCTCTACCGGGAGCGGTACGTCCTCATCGTCTCCGGCGAGCAGCTGGTCCCCGGCGGCGACCCGATCGGCTGGGCCGAGGCCGCGCAGCTGCCGCTCGCCCTCCTCACCCCGGACCTGAAGTTCCGCCAGCTCATCGACGCGGCCTTCGCCCGCACCGGCCTGGCCCCGACCCCGCAGGTCGAGGCCGACTCGCTGGCCACCCTCTACGCCCTGGTGGCCACCGGCTCCTGGGTCGGGGTGGTCCCGCAGACGTGGCTGCGCACCATGCCGATGACCGCCGGGATGCGGGCCCTTCCCCTGGTCGACCCGGAGGCGGGGGCGGGGCTGGGTTCGGGTGCGGGTTCGGGTGCGGCACCGGGCCTGGAGCCGGAGCCGGCCGGTCGGGAGGAGATCTCGCTGGCGATCAACGCCGGCCGGCCGGGCTCCGTCCTCGCCCGCGCCTTCCTCCGGGCGGCGGTCGGGCTGGCCCTGGACGAGCGGCTGGGCGCGCAGGGCCGCGACCTCGCGCGGGCGCGGCAGGCGGCGTGAGAACTCCGCGGGAGCGGCCGGACTCCGCTCAGGGCCCGCTTGATAAACGGCGTCTATCGGCCGGTTCGCAGCAGATCTTGGACGGCTCCGGGCCCGGCGCGGAGAGTGGGGAGCACCGAGCACAGGACACCGAGCACCGGGCACGGAACACCGAACAGCAGTAGTCGCACAGGCAGCAGCACAGAGGCAGCACCCAGGAAGGGGCCTGACCATGACCGCCGTATCGAAGCCGGCCGGGGAACCGGAGGGCACGGCCGAGCAGGCCGCGCTGACCGACGGGATCCATCTGGTCGTCGACGCGCTCAAGATCAACGAGGTCGAGAACGTCTACGGCGTCGTCGGCATCCCGATCACCGACCTGGCGCGGGTCGCCCAGGCCTCCGGCATCCGGTACATCGGCTTCCGCCACGAGAGCGACGCCGGCCACGCGGCGGCCGCGGCGGGCTTCCTCACCAAGAAGCCGGGCATCTGCCTGACGGTCTCCGCGCCCGGCTTCCTCAACGGCCTGGTGGCGCTGGCCAACGCCACCACCAACTGCTTCCCGATGGTGCAGATATCGGGCTCCAGCGAGCGCCACCTGGTCGACCTCCAGCGCGGCGACTACGAGGAGCTGGACCAGCTGGCCGCCGCCAAGCCCTTCGTGAAGGCCGCCTACCGGGTGCACCGCGCCGAGGACATCGGCCGCGGCATCGCCCGCGCCATCCGCACCGCCGCCTCCGGCCGGCCCGGCGGCGTCTACCTGGACATCCCGGCCGCGGTACTCGGCGAGGTGATCGACGCGGAGAAGGGCGCGGCCTCGCTGTGGAAGGTCGTCGACCCGGCCCCCGCCCAGCTGCCCTCGCACGAGGCGGTGGACCGCGCGATCGACCTGCTGGCGAGCGCCGAGCGGCCGCTGATCGTCCTCGGCAAGGGCGCCGCGTACGCCCAGGCCGACTCCCAGGTACGGGAATTCGTGGAGAGCACCGGCATCCCGTACCTCCCGATGTCGATGGCCAAGGGCCTGCTGCCGGACGACCACCCGCAGTCCGCGGCCACCGCGCGCTCGCTGGCGCTGAAGCGGGCCGACGTGGTCCTGCTGGTCGGCGCGCGGCTCAACTGGCTGCTGGGGCACGGCGAGGCGCCGCAGTGGAACCCGGACGCCAAGTTCATCCAGGTGGACATCGCGGCCAACGAGATGGACAGCAACCAGCCGATCGCGGCGCCGCTCGTCGGCGACGTCGGCTCGGTGCTGGAGGCGCTGGCCGAGCGGACCAAGCCCGGGCAGATCTCGGTCTCCGCGGAGTGGAAGGACGAACTCGCCGACCGCACCCGGAAGAACGTCGACCGGATGGCCGGCAAGCTGGCCGCCGCCCGCGAGGCCGCGCCCATGCAGTTCCTCGGCGCCCTGCAGGCCGTCCGGGACGTCCTGGCCGAGCACCCGAACGTCAAACTGGTCAACGAGGGGGCCAACGCGCTGGACAAGGCGCGCAGCACGATCGGCATGCAGCGGCCGCGGCACCGCCTGGACGTCGGCACCTGGGGCGTGATGGGCATCGGCATGGGCTACGCCATCGCCGCCGCCGTGGAGACCGGCGACCCGGTGGTCGCGGTCGAGGGCGACAGCGCCTTCGGCTTCAGCGGGATGGAGATCGAGACGGTCTGCCGCTACCGCCTGCCGATCGTCACCCTGGTCCTCAACAACAGCGGCGTCTACCGCGGCGACGAGGCCTCCACCACCGACGACCCGGCGCCGACCGCCCTCGGCGCCCGGCACGAGCGGATGATCGAGGCCTTCGGCGGCAAGGGCTACCGGGCCACCACCCCCGACGAGGTGGCCACCGCCCTGCGGGAGGCACTGGCCGCCGGCGAGCCGGCTCTGATCGACTGCGTCATCGACCCGGCCGACGGCACCGAGAGCGGCAACATCGCCCACCTCAACCCGAAGGGGATCAGCGCCAAGCAGTGAGGGCGCGGCGGTTGGCTGTATCGGCCCGCAGCGCCGGGCGAACCAGAGGCGGGGGCACTGGCACTGCGCGACGACCCCCCCATCCGTCGTGGTGCCGCGCCCGTCGGCGGTCGGAGAGATCGGCCGCCGACGGGCGCGGAGGCGCGCAGCGGGCCGCTCGCGGGGGAGACGGGGGACGCGGAGACGGGGAGATTGGGAGACGGGGAGGTCGGGGGAGTGGCCCGGCCTCAGGCCCGGTCGCCGGTGGCGAGCCACCGGGCCCAGCCGCTGGAGAGGACGATCCCGGCCAGCCGGCGGTAGCCGCCGGAGGCGGGGTGGGCGCCGTCGCCGGCCAGGGCCTCCGTGCGCCAGGCGGGGTCCTCGGCGAGGGCGTCGGTGGTGGGGACGAAGGGGAGTCCGCGCTTCTCGCAGAGCGCGGCCATCCGCTCGGCGAGCGCCCGGGTGCGCAGCAGATGCGGCTCGCCCGCGTCGATCACCGGCGGCGGGCCGACCACCAGCGCGGCGGCCCGCAGCCGCGCGGCCTCCTCCAGGACGGCGTCGAGGTTCTCCAGCGTGCGGTCGGCCTCGACGCGGAGCCGGCCCTCCTCCTCGACCATGTCGTTGCTGCCGAACGAGACCACCAGCCGGTTGTCCGCGCCCGGCACCAGGCGCGGCGCCAACTCCCGCCCGAGCCGGCGCCGGACGTCCTCGGAGGTGTTGCGGCGGATCCCGAGGTTGAACCCTGTCGGAGCGGGCTCCGGCCCCCCGGCGGTGGACTGGAGCACCCGGCCGACCCAGCCGCGGTACTCGGGGTCGCCGACACCCTGGACGAAGGAGTCGCCGACGAAGCTGATGCGGATGTCCCTGTTCACCCGGCTCAGCCTACGGGGCGGCCGGGCGCCGCTCAGGCCCCTCCGGCGGCCTCGCGCTCCCGCTCCCGCTCCAGATAGGTCTCCCGGCAGCCCGTGGCGCAGAAGCCGACGGTGCCGTCCTCGCGCTCCAGGGTGATGGCGCCGGGGCCGAGGCGGACCCGCATGCCGCAGACCGGGTCGATGACCACGCCCTCCGGAAGCGCCTCGTCGGGGGTGCTCTCGGCGGAAGCGCTCTCGGCGGAAGTCCTCTCGGTGGAGGCGCGGTAGTCCTCCGTCATGTAGGCGACCACGCCGGTCGCGGTGGTCGGCTTGCCGTTCAGGCCGATGCTGCCGTCCGCCACACCCAGCACGTTGATCCACACGTCCCCGCCCGGCCGGACGAACCCGTGCTTCCGGTCGTACGCCCGCAGCGCCTTCCGCACCACGGCGACCGACTGCCGGGACATCTCCTCCCGCCAGGCCTCCGGCACGGTCATGGTGACCAGGAACGGCGGGGGCGCGTCCGGCGCCACCGGGCCGTCACCGGTGTGCCAGCCGCGCGCCTCGTGGAAGAGCACATGGGTCATCCGCCGGGCCCGGCCCATCGTCTCGGCCGGCGCCTCGCCGGCCGCGGTCATCAGGCCGGTGGTGATCAGGCCGGCGATCTCGGCCTGCTCGGCCTCCGCCAGCGCCCCTGCCGGGTGGCTGATCTCGATCAGTATCATCGCACGCTCACATTCATTGACGTACGGTTGTACGTGAATAGTAGATCGAGCCGAGGGAGAGTCAAGGGGTGGGACGCCGACCGCGGTTCAGCCGCGCCGAGGTGGAGGACGCGGCCCTGGCGGTGCTGGACGACCACGGCCAGCCGGGGCTGACCCTGCGGGCGGTCGCGGCCCGGCTGGGCACCGGGCCGATGACCCTCTACACCTACGTGGACGACCGCGCCGGGCTGGAGGGCTGCGCGGTGGACGCGGTGCTGCGGGCGGTCCGCCTGCCGTCCGCGCCGGACCCGGAGGAGGACTGGCGGGCGGAGGCCCTCCGGATCGCCGAGGGGGTGTGGCGGGCGGTACGCGAGCACCCCCAGGCGGTCCCGCTGATCCTCGCCCGGCGGAGCCGGTCCGCCGCCTTCCTGGACATCGCGGAGGCGCTGCTCGCGGCGCTCTCCCGGGGTGGCCTGACCGGCCGGCGGCTCCTCACCGCCTTCCGCGCGGTCAGCACCATGGCCACCGCCTTCGCCCAGACCGAGCTCGCCGGACCGCTCAGCACCCCGGAGGGCGGCGGACCGGGGGCCGCCGAGTCCACCATCGCCCGCTTCCGCGCACTGCCGGGCGACCGCTACCCGCGACTGGTCGAGATCGCCGGCGCGGCTCGCGACAGCACGCCCGAGGCGGAGTTCCGTGCCGGGATGCGCGCGCTGCTCGACGGGCTGGCGCGCTGAGCGGCCGCGGCCGTCCGCGAACCCGTCCTCGGCGGGCGAGTTGAGGGGCTCACCGATTCGGAGCAACCCCGGCGGCCCGGGGAATCCCCGCCCGGCGGCGGGCGTTGCCGAGTTCCGACACCGAGCAGGGGAGCATGTGATGGGCAGTCAGGACGCCGAGCGGGACGCCGCGTTGCGCAAGCTGATCGGATCGCGCCGACTGGGCGCGCTGGTCACGCTGAAGCGGGACGGCCGCCCGCAGATCTCCAACATCAACTACGCCTACTTCCCGGACGAGGACACGGTCCGGATCTCCGTCACCGATTCCCGCGCCAAGGTCCGCAACGCGCGGCGGGACCCGCGGGTCTCGCTGCACGTGATGAGCGAGGACGGCTGGCAGTGGGCGGTCGCCGAGGGCGACGCCGAGCTCTCCGCCGTCGCCGCGGAGCCGGACGACGCCGCGGTGGAGGAGCTGATCACCCTCTACCGCGCGGTCCAGGGCGAGCACCCCGACTGGGCGGACTACCGCGCCGCCATGGTCCGCGACCAGCGGCTGGTGCTCCGGCTCCGGATCAAGCGGGTGTACGGGCAGGTCGGCCAGGGCTGAGCCGCCCGGTAGGGTGTCTCCCGCCAGCGACGGAACGAGCCCCGGGGTACAGCGCGATGACGGAACGCAAGGTGGCGGTGGTCACCGGAGCCAGCAGCGGGATCGGCGCCGCCTCCGCCCGGCGGCTCGCCGCCGACGGCTACCGGGTGGTGCTCACCGCCCGGCGGGCGGCCAGGCTGGAGGCCCTCGCCAAGGAGCTCAACGCGGCGGACGGCCTCACCGGCGCCGACGCCCACCTGGCGTACCCGCTGGACGTCACCGACCGGGCCGCCGTGCGCGCCTTCGCGGACTCCCTGGGCCGGGTGGACGTGCTGGTCAACGACGCCGGCGGGGCCTTCGGCGCGGAGTACGTGGAGGAGGCCGACCCGGCCGACTGGGAGCGGATGTTCCAGGTCAACGTGCTCGGCGTACTCCAGGTCACGCAGTCGCTGCTGCCCGCGCTGCGGGCCTCCGGCGCCGGCACCGTGGTGATCGTCTCCTCCACCGCCGCGCAGGTGGCGTACGAGGGCGGCGGCGGGTACGCGGCGGCCAAGCACGGCGTCCACGCCCTGGCCGGAAGCCTCCGCCTGGAGCTGTGCGGGGAGCCGATCCGGGTGATCGAGATCGCGCCGGGAATGGTGCAGACCGACGAGTTCGCCCTCACCCGCTACCGCGGCGACGCCGACAAGGCGGCGGCCGTCTACGCCGGCGTCGAGCGGCCGCTCACCGCGGACGACGTGGCCGACACCGTCTCCTGGGCGGTCACCCGGCCCCCGCACGTCAACGTGGACCTGCTGGTCGTCCGCCCGGTCGCCCAGGCCGCACAGCACAAGGTCGCCCGCAGGCCCGCGGACGGAACCGAGGCGCACTGAGTTCCGCGGCGTGATGTCGCGCCCCCGGTGCAGCGCCGGAGGCGCGAGTAGGGGGCGCGGGAAACCGTACGGCCAGCCATCCGCTCTGCGGCACTCGGCTGCGAAATTCGGGTGGCAACCCGAGTGCCGTCGCCGGGTGCGGCGCCGTTTCGCACGGGGCGCGCAGTTCCCCGCGCCCCTGGTTCGCGCCTGCGGCGCTGCCTCCGGGGCGGCGGCATCGCGGCGCGAAGCCCAGTAGACCCTGGCGGGTGCCGGCTCCGGAGCGCTACACTCGGCGGCGATGATCACTCAATCTCTCGCTGGATTGGGGGCACCGGTCGCACAAGGCGAGTGCTGATGGGCACTCAGAACGCCGACCCGACCGGGGACGCCCGACTTCTCTGCTGGCGGCGCGTGCGCGAGTTCGCCGTACCGCCCTCCATGATCGAGACCGCAACCGCCCATCGCCTGCGCGGCGACTGGGCGGGCGCCTGCGCCGCCGCACGGGTGGACGCCGATCTCGACCTGCGCCGGATCGCCCGCACCCACGGCCGCGGCCTCGCCGCGCGGATCCGCGCCGACCTCCGCCGGCTCGCCCCCGAACTGCTGCGCTGGCACCTTCCGAGGACCCTCCCGGACGGACTGCTCCGGCCCGGCCTGACGGTGGCGCTGGCCCGCTACGGCGGAGACCCGGCCGCCGCCGGCCGCCTCCACCTCGTCGCCCGTACGCCCCCGGCCTGGGCGGCCGGCGGGCAGCGGATCAGCCTCGCGCTGTGGGAGGGGGGAGGGGGCCGGCATCCCGACCGCCGGTTCCGGCTCGACCTGCACCGCCACCTCTGGGATGCGGACCGAGCCGGCGAGCTGCGCCTGCGCAGCGGTGCGGACCGGACGTCTGCCGGGGGCGCCGAGGCCGCCGAGCTCGCCGAGGCCGCCGGGCTGGCCGAGTGGGAGTTCGCGCGGTGCGCGGTGGAACGCTGGTCGGAGGAGGCGCGGATCCTCCTGCGTGCCGAGGGGGGCCTCCCCGGGCCGGTCGCGGTCCGCCTCGGACGAGGTCGCCGACTGCTGCTGACCCCGGACGGGGGCCGCACCGAGGAGGACGGCCGGAACGGGCCGCCTCCGCCCCTGCTCCCCGACGCCGCGACCTGGGGGCTGCCCGATCTGGCGCTGCTGCGGGCCGGGTTGATCGAGCCCGACCGGCTGCATCCGCTGGTCGCCGAGGCGTTGGCGCCGCAGGCGCAGGCGCAGGCCCGGCGGGGGCCGCAGACCCGCCGACCGGGCGCGACCGGCCCCGGCCGGGATCCGCTGCTGGTCGACTGCCGGGGTGTCGAGCACCGCGTCGCCCTGGTCGGCGGCCGGCTCACCGCCCTCGACCACGGTCCTGAGGAGATCCGCCGAGAGGAACTGCTCGCCGCGCTGTCCGGCCGGCCGCTGCCCTGCCTGGACTTCATCGACCGAGCGCACCGTGCACCGGAGGAACTGGCCGACATCCGCGAGCGACTGCGGCACGGCGACACCTCAGGCGCCCTGGCGGTCGTCGAGGCCCTGCTGGGCGCGGACGCACTGCTCCGGGACGGCCCCCTGCGGGACGCGCTGGAGGAAGCAGTGCGGGGGCGGATCGCCCACGGGCTCTTCCGCGCCGGCCTCGCCTGTTCGGGCCCGCCACCCGGGCGCCGATACTGACCCCCCGTCACCGACCCCCCATGAGACCGATGCCGCATATGAATGGAGTCACCATCACCGCAAGCGCAACCGCCCCCACCGCCTCCCGCCCCCGCCCCCGGGTCGACGTGGCCGAAGCCCTCCTCGCGCTCCTCGGCGACACCCGCACCGAACCGCGCCCCGACACCCAGTTGGAGGCGCTCACCCTCGCCGTCGCCGCCGACCTCCCGGTGCTCCTCTGGGGAGAGCCGGGGATCGGCAAGACCGCGGCGATCACCCAGCTCGCCGAGGCCCTGGAGATGCCGCTGACCACCGTCATCGCCAGCGTCCACGAGCCCTCCGACTTCGCCGGACTGCCGGTGGTCGGCGCCGATCCGACGACCGAGGGCGTCCCGATGGCCCCACCCGACTGGGCGGTCCGACTGGTGCGGGACGGGCGCGGGCTGCTCTTCCTCGACGAGCTGTCCACGGCCCCGCCGGCCGTGCAGGCCGCCCTGCTCCGGCTGGTGCTGGAGCGCAGGGTCGGCTCGCTCCGGCTCCCGCCCGGGGTGCGGATCGTGGCCGCCGCCAACCCCAGGGCCTCGGCGGCCGACGGCTGGGAGCTGAGCCCGCCGCTGGCCAACCGCTTCGTCCACCTCCCCTGGGCGCACGACCACGAGGTGGTGGTCCGCGGCCTCGGCGGTGTCTGGCCGCGGGCCGACCTGCCCGCGCTGGACCCGGACCGGCTGCCCGCCGCGGTCCCCTTCGCCCGCCGCGCGGTCTGCGGACTGCTCGCGGCCCGGCCCGCTCTCGTCCACCGGCTGCCGAGCCGGGAGACCCAGCAGGGCGGGGCCTGGCCCTCGCCCCGCAGCTGGGAGATGACGCTCCGTCTGATCGCCTTCGCCGAGGCCGCCGGCACCTCCCGGGAGGTGCTGTCGCTGCTGGTCAGGGGGGCGGTCGGGGACGGCCCCGGCCTGGAACTGCTGGCCTCGATCGACCGGATGGACCTCCCCGATCCGGAGGCGCTGCTCGCCGACCCGCTGTCCGCCGAGCTTCCCGAGCGCGGCGACCTCCGGCAGGCCGTACTGGACGGGGTGGTCGCGGCGGTCCGCGCCCGTCCGGAGCGGGCACGCTGGGACGCCGCCTGGCGGGTGCTGGTGCGCGCGGTGGAGACCGGCGCGCCGGACCTGGTGGTGGTCCCGGCCACCACCCTGGCCTCGCTGCGCCGCGAGGACTGGCAGGTTCCCGCGGCCATCGAGCGCCTGACCGGAGTCGTCTCCCTCTCCCACCGCGCCGACCGGGCGGGCCCTTCGGGCCGTGCGGACCGCGCGGCAAGAAAGGCGGGCCGATGACCCCTGCCGCCTCCTGCTCCTACGACGAGGAGAAGCTCTTCGCCGCCCGCCTGTACGCCGCCCGCGCGCGCCCGTACCTGGCCACGGCTCTCTTCGCGCTGCACACCGTCGGGTCCCGGCTGGTCCCGACGATGGCCGTGGACCGCCACTGGCGCTGCTACGTCTCGCCCGCTTTCGTCGACCGCACCCCCCTCGAAGAGCTGGCCGCGGTCTGGGTGCACGAGGTCTCCCACCTCCTCCGCGACCACCACGGCCGCAGCGACCGCTACGCCCGCGAACACGGGCTGACCGGTCCGGGCGAGCGGCTGCGGATGAACATCGCCGCCGACTGCGAGATCAACGACGACGCCTACGGCGAGGGCCTGCCCACTCCCGAGGGCGCCGTCCGACCGGCCCATCTGCGTTTGGCGGAAGGCCAGTTGATGGAGGACTACCTCCGCTGCTTCCGCCTCGGACCGTACACCCAGCACCTGGCCTGGCTGGACTGCGGCAGCGGTGCCGACGGCCGGGAGCGCGGCTGGGAGCTCGGCCCGGACGGCGCGCACGGCCTGACCGACCAGGAGCGGGACGCCGTCCGCTTCCGGGTGGCCCAGGGCATCACCGGCAGCCCGGGCAGCGTGCCCGCCGGCTGGCGGCGCTGGGCCGAGGAGGCCTTCCAGTCGGCGCAGCCCTGGCGGCAGTTGCTCGGCTCGGCGCTCCGCTCGGCGATCAGCTCCGCCGGCGCCGGCGACGACTACTCGTACGGGCGCCCCTCCCGCCGCTCTTCCGGGATCCCGGGCGGGGTCCTGCTGCCCAGCCTGCGCCGCAGGCCGCCGCGGGTCTCCGTGGTGATCGACACCTCGGGCTCGGTCAGCGACGCCGAACTCGGCGCCGCCCTGCGTGAGGTGGCGGCGATCGCCCGGGCCGTCGGCGGCCGCCGCGACCTGGTCGGCGTGGTGCCCTGCGACGCCGCCGCCGACACCGTGCACCGCCTCTGCGGCGCCGAGAACGTCCCGCTGATCGGCGGTGGCGGTACGGACCTCCGCGCGGGCTTCTCCCGCGCGCTCCGCACCCGCCCCGACGTCCTGGTCGCCCTCACCGACGGCCAGACCCCCTGGCCGGACGCACGCCCCCCGTGCCGTACCGTCATCGGCCTCTTCCCACGGGCCCCGGCCTCCCGCGGCCGTATCGAGGACCACCCGGACTACTGCCCCGACCCCCCGCCCGCCTGGGCGCGCGTCGTCACCATCGCGACCGGCCGCGGCTGAACCCGGAGGCCGCGGCCGCCCCCCAGGGCCCCGGCCTCGGCGCCGGCCGGGTGGACGTGCTGGTCAACGACGCCGGCGGGGCCTTCGGCGCGGAGTCGTGGTCGCGTCCGCGGTCGCGGTCACAGCATCGTGAACGGGTCCCGGGGCTCGGTGGCCAGTGCCCGGAGCACTGCCGCCGCGCGGCGGGCGCGGGCGCGCAGGCGGCGGGCGGCCGGTGGCGCGGTGGTCTGCGACCCCGGCCGCTTTCGTTGCTGCGGGCGGGGGGCGGTGCGGGTGAAAGCGCTCATGACGTGCTCCCGTTCAGGTCCTGGTCCCCGTCGGGGACGGTGGAGAGGCCGGCGAGCGCCGAGCCGACCGCGGCGCGCAGTGCCCCCGCGTCGGCCCCCGCCCGAGACCGCAGGTTGATGCCGTAGGCCAGCAGTGCGAGCTGGTCCGCGGCCCCGGAGACGTCGACTCCGGGCCGCAGTGCACCGGTCCGCCCGGCGTCGCCGAGCGCCGCGGCCAGCGCGGCGTGGAGTCGGCGGTGATGCTCGTCGAGGATCTCGCGGATCTCGGGCGGGGCGTCCGCTGCGGCCGCGTGGGCGTTGGAGACCATGCAGCCCCAGCGCGCGTACGGACCACTGCACCGGGCGTCGATCAGTCCGTCGAAGAAGGCCGCGATCGCTCGCAGCCCGCGTCCGTCGCCGGCCAGCCGGTCGAACGCGGGCTGCGAGCGCTGCTCCACATAGCGGCGCAGCGCGGCGCGGTAGAGGTCCTGCTTGCCGCCGAAGGTGGAGTACAGGCTGGACCGGTTGAGCCCGGTGGCGCCGACGATGTCCTGGACACCGGTCGACGGCTCCCCCTGGCGCCAGACCAGGTCGACGACCGCGTCCAGCACGCGGTCCGGATCGAAGTGCTTGATATCCGGCATGCCTCACCCCGAAGAACTTGGAACGATCGTTTCAAGATAGCTCCAAGTCCGGTCCCGGGCAAGGCCACGCCCAGCTCAGGCGGCTCGCCGTCGCACCAGCAGGACCGCGGCGGCGAGCAGCAGGAGTGAGAGGAGGACCAGACCGCCGCCCTCGATGAGCTGGAAGTCCCAGAAGCGGCTGCCCGGCTGGTAGCTGACGCTGTGGTGGTAGCCCTCGCGGGCCAGGTAGGCGGTCGTGTCGAACTTGTGGCCCCGCTGGGCGGCCTGGTACTGCAGCTCCGCGATGCGGGCCCGGCCGACCGCTCGGCCGGCGGCGTCCGTCCAGCTCTGGCTGAGTGCCCAGGCGCCGCTCGGGGCATCGGCGTCGGTGACGTGGAGCGGGGGCATCAGGTGTGCCCGGAACCACGCCGTGGTGGCGATGGTCAGGCCGGTCCAGATCGCGAGGGTCACCCCGATCGCCGGTACCACCCGGCGCAGTACCGCCCCGGCGCAGATGCCGAGCGCCAGCGCGAAGAGCGCGCGGGCGACGAAGACCACGCCGTAGATCTCGTAGACCGCGCTGCCGCTCAGCCGGCCGTCGAGGGGGACCAGGGGCGCGAACCACCAGATCACGGTCAGGGTGAAGCCGAGGGCGGTGAGCACGGTGAAGACGGAGAGCAGGGAGATCTTCGTGACCAGCCACCGGGTGCGGCCGGCGCCCTGGGTGAAGGCGAAACGGTAGGTGCCCGACTCGAACTCGCGGGCCAGCAGCGGGGCGCCGAGGAAGATCCCGAAGAGCACGGGCAGTCCGATGGAGCCGGCGATCAGCTGGGTGATGCGGCTGCGGTCATGGGCGAAGAGGCTCATCGCGGTGGGGCAGCCCCGGCTGAGGTGAGCGAGCGGCAGGCAGGCGGCCATGCCGAAGTTGCGGAAGTCGGCGTGTTCGGAGAGCCCGTAGAGGAGGAGCGCCAGCGCCCCGGCGGCGAAGACGCCGAACAGCCCGAGGACGGCCGTGCGGTGCTGGCGCCAGGTGACCCAGGCGAGCCGGAGGAGCGGGGGCGGGGCGGCCGGCGCCGGGCCGGGGCGGCGGCGCCGGCCGGGCCCGCGGCGGCGGTGATCGAGGCGCTCATGCGGACACGCTCCTTCCGGAGGCGGACGGTTCGGCTGCCCCCGGGAGGGCGGAGGCGGCGGGCTGCCGCAGGTAGGAGAGGATCAGCTCCTCCAGTCCGACCGGATGCGCCTGCCAGCCGGGCGGCGGCCAGGCCGGCAGCTCGCCGGCCGACAGCCCGGCCGGTCCCGCGACCGGTCCTGCGGCAAGTCCCGCGGCCGGCCCCGCACCCAGTCCCGCGGCCGCGTCGTCCGTACGCACCAGCAGATGGGCCTGCGAGCCCGCCCGGCGCTCGCGGACCACCGTCAGCACGGAGCCGACGCCGTCGGCGAGTTCGGCCGGTCCGCTGTACACGGCATGGGTGGCCAGGAGCACCTCGACGTCGTCGGCGATCTGCACCCGGCCGCCGTTGAGGACGACCAGGTGGTCGCAGACCCGCTCCAACTCGGAGACCACGTGCGAGGAGTACAGCACGGTGATCCCGTCCTCGGCGACCGCCGCCATCAGTGCCGCGGTGAACTCGTGCCGGGCCAGCGGGTCCAGGCTGGACAGCGGCTCGTCCAGGATCAGCAGCCGCGGCCGCTTGGCCAGTGCCAGGGTGAGCGCGATCTGGGCGCGCTGGCCACCGCTGAGCCGTCCCACCTTCCGGCTCAGCGGGAGGTCCAGCTCGGCGACGCGGGCCCGGGCGCGTGCCGCGTCGAAGCCGGAGTTGAGGTTGCGGGCGAGGTGGATGGTGTCGGCGACGGACAGGTTCGGGTAGAGCGCCGCGTCCTGCGGCACGAAGCCGACGGCGGCGAGCGCCTCGGGGCCGCCGGCGGCGAGTCCGCCCTGGACGGTGATCCTCCCGGTGGTCGCGGTGACCAGTCCCACGGCCAGGTGCAGCAGGGTGGTCTTGCCCGCGCCGTTCGGGCCGACCAGTGCGATCACCTTGCCCTCGGGCAGTGCGAGGGTGCAGTCGCGCAACGCCCAGGTGGAGCGGTAGCGCTTGCCCAGCGCCTCGGTCTCCAGGGCGAGTCCGGGTATGTCGATCATCTCGTCGCTACCCCCGTTCTTCCGGTCCGAAAGGAATGCAGTGTGCTGGTGAAGAGGGCGACCATGCCGTCCGGGTCCAGCCCGGCCTCCTCGGCCGAGCGCATCCAGCCGAGGAGGTCCTCGCGCAGGGCGCCCTGGTCGCCGGAGGGCAGTTCGCCGAGGGTGGCCCGGACGAAGGTGCCCTGGCCGGGCCGGCCGACGGCCAGCCCCTTCACCTCCAGGTCGCGGTAGGCCTTCAGTACGGTGTTGGGGTTGATGGCCAGCTCGGCCACCACGTCCTTCACCTTGGGGAGGCGGTCGCCGACGGCGAGGTAGCCGAGTCGCAGGGCGTGCTCGACCTGCTGGACGAGCTGGAGGTAGGTCGGCACACCGGAGGAGGGATCGAGCCGGAACTCGATCGGCGACCCCCGCCCGCCGCTTTCTGCTTTATCTACTCTCATAGATAAAGCATGAGATGACGCCCCGTCACTTGTCCAGGGGTTCGCGCGAAATGGCCGCAGGAGAAATTCGCTGGCGCGGGGGAGCGGTGCCGGGCACGATGATCGGCATGTTCCGGTACGCCATCGCAGAGTCCCCCGCAGCCGCGGGCGCGATGGCCGCTGCCCCGGCAGCCGCAGCACTGGCAGCCGCAGCACTGGCAGCCGCAGCGCTGGCGTTCGCAGCCCTCGACGGCGCGCGAAGCTGACCTTCTCCGGGAAGTCCCGGGACCTCGGACGGGGAAGGTCGGCCCGTCGCTGAGGTCCCGTCAGGCACGTCCCACGACTACCGGAGAGCATCCCGCCATGGCCAAGCAGGCCTTTCTGCGGACCAAGCCGCATCTGAACATCGGCACCATGGGTCACGTCGACCACGGCAAGACCACCCTCACCGCCGCCATCACCAAGGTCCTCGCCGAGCGCGCGGCCGCGGCCGGCGAGGGCGCCGCCGCCCGCTACGTCCCCTTCGAGCGCATCGACCGCGCCCCGGAGGAGGCCGCCCGCGGCATCACCATCAACATCGCCCACGTCGAGTACGAGACCGCCGCCCGCCACTACGCCCACGTGGACATGCCCGGCCACGCGGACTTCGTGAAGAACATGATCACCGGCGCCGCGCAGCTGGACGGCGCGATCCTGGTGGTCTCCGCGCAGGACGGCGTCATGCCGCAGACCGCCGAGCACGTCCTGCTGGCGCGGCAGGTCGGTGTGGAGCACGTGGTGGTGGCCCTCAACAAGGCCGACGGCGCCGACCCCGAGCTGCTCGAACTGGTCGAGCTCGAGGTCCGCGAGCTGCTCTCGGCGCACGGCTACGACGGGGCCGGCCTGCCGGTCCTCCCGGTCTCCGGCCTGCGGGCGCTGGAGGGCGACCCGAGGTGGACGGCGGCACTGCTCCGCCTGCTGGACGAGGTGGACGCGTATCTGCCCACCCCGGTGCGCTACACCGACGCCCCGTTCCTCCTCCCGGTGGAGAACGTCCTCACCGTCACCGGCCGCGGCACGGTCGTCACTGGTGCGGTCGAGCGCGGCCGGATCGCGCTCGGCGAGAGGGTCCAAGTACTGGGCTACGACGCCGGGTTGGAGACGGTGGTGACCGGCGTGGAGACCTTCGGCCGGACCATGGAGAGCGCCGAGGCTGGCGACAACGTGGCGCTGCTGCTGCGCGGTGTGCAGCGCGGGCAGGTGCGGCGCGGAATGGTCGTCGCCGCGGTCGGCAGTGTCTCGGTGCACACCCGCTGCACCGCGCGGCTGCACCTGCTGTCGGCCGCCGAGGGCGGCCGGCGGACGCCGGTCACCACCGGCTACCGGCCGCAGTTCTACCTGCGGACGGGGGACGTGGTCGGCGACATCACCCTCGGCGGGGGGCTTGCCCGGCTCCTGCCCGGGGAGACCGCCGAGGTCTCGGTGGTGCTGGGCCGGCCGGTCCCGCTGGAGCCGGGACTGGGCTTCGCCGTCCGCGAGGGCGGCCGCACGGTGGCGGCGGGCACCGTCCTGGAGGTCAGGGGGTAGCGCCCACGCGTCAGCGCGCGGGAGCGCACCCGCCAGTTCACGGGGAGCGCACCCGCCAGTTCGCGGGGAGCGCACCCGCCGGCGCAGGCCCCTGTCGGGCGCCCTCTGCTCAGCCCCGCGGGCGGAGGGCGTCCACCAGCAGGTCGAGCAGCCGCGCGGTCTGCCCGGGGTCGTCGGTGGCGGCGGAGGTGGAGAGGACGACGCCGAGCAGCATGGAGGTGACGTCCTCGGGCGGAACGTCCGAGCGGAGCGTTCCGGTGGCCGCGCCCGCGGTCAGGAAGCCGGCGAGCGCGGCGGTGACCCGCTCGCGGGTGGCGGGGGTGGCGATCCGGCCGGAGGCCCAGCCGGCCCGCAGGGTGGCCATCATCCCGCGCTTGGTGGCGACGAACCGCGCATAGCGGTCCAGCCAGGCGCGCAGCGCGGCCTCCGGCTGCTGGGGCCGGTCGGCCAGCAGGGCCGGGGCGCTCGCCGTGACCTCGTCGAGCTCGGCCGCGTAGACGGCCTCCACCAGGGCCTCCCGGCTGGGGAAGTGGCGGTAGAGGGTGCCGATGCCGACCCCGGCCTCGCGGGCCACGGTCTCCAGTGGGACGGCGTCGCCCGAGCTGGTGAAGACCGCGCGGGCGGCCTCGACCAGCTTGTCGCGGTTGCGCCGCGCGTCGGCACGCCCGGGGCGCCCAGGGCGCGGGGCGATGGGCGGGTTCGGCGCGGAATCGGGCGGAGTCAAAGCGGAGGTTCCTCCGTTTCTGCTATCGTCGACTAGGCGGAGGTTCCTCCGCTTCGCCCATGGTCTCACGAGAGGGTGCTTCGATGACATCCGCTGCACACCCAACCCCCGCCCCGGCGGCACCGGCCGGCTCGCCGGCCGCACCGTCTCCCGGATCGGCTACGGCGCCCTCCAGCTCCGGCGCTTCAACGAGGACCGCGCCTCGGCCGTCGCACTGATCCGGCGGGTGGTCGAGCTCGGTGTCGACCACATCGACACCGCCGAGTTCTACGACTGCGCCAACGAGGTGCTGCGCGAGGCGCTGCGGCCCGAGGACGGCGTCCTGGTCGTCAGCAAGGTCGGCGCCGACCCGGACCCCGGCGGCGACTTCCCCATCCGCCCGGCCCAGCGCCCGGAGCAGCTCCGGGCCAGTGTGGAGGACAACCTCAAGAGCCTCGGGGTCGAGCAGGTCCCGGTGGTCAACCTGCGCCGGATGGACACCGGTCCGGGCCTGCGCGCCGAGGGCGACCAGATCGTCGACCTGGACGACCAGCTCGCCGAGATGACCGCACTGCGCGACGAGGGCAAGATCGGCGCGATCGGTCTGGGCAGTGTGGACATCGAGGGCCTCCGCCGGGCGCTCCCGGCCGGGATCGTCTGCGTGCAGAACTCCTACAGCCTGGTGTCCCGGGAGAACGAGGACATGCTGGAGCTCTGCCGCGCCGAGGGCATCGCCTGGGTGCCGTTCTTCCCCCTCGGTGGGACCTTCCCCGACCACCCCAAGGTGGCCGAGCAGCCCGCGGTGCGCGCCGCCGCCGAGCGCCTCGGCGCCACCCCGCAGCAGGTCGGCCTCGCCTGGATCCTCCACCGCGCCCCGAACACCCTCCTCATCCCCGGCACCGCCGACCCCGCTCACCTGGAGGCGAACGTCGCGGCCGGCTCGCTGACCCTGGACGCGGAGGCGCTGGCCGCCCTCGGCTGATCCGGTCGGCCGATGCCGTCGGCCCATGGAAATGGGGGCTTTCGTCCCGGGTTGCGAGGTTTCGGTACGGCCAAGAGAGTGAGCAGAGACCGCTGACCGATGGAGAGAGAGCAAGAGGAGTCACGATGACCACCACCACCGCCACCTCCGGCAAGCGCCGCACCGAGGCCGACGCCTCGGTGGGCTTCACGGCGAGCCGGCATCTGGCCGAGGCGCTGCAGCAGGTCCTGGTGGACCTGGTGGAGCTGCATCTGCAGGGCAAGCAGGCGCACTGGAACGTCATCGGCCACAACTTCCGCGATCTCCACCTCCAACTGGACGAGGTGGTCGACGAGGCCCGCGGGCAGAGCGACACCATCGCCGAGCGGATGCGGGCCCTGGGCGCCGTCCCGGACGCCCGTACCGACGTGGTGGCGGCGACCACCACGCTGCCGGCCTTCCCGGAGGGCGAGCTGGACGTGCCGAAGGTGGTCGACCTGACCGCCACCCGGCTGCACGCCGCGGCCGACACCTGCCGCAAGGTGCACGACGGGGTCGACTCCGAGGACCCGACCACCGCCGACCAGCTCCACCAGATCATCGAGAACCTGGAGAAGCTCGCCTGGATGGTCCGCGCGGAGAACCGCAGCACGGCCTGACGAAGACGGCGGAACCGCACCACCGGCGCCCGGGACGGACACACCACCGTCCCGGGCGCCGCGCGCGTCCGGCCGCGCGGCGGGGCCCCGCCCCGGCTCAGATCACGAAGGACTCCAGCGTCTCCGGAGCGAACAGCTCCTCCGGCCGGTACTCCCGCGCCGAGAGGCCCTGCTCGTGGTGGTAGCGGAGGAAGGCGGAGAGCGTGCGGCGGTTGGCCTCGTCGAGGCCGTAGGACCAGAAGTCCCCGCCCAGCAGCTCGCGCGCCTCCTCCAGCTGGGGGATCAGCCAGGGCAGCATGAAGCGGAGCGCCGAGGTGTCGTAGAGGGCGTCGCGAGCCGCGTCCTTGGCCGCGGTGAACGCCTTGTACAGGGATTGCGCGACCCACGGGTGGCGCTCGTAGACGTCCCGGCGGACGACGGCGACATGCATGATCGGAAAGATCCCGGTCCGCGACCAGTAGTCCTGCTCCGCCGCGACCACGTCCGGGAAGAGCCGGCGGACCCGCGGGTCGCCGGCCGCGAACGGGGAGGGGACGCGCGGGGTGCAGAGGGCGTCGATCCCGCCCTCGGCCAGCAGTTCGGAGAGCGTACGGCCCTCGGGGGCGCGGGTGAGCCGGATCGACTCCGGCAGATCGATCCCGGCCTTCTCCGGGCGGCCGGTGGCCTCCTGCCCGCCCGTCACATGCTCGACCGAGTCGACCGGCACGCCGTACTCGTCGGCCAGCACCCCGCGCATCCAGACGCAGGCGGTGAGCTGGTACTCGGGCGTGCCGACCCGTTTTCCGCGCAGGTCGGCGGGGGAGTCGACGCCTGCGTCCCGGTGGACGTAGAGCGAGCTGTGCCGGAACATCCGGGAGGGGAAGACCGGCAGGGCCACGAAGGGCGAGGGGTCCTGACGGAGCGACAGCACATAGGAGGAGAGGGAGAGTTCGGCGACCTCGAACTCCTGGTGCCGCATCATCCGGAAGAAGGTCTCCTCCACCGGCAGCCGCAGGCAGGTGAGGTCGATGCCGTCCGGGCGGACGGCGCCCTCGGCGAGGGCCCGGGTGCGGTCGTAGTCGCCGCAGGCGAGGGTGAGTCGGAGCCGGGACATGGGGGAGCGGTCACCGTCCTTCCGCGGTCAGCCGGGCGTGGAGGCGCGGGTACACCCGGCGGGCGTTCGCCTCGAATATCGACTCCCGTTCCCCGGCGCTCAGTTCCAGCCGGTCCAGGTACCGCTTGGTGTCGTCCCAGGCGATTCCGGTGGCCGGATCGGCGCCGCGGACCGCGCCCAGCATCTCGGAGGCGAAGAGGATGTTCTCCGCCGGGACGACCTTCCGCAGCAGTTCGATACCGGGTTGGTGGTAGACGCAGGTGTCGAAGTACACGTTGCGCAGCAGCTCGGCCGGGTCCGGCCGGCCGAGCCGCATGGCCAGCCCCCGGTAGCGCCCCCAGTGGTACGGCACGGCGCCGCCGCCGTGCGGGATCACCAGGCGGAGGCCGGGGAAGCGTTGGAACAGGTCGTCCTCCACCAGCTGCATGAAGACCGAGGTGTCGGCGTTGAGGTAGTGGGCGCCGAGGGTGTGGGCGTTCGGGTTGCAGGAGCCGGAGACGTGCACCATGGCCGGGACGTCCAGCTCCTCCAGGGCCTCGTAGAGCGGGTACCAGTACGGGTCGGTGAGCGGGAGGGTCTGCCAGTTCCCGCCGGAGGGGTCGGGGTTGAGGTTGGCCCCGACGAAGCCCAACTCCTCGACGCAGCGACGGAGTTCGGCCACCACCGGGGCGAGGTCGCCACCCGGCGTCTGGGGCAGCTGGGCGGCCGAGGCGAAGTGGGCGGGGAAGAGCCGCTCCACCCGGTGCACCAGGTCGTTGCTCGCCCGCGCCCAGGCGGTGGCGGTGGCCTGGTCGGTGAGGTGGTGGCCCATCGAGGAGGCGCGCGGGGAGAAGACCATCAGGTCGCCGCCGCGCTCGCGGAGCAGCTTCAGCTGGTGGCGCTCGACGCTCTCGCGGATCTCCTCGTCGCTGACGGCGGCGGGGGAGGGGACCGGTCGCGAAGGGTCGTCCAGGCGGGCCAACTGGGCGTCCCGATAGGCCTGGTGGGCGGCCGGGGCGGTGGTGAAATGGCCGTGGACGTCGATGATCATCGAGGGTCCTCCGCGGGTTTCGCCGTCTCCGGATGGTCGACGTAGACGAGTCCCTTGCGGGCCAGCCGCTCGCGCATTCCGTTGACGTCCAGGCCCAGTTCGCCTGCGGCGTACCTGCGGCGCAGGGCGGCCTCCTTCTCCTCGCGGGCCCGGGAGGCGGCCAGCACCTCGGCGGCCCGCAGGCGCGGAACCACCACCACGCCGTCGTCGTCGGCGAGCAGTACGTCGCCGGCCTCGACCCGCTGGCCGGCGCAGACCAGCGGCAGGTTGACGTCGCCCAGCGTCTCCTTGACCGTGCCCAGCGCGGAGACGTGCCGGGCCCACACGGGGAAGCCCATCCGCCGGAGGTCGGCGACGTCCCGGCAGCCGCCGTCGATCACCAGGCCGCGCACCCCGTGGGCGCGGGCCGAGGTGGCCAGCAGGTCGCCGAAGTAGCCGCCGGTGGACGGCGAGGTGGGCGCGACGACCAGGATGTCGCCCTCCCGGCACTGCTCGACCGCCACATGCACCATCCAGTTGTCGGCCGGCGCCACGCTGACCGTGACGGCGGTGCCGGCGATCCTGGCGCCGGGCCAGACCGGGCGCAGCGCGGGATCCAGCAGGCCGGTGCGGCCCTGGGCCTCGTGGACGGTCGCGACGCCGAACTCGGAGAGGGCGTCCACCACTGCGGGCTCGGGGCGCGGGGGGTTGCGGATCACGGTGCTCATGCGGCCTCCGCCTCCCGGGGGGCGCCCCAGGGCAGCAGCGAGACATGGATGACGTCGCCCAGCTCCTCGGCGAGTTCGCCGCCCACGGCCCGGATCGCCCGGTCGGCGCCGCCGAGGTCGAAGGTGTGGGTGCCGAGGCGCTCCAACGGGTAGCGCCGCGAGGCGAGTTGGTCCAGGGCCAGTTCGCATGAGCGGTAGCTGTGGCCGCGCGCGCTGCGCAGGCTGATCGACTTCTCGGTGAGCTTCTTCAGCGGGAAGTCCGGGAAGGCGGCCAGCTCGCCCTGGACCACCATGGTGCCCTCGCGGCGCTTGAGGGCGTCGATGCCCAGCAGGACGGGGGCGGTCCCCGCGCCTGAGGTGCAGTCCAGCACCACGTCGACACCTCGACCGCCGGTGATCTCGCGGATCCGCTCCAGCGGGTCGTCGGTCAGCACGTCGATGGTGTCGGTGGCGCCCAACTCCTCGGCCAGCGCCAGGCGGGCGGCGTCCCGGGTGGTGCCGGTGACGATGATCCGGGCGGCGCCGGCCTGGTGGCAGGCCACCACCTGGGACAGCCCCTGCTGGCCGGGGCCCTGGATCAGGACGGTGGAGGCATAGCCGACCCCGCCGGTGACCAGCGCCCACTCGATGCCGTTGGAGAGCGGGGTGACCAGGCCGGCCAGCTCGGCGGTGACGTTGCCCGGGACCCGGTGGGTGACCGCGTTCCAGGGCAGGTAGAGGTACTGGGAGAAGCCGCCCCACAGGTGGTACGGGTGCTCCGCCGAGGTGTAGCCGTAGCGGCGGGCGTCGGGGTTGGTGCGCCAGTCGGTGAGCTCGCAGTGGCGGTACTCGCCGGCGTGGCACCAGTCGCAGCGGAAGCAGCCCACATAGTGCTCGACGAAGACCCGGTCGCCCTCGACCAGGCCCTTGCGCGCGGTGAACTCCCGGCCGGCGCGGGCGATCACGCCGACGTTCTCATGCCCCATGATCACCGGGTCCTCGAACGGAGGCTTCCGGTACATCTTCACGTCGGTGCCGCAGATCCCCGCGACCTCGACCTTCAACAGGGCCCCGTCCGGGGGCACTTCGGGCATCGCGAACTCACGCAGCTCGGTGGTACGCGGGGCGGTGCGCACCGCCGCAAGAACGGTCTCGGCCAACGGACTTCTCCTCGGTCTCCTCAGCGGGCGGTCGGGCTCTCGGCTCACCGTAGCCTATGGACTAATGGCCTGACCATGCTACCTTTCGAGCATGGCTGACACCGATCGGGAACTGCTGCTGCGGACGGTCACCCGCACGCAGGGCGCCAACGCGGCGCTCAAGGACGGGGGCGTGGAGCCGAAGGGCTTCCGCTTCGACTTCGAGGAGGTGCCGGTGCTGGTACAGGGCTTCCGGCGGATGGTCCGCGGACTCGAGTTCGACGTCAGCGAGATGGCGCTGACCACGTATCTGGTCGCCAAGGCGCACGGAGTGCGGTTCACCGCGCTGCCGGTCTTCCTGGTCCGCGGCTTCCACCACGGCGCGATCCGCTACGACCCGAGGTCGAGCGAGGTGCGCGGACCGGCGGACCTGGCCGGCCGGCGGGTCGGGGTCAACCGCGGCTACACGGTCACCACCGGGGTGTGGGCGCGGTCGGTGCTCGCCGAGGAGCACGGCGTCGACCTGGACGGGATCACCTGGGTCTGCTCCGGGGACGAGCACGTCGAGGCCTACCGGCCGCCGGCCAACGTGGTCTCCGAGCCCGGTGCCGACCTGGTCGAGCGGGTCCTCTCCGGGGAGCTCGCGGCGGTGGTCGGCGCCGGCGCCGACGACCCGAGGCTGGCCCCCCTCATCCCGGACCCGGAGGAGGCCGGGCTCGCGGCCCTCCGCTCCCGAGGCCACTACCCGATCAACCACCTGGTGGTGGTGCGGGACGAACTCCTCGAACGGGAGCCCTGGCTGGCCCCGGAGATCTTCGACACCTTCGCCCGCGCCAAGCGGTGCTACGTCGAGCGGCTGCGTGCCGGAGCGATCGAGTCCCCCTCCCGGAGCGACCGCCTGCTGCGGCGGGTGATGGAGGCCACCGGCGGCCGCGACCCCCTCCCGTACGGGGTCGAGCTGAACCGGGCGGTCCTCGCGGAGCTCCAGCGGCATGCCGTGGCCCAGCACATCCTGGACCGGCCGCTCCCGCTGACGGAGCTGTTCGCCGCCGGCACCCTCGACCTGTCCGCCTGATGCGGATCGCGATCGCCGCCGACCACAACGGCTGGGCGCTCCGGGACCGCCTGGCCGAGCGGCTCCGTGCGGACGGCCACACCGTCCACGACCTGGGCGGGCGACCCGACCCGGACGGCGGGCGGGTGGTCGACTATCCGCCGCTGTGCGCCGCGGTCTGCGCGGAGGTGACCGCCGGCCGCGCGGACCGCGGCATCGTCCTCGGCGGCAGCGGCCTCGGCGAGACCATCGCCTGCAACAAGGTGCGCGGCATCCGGGCCGGCCTCTGCCACGACGAGTGGAGCGCGCGGATCTCCCGCGCCAACAACGACTCCAACGTGCTGGTGCTGGCCGCGAAGCGGCTGCCGCAGGAGACCGCCGAGTCCCTCACGGCGACCTGGCTGACCACCGCCTTCAAGGGCGGCGTCCACGCCCGCCGCCTCGCGCAGATCGCCGAACTGGAGCGCTGACCGCAGCCGGCGGCGGAGGAGCGGGCGCGCCCCCACCGTCGCCGGTACGGCTGGACGGCGGCCCAGCGCCCGCCGCCGCGTCAGGCGCCCGGGATGCCGGCCAGGAAGGCCAGCACGCGGGCCGGGGCGGTCGACGCCGTCCGGGCGGCGGGAGGGAGCGCCCAGGTCTCCGCGTGGGGCAGGCACTCCTGGAGGTACGCGGCCGCCGACGGGGCGTGGGAGGTGTCCTGGCCCGGGACGATCAGGGTGGGGACGTCCAGCGTCAGCAGGTCCTCCGGTTCGACGCCCGGGACGGTGTCGCGGTCGAAGAGGAGGCGGGCGCTGGCGGAGGCCAGGGTGGAGTAGCGCTCGGGCGGCGTGGCGGCGTAGTGCTCGGCGAAGTCGGGGTGGCGGCGGAGTGGCGCCGCCCAGGGGCCCACCCGGGGGTCGGCGCTGAAGCCGGCGTCCGTGCGGAGGGCCAACTCCCTTACCCCGGCCGGCCCGTGCTCCTCCGCGTAGGCCAGGTGGGCGCGGAAGCGGGCGTGCTGCTTCATACGGTAGAGAGGGCCGCCGGCGGGGGAGTAGAGGACCAGGCCGAGCACCCGGGAGGGCTGCTCCACGGCCAGCGCGGCGGCGGTCGAGCAGCCGACGCAGCCGCCCATCAGGAAGGCCCGCTCGATGCCGAGGGCGTCCAGGAGCCCGGCCGCCTGGCGGGCGTAGCCGGCCCAGGAGAGGCGCTCCAGGCGGGCGCCGGACTCACCCGACTCGCGGCGGTCGAAGGTGATGCAGGTGTAGTGCTCGGCGAGCCGGTCCAGCAGGGCGAGTTCGCGGTACGAGGCGATCGTCCGCCAGTTCTCCAGGGCGGCGTCGAAGCCGCCGGGCGAGAACATCAGCAGCGGCGGACCCGAGCCCTCCACCCGGTAGCGGGTGGGGATCCCGTCGGCGAGGGTCGTCGGCATCAGCGGATCCCGCCCGCGATCTGGCGGGCCGCGCGGACGTCCTCGGCGTAGGCGGCGATCGCGTCGTGGGCGATCCGGGCGACGTTGGCGTAGGTGTCCGGCGGGGTGTCGAGCCCGGAGGCGGCATAGCCGACGGCGGCGTTGGCCATCCGCATCCGGCCGTCCAGCCAGGGGCCGCCGCCGAAGCCGCCGAGGACCGGGACGGAGACCGCCTCGGCCACCGCCTTCCCCACCACAGGACCGGAGTTGGTGAAGTTGAGCAGCGCGGCCCCGGCCTCCTCCAGCAGCCTGGCCTCGGCGACCAGGGCCTCGGTCATCTCCTCCGGCACCCTGTCGTCCGGGGAGGGCACGGCCCGGTAGGCGACGCCGTACCGCAGGGCGGTCTGCGGGGTGATCCCGAACTGGGCGAAGACCGGGATGCCGGCCCGGACCACCGCCCGTACCGCCTCCGGGTAGTCGGCCGCGCCGTCCAGCTTGACCAGGTCGACCCCGGCCTCCTTGACGAAGCGGACGGCCGCCCGGACCGCGCTGTCCGCCCCCTCCTGCAGCGGGCCGAACGGGAAGTCCACGCTGACCAGCGCGCGCCGCACCCCGCTGCGCACCGCCCGGGCCACGGTGACCATCTGATCCATCGTCACCTCGAAGGGGTTGGCGTGGCCCCAGAGGTTGACGCCGACGGTGTCGCCGACCGAGACCAGGTCCACCCCGGCGCGGTCGACGATCCTGGCCATCTGGTGGTCCCAGGCGACCACGCCGACGATCTTGCGGCCCTCGGCCTTCATGCCTTGCAGGGCGGGGAGGGTGATCCTGTCCTCCGGCATCGGGGTTCTCCTCTGGTCGCTGGTCGGTCTCAGGCCCGCAGCGCGGTCAGCAGCTCGACCACGTCGCGGGCGTCGGCGGTGTGCAGCAGTACCCGGGCGTACGGGCGGAGGGCGAAGACGGCGTCGTCGGCGACCGGGCCGTCGCCGACCACCACGGCCGCCGTGGTGGTGCCGGCCCGGAGGCAGCGCTCGCCGATCGCGGCGGCGCGCTCCCGCCCGCTGTCCTCGGTGGCCACCACCACGCAGAGGTCCGCGTCCTCGAGCACGGCGGTGAGGGCGGCGGGTTCGCCGCCGAGGCCGCACAGGCCGGTGTCGTCGGCGCGTTCCGGGCGGCCCGCTGCCTCGCAGGTGTAGAAGCGGGCGCGGGCCCAGTCCAGCGCGGCCGCCCGGCGGACCAGTACGGCGGCGCCGCCGTCCAGGGCGACCACCCGGGGCGCGCGGGCGGGGGCGATGGGGACGTCGATGCGGTAACGCTCCTCGCCGGGCGCGGTGGCCCGGGCGCAGGCGCTGAGCTGGGGCCGGGAGGTCGGCGTGGGCGTCTGCGCAGGCGCAGGCGCAGGCGTGGGCGTAGGCGCAGGCGTCGGGGTGGGCGTGGGCTCCACGGGCTCAGACCGTCGTCTGCGGGGTGCCGGGCACCACCCGCACCGCGTCCCGGCAGGAGTCCAGGAAGGACTCCGCGACCGGGAGGACGATCGCGGCCGAGCGCACCCGGTGGTGCTCGGGGTCGACGCCCGGCGGGGTCGTGCCGTGGTCCCGCAGCGCCTCGGCGGCCCGCCGGAGCTTCTGCCGGGCCTTGATGATCCCGCTGTCCGCGGGGACCAGGCGCTCCTTGGTGCGGTCGACGATCGGGCCCATGCTCTCCTGGAGGGAGGCGTCCTGCATCGCGATCCCGGCCACTCCGGAGTAGGTCTCGCCGCGCTTCTGCGCCGCCCGGTCGATCAGGTAGTCGTTGTCCATGTTGGCGGCCGGCCGGTAGGTGCCGGGGATGTTCCTGCTGTGGACCCCGTGCCCGTCGATCATCGCCTGCCGCTCGGCCGCGGTGAGCGCCCGCACCGGGTGGTAGTCGAAGGAGTACGTCCAGCAGTTCTCGTCGTCGATCGGCACCCAGAAGTGGCCGTGCACCGGATGGTCGCCGCGCGGCGGCACCATCGTGAAGGCGGGCATCACATACGGGGTGATCCGCCAGTAGTAGCTGCCCTCCTCGGCGTTCCGGCGGGCGCCGACGAAGAGCCCGCCGTCGCTCTCCGCCACCTCGAAGAAGGGCTTGGTGTCCCTCATGTTGTACTCGTTGCCCTTGGCGCCCTTGAACAGCGGGTCGCTCCTCAGGCCGCCGCTGTGGAGGAAGGTGACATGGCTGGAGTCGATACCGCCCTCGAAGGCCTGCAGCCAGTTGCACTGCTGCCAGCGCTTGGAGGTGTAGGTCTGCTCCGCGGGCACGGTGGCGAACTCGAACTCGGGCAGCGGCGGCCGCTTCGCCGGGTCGCCCATGTGGGTCCACAGCACGTCGCCGATCCGCACCAGCGGGTACGCGGTGAGCTTCACGTTGGCGCAGAAGCTGGGGTTGTCGGCCTCCGAGGGGACCTCCACCGCCTGCCCGGTGACGTCGTACTTCCAGCCGTGGTACGGGCAGCGCAGCCCGGAGCCCTCGTTCCGGCCGAACCAGAGGGAGGCCCCGCGGTGGGCGCAGAACTCGTCGACCAGGCCGAGGCGGCCGGCGCTGTCCCGGAAGGCGACCATCCGTTCGGAGAGGAGCTTGACCCGCACCGGCGGGCAGTCGTCCTCCGGCAGTTCCTCGGCGAGCAGTGCCGGTATCCAGTACTGCCGGAAGAGCTCGCCCATCGGCGTGCCGGGACCGGTCTGGGTGAGCAGCTCGTTGATGTCCTGCCTCAACATGGGGCGGTTCCCCTTCTTCTGGTGGACGCGTGAACGGGGTTGCGGAGGCGGGCCTCTGACGCCGGATCAGGCCTGGTCCGCCGGGACCTCGACGGAGAGGCCGTCGAGCTCCTCGGTGATCCGGATCTGGCAGGCCAGCCGGCTGGTGCCGCGCCGCTCGGCGACGGCCATGTCGAGGAGGTCCTCCTCCATGTCGCCCGGCGGCCCGACGCGCTCGGCGAACTCCTCGCCGACCCAGACGTGGCAGGTGGCGCAGGAGCAGTTGCCGCCGCACTCGCCGATGATCCCGGGCACTCCGCTGCGTACGGCGACGGCCATCACGGTGTCTCCCACCTCGGCGTCGACGGAGTACTCGGTACCGGCGCTGTTGAAGATGACCTTGGACAAGGTGCGTCCTCTCGACGTCCGTTGGTATGTCCATTAGACCAGAGCGATCGAGCGCTGGACAAGCGCCCGATTCGTTGACACCTCCAAAATATTGGCCTTAGGGTCCTACCAATAGATCGTGACAGAAGGGGCCGCCCGCATGCCGAAGGACGCCATCGTCAACGAGACCCTGGCCGCGAAGTTCGCCACCGAGAAGGACTCCCCGTACACCCGCTGGGTCGCGGACGAGGGTCTGGAGATCATCGCCGCCCACTACGTCCCGGACCTCCGCACGGTCGAACTCAGGCCGTGGGAGCGGCGCGGCGGCCGCGGGGTCTTCATCAACCACGAGGCCTCCCGGACCTCCAACGACTGCTACGTCTGCGAGATCCCGGCCGGCGGGAAGCTCGCCCCGCAGCGGCAGCTGTTCGAGGAGATGATCCTGGTCCTGGACGGCCACGGATCCACCCGGGTGTGGAACGACGCGGGCCGCGAGGTCACCTTCGAGTGGGGCCCCGGCGCGCTCTTCGCCATCCCGCTCAACGCCCACCACCAGCACTTCAACGGCTCCGGCAGCGGGCCGGCCCGGTTCGTCGCCTCGACCAACATGCCGCCCGCGCTCAACCTCTACGACGACCCGGAGTTCATCTTCGGCACCGCCCGCGACTTCCCGGGCCGCTTCGACGGCGAGCCGGACTACTTCTCGCCCAAGGGCGAGCAGAAGGGCCTGCTGCTGGACACCAACTTCGTCGCGGACGCCGCCGCGCTGCCGCTGATCGAGGCCAAGGAGCGCGGGGCCGGCGGCGGCCACATCCGCTTCGCGATGGCCAGGGGCTCGATGAACAGCCACATCTCGCAGTTCCCGATCGCCACCTACAAGAAGGGCCACCGGCACGGCCCGGGCGCGCACGTCATCATCCTCTCCGGGCACGGCTACAGCCTGATGTGGCCGGAGGGCGAGGAGCCGCGCCGCTACGAATGGGGCCCCGGCACCCTGATCGTGCCCCCCAACATGTGGTTCCACCAGCACTTCAACACCGGTACGGAGCCGGCGCGGTACCTCGCCTTCAAGCACGAGACGGTGTCCGTGCGCAACGCCCAGGGGGTGCCCAAGGCCTGGATCAGCCGGCGGATCGGCGGCGACCAGATCGACTACGCCGACGAGGCCCCGGTGGTCCGCCGGCTGTTCAGCGAGGCGCTGGCGAAGCACGGGCTCAAGCCGGAGATGGCCGAGGCCTACGCGAACGAGCTGGCCACCCTGCCCCCGCAGCCCGGCGAGGCCGGCGCCCCGGCCTCCGCCTGATGCCGGAGACACCGCCGGTCTGGGCCCCGCACTGGTCGCCTGGCGACCACGACCACCACCACGACCACGACGAGGACGAACTCCCGCTGACCGGCAACCCGCTCTGGCAGCAGGACAACGTGCTGCTGCGCAGCGTCGGCATGGACATCGGCTCCTCCGGCACCCAGGTGCTCTTCTCCGAGCTCCATCTCCGCCGCATCAGCGAGGACCTGACCAGCCGTTACATCGTGGTCCGGCGGGAGACCCGGTACCTCTCCCCGGTCGCCCTCACCCCGTACGCGGACGCCGAGCTGATCGACGCCGGGGCGCTCGGCGGGATCATCGACCGGGCCTACGCCGCCGCCGGAGCGGTCCCGGAGGAGATCGACACCGGGGTGGTGATCCTCACCGGCGAGGCGCTGCGCCGCCGCAACGCCGAGGCGATCGCCGGGATCCTGGCCGAGCGGGGCGGGGAGCTGGTCACCGCGGCCGCGGGCCACCATATGGAGGCGATGCTCGCCGCCTACGGCTCGGGCGCCGCGCAGCGCTCGTACCGGAGCGGCGGCCGGATCCTCACCGTGGACATCGGCGGCGGCACCACCAAGCTCGCCCTGGTCGAGGGGGGCCGGGTGCGGCACACCGCCGCCGTGCGGATCGGCGGCCGGGCGCAGGTGGTGGACGCCGCGGACCGGATCGTCCGGCTCGACCCGGACGGCCGCCGGCACGCCCTGGCCGCGGGCTACGACTGGCGGTTGGCGGACACCGCGCCCGCCGAGGCGCGCGCCGAGGTGGCGGAGGGGATGGCCTGCGCCCTCCTCTCCGTGCTGGCCGGGGCGCCGGAAGCCGGTCTCTACCTCACCGAGCCGCTTCCCAGGGAGGCCCTGACCGGCCTGGACGGAGTGCTCTTCTCCGGCGGGGTCGCGGAGTACGTCTACCACCGCGAGCGGCGGGAGTTCGGGGACCTCGGCCCGCTGCTCGGCCGGGCGCTGCGGCGCCGGGCCGAGGCGGGGGAGCTGCCGGCCCCGCTGCTGCCGGCGGGGGAGTGCATCCGGGCCACCGCGCTGGGGGCCTCCGAGTACAGCGTCCAGCTGAGCGGGAACACCGGGGACCTGGCGGCGGCCGAGCGGCTGCTGCCGAGGCGGAACCTCCAGGTCGCCCGGGTGCACTGCGCCCTCGGCGAGGCCCCGATCGAGGCCGGCCGGGTCGCCGCGTCGGTACGGGAGGCGCTGCGCTCGCTCGACCTGCTGGAGGCCGGGCCGGCCACGGGAGACGTGGCGCTCGCTCTGGAGTGGAGCGGCCCGCCGAGCTACGAACGGGTCAGCGCCTTCGCGCGCGGTGTGCGGGACGGCGCGGCGGCCCGACTGGCCGGCGGGCGGCCGCTCTACCTGGTGCTGGACGGCGATCTGGCGATGACCCTCGGGCGGCTGCTCCGTGAGGAGCTGGGCGTCGGCGGCGACCTGCTGGTGATCGACGGGATCGCGCTGCGCGAGTTCGACTGGATCGACATCGGGCGGGTCCGCTTCCCGTCCAACACCGTGCCGGTGACCATCAAGTCGCTGGTCTTCGGGGAGGGCGCGGACTGAGCTCACCGGCCGGCGGCCGAGCCCGGCCGGCCGCTGGTGGTCCGCACCGACCTGGCCCCGTACGGGCGCCGTCCCGCTGGACGGCGCCCGTACGGGGCTTGTCGCGCCGGCTGGAGTCGGTGCTCCAGGCGCACGGCGGGCACCGCTACGACCCGGACGGCGACCGGGCGCCGGGAAGCGCGCCGGAGGGCTCACCGGCACCTCCGGCGCGCGGGCCTCGCCGCGCCGTATCGCGGGCTCTCCTCCAACGACCCGTACGCGTCCGCGGCGCGGTCAAGCCGCCGTCGCCTCCTTCGGGGGGGAGGGGAGAAGGGTCTTCAAGGGGACCGATACGTCGGCCGCCGCCCGCGGCGGGAACGTCGCGCCCTGGTCCAGCGCCCGTCGCGCGGCCATGTAGTCGGCGGGAGAGTTGACGCACTCGGCGCACAGGAGGCGCTCGGCGCGGTAGTAGAGGACGGAGAAGCGCTCGGTGGCCGGATCCCCGCGGAGGACCGTACGGTCGTGGCCGGTCGGCAGGCCGGCGATCTGCAGTTTCAGGTCGCCCTGGAAGGACCAGAACCAGGGGGTCGGGAGCGAGGCGGCCCCGGCGCCCGGCCGAGCAGCGCGGCGGCCGCCGCCTGCGCCTGGGCGACCGCGTTCTGCACGGACTCCAGGCGTATCCCGGCGCCCTCGCCCCCCGCCGCCCGCCGTACCGTGCAGTCGCCGGCCGCGACCACCCCGGGATTGCTGGTGCGGGAGGACTCGTCGACGAGGATGCCGCCCCGGCACTCGAGGCCGAGGCGTTCGGCGAGCTCGGTGCGCGGGAGCGCGCCGGCGCCGATCAGCACCAGGTCGGCGGGGACGGCGGTCCCGTCGGCGAGCCGTACGCCGGTCACCCGGCCGTCCCCGCCCTCGCCCTCGGTGAACCCCGCCACCGGCGCGGACAGCCGGACCTCCGTCCCGCGTCGCCGGTGCGCCGCCAGGAAGAACGCCGAGAGCCGGGGGCCCACCGCCCGGCCCAGCAACCGGTCGGCCGCCTCCAGGACGACGGCCTCGCAGCCCGCGGCGCGCGCGATCGCCGCCGCCTCCAGCCCGATGAACCCGCCGCCCACCACCGCGATCCGCCGCGCCCCGGACAGCCGTGAGCGCAGCTCGGCCGCCTCGTCCTGGCCGCGCAGATAGCAGACGCCGTCGAGTCCGGCGCCCGGCAGCCGGTCGAGCCGGCGTGCGGCGGCCCCGGTGGCGAGCGCCAGCCGACGGAAGCGGACGGTGCCGCCGCCGGCCAGCCGCGCGCTCCCCGCGCCCGAGCGGCCGGGTTCGTCCAGGGCGAGGTCCTCCACCGCGGCCCCGGTGACCAGGGTGATGTCCTGGTCCCGGTAGAACTCCGGGCCGCGCAGCGCCAGCGCCGCCCGGTCCACCCGGCCGGCCAGGAACTCCTTGGAGAGCGGCGGCCGCTGGTACGGCGGATGCGGCTCGTCCCCGACCAGCACGATCGGCTCGGTGTCGCCGAACTGCCGTAGTGAGACCGCGAGTTGGAGCCCCGCCTGGCCCGCGCCGACGATCAGGGTGCCCGCACTGAGTTGTTCCCTCTCCGGCACTGCACTCTCCCTTGATTTTGGTTAGTCCATTGAACCATGATGGGGCCTGCCGCGGAAGGCGGATCCGTTGACGCTCCTAGGGTCCGTTGATATAAACGGTTAGGCCAATGAAGGGTGACGTGGTCCACGCCACCGGCCGCAGGCCAGCACCGCCGCGCCGCGCGCATTCCACCCGTACGAACCGGAGCCGGACGGCCCCGGACCAAGGGGAACTTCATGAGCGACAAGAAGCAGGGGCGGGTCTTCCTCCGGGGCATCACCTCCGAGAGCTACGGCCTCAACGAGTTCCGCCGGCGGCAGCTCGCCGCGGAGCGGGTGCGGGACGACTCGGTGGTGGTGGACGACGCCAAGGTCGGCCACTCCGGGGACTCCGCGCAGTCGCGCACCTGGTGGCGGATCGGGCCGGGCGACGACCCGTTCCTCACCCAGAGCCTCCAGGTGCACTTCGTCGAACTGCCGCCGCAGAGCTCCAACCACGGCCACGGCCACCAGAACGAGGCCGCCTTCTACATCCTGGAGGGCCGCGGCTACGAGATCCACGACGACCAGAGGTACGAGTGGGAGCAGGACGACCTGGTCATCGTCCACACCGACTCGGTGCACCGACACTTCAACCCCTATGACAGCACCGCCCGCTGCCTGATCTTCAAGGCCAAGTCGCTGTGGATGTACCTCGGCCTGGTCCAGCAGGGCCGCAGTGGGCCGATCGAGGACGCGGACCGCTACGGCCCGCGCCAGGACTGGTCGCAGCTGTGGACCCCGGACGTGGAGAAGAAGCGCAAGGTGGTGAAGTCCGCCGACACCCCGTGGGAGCTCACCCCGCTGGGCAGGGTCCGCACCATGTCCCGCCCCGGCGACGACGTCCGGACGTTCAGTGTGGACACCTACGTGCTCGACATCCCGGCGGGCAGCCGCTCCGGCCGGCGCTGGCACATGGCCGACGAGGTGCTCTATGTGAAGTCCGGCTCCGGCTACAGCCTCCACTGGCAGGTGGAGGCGGAGATCGCGGAGAAGTACCACGCCCGCGTCGCACTGGAGCCCACCCGGCACGAGTTCAAGGCCGGCGACACCGTCTATGTCCCGCACAACACCGTGGCCCAGCACTTCTCCGCGGACGGCGAACCGGTCAGCCTGATCTCAGGTCAGAACCGGATCTTCAAGCAGCTCGGCTACGACCGTACGGTCTACCTGGAGAACGCCCCCGAGTACGACGAGGCCAACGGCTGACCCGACCCGCACGAGAAGCACGAGGAGAGCCCGCCCATGCCGGAACAGAGCCGTTCCGCCGCCGCCGTCTGGTCCGAGCCCGGGTTCGCCGCGGCCTGGGCGGGCGCCGATCCCGCCGGCGAGCACGATCTGCTGGCGCTGCCGCGCCGGATCGCCGCCCGGCTGATCGCCGCCGAACTCCCCGCCCCGCGGGTGGTGGTGGACATCGCCGCCGGCCCGGGCGGCTTCCTGGAAGTGCTGCTGGACGCCTTTCCGGGGGCGCGCGGGATCTGGCTGGACGCCTCGGCGCCGATGCGGGAGCTGGCCGGGGAGCGGCTCGCCCGCTTCGGCGACCGGGTCGACTTCCGGCTCGGCGACATGGTCGATCCGGCCGCCGCCGGCCTCGCCGAGGGCGGCGCCGACGTGGTGCTCAGCTCCCGCGCCAGCCACCACCTCTCCGGCGGGGAGCTGCGCGCCTTCTACCGCGGGGCGGCCGCGCTGCTCGCCCCCGGCGGCTGGTTCGCCAACCTCGACCACATCGGCCCGGTCGACGCCTGGGACCGCCGGTACCGGGCGGTGCGGCGGGCGATGGCCCCGGCCAACCGTCAGGCCGCGCCGCCGCACCACCACGACTATCCGCTGGCCGGCGCCGCCGAGCACCTGGACGCCCTGCGCTCGGCCGGCGTCCTGGACGCCGACATCGCCTGGAAGGCCTTCTTCACCTGCCTCTTCATCGGCCGCGCGGCCCCGGCGCAGCCCGCCGCCGATCCCACCCGCCCCCACCCCTAGCCGAGGACCCGCATGACCGACACCTCTCCGAGACCCGCCCGCCAGTCCACGGCTCTCGCCGGCCGCCTGGGGCCGCTGCGCGGCCGGCGGGCGCAGCGCTGGCTGCACGTCAGCCTGCCGCTGCTGATCGCCTTCTCGGTGGCCCAGCTCAGCAAGTCGTCGATCGGGGTCATCGTCACCGACCCCGGCTTCAGCCACCGCTTCGGGCTCGACGTCCATCCCGGCTCGGTCGGCTGGCTGACCAGCCTCTTCCTCTACGCCTACGGACTCGCCCTGCTGGGCTGGGGGTTCGTCCTCAAGCGGCTCGGGCCGCGCACCTCGATGCTGATCGGCACCGCGCTGTGGGTGGTGGCCCTGGCCATCCCGCCGTTCGTGAACTCGCTCGGCGAGCTCTATGCCAGCCGTGTCCTGCTGGCCGTCGGCGAGGCCTGCTTCTACCCCGTCGCCCACACCCTGACCGCCCGCTGGTTCCCGATGCACGAGCGGGCCCGGGCGAACGCCTCCTGGCTCTCCGGCATCTTCGTCGGCTCGGCGCTGGGCAGCTCGCTCACCGCTGCGATGATCTCCGGGGCCGGCTGGCGGGTCACCTTCTTCGTCCAGGCACTGGTCGCGGCGCTGTTCGCGTTCGGCGTGGTGCTGGCGCTGCTCCAGAACCGGCCGGACGAGGTGAAGGGGGTCAGCGAGGAGGAGCGGCGGCACATCGAGGCCGGGCGCTTCGAGTCGACGACCGTGATCCCCAAGCGCGGCCCCGACTCGCCGTTCCGCAACTACCGCTACTGGCTGACCATGCTGATGTACGTGGGCACCAACGGGCCTTTCTACGGGCTGGTGACGTGGGTGCCGTTGTATCTGCGCAGCGAGCGGCACGTCCAGCTGGGCGACATCGGCCTGGTGCTGACGGTGGCCAACGTGCTGTCCATCGCGGTGATGCTGGTGGTCGGGCGGCTCTCGGACCGGAAGGTGCGGCGGGCCGGCTGGGCCGCGGTGGGCTTCGCGATCGAGGGCGTCGGCATTCTGGGGACGGCGCTGTTCGGCAACGCGACCGTGGACAGCGTCTTCATCTTCCTCGGGCTGGCCGGCAACGCCTGGTGCGTGGTGACCAACTGGTCGCTGCTGCACAGCCTGATGCCGACGCGGCAGGCGGAGAGCTCCAGCAGCCTCTTCTCCTCGCTGACCAACCTGGTGGGCGCGGTGCTGCCGGCGCTGATGGGCACGCTGCTGACCGCCACCGGCGGGTACACCGCGGGCTTCGTCCTGATGTTCGTCTTCGTGCTGATCTCCCTGGGCTGCTGCCTGGTGCTGCGGCCGCAGGGGTACTGAGCGATCGTCGGGTGCGGGCGGGTGGGTGGCTGGCCGCGCAGTTCCCCGCGCCCCCGAATCGCAGGCCCTTCGGGCCGCAATTCCGGGGCGCCCCGGGAGTTGCGCAGCAACTCAAGGGGCGCGGGGAACTGCGCGGCCAGCCACCCACCCGCCCGCACCCGACGTCGGCTCAGGACTTGCGCTTGCGGCCGCCCCGCGCCGGAGCGGGATGCAGGCGCCGCTCCGTGCGGGACAGGTGGTCGCTCATGATCTGCGACGCCGTCTCCGCGTCCCCCTCGCGCAGCGCCGCGAGGATCTTCCGGTGCTCGGACAGCCCCCGCCGCCCCATCTCCGGCGCGGTCGCCTGCGCGGTCTCCAGGGACATCAGCAGCGGTCCGTGGAAGGAGCGGACCAGCAGCTCGAACGCGGAGTTGTGGGTGGCGGCGGCCAGCCGGGTGTGGAACTCGACCGACAGCTCGACGTCGTAGTGGCCGGCCTTGAGCGCGGCCTCCTGCTCCTCGCAGATCCGCTCCAGATCGGCGAAGTCCTCCTCCTCGGCCGCCTCGGCGAGCACCGGCATGATGCCGACCTCCAGCACCCTGCGGACCTGCGTCACCTCGCTCGGCGAGACCGAGGAGAGGGTGAGGAGGTCGATGATGCTGGCGCCGACCCGCTCGCTGCTCGGCTGGGTGACGAAGGCGCCGCCGTGCGCCCCCACCCTGATCTCCACCAGGCCGCTGGCCTCCAGCACCCGCAAGGCCTCGCGCACGGTGACCCGGCTCACGCCGAACCGCTCGCACATCTCCCGCTCCGGCGGCAGGCGGTCGCCCGGAGTGAGCTGCCCGGAGTGGATGAGGGAGCGCACCTGGTCCACGATCAGCGCCGAGATGCGCCGGTCGTTCACCGCTGTGAGCAGGCTGCTCGAACGATCGTCCGGCGCCTTGTCGGTCGTCGCTCGACGCGGCATGCGAGGGTCCTCTCTGTCCTGACTGACGGCTGTCCCCAGCCTATCCGATGTGGTCATACCAATAGGCCCGCTGCCCCGCCGCCAATCAGCCGCCGGCCCGGAGAAAGTGCCTCCGCAGCCATTGCAATGGTCATACCGTCAGTCCAGAATGACGTTGATCCTGAGAGGGGCACCCATGCACATCGCACGGAAACTCCGCAGATCCCCCCGCCGCGCGGCCGGCGCACTGGCCGGGGTGCTGCTGCTGGCGGGGCTCAGCGCCTGCGCCGGCGCGGCCTCCGCCACCGGGGTGGACGCCCGCCCGCAGCCCGCGCGCTCGCCGGCCCAACTCCTGCCGGAGGCGCGGAAGGAGGGCTCCGTCGTCTGGTACACCACCTTCGCCGACGACGACGTCAACCACATGATCGCGGCCTTCCAGAAGACCTATCCGGGAATCCGGGTGAAGGCGCTGCGGCTCAGCGCCGACCAGCTGCCCACCCGGCTGGTCACCGAGCAGCGCGGCGGAAAGTACACCGCCGACGTGATCTCGGCCGACTGCGAGCCCGTCTACCAGCTGATCAAGGTCGGCACCCTCGCGCCCTACGCCGCTCCGCAGCAGATGGCACTGCCGCCCCAGCTGCGCGATCTACCGGACGGTTACCGCAATGTCGTCTACGTCCTCACCAGCACCATCGCCTACAACCCGGAAGCGGTCAGGAAGGCGGGGCTGCAACCGCCGACGTCCCTCCAGGACCTGACGAAGCCCCAGTGGCGCGGCCGGTTCTCCATCGACCCGAGCGCGATCAACTGGTACGAGAGCCTGATCTCCTCGATGGGCCACGCGGCGGCACTGCATCTGGTGGAGGAGCTCGGGAACAACGATCCGCAGCTGGTGGAGAGCCACACCCAGTCGCTCACCCAGGTGCAGAGCGGCGAGCCGGCCGCCTCGGTGAACGCCTACGGATACAAGGCGTCGGCGCTGTCGAAGAAGACGCCCACCCGGATGGCCTTCAGCAACACCGACCCACTGCCCTCCGCCGCGGCCCTGGCGGAGCTGGCGAACAGGGCACCGCACCAGGCGGCCGCGGAGCTCTTCCTGGACTGGATCATGTCGCCCGCCGGGCAGCGGATCGTCGTCCAGGTCACCAACCACACCGTACTGGGCGAGACCGCGGCCGACGACAAGAGCGTCTGGAACCCGGCGAAGTGGAAGCCGGCCTGGTCCCTCCCGGTCATCACCGCCGACACTTACAACCGGTACCTGACGGAGTATCAGAAGGCGCTTCACGACGGGTGACCCGCCCTCGGGCCCGGCCGGCGCCGACCGCCCCCGCCTGGCCGCCACCTCCGGATCGTCCCCTCAGGACGCCCGCCACTCCCATCCCCGCCGATCCCGGCCGCTCCGCCGATCCCGCCGCTCCGCCGATCCCGCCGATCCCGCCGATCCCGCCGATCCCGCCAAGGACGGACCCCGATGAGCCTGACCACCAGATCCCGCTCGGCCCCGCCGCCCCCGCCGCCCGTGCCGGAAGCCGCCGCGCCGCGCGTCCCGCACCGCCGATGGGAGGCACTGCTGGGCTGGTTCCGCGACCCCCGGCACCTCCTGCTGACCGCCGTGGCGATCGTCGTCGCCTATCTGGCGGTGGTGCCCGCGGCCACCATGGCCGTCGCCAGCCTGCAGTCCTCCTTCCTCTCCGTGGGCCCGGTGCAGTGGACCTTCCGCCACTACGCGGAGACCCTGGGCGACGGCGACTTCTGGGCGATGGCCGGCAACTCCTTCGTCTACGCCGTCTCGGTCTCCGTCATCTGCACGGTCGTCGGCTTCGCCCTGGCCTGGCTGGTCACCAGGACCAACACCCCGGCCAAGTGGTTCGCCCGACTCGCCGCGCTGATCCCGCTGATCGTGCCCGGCATCCTCAACACCGTCGCCTGGGCGCTGCTCTTCGCCCCGCACACCGGCCTGCTCAACGAGCTCTTCCGGGCGGTCGGCCTGCCCGCCTTCGACATCTACTCACTGCCCGGGATGGTGCTGGTGCAGTCGATGCACGTGGTGCCGGTGGCCTTCCTGATGGGCAGTGCCGCCTTCGCCACCATGGACTCCTCGCTGGAGGAGGCGGCGCTCAGCTCCGGTGCCCCGCCGCGGCGGGTGTTCCGGCTGGTGACCGTGCGGATGATCCGGCCCGCCGTGATGTCCGCCGCGCTGCTGATGTTCGTGCAGACCATCTCCACCTTCGAGGTGCCGCAGCTGATCGGCGTCCCCGGGCACACCTTCGTCTTCGTCAGCCGGATCTACAAGGCGCTGCAGACCTTCCCCACCGACTACGGCTCGGTCGGCGTGATCGGCATCTTCATCCTGGTCGTGGCCGGACTGGGACTGTGGCTCTCCCGGCGGGTGGGCGGCGGCGGGGCGGCCACCCAGACCATCAGCGGCAAGGGCTTCCGCCCCGGCACCACCGACCTGGGCCGCTGGCGCTGGCTCGGTCTCGCCGCCTCCGTGCTCTTCTTCCTGGTCGCGGTCGCCCTGCCGCTGCTGATGCTGCTCTGGTCCTCCCTGCTGCCCGGCTACGAACCGCCGTCCGCGTCCGCCCTCCGCCATCTCACCCTGGCCAACTACCGTGCCGTGCTCCACACCCCCGACCTCACCGCCTCGGTCCGCAACAGCCTGGTCACCGCGTTGATCGCGGGGGCGGTCGTGACCGTCCTCAGTTCGCTGGTCGCCTACGTCACGGTCAAGACCAAGGTGCGCGGCCGGGCCCTGCTGGACGGGCTGGCCACCGTGCCGATCGCGGTGCCCAGCGTGGTGATGGGCGTCGGCATCCTCTACTGGTACCTCACCGCGCCGATCCGGCTGCACCTGTACGGGACGCTGGCCATCCTGGTGATCGCCTTCGTCACCATCGGCCTGCCGTACGGGATGCGGTACATCGCCCCGGGAATGGCCCAGATCAAGGACGAACTGGAGGAGGCCGCCGCGACCAGTGGGGCCACCTGGTGGCGGACCTTCCGCCGGGTGGTGGTGCCGCTGCTGGCGCCCTCGCTGCTCTCCGCCTTCCTCTACACCGTGATCGTCGCCTTCCGGGAGATCTCCGCGGCGATCTTCCTCTACACCCAGGACACCCAGGTCGTCTCGGTGACGATCTATCAGCAGTGGTCCAACGGCAGCTATCCGATCGTGGCCGCGCTGGGTGTGCTGATCGTCGTGTTCCTCGCCGTCGTGGTCGGACTGGTCCGGCTGGTCGGCGGCCGGGCCGGCCTCCAGCGCGGCTGACCGACCGGCCCGCCAACGACTCGAAGGGGAGTCTCAATGATCGAGATAAGCGGACTGACCAAGCGCTTCACCGGTAGAGCGGTGACCAGGAACGCCGTGGACGCCGTGGACCTGTCCATTCCCGAGGGGCGCCTGGTGACCCTCCTCGGCCCGAGCGGCTGCGGCAAGACCACCACCCTGCGGCTGATCGCCGGTCTGGAGCGGCCGGACAGCGGCGAGATCCGGATCGGCGGCAAGCTGGTCTGCGCCCCCGGCCAGGGCGTGTACGTCGGCGCCCACCAGCGGCCGATCGGCGTGGTCTTCCAGTCCTACGCGGTGTGGCCGCACATGACCGCCGCGGAGAACGTGATGTTCCCGCTGCGCCAGGGGCAGCGCCGGGTGCCCGCCGCCGAGGCCAGGCGGAAGGCGATGGCGGCGCTGGACCTGGTCGGTCTCGCCGACCTCGCGGACCGGCCGGCGCCCGCCCTCTCCGGCGGCCAGCAGCAGCGCGTCTCGCTGGCCCGGGCGCTGGTCAGGGAGCCCGAGGTGCTGCTCCTCGACGAGCCGCTGAGCAACCTCGACAAGGGCCTGCGGGACCGGGTGCGGGACGAGATCCGCGCCGTCCAGCAGCGGCTCGGCATCACCACCGTCTTCGTCACCCACGACCAGGACGAGGCGCTGGCCGTCTCCGACGAGGTGGTCGTGATGAACCTCGGCCGGATCGTGGAGCGAGGGGCCGCCCAGGACGTCTACGCCACCCCGCGCGAGGAGTTCACCGCCCGCTTCATGGGGATCTCCAACAGCCTGCCGGGCGCGGTGATCTCGGTCGCGGACGGGGTGGCCGAGGTCGAGGTGGCGCACGGCAAGCTGAGCTGCCTGGTCTCCGACGGTCTCGGCGCGGGCGACCGGGTCAACGTCTTCGTCCGCCCGGAGAGCCTCGGCCTCTCCCGCAAGGGCGGTGCGGAGCGCGGGGGCTGGCAGGGCACCGTGGAGTTCTCCATCTACCACGGCGACTGCTGGGACTACCACGTCCGGGTCGGCGACGACCTCCTCCGCTCCCGCATCTACCGCGCGAAGGCGGGCCTGGCGCACGGCGACCCGGTGTACGTGGTCCCGGAGGAGGAGTCGGCGATCGCGCTGCCCGCGGGGGCCTGACGAGGGCCGGCCCAGGACCGGACCGCGCGGCGGGTTCTAAGCTGCTGGTATGCGCATCCGACCGATCCTCGATACCCCGGTGTCCAGTGGCGGGCCGCGCCCGGCCGGCGGGCTCGCCGAGATCGGCGCGCAGCTCGCCGAGGGCGGGGTCGCCGTGCTGAGCGGCGCGGGGATCTCCACCGAGTCCGGGATCCCCGACTACCGCGGCGAGTCCGGCCGGCACCAGCGGCACACCCCGATGACGTACCAGGACTTCACCGGCGACGAGGCCAATCGCCGCCGGTACTGGGCGCGCGGCTACATCGGCCGGCGGGCGATGGCCCGGGCGCGCCCCAACGACGGCCACCGCGCGGTCCAGGCGCTGCGGGCCGCCGGGCTGGTCACCGGCGTGATCACGCAGAACGTGGACGGCCTCCACCAGGCCGCGGGCACCGCCGACGCGGTGGAGCTGCACGGCAGCCTGGACCGGGTGGTCTGCCTGGACTGCCGCCGGATCACCCCGCGCGACGAGCTGGACGCCCGGCTGCTCGCCGCCAACGGCGAGTTCCTGGCCGAGACCGAGGCCGAGGGGCTCCGGGTCAATCCGGACGGCGACGTGGAGCTCCCCGACGAGCTGGTCGACGGCTTCCGGCTGGTCCCCTGCCTGACCTGCGGCGGCGTCCTCAAGCCGGATGTGGTCTTCTTCGGCGAGAACGTCCCGAAGGAGCGGGTGGAGCGCTGCTTCGCGCTGGTCGGCTCGGCCCGCTCGCTCCTCGTCCTCGGCTCCTCGCTGGCCGTCCTCAGCGGCCTCCGCTTCGTCCGACGGGCGGCCGCGGACGCCAAGCCGGTCTCCATCATCAACCTCGGCCCCACCCGCGGCGACGAGTACGCCCACGCCCGCGTCGAACTCCCCCTGGGCGAGGTCCTCCCCCTCCTGGCCCGCCGCCTGGGGGCGCCGCTGCCCGCGGAATGGGCATAGATACAAGCTTGGATACAAGGGCTGGTACCCTCGCCGGGTGATCGAGGATGCCGAGCGGCCGAGGCGCGTCTCCGCGGCGCACCAGGTCTATGCGATGACCAAGGAGCTGATCCTCAGCGGGGAGCTTCCGCCGGGGAGTCTGATCAGTGAAGGGGAGATCGCCGAGCGGGGGAGGGTGAGCCGGACCCCGGTGCGGGAGGCGTTCCTGCGGCTGGAGTCGGAGGAGCTGCTGGCGCTGCATCCCAAGCGGGGGGCGGTCGTCGTGCCGGTGCCGCCGGGGGAGGCGCTGGACGTGCTGGAACTGCGGCTGGCCATCGAGGGGTCGGCGGCCGAGCGGATCGCCAGGAGCGGGCTGGACGCCGCCGACCGGGTGCGGCTGCGGGAGACGATCGCCGAGCAGCGCGAGCACGCCCGGTCCGGCGACGTCCGGGCCTTCGCGGTCGCGGACGAGGCCTTCCACCGCGGGGTGGTCGAGGCCTCCGGCAACGCGATCGCCGCCCGCTTCTACGCCACCCTCGGCGACCGGCAGCGCCGGATGAGCATCACCGCGCTGGGTCCGCGCCCGGACCGGCTGGCCGAACTGGCCGACGAGCACGAGGAGTTGCTCGGCCACCTCGCCGCCGGCGACGGGGCGGCGTTCACCGCGGCCCTGCGCGCCCACCTGTCTGCGACCCACGGTTCACCGTGAGTGGTCCGGGGCGCGGTCCCGGGCCGCCCTGGCCGGATCGCAGGCCGGTTCGCTACTACGGAAAGTTCTGCCACAGATGCTCGACGTTCGAGGGATATCCGTGTCGTCCGCGCCTGTCGCCGCCCGGCGTTGGCCGGTCGTCGCGGCGGCCATGTTCGCCTGCGGGTGGGGTGGGAACCAGTTCACGCCGCTGCTGCTGATGTACCGGCGGCTGGGCGGCTACTCCGCCCTCAGTGTGGACGCGTTCCTGGGGGCGTATGTGGTCGGGCTGGTGCCGGGGCTGCTGCTGGCCGGACCGGTGTCGGACCGGAGCGGTCGGCGGCGGGTGATGGTGGCCGGGACGGCCGCCTCCGTGCTGGCCAGTGCGGTGCTCTGCTTCGGTGGGCAGAGCGCCTGGGCGATCTATGCCGGACGGCTGGTCACCGGCGTGGCGGTGGGGATCGCCATGGCGGTGGGGACCAGCTGGGTGAAGGAGCTGTCGGCCGCGGCGGACGGTGGCGGCGACAGTGGGGCCGCGGCCCGGCGGGCCTCGTTCTGCCAGACGGTCGGGTTCGGGCTGGGCGCGGGTGTCGCCGGGGCGCTGGCGCAGTGGGGGCCGTGGCCGATGGTGCTGCCGTACCTGGTGCACATGGCGATCACCGCCGCGCTGCCGGTGCTGCTGCTGCGGGTGCCGGAGACCAGGGGCGGGGCGGCGGGCGTAGAGGCGGCGGGCGCCGGGGCGCCGACCGCCGGTCCGGCGCGCGGGCTCGTCCTCGGGCTGCTGCGGGATCTGCGGATCCCGCCGCCCGCCAGGCGCCGGTTCCGGCTGGTGGTGCTGCCGATGGCGCCCTGGGTGTTCGGCGCGGCGGGGCTGGCGTACGCGGTGATGCCGCAGCTGGTCGGGGCGAAGGTCGGGCAGTGGGGGCTGGCGTACGCGACCGCGCTCACCGTGCTGATGCTGGGCACCGGCGCGGCGGTGCAGCCGCTGGCGAAGCGGCTGCGGGGAGCCGGCGGCCACGGCGGCCGGGCCCCCGTGGTGGCGATGTCGGTGATGCTGGCCGGCGCGGTGCTCTGCGCCGTGGACGCGCGGTGGCTGTCGCCGTGGGCGGCGGCGGTCGGCGCGGCGGTGCTGGGCGCCGGCTACGGGATCACCGTGGTCACGGGGCTGCTGGAGGTGCAGCGGATGGCCGGCCCGGACGACCTCGCCGGGCTGACCGGCGTCTACTTCACCCTCGCCTACGCGGGCTTCCTGCTGCCGACCGTGCTGGCGACCCTCTCCGGGCTGGTCTCCTACCCGGTGATGCTGGCCGCCGTCGCCCTGCTGGCGCTGTGCTGCCTGGGCCTGGTCTGCTTCGGGGTGCGGCGGACCGCGGCGGAGGGGATCCGCCCTCAGTCCTGATCGATCGTCACATGCTTGGGGTAGAAGGCGACATGGCCGGCGATCTCGGCCACCGCCGGATGCGGCTCGGGGTACGTCCACACCGCGTCGGCGATCTCCTGCCCGTCCCCGGTGCGGAGGGAGTAGTAGGAGGCCTCGCCCTTGTACGGGCAGTAGGTGTGGCTCTCGGTCCCGGTCAGCACCGCGGGGTCGACGTCCTCCAGGGGGATGTACTGGACCGGCGGGTACCCGCCCTCCAGGCCCTCGGAGAGGGTCAGTGCCCGGCGGGTGTCGGCGACCACCGCCCCGCCGGCCCGGACGACCACCCGCCTGGGGTTCTTCTCGATGGTGATCGGGTGGTCCGGTCCGGGCACCCGCGTCTCACGCGCCATCTCGCTCCTCCGGGACTCGCGGCGGTTCAGGTCCGCCCACCAGGCTACGCCGAACCGGCGCTCCGGCGGAGACCCGGCGGGGACCCGGCGGAGACCCGGCGGGACGGCGTTCACCGGCGGGTCACGGCTTCACGCCCACCCCGGCGTAGAGGGTGGGGGCCAGCGGCGCCGGCGGCGCCGGCTCGGGGCCGGGGGCCTTCGGCCGCCAGTCGTGCGCCAGCACCAGCCCCGGCTCGACCAGGTCGGTGCCCGCGAAGAGGCCGGAGACCTCCTCGTGGGTCCGGAAGACCAGCGGCGCGGTCGCGTTGCGGTAGATGTCCACCCCGCCGGTCCGGAGCTCGGCCTCGATGCCGTCGGCGGTGCCGTGCGAGAGGATCAGGCAGCTGCCGGGGGCCAGCGGCGCCAGGAGCTCGCGGACCAGTCCCGCCGGGTCCTCCTCGTCGCGGATGAAGTGCAGGATGGCGACCAGCATCAGCGCCACCGGGCGGTCCAGGTCGAGGACCGCGCCCGCCTCGGCGAGCAGCGTCGCCGGCTCGCGGAGGTCGCCCAGCAGCACCCGGGTGCGGCGGGACGGGTCCATTCCGGCGAGCAGGGCGCGGGCGTGGGTGAGGACGATCGGGTCGTTGTCCACGTAGACCACCCGGGCGTCCGGGGCGACCTCGGCGGCGACCTCGTTGGTGTTGCCGGGGGAGGGGATGCCGGTGCCGACGTCCAGGAACTGCCGGACGCCGCGGGCGGCGGCGAAGCGGACCGCACGGCCAAGGAAGGCGCGGTTGGCCCGGGCCACGTCCCGGGTCTGCGGGTAGAGGGCGATGGCCTGCTCGGCGGCCTCGCGGTCGGCGGCGAAGTTGGTCTTGCCGCCCAGGTAGTAGTCGTACATCCGGGCCGGGTGCGGCAGATGGGTGCGCAGGTCGACGCCCTGCTCGTACTCCTCGCCGGGCTGCTCCCCGGCCTCGGCCCCGGTGGTCTGGTCCGCCACGCGCGTTCCGCCTTGTCCTCAACTCCGCCGCGCCGAACGGTTCTTCGGGCGGCACCGGAAATGAATCATGCCACGCGGAGGCCGGTCAGGCGCAGCAGCGCAGCGGAGTGCCGCCGTTGAGGGCGATCATGTGGGAGAGCGCGGGACCGAGCGGGAGCGGGGCGCCGGGCGGGGTGCCGTCCAGGTCGGCGAGGGCGCGGAGGAGGTTCGCGCCCAGGCGCTCGCTCTCGCCGAGGGCGCTGTGCGGGCCGAGGTCGGCGGCGCGCGCCGCCGCCAGCGGGTCGGTTCCCTCGGCCCGGGTCCGCCGGGCGAGTTCGAGGAGGCGGTGGAAGTAGTCCGCGGCGTCGTCGATCGCCTCCGGTCCGCAGACCGGTCCGTGGCCGGGGACGATCACCGCCGGGTCCAGCTCGCGGAGCACCTGAAGGGCCGTCAGCATCCCGGTGGCGGAGCCCATGAAGCAGAACGGGCTGCGGCCCGGCATCAGCAGGTCGCCGGCGAAGGCGATCCGCTGCTCGGGCAGCCAGACGATGGTGTCGCCGGTGGTGTGCGCGACCCCGGGGTGGATCAGCTCGATCCGCAGCTCGGGGTGCGGAAGCCGGTGGACGGTGGTGGAGTACGTGGTGGTGGGCGGCGCCAGGATGATCTCGCCCCAGTCGATGTCCGGCCAGATCTGGTGGAGTTGGAGCCCGGCGGCCAGCAGCTGCTCGGCGCACTCGGCGTGGCCGACGACGGTGGCGTGCGGGAGGAACACCGAGTTGCCGTAGGTGTGGTCGCCGTGGTGGTGGGTGTTGACGACGGTCCGCGGGGCCGCGCCGCCGCACAGCCGCAGGGCGGTGTCCCGGAGCGCGGTGGCCCGGGCGATGGTGGCGGCGGTGTCCACCAGGACCGGGCCGCTCGGGGCGTCGATGACGCCGGCGTTGCTGATGCACCAACTGCCGGGCGGCTGGAGGTAGGCGTGCACGCCGGGAGCGAGCTCCTCGGTGAACGGCGCGGTGGCTTGGTCGTACGCGGTGCTGCGGGAGATCGACGCGGGCATGGGCCAAGCCTGCCGTACCCCGAGCCGCGGTGGTGACCGGGGGGTCGGTCAGGGGGTGCGGAAGCGGCGGTGGAAGCCGAGGCCGAGCCAGGGGCGCCGGCCGTAGGCGAAGGACCGTCCGGTGGCTATCGTCCGCCAGACCGGCTCCCGGGCGAAGCCGATCAGCAGGGCGGCGTCGGCGCTGAGCGAGAGGGTGCAGTCGACGGGCCCGGCCGCCGGCCCGCAGTGGGCCCGGCCGTCGGCGCTACGGAGGTCGAAGGGCCGGGCCCCGCGGATGCGCAGCCGGAACGCGACCGGCGGCCCGCCGGTGGCGGCCTCGTCGGCCAGCAGCGGCAGCATCGCGCCGAGCACCACCGGCGCGGCGGCGCGCGCGGACTCGGGCGGCAGGCGCCGGTCGGCGCCGAGGGCGCCGGCCAGGTCGCGGCCGTGGACCAGGGTCTCGCTGACCGCCAGGGCGGCGAGGACCGCCGCCGGGAGTTCGACGCCGGCCCCGTACCAGGGGGCCGGCAGCGGGGCGGCCGGGTCCGGGTGGGCGTCCAGGGCGGCGAGGAGGGCGGCCGCGGCGGCGCGCAGGGCCTCGGCCGCCTCGGCCGGCGTGGGCTGCTGGAAGAGCGGCAGGGAACGGGAGTTGATCTCGGCCAGCCGCTCCGGGCGGAGGCCGGGGGCGGCGCCGTGGGTGTCGTCGTGGGCGGCGCCGCCGTGGGTGTCGGCCTCGGCGTCTGCCACGGCGGTCGCGCTCGCGGCGGCCAGCTCGGCAGGGAGGTCCTCGCCGCGGATCGCCAGGCCGAAGGCGTGGTACGCGGCGCACAGGTGGGCGGCCAACTGGCCGACGTTCCAGGCCAGTCCGGGCACCGGCCGGTCCGGATCGGGGGCCCCGGCGAGGAGCCGGGCCACCCGTTCGGCCTCCCGTTCGACGGCCAGGCGGAGGGCGGGCACGTCGTAGTCGGCTGCGGGGGCGAGGGCGGTCGGGCCGGGCTGGGAGGGCATGCGGGGAAGTCTGGGGACTCGCCTGGACACCGTCAAGACTTGCCGACCGGACCCGCCGGACCGTCGGGTCCCACCGGCCCCACCGGCCGGCCGTCCAGCAGCTCGACGGCCCGGCCGCCGGCGGCGGAGAGGGCGACCGAGCGGGCGGCGGCGAGCCGGGCCGCGGACTGGGGGCGGAGGAGCTCCTCCGCCTCGGCCGCCGTGACCAGCCGCCACTCCGTCAACTCGTCCTCCTGGAGCCGGATCCCGGCCAGGTCCCCGGCGTCCGCGAGGCCGCCGTCGTAGACGTGGATCAGATGGTGCTCGGGGCCGCTGCGGGTGGACCAGTCCACGGCCAGCAGCCGGCCGGGGCGGCGGGACCAGCCCAGCTCCTCGGCCAACTCGCGGACGGCGGCCTGCCGGGGGTGCTCCCGGTCCGGCTCCAGGGTGCCGCCCGGCAGCACCCAGGGCGCGGCGGCGTCCGCCGAGCCGTCCGCCGGACGGACCCGGACCAGCAGGACGCGGCCGTCGGCGTCCCGGATCAGCGCCCGCGCCTTGACCAGGATCCGGGGGCGGGAGGCGAGGTACGCCGCGAACGGCTGCAGCACGGGCGGGGGCTCCGGCGGGGCCACCGCGAGGGTGAGCGGGGCCCGCTCAGCGGCGGCGGCGTCCGGCCCGGCGGGTCGGCCGGCGGCGGGCCGGCCGGCAGGGCCGCAGCGGAGTGGTCGGCGAGGTGGCCGTTGACCAGTTCCAGCGGCCCCGCGCCGGGCCCGGCGGCCAGGCAGGCGGTGATCCGGCGGGCGATCCGCGGGGTGGCGGCGGCCCGGACCTCCTCGGCGGTCAGATGGCCGCAGGCCGCGATCTCCCGGGGCTGGAGGACCAGCCGGCCCTCCTCCGCCGCGGTGAGCGGCTCCGCCCAGTAGACGGTGGTGGCGATCGGCGGCCGGCCCGGGGCGGCCGACCAGTCCACGGCGGCGAGCTCGCGCAGCCGCGGGGTGACGCCGATCTCCTCGCGGCATTCGCGGGCGGCGGTCTCCCGCGGGGACTCGCCGGGGTCCTGACCGCCGCCGGGGAGGGCGATCCGGTGCGGCCCGTAGGTGAGGCGGACACAGAGCACCCGGCCCTCCCGATCGGGGATCAGCACCGAGCTGGAGGCGAGGACGCCGTTCGGCCGCGGCCGCGCTCCGGGCGGGAGGCCGGTCGCCGTCCCGCTCTCGGCCTCGCTTCCGCCCGCGCTTCTGCCCGCGTCCGCGCCCGCGCTCTCGGTCTCGGTTGCGGTTTCGGTCTCGGAAGGTTGCATCAGCGAACCACGTCCTCGTCGTCCTCGTCTTGGTCCTCGACCGGCACGGAGCACGTTACCCGCCGTCGGCAAGGGTGTTGACGGAGTGTCAGGGAACGTGCGGGCTTGGTGACGAGCCCTCCGGCGGGCGAAGATCCGCCGCCCCCTATGCTGGGGGCGGCCGGGACGGAGACCTGTGGATCGGCACAGGACACAGGAGGATGAGTGGCAGCGCTGGAGTCGGACGACCCGCGTTCCATCGGCGACTACCAGCTGGTCGAGCGTCTGGGCGCGGGCGGGATGGGCCGGGTTTTCCTGGGCAGGTCGCCGGGCGGACGCCGGGTCGCGGTCAAGGTGGTGCACACCGAGCTGGTACGCCAGCCGGAGTTCCGCTCGCGTTTCCGGCGCGAGGTGGCGGCCGCCCGCGCGGTCAGCGGAGCCTTCACCGCCCCGGTGATCGACGCCGATCCGGACGCCCCCCAGCCCTGGCTGGTCACCAGCTACATCCCCGGGCCCTCGCTCGCGGACGCGGTCAACGGGCAGGGCGCGATGCCCGCCGACTCCGTCTTCTCGCTGGCCGCGGGGCTCGCCGAGGCGCTGGTCTCGATCCACGCGGCGGGCCTCGTCCACCGCGACCTCAAGCCCTCCAACGTGCTGCTGAGCGACGACGGCCCGCGGGTGATCGACTTCGGCATCGCCCGGATCCTGGAGAACCCCGGCTCCACCATGACCGGGCTGGTCGTGGGCTCGCCCGGGTTCATGTCCCCGGAGCAGGTGAACACCGGGGAGATCACCCCGGCCAGCGACGTCTTCTCGCTCGGTGCGGTGCTGGCCTTCGCCGCCACCGGCGCCAACCCGTTCGGCATGGGCGCCACCCCGTCGCTGCTCTACCGGGTCGTCCACGCCACCCCCGAGCTGAACGGGATCGACGATCCCGAGCTCCTCGGCCTGATCACCGACTGCCTGGCCAAGGAGCCGGAGCAGCGCCCGACCCCCCGCCAGGTGCTGGACCGCGCCCGTGCCCGCGGCAGCGCGGCAGACCCGGGCTTCGGCGGCGGATTCGCGGGGGGCGCGGCGGGATCCACCAGGGCGGGTGGCGGTTTCGCGGAAGGCGCGGCCGGGCCCACCGGGGCTGGCGGCGGTTTCCCGGGGAGTGCGGCAGGAGCCGCCGGGACCGGTGGCTTCGCCGGGGGCGATGGGGACGCGGCCGGCGGTACCGGGGCCGGCTTCCCGGCAGCCGGTGCGCCGATGCCCGCGCCCTACCCGCCGGCCGGTACGGAGAGCTGGCCGCTCGCTCCGCCGATCGCCGCTCCCGGCGGACCGGGCGCCCCCGGCGGCTACGGCGGCCCGGGCGTCCCGGGCGGCTACGGCACTGCCGGGGCCGGCGGATCGGCCACGCCCCCCGGCGGTCACGGCGGCGCCCCCGGCCAGCCCGGGTACGGAACGCCGTACGCCGTGCCGGGCCAGGGCGGGCCGGCCACGCCGTATCCCGCGCCAGGCTTCGGCGCGCCGGGCGCGCCGGGCGCGCCGGGCGCTCCCGGCGCCCCCGCCACGCCGTATCCGGCTCCCGGTGGCTTCGGCGGCGACGGCCCGTCGGGGCCCCGCCGGCGCGGGCCCGCCCGGCGCACCCTGCTGCTCTCCGGTGCCGGGCTGGCCGTCGTGCTGGCGCTCGTGGTGGTGCTCGGGCTCCGGGCGACGGGCGGGGGCGGAGCCGACGGCCGGGCCGCCGCGGGGCAGTCCGTGCCGGCCCCGACCGGAGCCTGGACGCTGACCTCGCACACCGGGGACCGGGTGCCGGACACCGCGGGCGGGCATCCGGCCACCGCCACCGACGTCCGCTGGCCGGTGGTGAAGAGCCGCGGGGCGATCTTCAACGGCCGTAGCAGCTCGATCACGACCTCGGGACAGGTGCTGGACACCGGCGCCGGGCACAGCTTCACCGTCTCCGCGTGGGTGCGGATCGACCGCGTCGCAGACCAGTTCGCCACCGCGGTCAGCCAGGACAGCGGCGGCAGCGGGGGCAGCGGCTTCTACCTGCAGTACTCGGGGAGCGACCGGCGCTGGGCCTTCGCGCGGCCCGGCGTCCGCGCGCTCTCCACCGGCAAGCCGGTGGCCGGCGTCTGGACCCATCTGGTCGGCGTCGACGACGGCGCGCGCGGGCTGCTGGTCCTCTACGTCAACGGCCGCGCCCAGGGCAGCGTCCGGCTGAACGACGCCCAGCAGCCCGCCTCGCACGGGCCCCTGGCGATCGGCCGCGCCCACAACGCCACCGGTCCCGCGGACTGGTTCCCCGGCGCGGTGCGGGGCGTCCGGGTGTGGAACCAGGCCCTCACCGCCGCCCAGGTGGCCGCGGTGGTATAGCGCCGCCGCGCGCCGCGCCGCCGCACGCCGCGCTCCCGCGGCTACCCGCCGTCGCCCGGCTGGTGGCGTGACGTCAGGACGTGCTCCACCAGCCTGATCAGCACCTCCTTGCCGGACTCCCGGTCGCGTGCGTCGCACAGCACCACCGGTGCGTCCGGCCCCAGGTCCAGGGCGCCGGAGATGGACTGCTCGCTGTGCGCCTGGACGCCGTCGAAGCAGTTGACCGCGACGACGAACGGGATGCCCCGGTCCTCGAAGAAGTCCACCGCCGGGAAGCAGTCCACCAGCCGCCGGGTGTCGGCCAGGACGACCGCGCCCAGGGCGCCGGTGGCGAGCTCGTCCCAGGCGAACCAGAAGCGGTCCTGGCCGGGGGTGCCGAAGAGGTAGACGGCGAGGTCGTCGCGGAGGGTGATCCGGCCGAAGTCCATCGCCACGGTGGTGGTGGTCTTGGTCTCCACCCCCTGGAGGTCGTCGACCGGGCGGCCGACCTCGGTGAGGTTCTCCTCGGTGGTCAGCGGGCGGATCTCGCTCACCGCTCCGACCAGGGTGGTCTTGCCGACGCCGAAGCCGCCGGCCACCAGGATCTTGAGGGCGGTGAAGGCCGGCCGCCCGGGCCGCGCGGGCGGCTCGGACCGGTGTGCGGACCGGCCGGTGGATCGGCCGGTGGATCGGTCAGAGTGCGCGAAGGCCATTGATCACGTCTCGCAGAAGTCGGGCGTCCGGGCGGTGGCTTGGGGATTCCGCCTCGGGCGGGGTGATGCGGACCAGTCCGTGGGTGACCAGTTCGCCGAGCAGTACCCGCACCACGCCGACCGGCAGCCCGGAGTCGGACGCCAGATCGGCGACCGGCTGCGGGGCGTCGCCGCAGAGGCGGAGGAGATCGCGCTGCTCGGGGGGCAGGAAGCCGGGTGGCCGCTCGCCGGTCGGCTGGACGATCGCCATCAGGCCGATCCGCCCGGCGCTGTCGGGCGGCCGGGCCCGGCCGGCGGTCATCGCGTAGAGGCGGACCAGCGGGCCGGCCTCCTCGTCGTAGCGGTCCCTCCACTCGTCGCCCGAGGCGGGTCCGCCGCCGTCGCTGACCTCTTCGCTCACGGCGCGCCGTCCGTCCGGGCGGGGACGCCGAGGTGCTCGCCGACCCGCTCGACCAGGACGGCCATCTCGTAGGCGATCAGGCCGATGTCGGCGTTGCCGTGGGTGAAGACGGCGAGGCAGGAGCCGTCCCCGGCGGCCACCACGAAGAGGAAGCCGGACTCCAGCTCGACCATCGTCTGGATGACGCCGCCCGCCTGGAAGTGCCGTCCGGCGCCCTTCGCCAGGGAGTGGAAGCCGGAGGCGATGGCGCAGAACCGCTCGGCCTCGGCGCGGTCCATCCCGGCCGAGGCGCCGACCACCAGGCCGTCCGAGGAGAGCATCACGGCGCAGCGGACCTCGCCGACCCGGGAGACCAGGTCGTCGAGGAGCCAGTCGACGCCGTCGCCGGAGCCGCTGCCGGAACCGCTGCCGGGATCCGGGGCCGGACCGCTCAGGTGGGTGATGGTGTACGGCTCGTTCACTGGTCTTCCCCTGCCTCGGCCCGGCCCGGGCGGGGGCCCGGTTCGGGTCGGTGGTCCGGTTCCCGCGGTGCGCCTCGGCCGAGCGGCTCTGCTCGGCGGGAGCGCTCGCGCCTGTGGCTGCGCCTGCGCCTGCGTCCGCGCCTGTGGCTGCCCCTGCGCCTGGGTTCGCGCCGGCGGCGCGGGCGCGGCGCCGGCCGGAGCGGAGGGAGCTGATGGTGGCCCGGGCCGCCTCGGGCGAGCGGTACGCGGCCGGCCGCGACTGCTGCCCGCCGGCCGTGTCCGGCTGGTCCGGCCCGCCCTGCTGCCCGGTGCGGCGCAGCTCGGGCGCGAGGCTGGCCTGCCGCACCCGCTGGGGGAGGCCCTGGGCGTCCGCGGCCGCGGCGGGGGCGGCCTCGGTGGGCGCGCCACCGGAAGGCGCCGCCTCGGCGGTCGCGGGCTGGACGGTCCCGGGCCGGGCGGACGCGGAGCCCGTGCCGGGGGTCTCGGCCGCGTGCTGGCCGGCGTGCCGTGGGCGCGGGACGGAGTGCGCCGAGGCCGTCGCGCCGGTGGCTGCCGCGCGGTGCGCGCCGCCACCGGGCGCCGGTGCGGGTGCGGGCGCCGGCGTGGACGCCGGTGCGGGCGCGGACGTCGCGCCGGGTGCCCGGGTGTGCGCCTCCGGGAAGCGGAGGCCGCGGGCGCTCGCGCCCTGCGGTACCGCGCTCCGCGCCTCGCCAACGCCGCGGGCGTAGCGGGGGAGCATCGCCCGGCCCTCGCCCGCGCCGGCCGACCTGCCGCCCGGCCCCGCCCCGGACGCCGTCTCGGCCAGGCCCGGGTGGAGGGCGCCGAGGCGGTCCTTGGGGATGAAGATCACCGCGCACACGCCCCCGTACACCGAGTGACGCAGCGTCACCCGCATGTCGAGCCGCTGGGCCAGCCGGTTGACTACGAAGAGGCCGAGCTGGCGGGAGTCGAGGAGGTTGACCTCCTCGGCGCCGATCCGCTCGTTGGCGGCCCGCAGCGCGGCGTCGCTCATGCCGAGCCCGCGGTCCTCGATCTCCAGCACCGCGCCGGTGCCGACCTCGTCGCCGCGGATGGCGACCTGGGTGTGCGGCGGGGAGAACGCGGCGGCGTTCTCGGTCAGTTCGGCGATCAGGTGGACCAGGTCGGCGACGGCGCTGCCGTCCAGCCACAGCTGCGGGACGCTCTCGATCCGGACCCGGCTGAGGTCGGCGGTCTCCGCCGCGCCCGCGCGCACCGCGTCCAGCAGCGGCACGGGGTTGCGCCAGGCGCGGCCCGGCGCGGAGCCGGAGAGGATCAGCAGCGACTCGGCGTGCCGGCGCATCCGGGTGGTGAGGTGGTCGAGCTTGAACAGGTCCTCCAGCTCGGCCGGGTCCTCGGTCCTCCGCTCCATGGTGTCCAGCAGGTCCAGCTGCTTGTGCAGCAGCACCTGGCTGCGCCGGGCCAGGCCGACGTACACCCCGGAGACGCCGGTGAGCGCCGCGGCCCGGCCCGCGACCGCGCGCAGCGCCGCCCGGTGGACGGTGTTCAGCGCGGCGGCCACCTGGCCGACCTCGCTGCGCCCGGCCTCGGAGTCGGCCAGCGGGGCCTCGGCCTCGACATCCAGCTCCTCGCCGTTGTGGATCCGGCGGATCGCGCCCGGCAGGCGGGAGGAGGCCAGCTGGAGCGCGGTGTTGCGCAGCCCGGTGAGGTCGGTGACCAGCCCGCGGCCGACCCGGACGGAGAGCACCAGCGAGCAGATCACGCCGAGCAGTCCCAGCACCACCGCCAGACCCGAGCCGCCCAGCACGGAGAAGGAGTACGGGCCGGCGCTCGCCCCGCGGGCCTCGGCCGCCGCCTCCGCCTGCCCGAGTCCGGACAGCGTGCTCCCGGCGGCCGCCGACCAGTAGTCGGCGGGCACCGCGGTCAGCGCCCCGCCGGCGCCCGCGGCGGAGATCGCCTGCTGCGCCTTGGCCAGCGAGGCGGACGCGGCGGAGTCGAGCACCGCGCGGTACCCGGCCGAGTCCTGCGCGCTCAGGTCCGGCAGCGCGCCCTCGGTGAGGGACTGCTGGACGGCGCTCTGCCGGACGAAGTCCAGGTACTGCGGCTGCTGGAGGACGCCGGCCGCCTGGGCCGCCCGGAAGTCGCCGTCCTGGCGGCTCAGCGCCTCGCGGGCGCGGGCGAGTTCGAGCACCGCCCGGGCGTCGCCGGACTGCTTGGCGCCGGCCGCGTCGGCCAGTCCGGCCTGCACCGAGAAGGCGCGCTCGACGGTCCGGTCGTAGCCGCTCGCCAGGTCCGCTGCGCCGTGGCCCGAGCGGCCGGCGGCCAGCGAACCGGCGCTGCTCATCAGGGCGTTGATCCGGGCGGGGAGGTCGGAGTCGAGGGCGGCGGTGTCCGTGCTGCTGCGGTCGACACCGCTGCGGAGTGCCGCCACGGCCCGGTCGGTGCGCTGCTCGGCGCCGTCCAGAGCGGTGCGGTCGGCGGAGTTCGGGGCCGCGCGGTAGACCAGTGCGGCGGTCCGCTCGTCCTCCACCGCGCCGGTGAGGTCGCGGATGGGGGTGGTGAGGGTGGTGTTGATGTCCCGCAGCTGCTGGGCGGCCGACACCTGGGACGCCGTGCCCACGGCCGCATAGCCCCACAGGGCCATCAGCGACACCACGGGCACGGTGAGCAGGACGACCACCTTGGCGCGGATCGTTTTCGGACGCAGCCGCTCGGGCAGCGGAAGTCGGGTGGTCATGGGAGGGGGGTCTCCTCGGCGGTGAGCGGGGGGACGCGGGACCTCGGGGGCCGGCCGGTCGCGGTCAGGAGGCGGGGAGTTCGACCTCGGTCAGCGGGCCCGCGGCGGCGGCGTCCTCGGCGCGCTCCTGCGCGGTCGGTGAGAGCGCCACGAAGGCGCTGGTGAGGAAGAGGAAGGAGCCGAGCACCACGGCGAGCGGGAAGATGAAGGAGCCCGCGGTGGCGCCGCTGAGCGGGCCGTGGCCGCCGTCCACGTGCACGGTGGCGGCGAGCATCCCGGTGTAGTGCATGCAGCTGACCGCGAGGCCCATCAGGAGTGCGGCGATCGAGGTGTAGAGGGTGCCGCGGATGGTGAGGGCGGCCCAGAGCGCGGCGGCGGCGGCCACCGCCGCGATCGCCACCGAGAGCGCCACCAGGCCGGGGGAGTAGCTGATGGTGCCGTGGAGGTTGACCGCGGCCATGCCGATGTAGTGCATGGCGGCGACGCCGACCCCGGTGCCGATTCCGCCGAAGGCCACCGAGCGCACCCGCGAGCCGCCGTAGCCGGCGATGAAGACGCCGGCGCCGACCACCAGGACCGCCACCAGCAGGCTCAGCAGGGTGAGCGGGATGTCGTAGCGGATGGGGCTGCCCTCGACGGCGAAGCCGAGCATGGCGATGAAGTGCATCGTCCAGATTCCGGCCGCCAGCGCGATCGAGGCGGTGATCAGCCAGGCGCGCTTGGTACGGCCTTCGGTGCCCAGTCCGCGCACGGTGCAGCGCAGTCCCAGAGCGGAGCCGACCACTGCCATCACATAGGACAGGACCGGAGTGATCCAGCCGCCGTTCATGTGCTGCATATGACCCACAAAAAACCCCTGGCTCGCGTCGTCGGCCCCCGAACGACACGGGAACGTAACACGTTGACCCGGTGCGGGTTGTGGGGATTCTGTATAGCCGGAGGGGGTTACCGATGCGTAGCCCCCGAAAGATGAGGGCTGGATGAAGATCGCGACCGTCGGCCGGGAAATCCCGGCTGAGATCCATCTCACCCCGCCGGGCAGCGTTATCGCCGCGGAATAGCGGACATCTCCGCATTTCCCTGCGCTTGTCGGCCCTCCGCCCGGGGCGGCCCATTCGAAAGCCGCCGGAATCCCCTCCGGACCGGGCGGACCGGGCGGCCCGAACGGAACCGGGAGCGGATCAGCGCGCGGACTCCGGGTCCACCGGAACGGTCCCGGTGGTGTCCCAGAACGCCGGGTCGGCGTCCTGCAGCCGGCTCGCCGCCCGCTTGAGGTGGCGGCGGGCGGCCGAGCGGGCCCGGCGGGCGTCCCGCGCCTCGACCGCCTCCACGATCGCCTGGTGCTCCCGGCGGACGGCCTCCGCGAAGTCGCCGCGCCTGGCCTCGTTCGCCCTGGTGACCCTGATCCCTCGGCGGGACACCTCGCCGAGGTAGCGGGCGGTGGCGACCAGGACCGCGTTGCCGGTGGACTCGGCGATCGAGCGGTGGAAGGCCAGGTCCTCGTCGGTGCCGTCGCCGCCGGCGGCCACCGCGGCGTCGATCGCGTCCAGCGCGGCCCGGATACGGGCGAGGTCGGCGGCGGTCGCCCGGGACGCCGCCAGCTCCGCGGCCTCGCCCTCGATGGCCCGGCGGACCTCCACGATTTTCAGGACATTTGACTTGGCGTCGGCTCCCAGCGGGTCGTCCGCAGCGGCGGCCTCGAGGTCGAGCGGCCGGGTGCGGCGGGCCAGGACGAAGACCCCGCGGCCCTGGCGCGGTTCGACCAGGCCCGCGTTGCGCAGCCGGGACACGGCCTCGCGGACCACCGTCCGGCTGACCCCGAGCTGACTGACGAGCTCGACCTCGGTCGGCAGCCGGTCCCCCTCGGCCAGCCGCCCGGACTCGATCTCCTCCGCCAGCAGCGCGGCCACCCGGTCCGTGAGCCGAACCGGGCCGCTCAGCTTGGAGAACATGGCCGGCAGTCTAGCGAGGGGTGATCGCGGAGCCGGTGGCGGCGAGATGCCCGCGGACCACCGACTCGAAGTCCGGGTCGGGGGTCAGGCCGAGGGCCGCGGCCCGGCGGTGGTCGAAGTCCGCCGGCCAGGAGCCGACGATGGCCTCGACCGCCGGGTCCGGCGCCACCGTGACCAGGTCGGCCACCGCGTCGCCTGCCACCCGGCGCAGGGTCGCCAGCATCTCCGCGACCGACACGGTGAGCGCCGGCAGGTTGACCGGCAGCCCGCCGGCCAGCCGCCCCGGCTCCGGGCCGCGTTCGGCCTCGGCCACCCGCAGGATGCCGGCGACCGTCCGGGGCGGGGAGGCCAGCGCCACCCGCAGGCCGGTGTCCACCGGGCAGACGGCGGGCAGTCCGGCCAGCGGCTCGCGGATGATCCCGGAGAGGAAGCCGGAGGCCGCGGCGTTCGGCTTCCCCGGCCGCACCGCGACGGTCATCAGCCGGGCCACCCGGCCGTCCAGGAAGCCCCGCCGGGTGTACTCGGCGACCAGCTGCTCGCAGACCAGCTTCTCCGCGCCGTAACTGGACCTCGGGGTGGGCAGGGTGGACTCGTCGACCACCGCCGGCAGGGGGAGGGCCGGGTCGGAGCCGTAGACGGCGACGCTGCTGGAGAAGAGGAGCAGCGGAAGCGGGGAGCCTCCGCCGGCCCGCGCGGTCTGCGCCCTCAGCGCCTCCAGCAGGGCGCGGGTGGTCTCCACGTTGCCGCGCATCCCGAGGTCGAAGTCGGCCTCGCACTCCGCCGAGACGGCGGCCGCGAGATGGATCACCGCGTCCACCGGCTCGGCCAGCAGCTCCGGCAGACGCTCCGTCAGATCGCCTTCGACGGTCTCCACCAGCCGGTGGGCGGTGAGCGGCGAGCCGGGGTCGGTGACGCGGTCGGCCAGCAGCAGCCGGTCGATCGGCGCACCCCGGAAGGTCCCGCGCTCCAGCAGGGCGCCGGCCACCCGCCGGCCGAGGAAGCCGAAGCCTCCGGTGATCAGGATCCTCATGCGCTCGCCCCTCCGTGGTCGCCGATCCAGTGGAGGCCCTCGCCGGTCCCCGCGCGCGGGTGGTACTCGCAGCCGATCCAGCCCCGGTAGCCCTGTTGGTCGATGACGTCGAGGAGGTGGCGGAGGTTCAACTCGCCGGTGTGCGGCTCGTGGCGGTCCGGGACGCCGGCGATCTGGATGTGGGCGACCCGGCCGGTGGGGAGGTCGCGGCGGAGGGTGGTGGTGAGGTCGCCCTCGACGATCTGGCAGTGGTAGAGGTCGAGTTGGACCTTGAGGTTCTCCGCCCCGACCGCCTCCAGCACGGCGTGGGCGTCGGCCTGGTGGTTGAGGAGGTAGCCGGGCATGTCGCGGGGGTTGATCGGCTCGATCAGGATCCGTACCCCGGCCGCGGCGGCCCGCTCGGCGGCCCAGGCGAGGTTCTCCAGGTAGGTGGCGTAGGCCGGACCGGTGCGGTCGATCCGGGCACCGGGCTCCCGTCGGGCGTCCGGGACGAGACCGGCCATCATGTGCACCTGGTCGCAGCCGAGTTCGGCCGCGTACTCCAGGGCGCGGTCGGTCCCGGCGCGGGTCTCCGCCTCCCGGCCGGGCAGCGCGGCGGTGCCGCGCTCGCCCGCGGCCCAGTCGCCCGGCGGCGCGTTGAAGAGCACCTGCCGCAGGCCGTTGTCGTCCAGCCGGCGGCGCAGCTCGGCGGCCGGCCAGGGATAGGGGAAGAGGTACTCCACGGCCCGGAAGCCGTGGGCGGCGGCCGCGGTGAAGCGGTCCGGGAACTCGTGCTCGGTGTACATCAGGCTCAGGTTCGCTGCGAAGCGCGGCATTCCGGTCTCCTCACTCCGGTCTCCTCACCAGGCTGCGCCGAAGGCGGACTTCAGCTCGTCGAGGGCGGTCTCGGGCAGCGGGTCCGGCCGGCGGCCGGTGAGCAGCCAGAGCTTGGCGGTCTCCTCCAGCTCCTCCAGGACGGCGAGTGCGGCGGAGGCGTCCGGACCCCAGACGACGGGGCCGAGCCGCTCCAGCAGTACCGCGCGGATCGGCGTCCCGGCCGCCGCCCGCTCGGCGATCCGCTCTGCCACCAGGTCGGCCACCCGCGGATCGCCGGGGCGGTGGTAGGGGATCAGCGGGACGTGGCCGACCTTCATCACGTAGTACGGAGTGATCGGCGGCAGCACGTCCTCCGGTTTCCACACGCCGGTGAGGGTGAGGCCGACCAGGTGGGTGGAGTGGGTGTGGACGACGAAGGTGGCCGTGCGGTCGGCCGCGCGGATCCGCTGGTGGAGGGCCAGGGTCTTGCTGGCGCGGTCGCCCGCGAGCTGCCGGCCCTCGGCGTCGACCAGGGCCAGCCGCTCGGGCCGGAGGAAGCCGAGGGCGGCGTCGGTGGGGGTGATCAGCTGGGCGTCGCCGACCCGGGCGCTGATGTTGCCCGCGCTGGCGTGGACGTAGCCGCGGGCGAAGAGGCTGCCGCCGACCCGGACGATCTCGGCGCGGGCGGCGTCGAGGGCGGTGGGGTCCGGGCCGGCGGTGGGGTCCGGTCCGGCGGCGGGGTCCGGCCAGGGGGCGGGGCCCGGCTCGACGGGGGCGTCCGGCCGGCCGGCGGTGCCGTCCCGCTGGGCGGTTCCGGTGCTGTGGTCGGGCTCGGGGCTCATCGGGGCTCCCAGGTCTCGAACGCGTCGGTGAAGAAGGCCGGGCCGCCGAAGTTGCCGGACTTCAAAGCGATATGGAGGGTCTCCGGGGGTTCCGAGCCGCCCGGCAGCGTCGCCGCGCACCAGGGCACGCCGGGGTCGATCTGCGGGCCGATCCGCAGCCCGGTGAGGCCGAGTTCCTGCACCACCGCCCCCGAGGTCTCGCCGCCGGCCACCACCATCCTGCGCACCCCGCGGTCCACCACCAGTCCCCGGGCGATCCGGGCGAGGGTCCGCTCCACCAGCTCGCCCGCCTCGGCGGCGCCCAGCCTGCCCTGCACCTCGCGTACCGCCTCCGGACCGGCGGTCGAGTAGAACAGCACCGGTCCCTTCGCGAGATGCCCGTCGGCGAAGGCCAGCGCCTCCGCGACGAGATCCGCGCCGGAGGCCGCGCGCAGCGGGTCCACCCCGAAGGCCGGCCGGCCCTCCGCGAGGAAGGCGGCGACCTGGCCGTTGGTCGCGGTGGAGACCGAGCCGGAGACGATCGCCCGCGACTCCCCCGAGGGGGGCGGGAGTTGGGCCGCGGCCGGGGAGGGGGCGAAGCCCCAGTTGGCGGGGAGGCCGATGGCGAGGCCGGAGCCCGCGGTCACCAGCGGGAGGTCGCGGACGGCGGCGGCCAGCCGCAGCAGGTCCTGGTTGTCGACTGCGTCCGCGACGGCCAGGCCGATCCCCTCCGCGCGCAGCGCCCGGATCCGCCCCCGGACGGCCTCGGCGCCCTCGGCCACCGTGCGGTGCCCGATCAGGCCGACCGGGCGGGTGGTCTGCGCGCCGAGCACCCGGACCAGGTTGGAGTCGGTCATCGGGGTGAGCGGGTGGTCGCGCATCCCGCTCTCGCCGAGCAGCACGTCGCCGACGAAGAGGTGGCCCTTGAAGACCGTGCGGCCGTTGTCCGGGAAGGCCGGGGTGGCGATGGTGAAGTCGGTGCCCAGCGCGTCCATCAGCGCCTCGGCGACCGGGCCGATGTTGCCGGCCGGGGTCGAGTCGAAGGTGGAGCAGTACTTGAAGTAGATCTGCTCGGCGCCGGCCGAGCGCAGCCGGTCGAGCGCCCGCAGGGACGAGCGCACGGCCTCCTCGGCGGGCACGGTACGGGACTTGAGGGCGATCACCACGGCGTCCGCGTCCAGCGCGTCCGCGTCCGGCGGGGGCGTGCCGATCAGCTGGACCACTCGCATGCCGGCCCGTACCAGGTTGTTGGCCAGGTCGGTGGCGCCGGTGAAGTCGTCGGCGATGCAGCCGAGCCGGATTCCCATCTCAGGCCCCTCCGTTCGGGCCGGTGTCCTCGCCGGCCGGCCGGGGCAGTGTGATCCCCGGGAAGATCTTGATCACCGCGCTGTCGTCCTCGCCGCCCAGGCCGCCGGCGGCGGCCTGGAGGAACATCTGATGGGCGGTGGCCGCCAGCGGCAGCGGGAAGCGTTGCGGACGGGCGGTGTCCAGCACGATGCCGAGGTCCTTGACGAAGATGTCCACCGCCGACCGCGGGGTGTAGTCGCCGGCCAGCACATGCGCCATCCGGTTCTCGAACATCCAGGAGTTCCCCGCGCTGTGGGTGATCACCTCGTAGAGGGTCTCGGGCGGCACGCCCGCCTTGACGCCCAGCGCCATCGCCTCCGCGGCGGCGGCGATGTGGACGCCGGCCAGCAGCTGGTTGACCGCCTTGACCGTGGAGCCGAGCCCGGGCTCCGCGCCCAGGCGGTAGACGGTGGCGCTGAGGGCCTCGAGCACCGGATCGGCGAGGGCGTACGCGTCGGCCGAGCCGGAGGTCATCATGGTCAGCTCCCCGGCGGCGGCGCGGGCGGCGCCGCCGGAGACGGGCGCGTCCAGGTAGTGGACGTTCAGTTCGGCGAGCCGGGCGGCCAGTTCGGCGGAGCGTTCCGGGGCGATCGTCGAGCACATCACGTACACCGCGCCGGGGCGGAGCCGCGCGGCGGCGCCGCCCTCGCCGAAGAGCACCGCCTCCACCTGCTCCGCGTCGACCACCACGCCGACCAGGACGTCCACGGTGGCGGCGAGTTCGCCCGCGGTGGCGAAGGCCTCCCCGGCCTCGCCGACCTCCCCGCCCTCGCCGCCCTCCGCGGCGAACCGCTCGGCCACCTCGGCGCGGACGTCGTGCACCCCGGGCCGGAGGCCGGCCCTGCGGAGGCTGCGCGCCATGCCGAGGCCCATCGTGCCGAGCCCGACCAGGCCCACCCGCGGGCCGGTCACCGTCCGCCGTTCCTCTTCCGCCATGTCCGCCCTCATCCAGCCGCTGCAGCGATCGGGTCATATGATGACCTGAGGATGATCTTTCGTCCAGGGCCAGGGCCAGGGCCAGGGCCCGCGCGCCTCAATCCGCCGGTTTCCGCCCCGCGCCGCCACCGCCCACGAACATCAGGGCCTCTCGCGGGCGAGTCGGGCCCACGGCAGCGCTGAGGCCGGATCGAGGCTGAGCCACTCCCTCATCGGCCTCCCCTTGTGTCGAAGCGCCCCCCTCGCCCGCCGCCACGAGCGCGTCCACCCGCGCCTCCGGCGGCTTCAGCACCGGCCGCGCCCGCACCGGCACCGCGAGGATCCGCCGGTCGACCCGCAGCGCGGTGCGCCCGAACCCGGACCCGCCGTCCGGCGGCGTCACCCCGGACTCCCCGAGGAGGTCGTCGACCAGTCGCTCGTACCGCTCCTGAGGGATCGTCACACCCACCTCCGCTCCTCGCCGGCCGGCTGCCGCAAGCTTGGCACGGGGGTACGACAGTCCGGGCGCGGCGCGCGGCGGCGGCCCAGGTCGAAGCCGTGTTGTTGAACGATTCATGAAGACGGCGGCGGCCGGGCAGCCCGCCCCCGCCGCCGCTGCGGGCCCGCGTCGGCCCGGTGTTCGTGCGGCCCCGGCGATAACAGTCCTGCGACGGAAGGGAGTTGACGAGGGGTCGGTTCGCCGGGCCGGTGGGGAGGGCGATCCCCGGCCCGCCCGGTGGCCGCCTGCGGCGGAGTTGGACAGAAGCCTTGACTGCCCCGAGAGCCGGGGTCTAACGTCCGGCTCGCGTTGAAACATTTCACATCCCCGGTACCCCACCGCGCGGTTCGCCATGCCGAGGAGCGCTCCCCATGTCCCCACCTGAGCCGGACGGCCCGCAGGCCGTCGTGCCGGTGCTCGCCCTGGAAGGGGTGAGCAAGTCCTTCGGCGCGGTCCGCGCCCTCCAGGACGTCGCCCTGCGGCTGCTGCCGGGCGAGGCGCACGCCCTCGCCGGCGAGAACGGCGCCGGAAAATCCACCCTGATCAAGGTCCTCGCCGGAGTCCACCGCCCGGACGCCGGGCGGGTGCTGCTGGACGGCGAGCCCGTCGTCTTCCACGGCCCCGGCGACGCCCGGGACGCCGGAGTGGCGGTGATCTACCAGGAGCCGACCCTCTTCGCCGACCTCTCGGTCGCGGAGAACATCTTCATGGGCCGCCAGCCCCGCCGCTCCTTCGGCCGGGTCGACCACGCGGCCGTACGGCGGGCCGCCGCCGGGCTGTTCGACCGGCTCGGCGTCGACCTGGCCCCGGACCGGCCCGCCCGCGGCCTCTCCATCGCCGACCAGCAGCTGGTCGAGATCGCCAAGGCGCTCTCCTTCGACGCCCGCGTCCTCATCATGGACGAGCCGACCGCCGCACTGACCGGCAGCGAGGTCGCCCGCCTCTTCGGTGTGGTGCGCACACTGCTGGAGCGAGGGGTGGCGGTGCTCTTCATCTCCCACCGGCTGGAGGAGATGTTCGAGCTGTGCGGCCGGGTGACCGTGCTGCGGGACGGCCGGTGGATCGCCGAGGAACCGCTGGCCGGGCTCTCCGAGGACGACCTGGTCCGCCGGATGGTCGGCCGGGACCTCGACGAGTTCTACCCCAAGCAGGACGCCGAGATCGGCGGGGCCGCCCTCACCGTCAGCCGGCTGACCAGGGAGGGGGCGTTCACCGACGTCTCCTTCGAGGTTCGCGAGGGCGAGATCGTCGGCCTGGCCGGACTCGTTGGGGCGGGCCGCAGCGAGGTCGCCAGAGCGATATTCGGGGTGGACCGCTGGGACGCCGGCGAGGTCCTGGTGGACGGCCGCCGGCTGACCGCGGGCGCGCCCAGCGTGGCGATGGCCGCCGGGGTCGCGCTGGTCCCCGAGGACCGCCGGGCGCAAGGGCTGGTGATGGAGATGTCCATCGCCCGCAACATCGGCCTGACCGGTCTGAAGGCCACCTCCACCGCCGGGCTGATGCGGCGCGGCGCCGAGCGCGACCGGGCCCGGGACTGGGCGGTGAGGCTCCAGGTCAAGTACGCCCGGCTGGCCGATGCCGTGGGCACCCTGTCCGGCGGCAACCAGCAGAAGGTGGTCCTCGCCAAGTGGCTGGCCACCGGCCCGCGGGTGCTGATCGTGGACGAGCCCACCCGCGGCATCGACGTCGGCACCAAGGCCGAGGTGCACCGGCTCCTCTCCAGCCTGGCGGCGGAGGGCGTGGCGGTGCTGATGATCTCCTCGGACCTGCCGGAGATCCTGGGGATGGCGGACCGGGTGCTGGTGATGCACGAGGGCCGGCTCACCGCCGACATCCCGCGGGCCGAGGCCACCGAGGAGTCGGTGATGTCCGCGGCCACCGGCCGGGACCGGCGGGAGGGGGACGCGGCATGACCTCGATGACCGAACCCGCCCAGCAGGGCCAGGGCCGCGACCGCGCCTCGACCGCGGCCGGCGGCGGCCGCACCGGGCTGCTGGACTGGGTGCTGAAGGTGCGCGAACTCGCCATCGCCGCAGTGCTGGTGCTGATGCTCGGCGCCACCCAGCTGGCCAACGGCGACTTCCTCTCCGTGCAGGGCGTCAAGGACCTGCTGCTCAACGCGGCCATCCTGGTGCTGGTGGCGACGGGGCAGGCGATGGTGGTGATCACGCGCAACGTCGACCTCTCGGTCGGCTCGGTGCTGGGCATCACCGCCTTCGCGGCCGGCGACTTCCTCCAGGGCGGCGGCGACCCGGTGCTCGGGGTGGTGATCGCGGTCGCCGTCGGGGCCGGCTTCGGGGCGGTCAACGGTCTGCTGGTGAGCATCGGCCGGGTGCCCGCGCTGGTGGTCACCCTCGGCACCCTCTACATCATCCGCGGGCTGGACTCGATCTGGGTCGGCTCCCGGGAGATCACTGCCAATCAACTTCCCTCCGGCTTCTCCGAGTTCGGCCACTCGGGGCTCTCCGCGATCCCCTATCTGGGCGTGCTGGCCGCGGTGGTCCTCGCCGCCGTCGCCTATTACCTCCGCAGCTACCGCAGCGGGCGGGAGCTGTACGCGATGGGGTCGAACCAGGAGGCCGCGCTGCTGGTCGGGGTGCCGGTCCGGAAGCGGCTGCTGGCCGCGTACGTGGCCTGCGGGGCGCTGGCCGGGCTGGCCGGGGCGCTCTACCTGGCCCGCTTCGGGAACGTGGACTCGGGCACCGGCAGCGGCTACGAACTGACCGTGGTGAGCGCCGTCGTGGTCGGCGGTGTCGCCTTCACCGGCGGCTCCGGCAGCGTCTACGGCGCGGCGCTCGGCGCGGTGCTGCTCACCTCCATCAACAGCGTGCTGCCCGCCATCGGGGTCAGCTCGGTCTGGGTGCTCGCCATCGACGGCGTGATGCTGCTGCTGGCGATCGCCGTGGACCGGCTGGTGGCCCTGCGGGTGGCCAGGATCCTCCGCGAACGCGCGGCACAGACGAGGAGTGGCCGCTGATGACCACCGACGCCGCACACGCCACCCCCCTGGACGGCGGTGCCACCGGGCACCGGCTCGGCGGGCTGGTCCGCTGGGACACCGCGGTCGGGGCACTGCTGATCGTGCTGCTGCTCTTCTCCTTCGGCTTCGTCTCCGACTTCGGCAACGCCCTCAACCTGTCCTTCCTGATCGGCAACACGCTGCCGATCGCGCTGATCGCGCTGCCGATGACGATGCTGGTGGCGGCCGGTGAGATCGACCTGTCGGTGGGCTCCACCGCCGGGCTCTCCGGGGCGCTGATGGGCGCGCTGTGGAACCACGGGATGGCGATCGAGACGATCATCCCGCTCTGCCTGTTGCTGGGCCTGGCCTGCGGACTGGTCAACGGCCTGCTGGTGACCCGGCTCGGACTGCCCTCGCTGGCCGTCACCATCGGCACCATGGCGGCCTACCGGGGCATCGCGCAGATCGTCCTCGGCTCGAACTCGGTGACCGACTTCCCGCAGCAGTACCTGGACTTCGGCTCCGGCCGGATCGCCGGCACCTTCATCCCGTACGCGGCCGTCCCCTGGGCGGTGCTGGCGGTGGTCGCCGCCGTGGTGCTGCACGCCACCGGCATCGGCCGCTCGCTCTTCGCGATCGGCGCCTCCGAGGAGGCGGCGTACTTCGTCGGGATCCGGGTGAAGCGGCTGCGGCTGTGGATGTTCGCCGCCACCGGTCTCGTCTCCGCGCTGACCGGCGTCTTCTGGGCGCTGCACTACGCCAGCGCGCGCTACGACAACGCCACCGGGCTGGAGCTGTCGGTGATCGCCGCGGTGCTCCTCGGCGGCGTGGACTTCGACGGGGGCAGGGGCACCCTCGGCGGGGCGATCGCCGGCGTCTTCCTCCTCGGTGCGCTGCAGAACACGATGAGCCTGGTCAACCTCTCGGCGCAGTCCCAGATCCTGGTCACCGGGGTGCTGCTGGTGATCTCCGTGCTCGCGCCGCGGGTGGGCCGCCAGATCGCGGCGGCCCGCGCGCGCCGGGCAGCGGCGCCGGGCTCCTCCACCAGCGCCGCCACCAGCGCCGCCCCTTCGGCCTCGAACGAACCCTCCGTCTAGGACAAGGAAGTCCGCCATGACCGCAGTCGCCAGACCCGCCACGCCCTCCGTCCGCCGTGCGGCGGCCGCGCTCGCCCTCTCCGCCGCCGTCGTCCTGACCGCCGCGGCCTGCGGCGGCACCACCAAGCAGTCCACCGACAAGGCCGCAGGGAAGGCCGCCGCCGGGGGCTCGGCGAACCCGGCCGCGCCCACCAAGAAGGGCCTGACCGTCGCCTACCTGCCCAAGCAGGTCAACAACCCGTACTTCACCATCGCCGACCAGGGCGGCAAGAAGGCGCTGGACGACCTCGGCGAGAAGTACAAGGAGGTCGGCACCAGCAGCGGCACCGACACCGCCGGCCAGGTCTCCTACGTCAACACCCTGACCCAGCAGCAGGTCAGCGCGATCGCGGTGTCCGCGCAGGACCCGGGGGCGCTGTGCACCGCGCTGAAGCAGGCGATGAGCAACGGCATCAAGGTGGTCACCTACGACTCCGACACCGACGCCGCCTGCCGGCAGATCTTCGTCTCCCAGGCGAGCGCCGAGGCGCTGGGCCGTACCGAGGTGCAGCTGATCGCCAAGCAGATCCACTACTCCGGCCAAATCGCGATCCTGTCCGCCGCGCAGACCGCGACCAACCAGAACACCTGGATCGGCTATATGAAGGACGAGTTGAAGAAGCCGGCCTACAGGAACATGAAGCTGGTCACCACCGCCTACGGCAACGACGACCCGCAGCTCTCCTTCCAGCAGACCCAGGGCCTGCTGCAGCAGTACCCCGACCTGAAGGGGATCATCGCCCCGACCACGGTCGGCATCAAGGCCGCGGCGCAGTACCTCTCCGGCTCCAAGTACAAGGGCAAGGTGATGCTCACCGGCCTCGGCACGCCCAACGACATGCGGGCGTACGTGAAGAACGGGACGGTCGCCGCCTTCGAGCTGTGGGACCCGGCCAAGCTCGGCGAGCTGGCCGGCTACGCCGCCACCGCGCTGGCCTCCGGGCAGGTCAGTGGGGCCCAGGGGCAGACCTTCAAGGCCGGTGAGCTGGGCTCCTTCACCATCGGCGCCGGCAGTGTGGTGACCCTCGGCCAGCCCACCGTCTTCGACGCCGCCGACATCGACCAGTACCACTTCTGAGCCGGCAGCCGGCTGGTGCGAAGCGCGCGTGCGGTGGGTATCAAGGACGTCGCCCGGCGGGCCGGGGTCTCGGTCGGCACCGTCTCGAACGTGATCAACAGACCGCAGCGGGTCTCCGCGGAGACCCGGCGGCGGGTCGAGGCAGTGATCGCCGAACTCGGCTACGTCCGCAGTGAGTCGGCCCGGCAGCTGCGGGCCGGGCGCAGCCGGGTGATGGCGCTGCTGGTGCTGGACATGGGCAACCCGTTCTTCGCCGACATCGCCCACGGTGCGGAACGGGCCGGCCGCGAGGCCGGACTCGTGGTGATGGTCTGCAACAGCGGCCAGAACCGTGAGCGCGAGCGGGAGTACCTGCGGTACTGCGCCCAGCAGCAGGTGCTCGGCGTGCTGCTCAGCCCGGTGGACGGTGGCGGCAACGGCGGTGGTGGCGGTGGTGGTGGCGGTCGCGGCGGCGGTCGCGGTGCCGGTGGTGCGGGCGGTGGGGTCGGTGGTACCGACGTCGGCGTGCTGCGCGGCAGCGGGATCCCGGTGGTGTGGGTGGACCGGGGGCCGGGACGGACGAGGGCTGCTCGGTCTCGGTCGACGACGTCCTCGGCGGCCGGCTGGCGGCCCGCCACCTCCTCGACACCGGGCACACCCGGATCGGCTTCGTCGGCGGGCCGCTGACCCTGCATCAGGTCCGCAACCGGCTGGACGGGGCCCGGCAGGCGCTGGCCGGGGCCGGGCTGCCGGCGGAGGCGCTGATCGGCCTGCCCACCGAGCGGCTGGACGTGGCCGCCGGCCGGGACGCCGGGGAGCGCTTCCTCGGGCTCGGCCCCGACCGGCGGCCCACCGCGGTGTTCTGCGCCAACGACCTGCTGGCGCTGGGCCTGCTGCAGACGATGTTCGCGGCGGGGGTGCGGGTGCCGGAGGAGCTGGCCATCGTCGGCTACGACGACATCGAGTTCGCGGCCGCGGCCGCGGTCCCGCTCACCTCGGTCCGCCAGCCGGCCCGCCGGATCGGCCGGACCTCCGCGGAACTCCTCATCGAGGAGTCCCTGGCCGCACCCGGCGAGCACACCCACCGACGGGTGGTCTACGACCCCGAACTGGTCGTCCGCGCCTCGACGCTGACCCGCGGCGCTTCGGGGCTCCGCTAGCGCGAGGAGGCTCGGCGCGGGAAGGCTCCGCCGCGCGGGCGGGAGCGGGCGCACTCCGCCGCGCGGGCGGGAGCGGGCGGGCTCAGCCGCCCGACGCGGCCCGCGGATGCGGGGCCACCGTCGCGCCCGGGGCCTGGTCCTGCTCCGGGCGCGGCAGGCCGAGGATGTCGTAGACGGCCGAGCCGTCCACCGTCTCGTCCTCCAGCAGGAGTTCGACCAGCCGGTCGAGGGAGCCGCGATGGGTGGCGAGGAGGTCGACGGCCTGCTGCTCGGCCTCCCGCAGCAGCCGGGAGACCTCGCCGTCGATCAGGGCCTGGGTGCTCTCCGCGTACGGCCGCCCCGCGCCGCCGGGGAGGCCGCCGGAGCCGGGGAGGAAGGCCGGGCCCGGATGCGGGTAGCCGACCGGTCCGAGCGCGGGGGAGAGGCCGAACTCGCGGATCATCCGGCCGGCCAGCTCGGTGGCCCGGGCGAGGTCGTTGGCGGCCCCGGTGGAGCCCTGCCCGAGCGCCGTCAACTCGGCCGCCCGGCCCGCCAGCTGGACCGACAGCGTCTGCCGGAGGTAGTCCTCCCCGTGGAGGTGCCGCTCGACCAGCGGGAGCTGCTCGGTGGCGCCGAGCGCCTGCCCGGCGGGCAGGATGGTGACCTTCGCCACCGGGTCCGCCTGCGGCTGCAGCGCGGCCACCAGCGCGTGTCCGGCCTCGTGCACCGCCACCGCCCGCTTCTCGGCCGGCAGCAGCACGTTGGAGCCCTCCCGGCGGCCGAGCAGGATGCGGTCCCTGGCCTGGTCGAAGTCGGTCGCGGTGAGGGTGTCGCGGTCCGCGCGGGCGGCGGTGATGGCCGCCTCGTTGGCGAGGTTGGCCAGGTCGGCGCCGGAGAACCCGGGCGTCGCCCGGGCCACCCGCTCCAGGTCCACGTCCAGATCGAGGCGCTTGCCCAGGCAGTGCCGGGTGAGGATGGCCCGGCGCTCGGCCAGCGTCGGCAGCGGGATGACGATCTGCCGGTCGAACCGGCCCGGCCGCAGCAGCGCCGGATCCAGCACCTCGGGCCGGTTGGTGGCGGCCAGCACCACGATGCCGGTGGTCGGCTCGAACCCGTCCATCTCGGAGAGGAGTTGGTTGAGGGTCTGCTCGCGCTCGTCGTTGCCCCCGATCGCCCCCGGCGCGGCCCGCCGCCCGCCCAGCGCGTCCACCTCGTCGACGAAGACGATCGCCGGGGCGCGCTTGCGGGCCTCCGCGAACAGGTCGCGGACCCGGGCCGCCCCGACGCCGACGAACATCTCCACGAACCCGGAGCCGACCACCGAGAGGAACGGCACCTCGGCCTCCCCGGCGACCGCCCGGGCCAGCAGGGTCTTGCCGGTGCCGGGCGGGCCGACCATCAGCACCCCGCGCGGCGCCGTCGCCCCGGCCCGCCGGTAGCGGTCGGGATGCCGCAGGAAGTCCACCACCTCGGCGATCTCCTCCTTCGCCCCCTCGTACCCGGCCACGTCCTCGAAGGTGGTCTGCGGCCGCTCGGTGTCGAAGACCCGGGCCCGCGCCTTGCTCACCCCCAGCGCCCCCTGCATCTGACCGGAGGCCCCGCGGGAGAGCCGCCGCCAGAACCAGATGATCAGCAGGAACGGCCCCAGGATCAGCACCCAGTCCAGGATCTGCACGCCGACCGAGGGGGAGGAGGAGGGCGCGGTCGCCGTCACCGCGACATGCTTCGCGGCCAGCCGGTCCAGCAGCGCCGGGCCGGCGAGCTGGACCGGGATGACGGTGGTGTAGTCGCTGCCGTCGGTGAACCGCCCGCTACTGCGGCCGTTGCTCCCCTCGATGCTGACCGTGCTGATCCGCCCGGCGTCGACGTCCGAGAGGAACTGGGAGTACGTGAGGTCGGTGGGCGCCGCGCCGCCGCCGCGAGTCTGCGGCAGCGCGAACCACAGCCCCAGCGCGAGGAGGATCGCCATCGGCCACAGCCAGTGCCGCCAGGCCGGCGGCGGCGGGGGCGCGGTCGGCGCGGGGCGGTCATGCGGTGGGGGAGGGGTGGCCTGCTTGGTCATTCCGGCCACCGCCCCCTCGGGCAGCTGCTCTGACGAACCGTCACCCGCCCCACGCTAGGCGGCAGGAGAGGGGTGGCCGTAGGGCCGATGGGCTCCAAATGCCCGTGGGCCCGGGGAGGTCTCAGTCGAGGCAGAACTCGTTGCCCTCGACGTCCTGCATGACGATGCAGGAGTCGATGCCGTCGTAGAGGAGCTCCACGCGTACCGCGCCGAGCGGGAGCAGCCGGGCGCACTCCGCCTCCAGCGCGGCCAGCCGCTCCTCGCCCACCAGCCCGGTGCCGACCCGCACGTCCAGGTGCACCCGGTTCTTGACGACCTTGCCCTCGGGAACGCGCTGGAAGTAGAGCCGCGGACCGACCCCCGAGGGGTCGGTGCAGGCGAACCAGGAGCCGCGCTCCTCGGGCGGCTGGGCGCGCTGGTAGTCGTCCCAGGTGGCGAACCCCTCGGGTGGCTGCGGTAGGACGTATCCCAGCACCTCGCACCAGAACCGCGCGACCCGCTCCGGCTCCGCGCAGTCGAAGGTGACCTGGACCTGCCTGATCGATGTCGACACGCGCGCACCATAACAGCGCGACCGGGCCCCGGGGGGGCCGGTGGAATCCGGAGGATGCTGCGTGCCCTGTCGAGGGCGCCCTCGCGCGCCCGTTCGGGGGCATTCCGGGGGCGGCGGGGTTCGGCCGGGTCGCGCTGCGGGAAGCGAGTGATCATGAAATCTCGGGATCGTTCCGGACGGGCCCGGCGGGCGCGGCTGCGAATCGCCGCCGTGGCGCTCGCGGGGCTCCTCGCCCCCTCGCCCCCCTCGTGGCGCCGGCCGGCCAGGCCGTCGCGGCCTCCGCCGGGCCGGTCGGCCTTCACACGCGGCATGCGTATCTGCTGGACGCCGGTCCCGCCGGGACCGCGCGGCGACGGCTGTGGGGCATCGGCGCCGCCACCCCGCTGCCGATGGCCAGCACCACCAAGATCATGACGGCGGTGGTCGTGCTGGAGACCCCGAGGCTGGACCTGAACCGCCGGTTGACGGTGCGTCAGGCCTACCTGGCATACGCCTCGCGGGTCGGCGCGAGCACCGCCGGGCTGCGGGCGGGAGACAGGTTGACGGTGCGTCAGCTTCTCTACGGGCTGTTGCTGCCCTCCGGAAGCGACGCTGCGTACGCGCTCGCCGACGGCCTCGGCAAAGGGTCCGACCGCGCGGCCCGGGTGGGCTCCTTCATCGGCCGGATGAACGCCGAGGCGCGCCGGCTCGGCATGACCGGCACCCACTACGACTCCTTCGACGGAATCTCCCGGGGCGGCAACCGCAGCACCGCCGCCGACCTCGCCCGGCTCGGCGAAACCGCCCTCCGGCTCCCGGAGTTCGCCAGGATCGTGGCCACCCGGCGCAGCACCCAGCGCGGCGCCTATGGCCACCGCTACACCTGGACCAACACCGACCGGCTGCTGACCGCCTTCCCCGGCGCCCTCGGCGTCAAGACCGGCAACGGCCCCGCCGACGGGTACTGCCTGGTCTTCGCCGCCCGGAGGCACGGCCGCACCCTGGTCGGGGCACTGCTCGCGGACGACTCCCGGCACTGGTTCCGGGACGCGGCCGCGATCCTCGCCTGGGGCTTCCGGCAGCCACGCTGAGGCCGTAGGCCCACCGGCCCACCCGCCCACCGGCCCATCGGCCCACCGGGCCCCGGTCCGCCGTGCCGCAGGCGGGGGACCGGGGACGCGGGGAACCGCACGGCCTGCCGTTCACGGCGCCGCACTCGGCGACGCCCGCTCCGCCTCAGGGCCGATGCGGCCGCCACCCCGGCTCCTGGTGCGGCACGGTCTGCGCGGACCCCGGCAGCTTCGGCGCCGGCAGCGTCGCCACCTCCTGCTTGGCCTCGGCGAGCTGCGCGGCGGTGTCGTCCGGCAGCTTCGGCGCGGAGCGGCGGCCGGGGCCCCACTGGAAGGCCGAGGTGAGGTCGCCGAAGGTGCGCCGCCGCCACTCGCTGATGTTGGGCTCCTCGACCCCGGTGAAGCGCTCCAGGAACTGCAGTGTCGAGGTGTGGTCGAAGCGCTCGGAGGCGACCCAGCCGCCCACCGTCCAGGGCGAGATGATGATGCACGGCACCCGGAACCCGGCGCCGATCGGCTGCCCGCCGATGAACTCGTCCGGCGTCCCCGGCTTCGGGGTGGGCGGCGGGACGTGGTCGAAGAGGCCGTCGTTCTCGTCGTAGTTGAGGATGAAGACGGTCTTCCGCCAGACGTCCGGGTTGTCCGCGATGGCCTCGATCTTCGAGGCGACGTAGTCGGCGCCGGCCGCCGGCAGGTAGTCCGGGTGCTCGGACCAGCTGATGTCCGGGCAGAGCCAGGAGACGGCCGGCAGCCGGTCGTTGCGGGCGTCGTCCTCGAAGGCGCCGACGGGGGTGAGCGCCTGGCCGCGGTCGTACAGCGGTTCGCCGGGCTTGGCGTCCCGGTACTGGGCGAAGGTGTCGTTCTGGCTGAGGCTGTAGCTGTCCTGGTAGATCTTCCAGTCCACGCCGGCCGCCTGCAGCCGCTCGGGATAGGTGGTCCAGCTGAAGGGCTTGCCGGTGGGCCAGGAGTTGTCGATCGCCGGGCCGCCGTGCAGCCCGTGCGGATCGATCGAGGCGCTGAGCCAGTAGAGCCGGTTGGGCCAGGTCGGGCCCATCACCGAGCAGTGGTAGTGGTCGCACACCGTGAAGGCGTCCGCCAGCGCGAACTGGAACGGGATGTCCTTGCGGGTGTAGTAGCCCATCGTGTAGGGGCCGTTGGCGCCGTCCGCAGAGCGGTGCGCGGGCATCCACTGGTTCATCTTCCCGTTGTTCCAGGCCTGGTGCTGGACGCTCCAGGCGTGGCTGGTGGACGGGATCGCCTGGGCACTGGTGGTGTGGGTGTCGAGGTGGAACGGCAGGGTGTAGCCGTCCGGGTTCTGGCTGTCGGGCTGGTGGAAGACCGAGCGGCCGGTGGAGAGCCGCAGCGCCGCCGGGTCGTCGAAGCCCCGAACGCCGGACAGCGTGCCGAAGTAGTGGTCGAAGGAGCGGTTCTCCATCATCAGCAGCACGACGTGCTCGACATCGCGCAGCGAGCCGCGGGCGGGCACTCCGGCCGCCACCGCCTTGCGCACGCTGGCCGGCAGTGCGTTGAGCCCGGCCGCGGCGCCGGCGGCACCCGCCGCGCCGAGCAGCCGCCGCCGGGTGAGGCCTCGGGACTGGGACATCGGGGAGTCCTTTCCTCCGGTAGCCGTGGACCGTGACCGGTCCCGCACATGACAGTGACGCAGCGGAGGGGAAAGGTACTGGAGAGCCCCGGTGAACAGTCAGTCAACCCCTGCTATCGGTAGATGACTTGAGGGACCCAGGCCGGGTAGGGCACGGCCCGGGCCTCACGCCGAGTCCGGTTCGGAGTCCGGATCCGCGTCCGGCCTTGGGCCCGCGCCCGCGCCCGGGTCCGCGGCCAGCACGATGTCGAAGCGCACGCTGGACCAGCCGCGGCCGGCGGGCAGCTCGCGCCCGTCCGGGGTCGGCGAGCCGGGGGCGTGCGCGGTGAACCGCTTGACCAGGGACTCCTTGACGCCGAACACCGCGTCCCGGTCCAGCAGTTCGTCGCCCTCGACGAAGATGTGGGTGACCAGCGTGCGCAGACCGCGGGCGGTCACCTTGAAGTGGAGATGGGAGGCGCGCAGCGGGGAGCGCCCGACGGCGGCGAGGAGCTCGCCGACCGGCCCGTCGTAGGGGATCGGGTACGGGGTGGGGGTCAGCCCCCAGAACCGGTAGCGGCCCTGGTCGTCGGTGAAGAGGTGGCCACGGGCGGCGAGCCGGCCGTCCTCCCGCTGGACGTCGTAGAGGCCCTCCTCGTCCGCCTCCCAGATCTCCAGGCGGGCCCCCGGCACCGGCTTCCCCTCGGTGTCGGTGACCGTTCCCTCCACCCAGCAGGGCTCGCCCGGCGCCCCGGCCGAGAGGTCGCCGCCGAGCGGGATCGCGGGGGAGCCCGCCACGAAGAACGGGCCGACCACGGTGGCCTCGGTGGCCGCCGAGCCCGCGTCGTGGTTGACGTTGATGGTCTGCATCGAGGCGCCGAGCACGTCGGAGAGGAGGACGAACTCCTGGCGGCTCTCGGTGGTGACGTCTCCGGCGGCGGTGAGGAAGTCGACGGCCCGCTGCCATTCGCCCTCGGTCAGCCGCACCTCGCGGATGAAGGAGTGGAGGTGCCGGACGAGGGACCGCAGGACGGTGCGGGTCCGGTCGTCCGGGGCGTTCCGGAAGGAGGCCAGGACGGCGTTCAGCAGGTCGTCCTCGACCTGGCGCTGGCGGTCCGGGACGTCGGCGGTGGGGGCGGGCTCGGGGGTGGTCATGAGCGCCTAACGTAGTGGAGCCCCGGAGGTCCCGGAAGCCGACGGTGGGCGCCGCGCCGGGAGGTGACGTCCCGTCAGGACGCTCCAGGATCCTCCCGCGGCCGGTGGACTGACTCCGGAGCGCCGCGGTGGGAGGCTGGGAGACGTCCCGCGTCCGCGCCGCCGGAGGCGGAGGCGCAGGAGGAGGCGGCGGCCGGAAGGAACCACGGCCCCGGCGTGCGGCGTGCGCCGTCCGGATGCTCTTCAGCCGCCCCTTCCGCGTGGGAGCGGCGGTGGGCGCCCCCTCGCGGGCACACTCGACTGCCCCGGCGGCGGGAGGTGAGGGCTCCATGAGCACAGCGAAGGACGACGGCCACCAAGGCGGCGGCGCCGCCCGGTTGACCGATCTGCCGCCGGGGCGCCGCGCCCTGGCGGTGGCCGCGACCGCGGCCGAGACGGCGGCGGCGATCGCGGTACTCCTCTTCGGCTACGCCGTGGTGCCGCTGCACACCGGGGCGGGGGAGAGCGGGTGGGTCTGGCTGCGGCTGGCGGGTTGCCTTGCGCTCCTGGTGGGGGTGCTGGCCTGGCAGGTCCGCGGGGTGCTGCGGTCCCGGCTGCCGATGCTCCGCGCCTGCCGCGCGCTGGCCTGCGCGGTCTCGCTCTTCCTGGTGCTCTTCGCCACCGGCTACGCGGCTCTGGAGGGGAACAGCGCGGGTTCGTTCAACCACCCGCTCACCCGGATCGACGCCATGTACTTCACCGTCACCGTCTTCGGCACGGTGGGCTTCGGGGACTTGGCGCCGGTCAGCGCGACCGCGCGGGTGATCGTGGCGGTCCAGATCCTCTGCGATCTGGCGCTGATCGGCGTCGCCGTCAAACTGCTGCTCGGCGCGGCCAGGGTGAGCCTGCGCAGAACGAGCGGGTGAGCCCCGCCCGGAAGGCCCCGGGCGGGGCTGCGCCGGGCGCTGCTCCGCGCCCGGCGGCCGGGCTCAGCCCGGGATCAGCCCGTCGTCGCTGACCAGGTCCCGCACCTCGGAGAGCGGTGAGGCGGGGGAGGGCAGGATGAGCTTGGAGCGCACCACCGGCTCCGCCGGCACCGGCCTCCCCAACCGCTGCACCGCCTCCACCAGCGCCGACAGCGCGGCGGCGCAGCCGGCCTCGTCGCCCTGGCCGATCGCCTTGGCCAACTGGTCGTCGTGGGCGTTGAGTTGACCGAGCTGGTCGTCCTGAAGGTCGTACTGGCCGTCGCCCAGAATCCGAATGATCACTCCGCCGGCTCCTCCGTTTTCCCTGCCGTGGCACACTTCCGCCCTCGCCGCCGGGGCGGGGCGAGAGGACAGTCTGCCAGCCGGCCCGGCTCCCCGGAGGAGCCCCCCGGGTACTCGGCGGTTCGCGCCGCCGGTGGGTCGCGGTCAGCCCATCGTCTTCTGGCCGTCCAGGGACTCCCGGATGATGTCCGCGTGGCCGGAGTGCTGGGCGGTCTCCGCGATGATGTGGAGGACGACCCGGCGGGCCGACCACTCGGAGGCGTCCTGGAACCAGGGGGCCTCGGGCAGCGGCTGGGCGTCGTCCAGGCTGGGCAGGGTGGCGACCAGCTCGTCGGTCTGCCGGGCGACCTGCTCGTACCCGGCGAGGACGCCGGACAGCGTCTCGTCCGGAAGCAGCTTGAAGTCGTCGGCCCAGGCCTCCCAGTCGGCCTCGGTCATGGCGTTGAAGTCGGGCATCGCGGCCGGGCCCTTGACGATGAACTCGGCCCAGTTCCGCTCGACGGCGCTGACGTGCTTGACCAGGCCGCCGAGGGTGAGCTCGCTGTCGGTGGTCCGCTGCCGGGCCTGATCGTCCGTCAGCTCGCGGACGGCGAACCGCAGGAAGTTCCGCTGCCTGGCCAGGATCGCCAGCAGGTCGGCGCGCTCACCGGAGGCTGCGGGGTGCTGCTCGGTCGCGGTCATGGTCGTCCTCCACGGGGTCTCTGCACTCGGGGTGCTGGGGTCTTCCGTTCCCTGCTGCTGATACCAAGGTAGAAGGGATTGCGGCCACTTTCCGACCGCAATACCGGGCAGCACGGAAGAATGGGAGACATGGCCAACACCAGCACCCGGACCCTGCGACTGCTGTCCCTGCTGCAGACCCATCGGTACTGGCCGGGAGCCGAGCTCGCCGAGCGGCTCGGGGTGTCCCCGCGCACCCTGCGCCGGGACGTGGAGCGGCTGCGCGAACTCGGCTATCCGGTCGAGGCGCAGCGCGGCGTCGACGGCGGCTACCAGCTGGCGGCGGGTGCCGCGCTGCCGCCGCTGGTGATCGACGACGAGGAGGCGGTCGCCCTCGCGGTGAGCCTCCAGGGCGCCGCCGAGGGGGCGGTGGACGGGGTGGCCGAGGCGTCCCTGCGCGCCCTGGCCAAGGTGGTGCAGGTGATGCCGGCCCGGCTGCGGCGCCGGGTGGAGGCGCTGCGCTCGATGACCGTGCCCGGTGAGTGGGGCGCGCCGGTGCGCCATGACGTCGACCCCGGCGTCCTCACCGCGCTCGCCCTGGCCTGCCGGGACGACGAGCGGCTGCGCTTCTCGTACACCGCGGCCGACGGCCGGGGCGGTGAGCGCGAGGTCGAGCCGCACCGGCTGGTCCGCCTCGGCCGCCGCTGGTACCTGGTGGCCTACGACCTCGGCCGGCAGGACTGGCGGACCTTCCGCGTCGACCGGGTCGCAGAGCAGCGCGGCACCGGCGTGCGGTTCCGGCAGCGCGCCCTCCCCGCCGAGGACGCGGCCGCCTTCGTCCGCGGCCGGATCGAGGGCCTGCCGGGGCAGTACCGGGTGGAGGTGCTGGTCGAGGCGCCGGCGGCGCGGGTGGGCGAGCGGGTCGGGCGGTGGGGCACCGTCGAGGAGTCGGACGGCCCCGACGCCGGCCGGCGCTGCCGGCTGCGGATGACCGCCGACTCGCTGGACTGGCCCGCGATGCTGCTGGGCTCGATCGGCGCCGAGTTCACCGTCCTCCAGCCCCCCGAACTGCTCGAACTGGTACGGGAATGGGGTGAACGTTTCGGCCGGGCGAACGTACCCGGGCGTTGATTGCCCGCCGAAACCACTAGCAGAGAGTGACGCGGATCGTCCCCGGATCGCGGAAACGGCACTCGACGGGTTGTCGCCCGTTAGGGTTACGGCCCTCCCCCGAAGTTGTGGTGCGGGGGTGAACGAGTGGTGGGGGTAAGGGCAGTGCAAGAGGTGAAGGCCTGTCTCGCAGATGCCATGGGCATAGTCGGCGCACTGGGCGTGCTGCTGGTCGACTGGACGAGCGGGCTGGCCCTGGAGTCGGTCGGGGACGTGATGGAGGCCTCCGGCGAGTCGTCGGCCGCCTACGCCTCCGATCTGGCGCGGACGGTGCTGCTGCGGCGGCCGCGCGGCGACCGGGTCTCGGACGCCGCGCGGACCGAGGACGTGATAGTCAGCAGTGCCGGCGTCTACCACCTGATCAGGTTCGTCAAGGCACCGTTCACCGGGGGACTGCTGCTCTACCTGGTACTCGATCGGGAGGCGGCCAATCTGGCGCTGGCCCGGCACCGCCTCGCGGCGATCTCGGATCGGCTGGTGGACACGCCATGACCGAACCGCGGACGGGGACCACGGCACTGCTGCCGCGCCGCCCCGGGCTCCCCGAGGGGGACTCGCCGGCCGGCGACCTCGCGGCGCAGCTCGGCGAGCTCGGCGCGCGCCGGGCCACCGGGGCACTGGAGGGCGACGCCGGCACTCTCTACCTGATCGACGGCGCGATCACCGGGGCACAGAGCCGGCTCGCGGTCGACAGCGCGCCGGCCGGCGGGGGCTCCGCCGCGGAACTGCGGAGGCTGACCGCCTTCCTGGACGCGGCGTTCTTCGCCTGCTCCGGCGCCACCGGGGCACTGCGGTTCCTGGACGGCGTCCCGTCGCCCGTCCCGCCCGCGGTGTCCCTCCCGGCCCGGGTGTTCCACCGCACCATCGCCCGGCGGCGGGTGCTGCTCCAGCAGATCTGGCCGTGGCCCGCGCTCGACCTGTCGGCGGTCCGGCCGCGGCCGGAGGCCTGCGCCGAGGGGCTGGGGCGGTGCCCCGACTCCTGGCGGGCGGTCGTCCAGGCCGCGGACGGCCACCGGACACCGCCGGAGATAGCCCGGCTGCTCGCCCGGTCGGCGTTCAGCACCGTGCTGGACGTCCGGCGGATGGCCGCGGCCGGACTGGTCGAGACGCCCGGGATCGGAGCCGGAAACGCGCCCGGGACCGAGGCCGGGGCAGTGCCCGGCATGGCGTCCGGCACGGCGTCCGGTGCGGCCTCCGGCTCCGCGCCGGGAGGCACGGCGTCCGGCGCGCCGGTCCGCGCGGACCCGACCGCGCACATGCCCGCCGAGGCGAGAGCGGCGGGCGCGAGGCGGCCCTCGCCGCCCGGGCCGGTGGGCTCCGGCGCGTTCGCCGACCCCACCGCCGCGCTGCTGCTGCGGCTGCGGGTGGCCCTGGAAGAGCGACTGTGAAGGCGGCGCTGGTATGCGAGAAGGGCAGGCTGACCCCATGATCCGGCGACGCCGTCCCAAGGAGGGCGGGGCGGGCGCGGGCCGCACCAGGCAGAAGGCCGCCCCGCAGGCCTCGGGCCAGGGGGTGCTGGAGGCGCTCCCCAATCTGCAGAGCGAGCTGAAGTCGGTGCGGACGGCGATCCCGGAGATGACCGGCGGTCTGGTCGCGACCACCGGAGGAGTGGTGCTCGCCCACGACACGGACGGTCTGGAACCGGCCGGGGTGGCCGAACTCACCGCGGCCGCGCTGAACATCAGCGCACGGCTCGCCGAGGCCACCGGCCAGGGCACCTTCCTGGAGCTGATCACCCGGGGCGAACGCGGCTACATCGCCACCTACGCGGCGGGCGCGCTCGTCGTGCTGACCCTGTTCGCGGGGCCGGACGCCAACCTCGGGCTACTGAACTTCGAGGCACGCCGAGTGGGCACGCGCATCGCGGCCCAGACAGAGGCGCTGCTTCGACAGTCCGCAATGGACGATTCGAAGAGAGGACAGTGACAACCACATGGCCAGCATCGAAACCGCACTCAAGGACGCGATGACCGCGATCGACGGCGCCCTCGGCGTCGCCCTCGTGGACTACAACAGCGGAATGGCCCTCGGAACCCTCGGGGGTGGGCCGGAGCTCGACCTGAGCGTCGCGGCCGCGGGCAATACCGACGTCGTGCGCGCCAAGATGCGCACGATCGAGATGCTCAAGCTCACCGAGAACATCGAGGACATGCTGATCACCCTCAGCACCCAGTACCACCTGATCCGCCCGCTCACCAGCCGCTCCGGCAAGGGGATGTTCCTCTACCTGGCGCTGGACAAGGGCCGGGCGAACCTGGCGATGGCCCGGCACCAGATCCGCACCATCGAGTCGGACCTGGAGGTCTGAACGGGTCGCGCACCCGCTCGGCCCCGGCGGGGCGGCCGCACTCCAGGAGTGCGGCCGCCCCGCCGTCCGCTCAGCCCGCGTACCGGGCGTGGGCGATGTGCCAGGCGTAGGAGTGGACGACGGCGCCGAGGCGGGCCGCGTAGCCGGCCAGCGGCCCGGCCGGGTCCGCGGTGAGCTCCCCGATCAGGGCACGGGCCTCGGCGGCCCGCTCCTCGCACATCCGGGAGGCCTCGGCGAAGGCCTCCGGCAGGGAGCAGCGGCGGGCGTTCCGCAGCACGGTCGGCAGGCTGAGCGGCTCGGCGGCCCGGCGCCGCTCGCGGCGGTAGGAGGCCAGGTCGTTGAGCCAGCCGGCGAGGTCGCAGACGGCCTCCCGCAGCCGCCGGGCCGGCTCCGACTCGAGGGCCCGCTCGCCGGCCGGGTCCGGCGCCAGCACCTCGGCCATGGTGGCGGCGGCCGGGGCCAGCACGGTGTACCGACGGAGCGTCAGGTACTCCGCGAGCGGCACGGATTCGGGATCGGACAGGACGTGCGCCTCCCACACCGTGGCGGTCAGGGTGTCCCGCAGGTCGCCGGCGAGCCGGTGGCGGAGGGCAGGACCGGCCCGCTCCCGCAGCCGGGCCAGGAGATCGGCGAGGGCCGCCCCGAAGGGATCGTCCGCCGGCCCGGCCGGGCCGCCGCCGAGTACCGGAAGCAGCCCGGCGATCCGCCGCACGTACGCCGCCGGGTCGGCCGCCGCGGCCGTCTCGGCGTGGGTGTCGTCCAGGGCGACGAACCAGACGAACAGCGCGGCGGCCAGTGCCAGTCCGTCCGGGTCGGCCTCCGGATAGGTGACGGCGACGCCCCGGCAGGTGATGTCCCGGAGCGCCTCGGCCGCGGCCGGCTCCAGCAGCGGGAAGCGGGCCAGCCACCGCCCGGTCTCGGCGGCGGCGTACCCGGCGTGCGGGCTCTTCGGAAAGGGCCCGGGGAAGGTGCGGCCGAGGTCGGGCAGGACCGGCTCGTCCGGCTCGTCCGGCTCGTCCGGCTCGGCTCGGCCGGCCGGCGCGGTCACGAGGCCTCCCGGACCGGCTGCGGCCCCTGCTCGGCGGCCGTCGGCGAACCGCCGTACGCCCGCCGGGCCCTGGCCTCCAGACGCATGGTGAGCGGCGCCGGGTGGACGGTGATCTCGGGGACCGCGCGGACCTCCGCCCCGGTGTCCCGCAGCCGCCAGCGGGCCGCGATCACGGCCACCAGCACCACCGCCTCGGCCAGGCTGAACTGGTCGCCGATGCACATCCGCTTGCCCGCGCCGAACGGGACGTAGGCCCCGCGCGGCGGCTGGGGGCGCTCCGGCAGCCAGCGGTCCGGGTCGAAGCGCAGCGGCTCCGGGTAGTACGCGGGATCGCGGTGGAGGGCGTACGGGCTCCACAGGATGTCGGCCCCGGCCGGGAGCTCCCAGTCGCCCAGCCGGACCGGGTGCCGGGTGCGCCGGGTGACGATCCAGCCCACATGGTGCAGCCGCAGGGTCTCGTCCACCAGCCGCCGGGTGAAGGCGAGTTCGGGCAGGCGGTCGGCGGTGATCGGTCCGCCGGCGAGCACCGTGTCGACCTCCTCGTGCAGCCGCCGCTCGTACTCGGGATGCCGGGCGAGCTCGTGGAAGAGCCAGCCCAGGGTGACGGCGGTGGTCTCGGTGCCGGCCGCGAGGAAGGCCGTCATCTCGGCCAGCACCTCCTCGTTGGGCAGCTGCCGGCCCTCCTCGTCGCGGGCCGCCAGGAGGAGGCTGACCAGGTCCTGGTAGCGGTCGGGGTGCGCCCGGTGGCGCTCGATGACCTGGCTGAAGTGGGTGTGGACGGTGTCGGTGACCCGGCGGATCCGCCGGTTGCGGGGGGTCGGCACCCACTTCGGGGGGGCGATGGGGGTGAAGACCCGGCGGATCGCGGCGCGGAAGATGCCGTCCACGCCGATCAGGATCTCCTCCGCCCGCTCACGCTCCGGGGAGTCGCTGTACAGGACGTCCATCACGACGTCCTGGGTCATCCGCTGGAGGCGGTGGAGGAGGTCGAAGGTCTCGCCGTCGCGCCAGTCGGCGGTCTCCTTCTCCGCGGTCCGCCGCATCCCCTCGACGTACCCGGCGACCTGGGCGCGGTGGAAGGCGGGCTGGAGGAGGCGGCGGCGGGTGAGGTGCTCCCTGCCGTCGGCGATGGGCAGGGTGTTCTCCCCGAAGAGGCGGAGTTTGTCGCCCAGGCGGCCCTTGTCGAAGGCGTCCGCCTGGGAGGTGAGCATGGCGTGGAGCAGCTCCGGGCCGTTGACCACATAGGCCGGGATGGGACCGAACCGCACCTGGACCAGCGGCCCGTCCCGGCGCACCCGCTGGAAGAAGCCCAGCCGGTCGCGGAGGAAGGGCAGGACGTGGCCGAGGACGGGTCCGGCGCCGGAGGCGTGCGGGACGGCGCGGGCGGTGGGGGAGGCGGAGGGCGTGCCGGGGGTCGGGGCGGAGGGCATGGCGGGCGACCTTTCCTGGTGCCGGTGGCGCGGACGGTGCGCGGGCTGCGTCTGGTGGGTGCCGGTGCCGGTGCCGGTGCCGGTCACTCGGCGGCGGCCGGGGCGGCCGGAGCCGCGAGGGCGGGGCTTGCGGCGGTTGCTCCGGTTGCGGCGAGTGCGGCGAGGATCTCGGCGCGGATCATGGCGAGGGGCGCGTAGAGGGTCTTGTCGTGCCACAGCGCGGGGTGGTGGTGGTCCGGGTCCCCGGCCGCCCGACGGAGGACCGCGCCGGCCCGGTCCAGGGCGTCCCGGCCGGCCGGCTCGGCGCCGCCGCCCGCGTACCGCAGGATCTGCACGCCGTAGGCGGTCTCCTCGGCCGTGCCCGTCCACACCCCCCAGGAGCCGTCGGGGCGTTGGCTGCCGGCCGCCCAGGCGGCGGCGCGGGCGACGGCCCGGGCGGCGCCGGGCTGATCCGCCCCGGCGAGGGCGGCGACGCAGCGCGCGGTGGCGTAGTACGGGGAGGCGTGCCACTTGTCCGGCCAGGGGCCCTCCGGGTCCTGCTGCTCGATCAGCCAGCCGCGCACCTGCCGCAGCCGGTCCGCCGCCGCCCGGTCCCGGCCGCCGACGCGGCGCAGGTGGAGGGCGAGGGCCTGGGCGGCGTGGGCGTTGGCGGTGACCGAGCCGGTGTCCTCGCCGAGGTAGCAGTCGTAGTGGCGGTCGCGGGCGAAGAGCCGCAGCGGCGCCGGGTCCGGGGCGCCGCCCGTGAGCAGCGCGGTGACCAGGGCCATCGAGGTGTCGTCCGCGTCCACCATCAGACCGGGGGCGCCGCGTACCCCGGCCGGGTGGTAGAGGCCGGCGGCCCAGCCTCCGGCCACCGTGAGTTGACGGTCCGTCAGCAGTCCGGCCCGGGCCAGCGCGGCGCCGACCCACAGGCGTTCGAAGACGGTGATCGGGGCCGCCTCCGGGAACAGGCCGCGGTAGCGGGCGGCGACCGGGGCGAGCAGCCGGGCCGCCTCCTCCCGGTCCGCCGGGCCTCCGGTGGCCGCTGCCGCGGCGGTGGCCGCGGGGGAGCTGCCCAGCAGCCGCCCGGTGGCGGGCGCGGTGGCGGGCGGGAGGTGGGCGGCGACCCCCTCGTAGGTGTGGTGGAGCTTCTCCGGGAGGTGGGCGGCCAGCACCTTGGCCGCCACCGCGGCCGGGTACTCCGACCGGTAGGCGGGCGGTGGGGCGGGCCGACCGGCGCGCAGCCACGGGCCCAGCGGCTCTGGGGCGTCCGGCTGCCGGGCCAGCGCGTCCAGTTGCCCGGCCAGGGCGGAGAAGAGCGCCGGGACCAGGATCTCCGCCGCCGCGGTGTCCGGCCAGGGCCCGGTGGACGGCAGGGCGCGGAGCGCGGCCAGGCCGTCCGCCGCCGCCCGCGCTGCCCGCGCCGCCCGCGCCGTGGACGCGAGGGCTGCCGGGGAGCCGCCGACGGCGTCCCGGCGCACCACCGCCAGCAGCGCCTCCACCGCGCTGAGGGTCGGCAGCAGCCGGTACCGCACCGGCCCCTCGCCCCAACTCCCGTCCGCCGCCTGCCGGTCGAGGAGGTAGTCCAGCCGGGTCCGCTCGCCGGGCAGCCAGGGCGCGAGCGAGAGCACCCGGGCCGTCTCGTAGACCGAGGGGCGGACGCTGCCCCACGGGTCGCGGTCGACCGAGGCGAGGAGCGCGGCGGCGGCGCTCTCCGCCCCGGCGGGGGCGGTGGGCCGGTCCAGCGGTGCCTGCTTCACGACTGCCTCCTAGTGGATGCCAGGGCTATCTCCCGCAGCGCGGCGGACACCGCGGGCGGAAGCGCACCGCTGTCGAGTGCGTCCAGCGCCGCCTTGTAGCGGTCAGTGATCATGTCCTCGGCGGTGCTCCGGGCGCCGGTGGCGTCCACGATCCGCCGGATCCGGCCGGCCTCCGCCTCGGTGAGGTCGTCGGCGCCCAGGCGGTCCCGCAGCAGCCGGAGATCGGGCCCGGTGGCCCGGTGGAGGGCGAGCGCGATCGGCACCGTGGCCTTGCCTTCCCGCAGGTCGCCGAGGCCCGCCTTGCCGGTGCGCTCCGGGTCCCCGAAGAGCCCCAGCAGGTCGTCCCGCAGCTGGTAGGCCTCGCCCAGGGGCAGCGCGTATGCCTCGCAGGCGCGCCGGACGCGGTCGGTGGCGCCGGCCGCGGCGGCGCCGGTCAGCAGCGGGCGCAGGACGGTGTAGGTGGCGGTCTTGTAGTGCAGCACCCGCAGTGCGTCCTCCACGCTGGGACGGGCGGCGGGCCGGCCGGTGTGCACCAGGTCGAGGTACTGGCCGTAGACGATCTCGGTGCGCATCAGGTCGAGCACCGGGAGGACGCGGGAGAGCTGACCCGGCGTCAGGCCCGCGGTGTGCAGCAGCTCGTCGGACCAGACGAGGGCGAGGTCGCCGAGGAGGAGGCCGGCCGACAGGCCGTGCGCCTCGGACCGGGGATCGTCCGGCCGACCGGCGGGGACGCGGGCGGAGGCGTGGGCGGCGGCGAGTTCGCGGTGGGCGGTGGGCCGGCCGCGGCGGAGGTCCGCGGCGTCGATGATGTCGTCGTGGACGAGGGCGAAGGACTGGAAGAGCTCCAGGGCGGCGGCGAGCCGCAGCACCGCGTCGGGGGTCTCCCGGACGGGCCGGCCGGCGACGGATACGGATGCGGATACGGACGCGGACGCGGATGGGGATGCGGCGCCGGCGGCCGGGCCGGCCCCGGCGTGCCAGCCGACCACGCAGAGCAGGGGGCGGATCCGCTTCCCACCGACCAGGCTGCGGCGGAGGACACCGCTGAGGGCGCCGAGTTCGGGGCCGGGGGCGGTGTCCTCCTTGGCGGTCAGGAAGTCGTCGAGCGTGGCATCGATGTCAGCGCGGATCGAGGGCAGGTCCAGATGATCGGTCGAGGTCAGGATTCCGGTGTGCGTCAACGTCGGTTCCTCTCGGGGGGCGAGGAAGAACTCAGGCGCACATGCACTCGAGGCTGTGGCACCCAGGGGTCAGGGGGTATCGGGTACCGCCGCGGTCCTGGCGGACCAGGGGTTGGCGACCCGGGATTGCGGGTGGAGGGCGGTGAAGGTGACCGGCAGCGCGGACAGGCTGCGGTGGACGGGGCTCGGGCGGTAGGTCAGCTCCTCCTTGGGGACGGCGATCTCGATGTCCGGCAGAAAGCCGAGCAGCCGCTCCACGGCGGCGGTCGCCACCAGCAGAGCGGTCGACTGGGCGGGGCAGGTGTGCGGTCCGGCCGCGAAGGAGAGGTGGGCGCGCGGCCCCGAGCGCTGCCCCTCGGTGGGAGCCCCCGCGTAGGGGCAGGTGTTCGCGGCGGCGTAGGAGACCATCACCGGCGAGCCGACCGGGATCAGCACGCCGTGGAAGGCGACGTCCCGGCGCGCGATGTGGAGGGAGTAGGTGGCCAGCGGCGCGTCCGCCCAGAGGGACTCGTGGATGGCGCTCTGCACCGGCAGGCCGCCGGTGGACAGGTCGGAGAAGTACCGTTCGTCGGTGAGGAGCCGCAGCAGGGTGTTGGCGATCAGGTTGGCCAGCGGCTCGTTGCCCGCGCCGAGGGTGATCAGGACCTGGTTGACCACCTCGTCCTGGTCCAGCCCGTTCGGGTGGTCCAGGTACCAGGAGGTGAGGTCCTGGCCGCGCCGGCTCAGCTTGGAGGTGTAGAGCCGGGACAGGTAGGCCTGGAAGGTCTGGGCGCCCTTGGCCTTGTCCGACTCGTCGCCGTCCACCATCGCGGTCAGGGCGTGGATGAGGTCGTCCGCCTCCGCGTCCGGCATGCCGAAGAGCGCGTTGAACACCATCAGCGGCAGCCGGACCGCGTACTGCGAGACCAGGTCGGCCCGGCCCTCCGCGGCGAAGCCCCGGAGCAGCTCGTCCGCGTAGCGGAAGGTGCGGCGGCGGACGTCGTCCGGGTCGAGGAGGGCGAAGCTGTCAGTGATCACGGTACGCAGCCGGTCGTGCTCCGCGCCGTCGGCGAAGAAGACCGACGGCCGCCACTCCACCATCGGCCGCACCGCACTGGTCTCCGGCACCCGGTGCAGCCACGGGCGGGTGTCCTTGCTCCAGGTCTCGGTGTCCCGCAGCAGGTCGAGGGCGGCCCGGTAGTCGGTGACGACATACGCGTGGACGCCCTCGTCGATCTCGGCCAGGCCGACCGGCCCCTGGGCGCGCAGCAGCTCGTAGCTGCGCTGCGGGTCGGCGGCGTGCTCCGGCCCGTGCAGTCGCACAGGGGTGAACGACGAGGTCGTGGTCGTTGCGGTCACTGGGCCTCTCCGGCACGGGCTACGAGATGGGTGGACAGGGCGATGAGGGATTCCAGGCTCGAGGTGCGATCCCGGGCGTCGCACACGACCAGGGGCGTGGACGGGGCCAGGTCGAGCTTGGACCGCACCACCTCCAGGTCGTAGTCGGGAGAGTCGGGGAAATTGTTGACCCCGACCGCGTAGTCCAATCCGGCTTCCTCTATGAGATCCATCACCTCGAAGGAGTCGTCAAGACGGCGTGTGTCGACCAGGACGAGGGCACCCAGGGCACCTCGGGCGATGTCCTCCCAGAGCGGCAGGAACCGGCGCTGACCGGGCGTCCCGTAGAGGTAGAGGATGATCTGCGAGCCGGTGCCGGGGCCGAGGGTGAGCCGGCCGAAGTCGATGGCGACCGTGGTGGTCCGCTTGTCCTTCAGCCCGTCCAGGGAGAGGTCGTCGGCCGTGGCGGCGGCGTTCGTCATCACCTCGTCCGTGTGGAGGGTGGGGATCTCGGACATGGTGCGGATGAAGGTGGTCTTGCCGATCCCCAGCGGGCCGGCGACCAGGATCTTCACCCGGCGGTGGGTCTCGTCCGGCAGGTAGACCGGGGCGCCGGGGCGGGCCCCGGCGCGGACCTGGTCAACGGAGGGAGAGGAGACCATTGAGCACCTCCTTCAGGAGTCCGGCCGAGGGCCGCGGGGCCGTTTCGTCGGGGGCGAGTGCGTCCGGCAGCGGAACCTCCGCGCGCAGGCATCCGTCGTCGATCAGCTGGGCCGCGAGCAGCCTGCACATGCTCACCGGCAGATCGAGGTAGGCCGCGGTCTCGCTGACCGAGAGCGCCCCGCCCGAGAGGAGGTCGAGCAGCCGCTGCTGCCCGGGGGTGTGCGCGGGCCCGGGGGGCAGACCGGTGGCCCGCAGCGCGGTCAGCGGCTGGAGGCTGAACACGGTGGGGGTGACGCCGCCCTGGGCGGCGAGGTAGGACGGCACCATCCGGCGCCGGGCCGGGCCGCGGCTCACGATGTGCCGCCGTCGTCGCTGCGGGCGCCGACCGACATCAGATGCTCGCCCAGCTTCCGGGCCTGCCGGGCCATGGTGTGGGCGGCCACGCCCATCGGCATCTTGTCGGTCCCGGCGACCGCGATGAAGGCGTTCGAGGCGCTGCCGGCCGGCATCATCATGTAGATCCCGTTCTGGGTCTGCACGGTGACGGTCTCGACCGGGGTCGAGGTCGGCGCGCCCAGCGCGGAGTTGGTCGCGGTCCTGGCCGCCCCGTGGAGGGCGGAGGACATCGCGGCGATCCCCTCGGCCTCCTCCCGGGCGAGTCCCTCCGACGCCGCCACCACCATGCCGTCCACGGACAGGATGAGGGCGTGCAGCACCCCGTTGATGTCGGTGAGCGGGTTGAGGACCCAGGACGGGTCCTGGAGCCGCTCGCGCAGAGATGATGAGTCGCTGGTGTCGGTCACTTCTCGTCCTCGCCCGAGTTCTCGGAGTTGTCGCCGTCTTCTCCGTCGGAGCGTCCGCTCCGCACGCCCTGCTGGAACTGGTCCCACACGGCCGCGGCCCGGTCCGGGTCGACCGGCCGGGCGGGCGCGGCGGCCTCCTGGGCCGCGCGGTTCCTCCTCCGCCGCTGCGGGAGGTCGTTGGCGTCGGCGGGCGGGGCCGGCTCGGAGGAGGATGCCGGCTCGGCCGGCGCGGAGGACGCGGCGGCCGGGGAGCCCGCGGATTCCCCGCCGTCCTCTCGGGCCCCGGGGCCCGCGAAGTCCTCGGGGCCGGCCGGGGCGGTGACGTGCGGGCTGCGCGGGGGCGCCGCGGTGCCCGCTGCCAGGGCGGACATCTGCTCCTCCTCGTCCATCTCGGTCAGCAGGTCGGGCGGGATGGACACCACCGCGCGGGTTCCGCCGTAGGGGGAGACCTGGCCGATCTCGATCCGGAAGCCGTGGTCGGCGGCCAGCCGGCCGCAGGCGGCGAAGCCCAGCGCGGGAGGGTCGCCGAGCTCGGTCAGCAGCAGGTCCTCGCGGTCCTCGCCGGAGACCAGGCGCCGGCCGCGGCGGATCGCCTCGGGGGTCATCCCGGTGCCCGCGTCGTCGACGACCACCGAGACCGTCCCGCTGTCCCCCTGCATCAGCGCCACCTGGACCTCCAGGTCGTCCCGGGAGTGCTCCAGGGCGTTGGCCATCAGCTCGCCGAGGGCCACCGCGAGCGGCTCGGCCACCCGGCCGGCCACGCCGGTACGGGGGTCCGGGAGCTGGGAGGTGACCTTGATCCGCTCGTAGCCGGCGAGCCGGGACTGGGCTCCGCTGACCACCTCGGAGAGGAAGGTGTCCGGGCGGACCATCCCCGGCCAGCCGCCGCAGACGATGGCCGCGCGCTGCACCCGGCGGGCGACCTGCTCGTTGAGGTGGTCCATCTCGAAGAAGACCCGGGCGATGTCCGGCTCGACGGACTCGGCCTTCATCTGGAGCTCGGTGATCCGCGTCTGGAGCTGGAAGAGCAGTGCCTGGATGTCGGTCGAGGCGCCGCGCAGCGCGGCCTGCGCCGAGGCGTCCACCCGGCGCCGGGACTTCTCCACCGAACCGGCCAGGAGGTCCAGTACGGACTGGCCCAGCTCGGCGGCCTCGGCCAGATCGGGGTGGAGGGGGCCGGGCACCGGAAAGCGCGAACTCTCCACATTCTGCACCTGCGCCGGAAGCCTGTTGGTCACAAGGTGGCGGAGTTCGGCAAGAAGTTGTGCGTATTTCGCCTGCGCGGAGCCGACGTCCAGCTCCGAGCGGCTCAACTCGGCCGTTCGCTCACGTAGTCTGCCCCGCAGCGCGCTTCTGGAGCGGGCCAGCAGCGCTGCTCCGGCGGCGCCGACAAGGGTCGTGCCGCCGAGTATCCCGGCGGCCGTCTCTGGTATCGAACTCACGCTTCCCCGGCAGAGGTTCGGGGCCCGCGAGCGACGAACGGCCGCACTCCCCGCCGTGCGCCGCCCCGGGACCGGACAGTAGGTCCTGCGAACTCGCACAATTCCCGAGCACAAAGGCTCATGCTCGTTCGCCTCATCACATCAACTTCGGCACCAAGTCTTCAACACCGGACAGAAATTGACGGTGTGCCAGTTATACAGCCTCGTTGACTCCGGGCACCACACGGCACGTCCGCGGCGGCGGTGCGCGGCGGCGGTGCGCAGCGCGGCCCGCTGCGCCGCCCTCCGGAAAAGGCCCCGTGCGCTGGACTTCTGCCCTGAGGCTGGGCCAGGGTATGGCAACCCACCGGATCATCGCGGGGTACCCGCCGCCACCACCCACGGCGGCGCCGGCCCCGTGCGCCACCGCGTCCCAGCACTGCCGAATTCCGTGACCTTCGTGCACCTCTCTAGGGGAACCCCGATGCGACCGACCAGCAGGTCCCGCCACCGCTATGCCGCCGCCACAGCCCTCGCCGCCGCCGTCGCCCTCCTGGCCACCGCCTGCAGCGCGCAGAGCCAGGAGACGACACTGTCGAACGGGGTGAAGCTGGTCAAGAAGGGCCGGCTGACCACCTGCACCCATCTCCCGTACGCGCCCTTCCAGTCCACCCAGAACGGCAAGGTGGTCGGGTTCGACGTCTCGCTGATCGACCTGGTGGCCAAGAAGCTCGGGGTGAAGCAGCAGATCATCGACACCTCCTTCGAGACCATCAAGACCGGTGCCGCGCTCGACGCCGGCAGCTGCGACATAGCCGCGGCGGGGATGACCATCACTCCGGAACGCAAGCGGCATCTGGACTTCTCCGTCCCGTACTTCGACGCCACCCAGGCGCTGATGGCCCGCAAGGGCGTCCCGGCGACCGACCTGGCCGCGGTCGAGTCGCGGAAGCTCAAGCTCGGTTCGCAGTCCTCCACCACCGGCGAGGACTACGCCAACGCCCACGGCGGCGACCCGGTCTCCTACGAGAGCTCGGACGCGGAGCTCAACGGGCTGCGGACGGGCGCGGTGGACGTGATCATCCAGGACTACCCGGTGGTCCAGAACTGGCTGAAGGACCCGGCCAACTCGTCGAAGTTCGCCCTCGCCGGCGACATCGACACCGGCGAGCAGTACGGCTTCGCGGTGAAGAAGGGCGGCAACCCCAAGCTGCTCGCCACCGTCGACGAGGTGATCAAGCAGGCCATCGCGGACGGCGCCTACAAGAAGCTCTACGAGCAGTGGATCGGCCCGATGCCGAAGAGCGCGGGGAACATCGGATGACAGCGCCGGCGCCCGCTCCACCCTCCACCCCGGCCCCTGGTCCTGTGCGCTCCGGGCTCTCCCCGCGCCGCCGCCGGACGCTGCTCCGCGGCACCCAGTACCTGGTGCTGGTCGCGGCGCTCGCGCTGCTCGGCGGATTCGCCGACTGGACCGTGCTGCGGCAGCAGTTCCTCAACTGGTCGGTGGCCAGGCAGATGTTCCCCGACGTGATCACCACGGCGCTGGTGAACACCGTCGTCTACACCCTCTCCGGGTTCGCCGCCGGGCTCGTCCTCGGCCTGGTGGTGGCCCTGATGCGGCTCTCCTCGGTGGGCCCGTACCGGTGGCTGGCCGGCGCCTACGTCGAGGTCTTCCGCGGCCTGCCGGCGCTGCTCATCTTCATCTTCGTGGGCGTGGGCATCCCGCTGGCCTTCCCCGGGGTGGTCTTCCCCGGCGGCACGGTCGGTCAGGTCACGGTCGCCATCGGGCTGGTCTCCGCGGCCTATATGGCGGAGACCATCCGGGCCGGGCTGCAGGCCGTGCCGCCCGGGCAGATGGAGGCCGCCCGCACCCTCGGGATGTCGCACGGGATGGCGATGCGGTCCATCGTCATCCCGCAGGCCTTCCGGATCATCGTGCCGCCGCTCACCAACGAGCTGGTCCTCCTCTTCAAGGACTCCTCGCTGGTGCTCTTCCTCGGCGTCACCATGCAGGAGCGCGAACTCACCAAGTTCGGGCGGGACCTGGCCAGCCAGACCGCGAACATCACCCCGATCTTCGTGGCCGGACTCTGCTACCTGCTGATCACCATCCCGCTCGGCTACCTGGTGCGGCGCCTGGAGGCGCGGCACTCCAAGGCGAGGTGACGCGCATGAGCGCGACGACGTCCGACACGGCGGCGCCCGAGACGGCGGACGCGGCGATCGAGATCCGCGGGCTGCACAAGTCCTTCGGCGAGCTGGAGGTGCTGCGGGGGGTGGACTTCGCCATCGCCCCCGGTGAGGTGGTCTGCGTGATCGGCCCCTCCGGCTCCGGCAAGTCCACCCTGCTGCGCTGCGCGAACCTGCTGGAGCGGCCGACCAGCGGCCGCGTCCTGGTGGGCGGCACCGACATCACCGATCCGGACGTGGACATCGACCGGGTGCGGCGGCGGATCGGCATGGTGTTCCAGCAGTTCAACCTCTTCCCGCATCTCAACGTGGAGCGGAACCTGACCATCGCCCAGCGCCGGGTGCTGGGCCGCGGCCAGGAGGAGGCGGCCCGGATCGCCCGGGAGAACCTGGACCGGGTCGGCCTGGCCGAGAAGGCGGGCAGCTTCCCCTCGCAGCTCTCCGGCGGGCAGCAGCAGCGGGTGGCGATCGCCCGCGCCCTCTCCATGCAACCCGAGCTGATGCTCTTCGACGAGCCGACCAGCGCCCTCGACCCCGAGCTGGTCGGGGACGTGCTGGCGGTGATGCGCGGCCTCGCCGACGAGGGGATGACCATGCTGGTGGTCACCCATGAGATGGGGTTCGCCCGCGAGGTGGCCGACCGGGTGGTCTTCATGGACGGCGGCGTGGTGGTGGAGGAGGGCAGCCCCGAGGAGGTCCTCGGCAGCCCCCGGCACCCGCGGACCCGGGAGTTCCTGGCCCGGGTGGTCCGCCCGGAGGAGAACCCCGAGGAGACCGCCTCGACGTGAGGGGGAGCGGGCCGCCGCCGCCCCAGTGGGCATATGCCCATTAGTTGCCGGGAAGCGGCGGCGGCCCGTTATGAAAAAGTGTTCGGCTTTGCGGGACAGGGATGTTTCGGGTCGCGTACCGTCGCTGGGCATGGCTTGGCAACGTGCTGTGAACGGAGCCCTGACGCGTCTCACGGGCTACCACCTGACCCGTAGCAACAAACCGCGGACCGCCCCGCCGGGGCCGCCGGAGGCGGCAGCGCCCGCCGCGCCGAAACCCGCGCCCGATCCGGCGCCCGCCCCCGCCCCCGCTCCTGAGCCGGCCGCGCCGAAGCCCGCGCCCCCGCTGAAGCTGCCGGAGGACTACGACGAGGAGGCGAAGGAGGTCATCCGCGCGGTCAAGCCGTTCACGATGACCTCCCCTGAGCGCCTCAACGCGTTCATCCTGGCCACCCGGCATGTCGTCAAGCACGGCATCCCCGGGGACATCGTGGAGTGCGGGGTCTGGCGCGGCGGCTCGATGCAGGCCTGCGCCAGGACCCTCCTCTCGCTCGGGGTCACCGACCGCGACCTCTACCTCTTCGACACCTTCGAGGGGATGACCCCGCCCACCGAGGAGGACACCCGCAGCGACGGCAAGACCGCGGCGGAACTGCTGGCGGCCTACGAGAAGGACCGGCCGATCTGGGCGGTGGCCTCGCTGGACGACGTCAAGGCCGGCTTCGCGGAGCTCGCCTATCCGGAGGAGAGGCTGCACTACGTCCAGGGCAAGGTGGAGGACACCGTGCCGGGCGAGGCGCCGGAGCAGATCTCGGTGCTCCGCCTGGACACCGACTGGTACGCCTCCACCAAGCACGAACTGGAGCACCTGTACTCGCGGTTGGTGAGCGGGGGCGTGCTGCTGATCGACGACTACGGCTACTGGCAGGGCTCGCGGCAGGCCGTGGACGAGTTCATGGAGAAGACCGGCGAGCGGCTGCTGCTGCTCCGGATGGACGAGGGGCGGATCGCGGTCAAGCCGTGAACCGTCCGGCGCCGGCCCCGGCCCGGACCGCCGACCGGGATTGACGTTCCGTCAGATCCCGGTCCGCGGCCGGTGCGCCGGGTCGGCGGGGGACGGCACGACCGGCCGCGGCAGCGGCTGGACGAGGAGCAGGGTGAGGTCGTCGGCGTTCCCCGGCGCCTCCGCCGTGTGCGCGCGGAGGAGCCCCAGCAGGGCGTCGAGCGAGTCGTCCAGCAGCGGTTCGGTGAGCGAGCGGCGTACCGCCTCGCTCCAGCGGAACATCTCGCCTTCCCCGTCCCGGGCCTCGGTGAGGCCGTCGGTGTAGAAGAGGAGGCGCTCGCAGGGCGCCAGCCGGGCCCGCAGCTGCATCGGCTCCGGGCAGAGGCCGAGCGGCGGCGCGGGCTCGGCGCCGGCCAGCGGTTCCAGCCGCTCGCCGACCCGGACCGGCGCCGGGTGGCCGCAGTTGACGATCCGCACCTCGGCCGGGCCGAACTCGGCGAGCACGGCGGTGACGAAGTCCTCCGGCCTGAGGGCGGCGGCCAGCCGGTCGTCCAGCTCCCGGGTGAGCCGGACCAGGTCCGGCGAGGTGTACGCGAGATCGCGGAAGTGGCCGAGGACGGCCGCGGCCAGGGGCGCCGCCGCCAGACCCTGGCCGCGCACGTCCCCGACGATCAGCCGCAGCCCGTACGGGGTGTCGGCGACGTCGTAGAGGTCGCCGCCCACCGAGTCCACCTCGCGGAGGGTGGGGCCCGGCGGGTCGCCGGGGAGGAGGCGGTCCGCGCCGGCCGGGCAGTGGTAGCGGACGGCCAGCGACAGGCCGGCCACCCGGGGCGCCACCGGGCGGAGCATCGCCCGGCGGGCGGCCCGCGCGATCCGGTGGGCGGCGCGCTCGGCGGCCTCCCGGCGACGGACGGCGGACACCGCCACGGCGCCGATCAGCGCGACGGCCGGGGCGTCCAGCGCGAACCCGAGGGTGTCCAGGGCGTGCCGCAGGCCCGCGGCCACGGCCGTCAGGGCGAGTGCGGCGACCGCGAGTGCCGCGGTCGCCGCCGTGGCCGACCGGCCGAGCCGCTGCGATGAGTCCCGACGCACGTCGTGGTCGCCCTCCATGGTCATGGACCTGACTTGCCGTCAAGGCGGCTGGGGTCAGCGGTGGCTGACGGGCCGACGATAGGGGCCCGGCACAACGGATGCGTGGCCATGGCACGGTTCTGCCGGGAATCGATCGGATCATGTTCGTTCGCCGCCCGGAACGGCCCCGTATCGAGACCGAAGTGTCGGAAACACGGCCGGTTCGGACCTCTGGATCCAACCGGTGGTGCGGCTCCGTCACTCCCGGTATAGCTGGTGGCGACCATGGCGATTTTCGACGGGGAGGCGGGGCGATGTCGGAGCCTGTGGGGCCGGCCGGCCGGAGAGGCGGCGCCGACGGCGACTGCCTCGGGGAGCACGGCAATCTGCCCGGCGAGTGGACCAGCTTCATCGGGCGCGCCGCCGAGCTGGACACCCTCGCGCGGCTCCTCACCGCCCCCGCGGCGGCGGCCGACGGGCCGGACCGCGGTTCCCGGCTGATCACCCTGACCGGCGTCGGCGGGGTGGGGAAGACCCGCCTCGCCCTGCGCGCCGCGGCAAGCGCGGCCGGCCTCGGCCGCCCGGCCGCCTCTCCGACCGCCTTTCCGGACGGCGCCTGGCTGGTGGAGCTCTCCCGGCTGAAGGACGCCCGGCTGCTCGGCCTCACCGTCTGCGAGGCGCTGGGCGCCACCGACCAGACCACCCGCCACCCCGTCGAGGTGCTCCGCGAGCATCTCGCGGACAAGCGGCTGCTGCTGATCGCCGACAGCTGCGAGCATCTCGCCCCGCACTGCCGGGGGTTCCTCACCGACCTGCTGGCCGCCGCCCCCGGACTGCGGATCCTGGCCACCAGCCGGCAGGCGCTCGGCGCCCCCGGCGAGCGCACCGTCGTCGTCCCACCGCTCCCGGCCCCCGCCGAGGGCGCCGCGCTCTTCGCGGACCGGGCCGCCGGCGTCCGCCCCGGCTTCACCGTCGACGACCGCAACCGCCCCGCCGTCACCCGGCTCTGCGAGCGGCTGGAGGGCATCCCGCTGGCCATCGAACTCGCGGCCAGGCGGCTGCGCGGGATGACGGTGGACGAGATCCTCGCCCACCTCGACGACCGCTTCCTGCTCCTGACCGACGACGAGGTGGACGTCACCGACATCGACGTGGACTGGCCGGACGGCATCCCCGCCCGCCACCAGGCGCTGCGCACCACCATCGGCTGGAGCCACGAGCTCTGCTCGCCCGCCGAGCGGCTGCTCTGGTCCCGGCTCTCCGTCTTCGGCGGCGACTGCGACCCGGACGCCGCCCAGGAGGTGTGCTCCGACGCCCGGTTGACGGCGGGCGCGGTCCGCGAGGGGGTGGCCGCGTTGGTCGACAAGTCGATCGTGGACCGGGAGTCCACCCCGGCCGGCCCCCGGCTGCGGATGCTCGACACGGTCCGGGAGTACGGCGGCCAGTGGCTGGCCATGATCGGCGACGGCGAGGGCGCCCGGCTGAGCCGCCGCCACCGTGACCACTACATCCGCTTCGCCGAGCACGGCGAGCGCTCCTGGTTCGGCCCCGCCCAGTCGGCCGTCTTCCGCGCCGCACAGGCCGAGCGGGCCAACCTCCGCGCGGCCCTGGAGTACTGCCTGACCACCCCCGGGGAGCTGCGGCGCGGCCTCCACCTGGCCGGCACCCTCTGGTACTACTGGGTCGGCTGCGGCTTCCTCGCCGAGGGCCGGCAGTGGCTGGACCGTGTCCTCGCCCTCAGCCGCGACCCCGAGCACGGCGCCGAACGCGGCCCCGAGCGGGCCAAGGCGCTCTGGGTGAACGGATACATCGCCACCCTCCAGGGCGACTACCCGGCCGCGACCCGGATGCTGGAGGAGTGCAGGGAGCAGGCCAGGGCCGCCGGCGACCAGCGCGCGCTGGCCTACGCCGTCCACCGGCTCGGCTGCGCCGCGCTGCTCCAGGACGAGCACGCCCTCGCGGAGAAGCTCTTCACCGAGGCGCTCGACCGCTACCGGGAGCAGGGCGAGCTCAACAGCAACGTGCTGATGGGCCAGGTGGAGCTGGCCATGGCGCTGGCCTTCCAGGGCCAGCTGGACCGGGCCGTCGACCTGTGCACGGAGGTCCGCGCGATCTGCGCCGAGCACGGCGAGCAGTGGTCGCTCGCCTACGCCCTCTACGTGCTGGCCCAGGCCGAGCTGGCCGACGGCGAGCTGGACCGCGCCACCGAACTGGCCGGCGAGGCCCTGCGGATCAACCACGCCTTCCACGACCTCCTCGGTACCGCGCTGCCGATGGAGCTGCTGGCCCTCTTCGCCGCGCTGCGCGGCCGGCCCGAGCAGGCCGCGGTGCTCCAGGGCGGGGCCGGGCGGATCTGGACCGCGGTCGGTCCGCAGCTCTTCGGCTCCAAGCACTTCAACGCCCCCCATCTGCGCTGCGAGGCGCTGGCCCGGAAGGCCCTCGGCGACCAGGCGTACGAGGCCGCGTACCGCAGGGGCGCCGCGCTGAGCCCGGACGGCGCGGTCGGGCGCGCCCTGTCGGGCGGGTGACGCCCCGTCACGGCATCATCGATGGTGTTGCCGTGTCGCGGCCCGCGACCCGACGGGCCCGGGGGACGAAGGGAGCAGCCATGAGCGCGGAGAAGGCGGAGACGACGCAGAACGGGGAACGCGGGGCGTTCGTCCGGGACACCCGCTACCTGGACGCCCGGATCACCGCGGACGGGCGGGACGGCTGGCCGGTGGAGCCTGGACGCTACCGGCTGGTGGTCTCCCGGGCCTGCCCGTGGGCCAGCCGGGCGGTGATCGTGCGCCGACTGCTGGGCCTGGAGCCCGCGCTGTCGATGGCCGTCGCCGGGCCGACCCACGACGAGCGCAGCTGGACCTTCGACCTGGACCCCGGGGGAGTGGACCCGGTGCTCGGCATCGAGCGGCTCGCCGAGGCCTACGAGAAGGCCGAGCCGGGCTACGACCGCGGGGTGACGGTGCCGGCGATGGTCGACATCCCGTCCGGCGCCGTGGTCACCAACGACTACCCGCGGATCACCGTCGACCTGGAGACCGAGTGGACCGCGTACCACCGGGACGGCGCCCCCGACCTCTATCCGGAGGCCCACCGGGAGGAGATCGAGGAGGTCGGCGAGCTGGTCTACCGGGACGTCAACAACGGGGTCTACCAGGCCGGCTTCGCGACCGGCCAGTCCGCCTACGAGGCCGCGTACCAGCGGCTGTTCGCCCGCCTCGACTGGCTGGGCGAACGCCTCGCGGACCGGCGCTACCTGGTCGGCGACACCATCACCGAGGCCGACGTGCGGCTCTTCACCACCCTGGTCCGCTTCGACGCGGTGTACCACGGGCACTTCAAGTGCAACCGCGCCAAGCTGACCGAGCTGCCGGTGCTGTGGGCCTACGCCCGGGACCTCTTCCAGACCCCGGGCTTCGGCGACACCGTCGACTTCGCCCACATCAAGCGCCACTACTACGTGGTCCACTCGTCCATCAACCCGACCGGGATCGTCCCGGCGGGGCCCGACCTCACCGGTTGGCTCACCCCCCACGGCCGCGAGGCCCTGGGCGGCCGGCCCTTCGGCGACGGCACGCCGCCGGGCCCGACCGCCCCGGGAGAGGCGGTCCCGGCGGAGCACTGGGTGCGCTGACGGCGCCTCGGCACGTCGGCGCGTCGGCGGGCCTCAGCGGCGGGCCGGCGCCCGGCGGCGGGGGGTCGCTTCGGCCTCCTCGTCCGGGTACTCGTCGAGTTCGTCGGCCTCCTCGTCCTCCTCCTCGGGGAGCTCGTCCTCCTCCTCGGGGAGCTCGTCCTCCTCCTCGGGCAGTTCCTCCTCGGGGAGGTCCTCCTCCGGGAGCTCGTCCCCGAACTCGTCGAGCTCGTCCGGGCCTTCGGGCTCCTCGGCCGATTCGGGCTCCTCGGGCTCCTCGGCCGACGCCTCGTCCTCCGGCGCCAGATCCTCCTCCCGCTCCCGGTCCTCCTCCCGCTCCTGCTCCTGGTCCTGCGCCGAGGACTCCTCTTCCTCCTGGACGGCGTCCTCGTGGGAGAGGACCACCTCGCCGTCGCGGATCTCGCCGCGCCAGGCGCCGGTCGACTCGTTGCGGGTGCTGATGAAGCGCCGGTAGAGCTTGAGGTCCAGGCGGGCCCGCCGGCCCTGGGCGCGCCAGATGTTGCCGGTCTTCTCGAAGAGGCCCTTCGGGAAGTACTCGATGACCAGCAGCACCTTGGTGAGGTTCGGACCCAGCGAGTGGAAGGTGACGACGCCCTTGGTGGTGCCCTTGGCGCCCTCCGAGGACCAGGCGATCCGCTCGTCCGGCACCTGCTCGATCACCTTGCCCTGCCAACTCCGGGTGGACCAGAAGACCTTGGCCTTCCAGTTGGAGGTGACGTCGTCCGCCCGGTCCACGCTCTTGACGCCGTGCGCCCAGGTCGGGAACTCCTGGAACTGCGTCCACTGGTCGTAGGCGGTGCGGACCGGGACGCCGACGTCGATGTCCTCGACAATGGTGATCGACCGCCCGCCGGCGCCGCCGCGGCCCTTGCCGCCGCGCCCCTTGCCGAGAAGACCGCCGAGGCGCTCCTTCACACCGCCGATGGTCCGGTCCTTGATCTGCTGCTTCAGCTGGTCGGCACCCACCTTCGCGAGGGCCGCGCCGGGGCTCTTGCCGCCGGTGAGGCTCTCGGTGAGGGCGCCGGGGTTCTCGGTGAGTTTCGCTGTGGCCTCGCCGACCTTCCGGCCCAGTCCGTTCAGTGCGTGCTCGGTGCGGGCCCGCAGATAGTCCTGGAGGGCGTCGCCCAGGCGGGAGTTGCCGAGTGCGCTGTCAGCCATTGCGGCCACCCCCGTCCGTCCGCTTGGCGGTGGCGCGCTTGCGGGCCGGGGTGTGGGCGGCACTGGAGGCGGCGCGCTTGGCGCCGGACGCCGGCTTGCGCGCGGCACCGCGGGCCGGCCGGCTCGCCGCGTCCGCGGTCTTCGCCGGGCGCGAAGGGCGGGTGCGGGACTGGGCGGAGCCGCGCTCCCCGCCGTTCTCGGAGCCCTTGCCGGAGTTCTCGTCGGAGCCGTCGTCGGAGCCGTCCCGGGAGGACTTCGACGCCCGCGCGGTCCCGGACTCCTCCTCCCGGTCGGCGGACTCGTTCTCGTCCTCCGGCTCCTCCGCGTCCTCCTCCGCGTCCGCGCCGCCGTCGGCGGCGGCCGAGGCGGCTCCGCGTAGGCTCTCGGTGCGGCGGTTCAGCGCGTCGGCCAGCCGGTCGCCCTGCGCGGTCAGCGCCTTGCTGCCGACCTCCTTGCCGATCCGGGTCAGATCACCTCGTACCTGCTCGTTCAACTCCCCGAGTATCGGCAGGCGTTGCACCAGCTCGGGCAGGCGTGCCGGGTCGATGCTGATCTTCTTGCCGGTGAGCCAGAGGCCCAGTCCGATCGCGAGCTTGGCGTTGTGGCCCCGTCCCAGCAGGTAGCCGCCGGCCACGGCGACAGCGATCTTGCCTGTGTTCTTCATCGCCTCATCTCTCCATCACAGAAGGCGCCCGAAAGCGTGCGAACGGGCTCAGGTTGAACACCATTTCCCTACCTCCCGGGCCCCTACCCCGGCCCTCCGAGGCCATGCGGTGTTCCCCCGGCGCCCGCCCTCCCGGCGAGGGCTGCCCGGGCTCCCCGGCGCCAAACGGCCGCCGGCGGCGTGGACGTCCACGCCGCCGGTCCCGGCCGGAGTGCCCGCACTCCGGCCGGCTGATCCGTTCCTTCCGAGCCGAGTCGACAGAGGCGAGCCGGCCAGGGCTCAGCCGCGGAAGGCGTCCTGGCCGGTGAGGGTCTTGCCGATGACGAGCTGGTGCATCTCCACGGTGCCCTCGTAGGTGAGGACGGACTCCAGGTTGGCCGCGTGGCGCATGACCGGGTACTCGTAGCTGATGCCGTTGGCGCCCAGGATGGTGCGGGCGGTGCGGGCGATCTCGATGGCCTCCCGGACGGAGTTCAGCTTGCCGTAGCTGACCTGCTCCGGGCGGAGGGTGCCGGCGTCCATCCGGCGGCCCAGGTGCAGCGCGAGCAGCAGGCCCTTGTTCAGCTCCAGGGACATGTCGGCCAGCTTGGCCTGGGTCAGCTGGAACCCGGCGATCGGCCGGCCGAACTGCTCGCGGCCGATGGCGTACTCGCGGGCCGACTCCAGGCAGGAGCGGGCGGCGCCGAGCGCCCCCCAGACGATGCCGTAGCGGGCCTGGTTGAGGCAGGAGAGGGGGCCCTTGAGGCCCTTGACCTCCGGCAGCACCGCGTCGGCCGGCAGCCGCACGCCGTCCAGCACCAGCTCGCTGGTGACCGAGGCCCGAAGGGAGGCCTTGTGCTTGATCTCCGGGGCGGAGAAGCCGGGGGTGTCGGCCGGCACGACGAAGCCGCGCACGCCCTCCTCGGTCTGCGCCCAGACGACGGCCACCGAGGCCACCGAGCCGTTGGTGATCCACATCTTGCGGCCGTCCAGGACCCAGTCCGAGCCGTCGCGCTTGGCGCGGGTGCGCATCGAGGCCGGGTCGGAGCCGTGGTCCGGCTCGGTCAGGCCGAAGCAGCCGATCGCCTCGCCGGCGGCCATCCGCGGCAGCCAGTTCTGCTTCTGCTCCTCGCTGCCCCAGCGGTGGATCGCGTACATCGCCAGCGAGCCCTGGACGGAGACCAGCGAGCGCAGCCCGGAGTCCGCGGCCTCCAGCTCCAGGCAGGCCAGGCCGTACTGGACGGCGGTGGCACCGGCGCAGCCGTAGCCCTCCAGGTGCATCCCGAGGGCGCCCAACCCGCCCAGCTCGCGGGCGAGTTCGCGGACCTCGGGCAGCTCCCCGCGCTCGTACCACTCGGCGACCTGCGGCAGCACGCGGCGCTCGCACCAGGCGCGGACGGTGTCCCGGATGGCCAGGTCCTCCTCTCCCAGCAGGTCGTCGAAGCCCAGCGGATCGGTCTGAGGGTTGCTCATGGCGTTCAGTCTTCCTCGGGATCGGTGGTTCCGGTCAGGCGGGCGATGGCGTCGTCGTCGTAGCCGAGGGCGGAGAGCACCTCGTGGTTGTGCTGGCCGAGGGTGGGCGGCGCGCTGCGCACGGCGGGCCGCTCGCCGCGGAAGTTGACCGGGAAGGCCACCTGCTGGAGCGGGCCCGCCTCCGGGTGCTCGACGGTGCGGACCATGCCCAGGGCGGCGGTCTGCTCCGAGCCGTAGACCTCGTCCAGTCCGCGGATCGGGGTGACCGGCACCCCGCCGGCCTTGAGCAGCGCGCACCAGTTCCCCACGGTGTCCGTGCCGAGGACCGCCTCCAGTTCGGCGTTGAGCTCCTTGCGGTGCTCCACCCGGTCCCGGTTGCGGGTGAAGCGCGGATCGGCGGCCAGGTCAGGACGCTCCAGCAGCCGGCAGAGCTGCTGGAACATCGCGTCGTTGCCGACCGCGATCACGAAGTAGCCGTCCTGCGCCGGATAGGCCTGGTACGGCACCAGGCTGGGGTGCCCGGAGCCGAGCCGGGTCGGCGTCTCGCCGGTGGCGAAGTAGGCGGTGGCCCAGTTGATGTGGAGGGCCAGCTGGGTCTCGTAGAGGGAGGTCGTCAGGTACTGGCCGCGGCCGGTGCGTTCGCGCTCGACCAGGGCCGAGGTGACGCCGATGGTGCCGAAGAGCGCCGCGCCCAGGTCGCCCATCGCGTAGCCGGCCTTGACCGGCGGCCCGTCCGGCTCGCCGGTCAGCGACATCAGCCCGGCGGAGGCCTGGGCGACCATGTCGTAGCCGGGCTCCAGCCTCAGCGGGCCGGTCTCGCCGAAGGCGGAGATGTGCAGCACCACCAGGCGCGGGTAGCGCTCGCTGAGCAGGTCGTAGCGGAAGACCTCGGCCAGGCTGCTGCCCGGCTTGAAGTTCTCCACCAGCACGTCCGCCCCGGCCAGCATCCGGTGGACGGCCTCCTGGCCCTCCGCGGACTTCAGGTCCAGGGTCACCGAGCGCTTGTTGCGGTTGGCGGCCAGATAGTAGGTGGCGTCCGGGCCGTTGAAGGGCGGACCCCACTTGCGGGTGGGGTCGCCGCCGTCCGGGTGCTCGACCTTGGTCACCTCGGCGCCGAGGTCGGCCAGCGACATGGTGGTGTACGGGCCGGCCAGGATCTTCGACAGGTCCACCACCCGCAGGCCGGCCAGCGGCCCCTGGAAGCCCTCTGCGGGCTTGCCGGACACGTCGGACACCTCGGACACCTCGTTCAGGTCAGACACGGGAGTCCACCACCAGCGCGGCCTGCGCCTCGGCGAGCGGGACCGCACCGCCGTCGGCCAGCTCGGGCAGCCGGGCGAGGGCCGGGCGCAGCGCGGAGGGGCGGGCGCCGAGGGCCAGCGAGAGCCAGGCGTTGGCCACCATCAGCCCGCGGTGGCCGCGGTCGGCCTTCGCGCCGTCCCCGCTCTCGAACTCCGCCTGCTCCAGCAGCACCGTGGCCATCACCGCCCGCGCGAGGTCGTCGGTGTACTCGCCGATCGCGTACTGCTGCTCCTCCTCCGGGGCGGCCAGCAACGCGTCGCCGGCCGCCAGGAGTTCGGCCCAGTACCGATCCAACGCGGCCACCGGGGCGGCCAGTTCGGCGGCCGCGGCGCCGAGGGCCTTGAGCCGGGCCCGGTAGGCGTCCGCCAGCAGCCGGTGGTTGCCGGAGCGGCGCATGCAGCGCAGCACGTCCAGTGCGATGACGTTGGAGGAGCCCTCCCAGATCGAGCCCAGATGGGCGTCGCGCAGCAGCCGGGGGTCGACCCAGTCCTCGATGTAGCCGTTGCCGCCGCGGATCTCCATCGACTCGCCGGTGACCGCCCTGGCCTCCTTGCAGACCAGGTGCTTGGCCATCGGGGTGAGGATCCGGACCAGTTCGCGGGCGGACTCCTCGCCCGCGTCCGCCGCGTCCAGCTGGGCCGCCGACTCCAGCACCAGGGCCAGCGAGGCCTCCGCGGTGAGGAGCATCGGCAGCAGGGTCGCGCGCATCAGCGGCTGGTCGAAGAGCGGCTTGCCGAAGACCGCCCGCTCGCGGGTGTGGTCCACCGACTCGCGCACGGCCCGCCGCATCAGCGCCGAGGAGCGCATCGCGTTGGACAGCCGCGAGACGTTGAGCATCTCGGCCATCTGCAGGAAGCCGCGGTCGAGCCGGCCGACCGGCAGCGCGTACGCGTCCTCCAGGGTGACCTCGCCGCTGGCCATCGAGCGGGCGCCGAGCTTCTCCTTCAGCCGGTCGATCCGGACGGAGTTGCGGGTGCCGTCCGGGCGCAGCCGCGGGACCAGGAACATCCCCAGCCCGCGCGTCCCCTCGCCCTGGCCGGGCACCCTGGCCAGGGTGAGCACCACGTCCGCGGTGACGTTGGAGGCGAACCACTTCTGCCCGCGCAGGGTCCAGTGGTCGCCGCGGTCGGTGGCCTCGGTGGCGGTCTGTGCGATGTCGGTGCCGCCCTGACGCTCCGTCATGAACATCGCGCCGGTGGCGAGCCGGTCCAGATCGGTGGCGCTGAGCGCGTCGATCTCGGCGGCGTACCGCTCGGGGTCGAAGAGCCGCAGCACCCGGGCCGCCGAGTCGGTCATCGAGACCGGGCAGGCGAGCCCGAACTCGGCCTGCACGAAGAGGTAGGAGATCGCGTACTTGGCGACGTGCGGGGCCCTGGTCGGCCAGCCGTGGACGCCGCTCCGGTGCGACATGGCGGCCAGGCCGAAGCGCTCGAAGGCGAGTTCGCACATCCGGCGGTAGGCGGGGTGGAAGTCGACCTCGTCGATCCGTTCGCCGGAGGGCGAGTACGGGCGGAGCACGGGCGGGTTGGCGTCGGCCACCGCGGCCAGCGCGTCCAGCTCTCCGGCGGCCACCGCGCCGGCGTCCGCGAGCACCGGCTCGATCCGCTCGCGGTCCTCGGCGGAGAGCACCCGGTCCAGCATGGGCCGCAGCGCGGGGTCGCGTTCGGCGAAGTCAGGAGTCATCATCGGCGTCCTTACTCGGTATGAGACGCAGGCCACTCTGGCGCGGAAATTAGGACCAGTCCAATACTGATTCGGCCTACCGGTGATACCTCATTCGTCATAATCGCCGCCATGGTCCCGGTCGTCCCGCCTACTCGTAGTCGGCCGGGGTGGGCAGCGCCTTCTCGGCGACCCGGAGCACCGCCCGCAGCGCGGCCGAGGAGTTGTCCGAGCGCCAGGCCAGGGCGATCGGCAGGACCGGCACGTCCCCGCGCAGCGCGCGGTAGGCGACCTGCTCCATCCGGATCGTCCGGGCCGAGTCGACCACGATCGCGATGCCGACCCCGGCGCCGACCAGGGTCAGCAGGTTGTACGCGTCCGGCGCCTCCTGGATCACGGTGGGGCGGATGCCCGCGTTGAGGAACATCTGCACGCTGGCGTCCCGCACCGCCGAGCCGCGCTGCGGCGGAAAGGAGACGAAGCGCTCGCCGGCCAGCTCGGCCACCCCGATCTCCGCCCGCTCGGCCAGCGGATGGGTGTCCGGCAGCGCCGCCACAAGACGCTCGGCCCGCACCACCCGGGTGGAGAGCCCGGGCGCCACCGGCAGCGCGACGAAGCCCAGGTCCAGCGAGCCGTCCGCGATCCGCGCCTCCGCCTCCCCGGCGAAGGTCTGGCCGCGCAGCACGAACTCGATCCCGGGCAGCTCCGAGGTGACCGCCCTGGTGAGCCGGGGGAGGACGGCGTAGCTGCTGGCCCCCGCGAAGCCGATGCTGACCCGTCCCACCTCGCCCGCCGACGCGGCCCGTACCGCGCGCTGGGCGGCGGAGGCCTCGGCGAGCACCCGGCGGGCTGGGGCGAGCAGCGCCTCGCCGGCCGCGGTCAGCCGCACCGAGCGGGTGCTGCGCTCGAAGAGGGAGGCGCCGAGATCCCGCTCCAGCAGCCGGATCTGCTGGCTGAGCGGCGGCTGGGCCATGTGCAGCCGGGCCGCGGCCCGCCCGAAGTGGAGCTCTTCGGCGACGGCGACGAAGGCGGTGAGATGACGGAGTTCCACCCGCACAACCTACGGGGAGCGCAGAACGCCACCCGCACAACCTACGGGGAGCGCAGAACGCGGAGCGCGCGCGGGGGAGTGCGGGGCCGGCGCCGGGGGCGGCGGGCAGGGTCAGCGGCCCGCAGCCGGGGGTGAGGGAGCCCAGCACGGCGGCCCGGCGGGCGCCCGTGCAGGAGGGTACGGAGGCGGGCAGCCCGTGCACGGTGAGGAAGCCCAGCACGGCGAAGGCCAGCGCCTCCTTGGCCGTGCCGTCCACCCCCAGCTCGGCGCTGGGGGCGATGCGCAGCTCCGGGGCCTCCTCGGCGAGCATCCGCATCAGCGTCGGATTGCGGGCGCCGCCGCCGGAGGCGAAGAGCTCGCCGACGCCGTGGGCGCGGCAGGCCTCGGCGACGGTCACCGCGGTGAGGCGGGTGAGGGTGGCCAGCACGTCGTCCTGGTCCGGGACCGGCTCTGCGGCCAGCGCGGTCCGCAGATAGGGGAGGTGGAAGTGCTCCTTGCCGGTGGACTTGGGGGCGGGGCGGCGGTAGTAGGGGTCGGCGAGGAGCCGGGCGAGGAGGCCGGGGTGGACCCGCCCGGCCGCGGCGCCGCGGCCGTCCTCGTCGAAGTCCCGTGCGCCGCCGCTGAACTCGCGCACGGCGGCGTCGATCAGGGCGTTCGCCGGGCCGGTGTCGAAGGCCAGCGGGGCGGCGTCCGGATCGGCGGGCACCACGGTGATGTTGGCGATGCCGCCGAGGTTGAGCGCGGCCCGGACGCCCGGGCCGGGGGCGTGCCGGTCGCCGTGGCCGTCGCCGGGGCCGTCGCCGTGCCGGTCGCCGTGCCCGTCGCCGGCCTCGTGCCCGCGCAGCAGCAGGGTGTCGAAGAGGCCGACCAGCGGGGCGCCCTGGCCGCCCGCCGCCACGTCCCGGCTGCGCAGGTCGGAGACGACCGGGAGCCCGGTCGCCTCGGCGATCCAGGCGGGCTGCCCGAGTTGGAGGGTGCCGCGCACCCGTCCGTCCTCCACCCAGTGGTGGACCGTCTGCCCGTGCGAGACCACCAGGTCGGCGGCGCCCGAGCAGAGCTCCTCGACGGCGCGGACGGCCGCGGCGGCGAAGACCTGGCCGAGCTCGGTGTCCAGTCGGCAGACCGCCTCCACGGTGGTCGCGGCCGGCGGCAGCACGGCGGCGATCCGGCGACGGACCCCGGCGTCCAGCGGAAGGGTCAGCGCGCCCAGCGGGCGCAGCAGCAACTCGCCGTCCTCCAGGGCGAGTTCGGCCGCGGCGGCCTCCACCGCGTCGTAGGAGGTGCCGGACATCAGGCCGATCACCCGCATGGTCACTCGCCCGCCCCGGCCCCGGCGGCGCCGGACCCGGCGGGCCCGGCCTGCGTCGCGGGCCCGGCCTGAGTCCCGCCGTCGGCCTGCGCGCCCCCGCTCCGGCGACGGCCGCGGCCCCCTCCCGTTCCCGCCCCCGCTCGGCCGGTCGTCGATGGCAGAGGCTGGCCGACCCGCCCACCAGCAGGGTGATCAGCACCCCGATCGGCACCAGCCACTGCGCCGCGATCCCGGCCGGCGCGGTGACGCCCGCCGTGGTGGCGTCCACCTTCACATACCGGACGATGTAGGTCATCGCCGCCACCGTCGCCAGGAAGGCGATGATCGCGTCCAGCTGGGTGGCCCGGCGCACCAGCCGCCCCAGCAGGAAGGCGCCGAGCAGCGCGCCGTAGCTGTAGCCGGTGATGGTCAGCGCGGTCAGGTAGACGTTGCCGGTGCTGGAGCTGAAGCCGCAGGCGAAGACCGCCATCAGCGCCGCCCACAGCAGCGTGGTCCACCGCCCCAGCCGCAGCATCGCCGCCTCGGAGGGCCGGTAGCGGGTCAGGCCGTGGACGATGTCGGAGACCGAGGAGTTCGCCATCGAGTTGAGCGCCGAGGAGAGCGAGCCCATCGCGGCCCCCAGGATGCCCGCCACCAGCAGCCCGGAGATCCCGATCGGCAGCCCGTGGAGGATGAAGCTCGGGTAGAGGTCGTCGGAGCTCTTCAGCCCCAGCTGCTGGAAGGTCCTCCCCCCGTGGTACGCCCACAGCAGCGCCCCCACCAGGGAGAACGCCGCGAACTGCACGGCGACGAAGATTCCCGAGCCGATCATCGCCTTCTGACCGTCCCTCAGGGTGCGGCAGGCCAGCACCCGCTGGACGATCAGCTGGTCGGAACCGTGGCTGGCCATGGCGAAGACCGCGCCGCCGAGGATTGCCGTCGGCAGGGCGAAGGAGCTGGTCAGCACGTGGGCGGCGGAGAAGTCGGTGTCGAAGACCCGGAAGTTCCCGGCGTGCAGCGCGGAGGCGAAGCCGTGCCCGCCGACATGCCCGCCGAGGACGCCGATCGCCAGCAGCGCCCCGCCCGCGTACAGGCCCATCTGGATCACGTCGGTCCAGATCACCGCCTTGATGCCGCCGAGGTAGGTGTAGCCGACGGTGATCACGGTCAGCACGATGATGATCAGCTTGTAGCCGATGTGCAGGCCGAACTCGTCCAGCAGCAGCTTGATCGGGATCGCCGAGGCGAAGAGCCGGACGCCCTCGGCGAGCAGCCGGGTGAAGACGAAGGCGATCGAGGCGATCCCCTGCAGCCGCGGCCCGAACCGCTCCGCCAGGTACTGGTAGGCGCTGACGAAGTCGCCCCGCTTGTAGAGCGGGATCAGCACGGTCGCCACCACGACCCGCCCGATGACGTAGCCCAGTGCCAGCTCGACGTTGCCGAAGGCCTGGCCGCCGGCGGCCCCGCCGGGGATGCTGATCACGGTCAGCACGCTGGTCTCGGTCGCCACCACCGAGAAGCACACCGTCCACCACGGCATCCGCCGCTCGCCGACGAAGTAGTCGGCGGCGGACTTCTGGCGCCCCGAGAGACGCAGCCCGACCCAGGCGACGACGACGAGGTACACCACGATCACGACCAGGTCGACGCCGCGCACAGACTCACTCCCCGAAGACGGATCCGCACCTGGCACGGACATCCAGGGCCGCGCCGAGTGCCTCAACGTACGGGAACCGATCGCCTCCGAACAAGGCCCCGCCGACGGCCTCGCGCCGCAGCCCGCGGGGCCGGGAGCGCGCGTCCGCCGCGTGGCGGAATTGGCCGATTGTCAGTGCCGTCCGGTTGCATAGGGGCATGGACGATCAGCAGCCCAGCCCGCCCCCGCGGTCCCGCGAGCAGCTCCGCGAAGAGGCCGACGCGATCCTCGCCGAGCTCGTCGGCGATCCCGGCGGCTCCGCGCGCCTGCGGGACGACCAGTGGCGGGCGGTCGCCGCCCTGGTCGACGAGCGCCGCCGGGCGCTGGTCGTGCAGCGCACCGGCTGGGGCAAGTCGGCGGTGTACTTCGTCGCCACCGCGCTGCTGCGCCGGCGCGGCGCCGGGCCGACGGTGATCGTCTCGCCGCTGCTGGCCCTGATGCGCAACCAGGTCGAGGCGGCGGCCCGGGCCGGCATCCGGGCCCGCACGATCAACTCGGCCAACCCGGAGGACTGGGCGGCCGTCTACGCGGAGATCGAGCGCGGCGAGACGGACGTCCTGCTGGTCAGCCCCGAGCGGCTGAACTCCGTCGACTTCCGCGACCAGGTGCTGCCCAAGCTGGCCGCCACCACCGGGCTGCTGGTCGTCGACGAGGCGCACTGCATCTCCGACTGGGGCCATGACTTCCGGCCGGACTACCGCCGGCTGCGCACCATGCTCGCCGAGCTGCCGGAGGGCGTCCCCGTGCTGGCCACCACGGCCACCGCGAACGCCCGGGTCACCGCGGACGTCGCCGAGCAGCTGGGCACCGGCGGCGAGGACGCCCTCGTCCTGCGCGGGCCGCTGCACCGGGACAGCCTCCGCCTGGGGGTGCTCGAACTCCCGGACGCCGCCCACCGGTTGGCCTGGCTGGGGGAGCGGCTGGGCGAGCTGCCCGGCTCCGGCATCGTCTACACCCTCACCGTCGCCGCCGCCGAGGAGGTCGCCGGCTACCTCCGCGGGCGCGGATACCCCGTCTCCTCGTACACCGGCAGGACCGAGAACGCCGACCGCCTGCAGGCCGAGGAGGATCTCCTCGCCAACCGGGTCAAGGCGCTGGTCGCCACCTCCGCCCTCGGCATGGGGTTCGACAAGCCGGACCTGGGCTTCGTCGTCCACCTCGGCTCGCCATCCTCGCCGATCGCGTACTACCAGCAGGTCGGCCGGGCCGGCCGCGGGGTGGACCACGCCGACGTCCTCCTCCTCCCCGGCCGGGAGGACAAGGCGATCTGGGACTACTTCGCCTCGGTCGGCTTCCCGCCCGAGGAGCAGGTGCGGCGGACGCTCTCGGTGCTCGAGGAGGCCGGCCGCCCGCTGTCGGTCCCCGCCCTGGAGACCCGGGTCGAGCTGCGCCGCTCGCGGCTGGAGACCATGCTCAAGGTGCTGGACGTGGACGGCGCGGTCAAACGGGTCAAGGGCGGCTGGACCGCCACCGGTCAGCGGTGGGAGTACGACGCCGAGCGGTACGCCTGGGTGGCCCGCCAGCGCGAGGCCGAGCAGCAGGCCATGCGGGACTACGTGGCGACCGCCGGCTGCCGGATGGAGTTCCTCCAGCGCCAGCTGGACGACGAGCAGGCGGCGCCGTGCGGGCGCTGCGACAACTGCGCCGGGCCGTGGTTCGACCCGGCCGTCTCCCCGGAGTCGCTGGCCGGCGCGGCCGGCGAGCTGGAGCGCCCGGGGGTGGAGGTCGAGCCGCGGCGGATGTGGCCCTCGGGGATGGCCGCGGTCGGCGTCGACCTCAAGGGCCGCATCCCGGCGGGGGAGCAGGCCGAGACCGGCCGCGCCCTCGGGCGGCTCTCCGACATCGGCTGGGGCAACCGGCTCCGCCCGCTGCTCTCCGAGCAGGCCGCGGACGGGCCGGTCCCGGAGGACGTGCTGAACGCCGTGGTCACGGTCGTCGCCGACTGGGCGCGCTCGCCCGGCGGCTGGGCCGGCGGGGCCCCGAGGCGACCGCCAGGCCGGTCGGCGTGGTCGCGATGCCGTCCCGCAACCGGCCGCAGCTGGTCTCCTCCTTCGCGGCCGGACTGGCCGGGGTCGGCCGGCTGCCCCTCCTCGGCAGCCTCGCCCACACCCCGCAGGCCCTCGAACTCCCGCCGCCGCACCGCAGCAACTCCGCGCAGCGCCTCCGCGCCCTGGCCGCCTCCTTCGCCGTCCCCGACGACCTCGCCGAGGCGCTGGCCGAAACCCCCGGCCCCGTCCTCCTCGTCGACGACTACACCGAGACCGGCTGGACCCTCGCCGTGGCCACCCGCCTCCTCCGCGGCGCGGGCGCGGACCGGGTACTCCCACTGGTGCTCGCCATCGCCGGCTAGCGCGGTGGGCGGCGACGGTGGTGGGGTTGCAACCGGGTCTCCGCGGCGGTCTGCGGCGCCGTTCGGGGTTGGGCGTGCGGTTCCTCGCGCCCCCTGGGGGGCTTGTCTGGGTGGTTGGCTGCGGTTCGCGGGTTGTGGCGGCGGAGCCGCGCATGGGGGGCGCGGGGAACTGCGCGGCCCGCTATCCGCGGAGCGTGGGGCGGCGACGGTGGTGGGGCTGCAACCGGGTCTCCGCAGCCGTTCGCGGCCGGGCGCGCAGCCGCTAGCGCTGGGGTTCGATCACGGTGACGCCCGCGCCCCGCGCGCCGCTCATCGCGGCCAGCGCCGCCGGCGCCCCCGCCAGCGGGATGGTCGAGGTGACCAGGCGGTCCGGGCGGACCACGCCGGCGCGGACCAGTTCCAGCAGCGGCGGGTAGGCGTGCGCGGCCATCCCGTGGCTGCCGAGGAGTTCGAGTTCGAACGCGATCACCCGGCTCATCGGCACGACCGCGTCCTCCGGCAGCAGCCCCACCTGGACGTGGCGCCCTCGGCGGCGCAGCGAGCGAACCGAGGCCGCGCAGGTGGCCGGCGAGCCCAGGGCGTCGAGGGAGAGATGCGCCCCGCCACCGGTGACCTCCCGTACCGCCTCGGCCGTCCGGGCCGTCCCGGCCGTCTCGGCGGCCTCCGCCCGGACCCACTCCGCCGCGCCCAACTCCCGTGCCAGCTCCAGCGCCTGCGGCGAGACGTCGACCGCGACGACACGCGCCCCCGCCGCCGCGGCGATCATCACCGCGGAGAGGCCCACGCCCCCGCACCCGAACACCGCCACCCACTCGCCGGCCGCCGCCCGCCCCTGCGCGGTGACCGCCCGGTACGCCGTCGCGAACCGGCAGCCGAGCGAGGCCGCCGTGCCGAACGAGAGCTCCTCCGGCACGGCGACCAGATTGACGTCGGCGTGGTCCAGGGCCACGTACTCGGTGAAGGATCCCCACTGGGTGAAGCCGGGCTGCGTCTGCCGCTCGCAGACCTGCTGCTCCCCGGCCGCGCACGCCGCGCAGCTCCCGCAGGCGCAGACGAACGGCACGGTGACCCGGTCGCCGACCCGCCAGCGGGTCACCCGCGCGCCCACCGCCGCGACGACACCGGCGAGTTCGTGCCCCGGCACATGCGGGAGCCGGACGTCCGGGTCGTGCCCCAGCCAGCCGTGCCAGTCGCTGCGGCACAGTCCGGTCGCCTCGACCCGCACCACCACGCCGTGCGGCGCCGGCTCGGGATCCGGCACCTCGCGCAGCCCGGCGGGCTCCCCGTACTCCTCGAACACCACTGCCCGCATCCGCCCTGCCCCGCCGTTCCGCCGTTGCGCTGCCGCGCTGTTCCGCCGTCGCACCCCCGCGCCGCGCCGTCGTCGGCGGACGCCGTTCCGGCCGGAACGCTAGCAGTGGGACGCGTCAACGCCCGAAGTACCCATGGTGACCGAGTTATTGACTTTCTCTCACCTGGTGGTTACTCGTTGTGTCGTACTCCTGTCCGCTCCGGTACGAAGGATTCGAAGGATTCGAAGGATGCACATGCGACTCCGCAGACTGCGCAGACTGCTGGTCCCGCTCGTCACCGCCGTGCTCGCCGTGCTGGGGCTGGGGATGTCTCCCGCCGTCGCCAGCGCCGAGACGACAACGTTGTCCAAGCCCCACCCGGCCACCTCGGCCGCCGACTACGCGCAGGCCGCCGCCACCGCTCTGCAGCGCTTCTACGACCCGTCGACCGGTCTGTGGACCGGCACCGGCTGGTGGAACGGCGCCAACGACCTCACCGCACTGCTGGACCTCGACCGGCTGTCCGGCAGCCGCGCCTACACCGCCACCGCCGCGAACACCTACGCGAAGCAGGTGAACACCGGCGACGGGCAGTTCCGCAACGAGTACCTGGACGACACCGGCTGGTGGGGCCTCGCCTGGATCCAGGCCTACGACCTCACCGGTGACCAGCGTTACCTGGCCACCGCCCGCGCCGACGCCGACTGGATGTGGTCCTACTGGGACGGCACCTGCGGCGGCGGCATCTACTGGTCCACCGCCAAGACCTACAAGAACGCCATCCCCAACGAGCTCTTCCTCAAGCTGGCCGCACAGCTCCACCAGCGGATCCCGCACGACACCACCTACCTCGACAGGGCGAACCAGGAGTGGTCCTGGTTCGCCGCCAGCGGCATGATCAATTCCGGCCACCTGGTCAATGACGGCCTGGACTCCTCGACCTGCCAGAACAACGGCGGGCAGACCTGGACCTATAACCAGGGCGTGATCCTCGGCGGACTGCTCGAACTCGACCGCGCCTCCGGCGGCACCCGCCCCGAACTCCTCACCGAGGCACGGCAGATAGCGACCGCCGCCACCACCAGCCCGCTGCTCACCCCCGGCGGCGTCCTCACCGAGCCCTGCGAGGCGAACGGCGGCGACTGCGGTGCCGACGGCCCCTCCTTCAAGGGCATCTTCGTCCGCAACCTGGGCGAGCTGAACAGTGCCCTCTCCGACCGCCCGTACTCGCCCTTCCTGGCCCGCCAGGAGGCGACCCTGGTGGCCGACGACCGCAATGCCCAGGACGACTACGGAGTCCACTGGGCCGGCCCCTTCGACAAGGCCGACCCCGCACGCCAGCACAGTGCCCTGGACGCGCTGACCGCGGCGGCGTGGAACGCCTGAGCCCGACCGGCCGCCGTCTGGCGCCGGCGGGCCGGCTCCCTCCCCTGCGGAGCCGGCCCGCCGCAGGTCACGGCGTGACCGCGAGCACCTGACCCGGCCAGGGGTCCCGGCCCGGGCGCTGGACGGAGAACGCCTCGGTCGGGCGGAAGCCGAGCCTGCGGTACTGGTCGACGAGCCGGCCGCCCGCGCCGGCGTAGCAGTCCACCCGGAGGAGGTCGAGGCCGCGCTCGCGGGCGATCTCGCGGGCGTCGGCGACCAGGGCGGCGCCGATCCCGCTCCCGCTCCGGGCGCGGTCGGTGACCAGCAGGCGGAGGTAGATCTCCGGCCCGGCGAGGGGTTCGACGTAGGACGGCGGCCGGTCCGCGAGGACGCAGACCCCGATCACCCGGCCGAGGCCGTCCTCGGCGATCCGGGCGGTGTGGTCGCGCAGGTACTCCTCGACGTGGGCGACCCGGGCGGGGCTCGCCGAGTACCGCTCGCTGCCCCACTGCTCGGTGATGCCGCGCGCCACCAGCCACTCCACCGCGCCGTCCAGCAGGCCGAGGAGGGCCGGCAGGTCCGCGGGGCCGCCGGTTCGCACTGTGGGGATCTTCGTCGTCATGCCCCCGTTTCTACCGCCTGCGGGCCGGCCTGCCGAGAGCGCGGGAAAACGGATTCGGCGGGAGGCCGTCAGTGCTGTACTGTTCCCCTCAACGACGCGGGGTGGAGCAGCTCGGTAGCTCGCTGGGCTCATAACCCAGAGGTCGCAGGTTCAAATCCTGTCCCCGCTACGCAGAGGTGAGGGCCCGGTTTCCGCCGGGCCCTCACTGTTTTCCGCGCGGGCCGCCGAGTGGCCGGGGCGGCGGGGCTGACGGACGATCAGATCAGGATCGACCGCCGCCCACGACCGCCGCTGAGGAGCCCGCCGCATGCCCCCGCTCCCTCCCCGCTCCTGCCGTCGCCCTCGCCTCCGTCCTCGCTTTCGCCCTCGCTTTCGTCCTCTGCGTCCTCTCCGTCCTCGCGCTCGCCCCGCCGCCCTGCTCGGGCTCACCGCCATCGCCGCCGTGGCGGCGGCCGCGCCCCCCGGCCCGGGCCCCGCCGTCCGGCCCGCGAGCGCGACCGCCGCACCGGCGCGGTGGCCCGTCCCGGTGAACCTCGCCCCGGGCACCGCCCAGGTCGTCACCGTCCAGTCGCGTGGCACCCACGCCACCGTGATCGCTTGGCAGTTGGAGCCGGACGGCGTCTGGCGGAGAGTGCTGGCGACCGCGGCAGGACGGGTGGGCGCCCACGGCGTCGTCGCCGGGGCGGCCCGCCGCCAGGGCACCCTGACCACCCCGACCGGGACGTACACCCTCACCCAGGGCTTCGGCGTCGGCCCCGACCCGGGCACCCGGATGCCCTACCACCGGGTGGGCCCGCGGGACTGGTGGGTCGAGGATCCCGAGACCCGCTACTACAACCAGCTGCGCCGCTCGGACCAGGGCGGCTTCCCCCTCACCGAGGACGGGCCGCGCGGCAGCGAGCACCTTGTCGACCACCCCGTCCCGTACCGCAACGCGCTGGTCGTCGACTTCAACCGGAGCCCGGCGGTACCCGGCCGCGGAGCCGGCATCTTCCTCCACGACCTGGGCCCGAAGGGCGGCCCCACCGCCGGCTGCGTCGCCGTCCCGGCCCCCGTCCTCACCGCCGTCCTGCGCTGGGCCACCCCGTCCCAGCACCCGGAGATCGCCATCGGCTGAACACCGCCTCGACGCTCCCGCGCGCGACGCTCCCGCGCGCGACGCTCCCGGCCGCCCCGGCCCGTCGGCGCGGGCGGCGCGCCCTGGCCGGCTCCACCCCCGCCGCCAACGCCGCCCGGGGTTCCGCGGTGAGCCGCTGGGGCGGCTGAGTCGTGGCGGTGCCAAGGCTATTGACGGGGTGTCGGAAGTCTCATAGATTGCCGCTGCATCGTGCGGATGAAACGATTCATCCTCCATCTTCCGGCGCAGTGAAGGGGTACTTCAGTGGCCAGTCAGACAACGATGTCAGAGCCGGATCCGATGAGTCGCCGCCGTTTCCTCGGCGTGGGCTCGGCGCTGGCCGCCGGGGCGCTCACGGCGGGGGCGGTCGGCGCGGCCGGCGCCCTCGCCACCCCCGCGCTGGCGGCCGCCGCCGGCACGCCCGCCGCCGGACCCGCGCCCGTCGACCTCTCCCCGGCGCACTGGATCTGGTACCCGGAGGGGAACCCCGCCACCGCCGCCCCGGCCGGCCACCGCTACTTCCGCAGGCGGTTCACCGTCCCCGCGGGCGAGGTGACGGACGCTCAGCTGGTGGTGACCGGCGACCAGGCGCTGAACGTATGGCTCAACGGAACCCCGCTCGCCGCCACCGCGCGGGCCGCCGACTCCTGGCGGAAGGCGGTCTACGTGGACCTCCGGCCCGCGCTGGTGCCCGGCGGCAGCAACACCCTCGCGCTGGCCGGCCGCAGCGGCGGCGGCCCCGCCGGCCTCCTCGGCCGGGTGCGGGTCGTCACCAGCGGTGGGACGGCGGACCTCGTCACTGACGGCAGTTGGTCGGTGGGACGCGAGGGGCCGACCGGCTGGGAGCAGCCCGCCTTCGACGACGGCGGCTGGGCGCCCGCCCGCGACCTCGGCCGATACGGCATCGCCCCCTGGCGTACCGGCGTGGCCGCGCCCGACCTCTCCGCCCCCTCGCCGCTGGCGGTGGTCGACGGCACGGTCGAGCACCGCAGCACTCCGCTGGGCATCGACACCGGTCAGCCGCGCTTCGGCTGGGTCCTGGGCTCGACAGAGAACGGGCTGCGCCAGGCCGGCTACCAGCTCCAGGTCTCCACCACCCCCGAGGGCGGCGGCGACGTATGGGACAGCGGCCGGGTCGCCTCCGCCCAGCAGATCGACCTCGCGTACGCCGGCCCCGCCCTGGCCGGCCTGACCCGGTACCACTGGCGGGTGCGGGTCTGGGACGGGCAGGGCCGGGCCGGCGCCTGGAGCGCCGTGCGGTGGTTCGAGACCGGGCTGATGGCCCCGGCGAAGGAGTGGACCGCCGCCTTCATCGGCGGACCGGCCGCCCCGGACCTCTCCGGCGCCTCCTGGATCTGGTACCCGGAGGGCGATCCTGCCTCCGGGCTGCCCGTCGAGGACCGCTACTTCCGGCGCGACTTCACCCTCGGCTCCGCGCCCGCCGCGGCCACCCTGATCGTCACCGGCGACGACACCGCCGACGTGTGGGTCAACGGGGTGGAGGTCAGCACCTCGCCCCGGGTCACCGACTCCTGGAAGACCTCGGCCACCGTCGACGTCACCGCCCATCTGGCGGCCGGCGCCAACACCCTGGCCGTGGCGAGCTCCAACACCACCCAGTCCCCGGCCGGCATGATCGCCAAGCTGATCGTGGACGGCGCCACGGCCCTCGTCACCGACTCCTCCTGGAAGGCCGCCAAGTCCGCGCCCGCCGGCTGGAACACCGCGGGGTACGACGACGGCGACGCGGCCGTCTGGCCCGCCGCGCTGGTGGTGGCCGGCTACGGCAGCGGGCCGTGGGGGGCTGATGTCCGGGTGGTGACGCCGGCGCCGATGCTCCGCAAGGCATTCACGGTCGCCAAGCCGGTCGCCTCCGCCCGGCTGCTGACCACCGCGCTGGGCCTCCACGAGACCCGTCTGAACGGCCGGAAGGTCGGCGACGAGGCCCTCGCGCCCGGCTGGACCGACTACCGCAAGCGGGTGCAGTACCGGGTGCACGACGTCACCTCGCAGATCCGGCGCGGCGCCAACGTGCTGGGCGCCTGGCTCGGCAACGGCTGGTACTCCGGCAACGTCGGCTTCGCCGGCACCGCGATCTACGGCTCCCGGCCGTGGTACTCCGCGCAGTTGGCCCTCACCTTCACCGACGGCAGCACCCAGGTGCTGAGGACCGACGGCAGCTGGCGGACCGCGACCGGTGCCATCCGGGCCGACGACCTCTACCAGGGCGAGACCTTCGACTCCCGTCTGGACGCGGCCGGTTGGGACGCTCCCGGCTTCGACGACGGCCGGTGGTCCGCCGTGGCGGTGTCCGGCGACGCCGCCCCCACCCTGGTCTCCCAGATCGACGACGGCGTCACCGTCCACCAGGAGCTGCGCCCGGTCTCGGTCGCCCAGCCGGCCCCCGGCGTGTGGATCTTCGACCTCGGCCAGAACTTCGCCGGCTGGACCCGGATCGCCGTCCGCGGCCCGGCGGGGACGCAGGTGACCGTCCGGCACGGCGAGGTGCTCAATCCGGACGGCACCCTCTACACCGCCAACCTCCGCACCGCCCAGGCCACCGACCGGTTCGTGCTGTCCGGCACGGGCCGGACCGAGACCTACGAGCCCCGGTTCACCGTCCACGGCTTCCGGTACGTCGAACTCACCGGCCTCCCGGCCGGATTCACCCCGGACGCGGGCACCGTGACCGGCCGCGCGGCCTGGACCGACGCGGCCCAGGCGGGCACCTTCGACACCTCCGACGAGCTGGTCGACCGGATCCAGCACAACATCCTGTGGGGCGAGCGCAGCAACATGCTCTCCATCCCCACCGACTGCCCGCAGCGGGACGAACGGCTCGGCTGGACCGGCGACATCGGCGCCTTCTGCGCCACCTCCACCTTCAACCTGGACACCCGCCGCTTCCTGGCCAAGTTCGCCGACGACCTGACCGACGCCCAGCGCTCGGACGGCGCCTTCACCGACGTCGCCCCCGCGGTGATCAGCGGGGCGGGCACGGCCGGCTGGGGCGACGCGGGGGTGATCGTGCCCTTCACCATGTGGCAGCGCTTCGGCGACCTGCGGGTGGTGGACCGGCACTTCGCGGCGATGGCCCAGTGGGTGGACTACCTCCGCTCCACCTCCGGCAGCGATCTGATCCGCGATCAGCAGACCTACGGCGACTGGCTGAACGTCGACGACAACACCGCCCAGGACCTGATCTGCACGGCCTTCTTCGCCCACGCGGCCCGGATGGTCGCCGAGATGGCCTCGGCCACCGGCCGCTCGGCCGAGGCCGCCTCGTACGGGAAGCTGGCCGACCAGGTGGCGGCCGCCTTCACCGGCCGGTTCGTCGCGGCCGACGGCACGGTGAGCGGCGACACCCAGACCGGCTATGTGCTGCCGCTGGCCTTCGGGCTGCTGCCGGAGCCCCTGGTCCAGCCGGCCGCCGACAAGCTGGCCGCGAAGGTCGCCGCGTGCGGCGGCCATCTCAGCGTCGGCTTCCTCGGCGTGGAGAACCTGCTGCACGTGCTGGCCGATCACGGCCACGCCGACACCGCCTACCGCATCCTGCTGCAGCGGGACTTCCCCGGCTGGGGCTACATGATCGCCAACGGGGCGACCACCGTCTGGGAGCGCTGGGACGGGATCAGGACCGACGGCTCCTTCAACGACCCGGGGATGAACTCCTTCAACCACTACGGTCTCGGCTCGGTCGGCGACTTCCTCTACCGCCGGGTCGGCGGCCTCGCCCCGGCGAGCCCCGGGTACGGCTCGCTGCGGATCGCCCCCGTCGTCGGCGGCGGTCTGACCTCGGCCCGCAGCACGTACCAGACCGGCTACGGCACGGCCTCCAGCGACTGGGCGGTGGCCGGCGGCCGGCTGGCGCTGCACGTCGCGGTCCCGGTCAACACCACCGCCACGGTGACGGTGCCGACCTCCCGGCCGGACTCCGTCACCGCCCCGGCGGAGGCGGTCCCGACGGGGGTGCCGGGGACCTACTACCTGCCGGCGGGGCGGTACACCTTCACGGCGGCGAGCTAGGCGGCCGGGCGGCCCGGCGGCCCAGGCGGCCCGGCGGCCCAGGCGGCCCGGCGGCCGAGGCGAGCCGTCCCGAGGCCGCCCGGCACGCCCGGCCGCCCCGCCTCCCGGCCCTCCCGTCGGCCGCCCCTACCGCCCCGACACCCCGCCGATCAGCGCAGCCACCAGCGCCGCCCGGCGGGGGAGTTCGGCGAGGAGGGCGTACTCGCCGGGTGCGTGGGCGTGGTCGCCGACGGCGCCGAGGCCGTCCAGGGTGGGGATGCCGATCCCCGCGGTGAAGTTGCCGTCGGAGCCGCCGCCGACGGCCACCGCCGGGAGTTCGCCGAGGTCCAGGCGGGCGGCGGCGTCCCGGGCCAGGGCGAGGAGGCCGGCGCACTGCTCGGGCTCCATCGGGCGGCGGTTGACGCCGCCCTCGACGAGGACCCGGGCCTCCGGGTGCCGGGGCTTCAGGGCGAGCATCCGGGTGTGGAGGGCGTCCTGGTCCGCAGCGGTGGCGGCCCGGGCGTCGATCTCCACATGGGCGGTCGCCGGCACGGTGTTGGTCGTGGTGCCGGCGGCCGCGACGGTCGGGACGACGGTGAGCGAGCCGGCGCCCATCGCGTCGATCTCCTGGACCAGGGCGGCCAGTTCGAGGAGGGCGTTGACCCCCTTCTCCGGTTCCAGCCCGGCGTGGGCGGCGCGGCCGGTGACCCGGACCGTGTAGCGGCTGACACCCTTTCGGGCGGTCTTGAGCGCCCCGCCCGCCGAGCCCTCGGTCACCAGGACGGCCGAGCAGCCCGCCGCCACCCGCTCGATCAGCGGGCGGAAGACCGGCGAGCCCAGCTCCTCGTCGGTGGTGAGGAGGAGGCCGCACCCGGTGGCGTCCGGGCCGCCCGCCGCCGCCATCGCGTACATCGCCTGGACGACGCCCGCCTTCATGTCGAAGGCGCCCGGCGCGGAGATCCGCAGCTCGTCCCTGAGCGGCCGCGGCCAGTCGGCGAGGGTGCCGATCGGCCAGACGGTGTCCAGGTGGCCGAGGAGGAGGACGCCGCCCGGCGCGGGCTCCCAGAGGAGGGCGGGGCGGCCCTCCTCGGTGAGCCGGCCCGGCGGCCGGCCGAGCAGCCCGGTACCGAGGGCGGCGGCGTGCTCGGCCACGGCGTGGAGGGCGGCCAGGTCCTCCGAGGGGGACTCGATCCGGCAGAGGTCGAGCACCGCGCCGGCCATCTCCTCGGTGCGGGCGGCCAGGTCGGCGAGGAGCCCGGGGCGGACGGCCATCACCGCGCCTCCGCACGGCCGGCGTCCTGCGCGGCAGCCGGGCCGGCACCCCGCGCCTGCGAGCTCTCCCGCCGCACGGTCTCCGGCCTTACGCTCTCCGGCCGCACGGTCTCCCGGCGCACGGTCAGTTCGGCGAGGACCTCCGGGATCGGGGTGACGCCGATGCCCGGTCCGTCCGGCACCGCGATCCGGCCGTCGGCAACGGTGAACGGCTCGGTCAGGTCCTGGCGGAAGTAGCGGTCGGAGCCGGAGATGTCGGACGGCAGGGTGAAGCCGGGCAGCCCGGCGAGCGCCAGGTTGGCCGCCCGTCCGACGCCGCTCTCCAGCATCCCGCCGGCCCAGACCGGCACCCCGGCGGCCGCGCAGACGTCGTGCACCCGGCGGGCCTCCAGATAGCCGCCGACCCGCCCGGGCTTGATGTTGACGATCCGGCAGGCGCCCATCGCGATCGCCTCGTGGGCGGCCCGCGCCGAGGTGATCGACTCGTCCAGGCAGATCGGCGTCTCCAGGCCGGCCGCGGCCAGCTGGGCGTGCCCGGCGACATCCTCCTCCGGCAGCGGCTGCTCGATCAGCAGCAGGTCGAAGCGGTCGAGGGCGCGGAGGGTGCGGAGGTCGTTGCGGGTGTAGGCGGCGTTGGCGTCCACCTGGAGCAGCACCTCGTCCCCGAAGCGCTCGCGGACGGCGGCGACCGGCGCCAGGTCCCAGCCGGGCTCGATCTTGAGCTTGATCCGGGCGTAGCCGGCCGCCAGGTATCCGCCGACGGCGTCCAGCAGCGCGGGCACGGAGTCGTGGATGCCGACCGAGACGCCCGAGCTGACCGAGGCCTGGACGGCGCCCAGGTAGGCCGCCAGCGGCATGCCGGCCGCCCGGAGCTGGGCGTCCAGGACGGCGGTCTCCAGGGCGGCCTTGGCCATCCGGTGGCCGTGGACGGGGGCCAGCGCCGGGGCGACGGCCGCGGCGGTCACGTCCGGGAGGGCGAGCAGCCGGGGGAGCAGCTGGTCCGCGAGCACCCGGTGGGCGGCCTCGGTGTACTCGCTGGAGTAGAGGGGCTCGGCCATGGCCACGCACTCGCCCCAGCCCTCGGCCCCGTCCGCGACGACCCGCACCAGCAGGACGTCGCGGCGAGTCTGGGTGCCGAAGGAGGTGCGGAAGGGGGCGACCAACGGCAGGTCGAGCCGCAGCAGTTCGACGAGGTCGATCTTCATGCGAGGGGGCTCTCCTCAGGTGTCGGGGCAGGCTCGGTGCGGAGGGGTTCGGACGGCGGTACGAGGGTGCAGCGGCCGTCGGCGGTCACGCCGGTCCAGCGGTAGCCGGCGTCCAGCAGCGGCGCCATCCGCTCGCGCAGCGCGTGCCGCCAGGCCAGGGCGTGGGCGGGGGGCACGGCGATGGGGAGCCGGAGGACCACGCGGGGGCTCTCGCTCGCGTCCCCGCCAGCGGACGCACCGGTGCTCGTAGCGGCGCGGGTGCCCGCGTCCGCGTCCGTACCCGCGCGCGGCGACCGCGGGGCTCCGCCGGAGCGGCGGTCGGCGACCGGCTCGCCGTCCGCCCCGGGGCCCAGCACCGGTTCCTCCGCCGGGGGCGGGCCGGGGTCGGGGGCCGGGCCGGACAGCTCCCAGTGGACGAGCACCCGGTCGCTCGGCAGCCCGCTGTTCCGGCTGTCCGGCATCTCCCCGTAGTAGTCCGGGAGGTAGCCGACGCCCGCGGCTCCCAGCCGGTCGATGTTGAAGACCGCGTTGCGGTGCACCAGCGGATCGAAGGTCCAGGTCATAGCCGTGATCCCGCGGTCCAGGCACCACCGGCGCTGGTGCTGCTTGATCGCCCGGCCGATCCCCGTCCCCTGGCGGGCCGGGTCGACGCCGACGATGTGCGAGTGGAGGGCGGGCCGGTCCGGGGAGCGGAACCCGAGCGCGCCGCCGACCAGCCGCCCGTTCCCGTCCCGGGCGCCCAGCACCATCCCGCCGCACTGCGCCAGGGCGCGCAGCACCGCGAAGGGGACCAGCGGGGCCGGGGAGCCCCAGATCCGGTCCAGCAGCGCGCCCAGGGCCTCCAGCTCCTCCCGCCGCCGGAGGTCGGTTATCCGCAGATCGTCGGTCATGGCCGCAGCGTTCATGACCGCAGCCTGCCCCGCCGGGCGCGGCTGGGCGTCGTCCCCCGCGTCAAGCGGACCGCGGCCGGATTGTGTCCTGCCACAATCCATCCCTCCCCGCGGATCGCTCCGGACCCGTACGATGCCGCCATGCAGGGCGAACTGACGGTGCGCGGGCTGGTGGAGCAGCTGGGCTCCGCCGTCCTGCGCCTGGCGGCCGAGTCCGGCCGCCCGGGCAGCGAGGACCGCGTGCTGGGCAGCGTCTCGATCCACGACCCGGGCGCGGAGGGCGCGGCGGAGGAGGTCCCCGGCGCGGGCGGGGTGGTGCTCGGCGTCGGCCTGCGCGACCACGCCGAGCTGCGGGCCCTCGCCGAGCGCGCGGCCGCCGCCGGCGTCCACGCCCTCGCGGTGAAGGGGCCCCTGCCCGACCCCTGGGAGGACTGCCCGCTGCCGGTCATCGAGGTGAACCCGGGTGCCTCCTGGCTGCACATCGCCACCACCGTGCGGGAGCTGCTGCTGGACCGGGCCCGCTCCCGGGTGGAGCCGGCCGCCGGCCCCGGCGACCTGTTCGGCCTCGCGCAGGCGATCGGCTCGCTGCTCGGCGCCCCGGTGACCATCGAGGACCCCTCCTCCGCCGTCCTCGCCTGGTCCTCCGGACAGGACGGCACCGACCCCGGCCGGATCGAGACCGTCCTCGGCCGGGCGGTGAAGCGGGAGCGGCTGGAGGTGCTGAACGCCCGCGGCGACTTCGCCCGGCTGCGGGCCAGCGAGGACCCGGTGTTCATCGAGCCGGTGGCACCCGGGATGCTGCCCCGGGTGGCCATCGCGATCCGCGCCGGCTCCGAGGTGATCGGCTACGTGTGGGCGGTGGCCTCCGCACCTCTCCCGCCCGAACTGTCGGCCCGGCTGCGCGAGTTGACGCCGATGGTGGCCCTGCACCTGATGGGCGCGCGGGCGGACCGGATCCGGCAGCGCGAGTACCGGCGGGAGCTGGCCGCCGCCGTGCTCGGCGGGGGAGCGGCGGCCGCCGACGCCGCGGCCCGGCTGCGGCTGGACGCCGGGCCGCTGTGCGTACTGGCGGCGGCGCCGCGGTGGGAGGCCGAGGCGGGGGCGGATCCGGCCGCGGCCGCCTCCGCGGCCCGCCGGCAGCGCTTCGAGGACGAGCTGGACCGCTATCTCTCCGCGATGCACCCGTCCGGCGTCGCCCTCTCCGCGGGCGCCACGGTGTACGCGGTGCTGGCCTGGCCGCAGCGGACCCCCGAGGAGGCGGAGGCCCGCTCCCGGGCCCTGGCCGCGGACTTCCTGGAGAGGTCGCCCGCGGGCCGGGGCTTCGCGGCCGCCGTCGGCGGGCCGGCGGCCGCGGTCGGCCGGATACCGACCGCGCTGCGGCAGGCGGACGCCGTGCTGCGGGTGCTGTGCGGCGCCGACGCACCGGAGTGGGAGGCCCGGGGCCTCGCGGCGGACGGCGAGCCGGTGGTGGCGACCGTGCCGGAGGCGATGCTGCCGGTGCTCCTCAACGGCCTCGCGGACCGGGTGCGGGAGCTCGGCCTGCCGGCCGAGTCCGGGCCGGTCCGACGGCTGCGCGAACTGGACGGGCGGGACGGCCGGCGGGGGGTGCTGGGGGAGACCCTGGCCGCCTACTTCGCGGCCGGCGGCAACACCGAGGCCGCGGCCGAGCGGCTGCGGATCCACGTCAACACCATGCGGTACCGCCTCCGCCGGATCCGCGAGGCCGGCGGTCTGGACTTCGCCGACGCCGACGCCATGCTCCTCGCCCAGCTCCAGCTGCGGATGGGGCGGGCGGCGTCGCCGGAGCCGTTCGGCGGACTTTGACGGAACCGACAGTTGTCCACCGGGAAGCCGGTGATCCGGCACAAGAATCACCGGCAGGACGCCCCCACACTGCTTCTCGACGGTTCTCGAACGACCCGTGTCGGGTGGCTGGGAGGCGGTATGCAGATCCGGGAGAGCTTGATCCGCGGCGCGGTGGTCGCCGACGGTGGGGGCGGCGAGCCGGCCCCGGCCGACGTCCTCGTCGACGCGCGGGGGAGGATCGCCGCCGTCTCGCCGCCCGGTTCGATCCCGCCCGCCGACCGGGCCACGGTGGACGCGACCGGGCTGGTCCTCGCCCCCGGCTTCGTCGACGTCCACTCGCACGCCGACAACGCCCCGCTGCTCGCCGAGGACGACACCAGCAAGATCCTGCAGGGCGTCACCACCGAGGTGGTCGGCAACTGCGGCTTCTCGCTGGCTCCGATCGGCCCGGCCACCGCCGCCGAGATGACCTCCTTCAGCCGGCGGATCTTCCCCCCGCTCGGCATGGAGTGGCGGGACTGGTCGGAGTGGACCGCCCTGCTGGACTCGCGCGGCTACGTCACCAACTACGCCCCCCTGGTCGGCCACGGCACCCTGCGGATCGCCGTCCTCGGCATGGCCGACGCCACCCCGGACAGGGCCCAGCTCGCCGAGATGGCGGGCCTGCTGGACAAGGCCCTGGAGGGCGGGGCGTTCGGCATGTCCAGCGGACTGGTCTACCCGCCGGCCGTCTTCTCCGAGACCGAGGAGCTGGTCGCGCTGGCCGCGCGGCTCGGCCGGGAGCGGCTCTACACCACCCATATGCGCGGGGAGGGCGACTCGCTGCTCCAGTCCCTCGCGGAGACCGCGCGGATCGGCGCCGAGGGCGGCTGCCCGGTGCACATCTCCCATCTCAAGTGGACCGGGCGGAGCAACTGGGGCCGGATGCCCGAGGCCCTGGCCGCGATCCGGCGGGCCGCCGAGGACGGCCTCGCGGTCAGCAAGGACATCTACCCCTACCCGGCCGGCTCGACCATGCTCACCGGCCTCCTCCCGCCCCCGTTCCTCGCCGACGGCGACGAGGGCGTCCTCGCCCGGCTCGAATCCGCCGAGTCCAGGCGGCAGTTGGCGGTGATGATGGAACGCGGTCTGCCGGGCTGGGACAGCCACCAGCACTCGGCCGGCTGGGACGGCGTCCTCGTCTCGACCACCGCCAGCCACCGCTACGAGGGCCGCACCATCGCCGAACTCTCCGCCGCCCTCGGCGAGCCCGAACTCGACGTACTGGTGCGGGTGCTGCGCGAGGAGCGGCTGCGGGCCAGCATGGTGATCTTCTCGATGGACGAGGAGGACGTCCGCACCGCCTTCGCCGACCCGGACACCATGGTCGGCACCGACGGCCTCCCGCCGGGCACCGGAGGCAAGCCGCACCCGCGGCTCTTCGGCACCTTCCCGCGGATCCTGGGCGAGTACGTCCGCAAGGCGGCGGTGCTGCCGCTCGGCGAGGCGGTCCGGCGGATGACCGCCGTCCCCGCCCGGACCTTCCGCATCCCCGACCGGGGGGCGGTCCGCCCCGGGCTGGTCGCCGACCTGGTGGCCTTCGATCCGGAGTCGGTCGGGCACGAGACCGACTACCGCGACCCGGTGCGCCCGCCGACCGGCATCGCCTGGGTGATGCAGGCGGGCCGGCTGGTCGTGGACGGCGGCCGCTACCTGGGCCCGCGCTCCGGCCGCCGGCTGAGCCCGGCCGACTGACCGACCCGATCCCCGGCCTCCCGAGCCTCCGCAGCCTCCGTAGCCTCCCCAGCCTCCGTCCCCGCGTACCGAGTTGGAGTCCGCATGCCTCCGAGTACGGCCCTCCGCCCGCGCAGACCGGCCCCCTCCGCCCGCCGGGTCACCGCGGTGACGGTGACCATCCTCTTCGTGGCCTGGATCGTCGACTACGTCGACCGCCTGGTCATCTCCACCGCGCTGCCCAGCATCGGCAAGGAGTTCGGCCTCGACCACACCCAGCAGGGCCTGGTCATGACCGTCTTCTTCATCAGCTACGCGCTCTGCCAGTTCCCCGGCGGGATGCTGGCCGACCGGGTCGGCTGCCGCCGGATCATGGTGGCGGCCATGGTCGCCTGGTCGGTCTTCACCGGGCTCACCGGGCTGGCCGCGTCCTTCGGCATGCTGCTGGTGGTGCGGGTGCTGTTCGGGGTCACCGAGGGGGTGTTCCCCGGCGCCTCGCTGAAGGCGGTGACCGAGCGGACCGAGCCGCGCACCCGGATGACCGCGAACGGCATCATGCTCGGCTCCAACCCCCTCGGCGCCGCGCTCGCGCCGCTGATCGCCGCGCCGGTGATCGTGGCCGTCGGGTGGAAGGAGTCCTTCTACTCGGTCGCCCTGGCGGGGGTGGTGGTGGCCGCCGTGCTCTGGTTCTTCCTGCCGGAGCCGCTGCCGCAGGCCGCCGGGGCGGAAGCGGCGGAGCCGGAAGCGGCCCAGCCGGAAGCGGCCGGGCAGCCGGTCCGGCCGGCGGCCGTCCTCCGTCCCGCCGCCCTGATCCGGCGCGGTGTGCTGTGGCGGTTCGCCCTCCTCTTCGCCGGCCAGGACCTGATCGCCTGGGGGCTGACCAGCTGGGTGCCCAGCTACCTGCAGACCGTCAAGCACGTCTCCACCGGGGCCACCGGGGTGCTGGCCTCGATCCCCTTCTTCTGCGCCACGGCGGGCACGGTGGTCGGCGGCCTGCTCTTCGACCGGCTGTTCTACGGGCGCCACCGGCTGCTGCTGGTACCGGCGTTCGCGGTCTCCGGCGTCTTCCTGCTGCTGATGGCGAGCACGCCGTCCACCGGGATGTTCGTCTTCTACCAGTCGGTGTCCATGCTCGCGCTGTACCTCGCCTTCATGCCGATCCTCGGCCTGCCTCTGCGGCTGCTGCCGCGCGAGGTCGCCGGGTCGGCCGCGGGACTGGTCAACATGGGCGGCCAACTCGCGGGCGCGGTGGCCCCGTTCGTGATGGGCTTCCTCTCCGACCGGTTCTCCTTCACCGCCGCCTTCCTCTTCCTGGAGGTCGGTGCGGTGATCGGAATCGGTGCCGCGCTGTGGGCGCCGGAGCGCCCCGAGCAGCTCGCCCGGCACTTCCCCGAGCTCGCCGCCCGCCCGGACGCCCGGTCCGCACCGAACACCGCGAGCACCCGTAACTCCTGACCGGCGGGCCCGGGGCGGCCGTCCGCGCGGGGGCGGAGGCGTCCGTCCTCGCAGTCCACGCCGGGCGCGGCGTCCGGGGCGTGCGCCCCGCGCGGTGCGCCGTGGGCGCGTGCGCGGCCGGCCAGGTGCGGGGCCGCGCTCGGCGGCGGAGTCCCGGCTGCGGCTCGGTGGCCGTTGCCGTTGCCGGGCGTGGCGCGCGGGGGCCTCCATGTCGAGCGGGCCGGACCGCCGGACCGCCGGACCGCCCGACCGCCGGACGCCGCACCGGCCTCGCCGGACGGGCATGCCGGCGGTCGGTTCAGTCCCCGGCCTCGACCTCCGCCTCGACCTCCGCCTCCGACCTCGCCGCTGCCGCTGCTGCCGCCGCCAGGCGGTCGTGGGGGTCGGCCACCAGGCGCCGCTGCGTCACGTCCAGCACGCCGGCCGTGCACTCGGCCTCCGCGGCGACCGTGTCGTCCGGCGTGCCGTCCGCCCTCCGCACCCGGGTGAGGCGGTGGGTGACGGTGAACGGCTTGCGCTCGGTGAAGTGGATTCTCGAGTCCACCTCGACCACGTCGCCGGCCCGCAGCTCGGCGAGGTACCGCATCGTCGAGGCGAGCAGCACCACCGTCACGCCCTGCCGCTCCAGCGCGGGCTGGTCCACCCCGGCCCGCCGGAGGTGCTCCATCCGCGCGTGCTCCGTGTACTGGTGGTAGACGGCCTGGTTGAGATGGCCGTTCACGTCGATCTCGTAGCTCCTGACCTCCACCCGCGTCCTGAACGTCCCGGTCAGCAGCCCGGCACCGGTGATCTCGCGCACCCTTCGCCTCCTCGGATCGGGGATCATCCTCCCCCATCGCACCGCCGGCCCGGCCTACTCTGGGACGCAGGATCGCGGCGGACTCCCCGGGAGGATGCGTGGGCGGCACGGAGCCATCGGACGAGCGGGCGGCTGCCCCCGAGGTCCGCAAGCGGGTGCAGGAGAGCTTCGACCGGCAGGGGCTGATGAGCCACCTGGGCGCGCGGATCACCCTGATCGCCCCCGGGCGCGTCCACATCGAGCTGCCCCGGCGGCCCGAACTCACCCAGCAGCACGGCTACTTCCACGCCGGCGCCAGCAGCGCCATCGCGGACAGCGCGGGCGGCTACGCCGGCCTCACCCTCTTCGACGAGGACTCCGACGTCCTCACCGTCGAGTACAAGCTGAACCTCCTCGCCCCGGCCGTGGGCGACCGCCTTCTGGCCGCCGGCACCGTGATCAGGTCCGGCCGCACCCTGACCGTCTGCCGGCTGGAGGTCTACGGCGTCACCGGCACCGAGCACACCCTCGTGGCCAACGGCCAGCAGACCCTGATCCGCATCACCGCCCCCGGCGGCGGCTGAGGCCCGGCCGCGAGGTAACCCGCCGGTCGGCCCCGCCCCTGGCCCTGAGCCCGGCCCCCGCCCCCGACCCCCGCCCCGGCTCGGATCGGCTTGCGGCGGCCCGGCTCGACCGGAAGGACGACGGCGGTGGCCGGCGCCTCGGGCCGGTCCAGGCGCTGCGGCAGAGGACAGAAGGCAGAGGGCAGAGGGCAGAGTGCGGACGGCCGCGGCCCCGATCGCCTGGCTGTCCACGGCCCGGACAGGCCGCCGGCCCCCGGCAGTGTCCGCAGGCGGACGCCGAGCAGATCCACGACCGGATCGTCCTCCGACGCCAGGTGGTGAACGATCTCGGTGGATATACAGGAACCAAGGGCTGAAAGGCCCGTTCGCGCCCGTCCCTCCGAACCCTGGAGTCACCGAGGATGAAGTCCCACCAGACCCTGCACGACGGCTGGCAGCTGACCGCGGCCGGCGGGCCCGTACCCGAGCACATCGCCGGCCGGACCGTCCCGGCGCAGGTCCCCGGCAGCGCCCATCTCGACCTGCTGGCCGCCGGGTTGATCCCCGACCCCTACCTGGACCGGGCCGAGGAGGAACTGGCCTGGGCGCACCGCGCGGCCTGGCGCTACACCCTCTCCTTCGAGGCCGCGGCCCCCGCCCCCGGCGAGCGCGTCGACCTGGTCTTCGACGGCCTGGACACGGTCGCCGAGGTCCGGCTGAACGGCTGGCTGCTGGGCAGCACGGCCAACATGCACCGGTCGTACCGCTTCGACGTCCGCGAGGCCCTCCGCGCCGGCGCCAACGAGCTGGTGGTGGAGTTCCGTTCGGCGCTGGAGTACGCGGAGGAGCAGGAGCACGCGATCGGCCGGGTGCACAGCTACCCGCACCCCTTCAACATGGTCCGCAAGATGGCCTGCAGCTTCGGCTGGGACTGGGGCCCCGACCTGCAGACCGCCGGGATCTGGAAGCCGGTGCGGCTGGAGCGCTGGGCGGTCGCCCGGCTGGTCGAGGTCCGCCCGCTGGTCACGGTCGGCGCGGACGGCACCGGCCGGGTCGAGGTGCACGCCGGGATCGAGCGCTCCGGTAGCGACGGCGAGGACGGCGGACTCGCCCTCGGCATACGGGTGGCCGGCCGTGAGCACCGGGTCGAGGTGCCGGCGGGGGAGGACACCGCGGTGCTCGCCGTCGAGGTCCCCGACGCCGACCTGTGGTGGCCGGCCGGCTACGGGGACCAGCCGCTCTACGACCTCTCCGTGGAGCTGAACGACGGAGCCGGCGGCGCCGCCCTCGACTCGGCCGAGCACCGGATCGGCTTCCGCACCGTCACCGTCGACACCACACCCGACGACATCGGCACCCCCTTCACCTTCGTCGTCAACGGCCGCCCGGTCTTCGTCAAGGGCGCCAACTGGATCCCGGACGACCACTTCCTGACCCGGATCACCCGCGAGCGGCTGGCCCGCCGGGTCGACCAGGCCCTCGGCGCCCACATCAACCTGCTGCGGGTGTGGGGCGGCGGCATCTACGAGACCGAGGACTTCTACCGGGTCTGCGACGAGCGCGGAGTGCTGGTCTGGCAGGACTTCCCGTTCGCCTGCGCCGCCTACCCCGAGGAGGAGCCGCTGCGCTCCGAGGTCGAGGCCGAGGCCCGGGAGAACGTCGCCCGTCTCACCCCCCACCCCTCGCTCGCCCTGTGGAACGGCGCCAACGAGAACATGTGGGGCTTCTGCGACTGGGACTGGCAGCCCCAGCTCAAGGACCGCACCTGGGGCAACGGCTACTACACCGAGCTGCTCCCGAGGATCGTCGCCGAGCTCGACCCCACCCGCGCCTACTCCGCCAACAGCCCGTACAGCCCCGGCCACCCCCTGGACGAGGTCCACCCCAACGACGAGAACCACGGCACCCGGCACGAGTGGGCGGTCTGGAACGCCCTCGACTACACCGCCTACCGCGACCACATCCCCCGGTTCTGCTCGGAGTTCGGCTTCCAGGCCCCGCCCGCCTGGGCCACCCTGAAGCGCTCGGTCCACGACGAGCCGCTGTCCACCGACTCGCCCGGCTTCCTCCTCCACCAAAAGGCCCACGACGGCACCGGGAAGCTGGAGCGCGGCCTCGCCGCCCACCTGCCCCGGCCGGCCGGCTTCGCCGACTGGCACTGGGCCACCCAGCTCAACCAGGCCCGGGCGGTGGCCTTCGGCATCGAGCACTTCCGCTCCTGGTGGCCGCGGACCGCGGGTGCGATCGTCTGGCAGCTCAACGACTGCTGGCCGGTCACCTCCTGGGCCGCCGTGGACGGCGACGAGCGCCGCAAGCCGCTCTGGTACGCCCTGCGCCGGGCGTTCGCGCCCCGGCTGCTCACCGTCCAGCCGCGGGACGGCCGTTCGGCGGTGATCGCGGTGAACGACACCGACTCCGAGTGGCGGGGGGTGCTGCGGGCCGAACTCCAGGACTTCGACGGGTCGGTGCGGCAGACGGCCGACATCGAGCTCGCGGTGTCCCCCCGGTCCGCGGCCCGGTTCGACCTCCCCGACCCACTGCTGAAGCCGGACCGCGCCGACCGCGAGGCCCTCGTGCTGACCTGCGAGGGGACCCGTACCGTCCACACCTTCCTGGAGGACCGCGAACTGGCCTACGAAACACGGCCGTTGAGCGCCACCGCGACCGCCGTGCCGGGCGGCTACCGGGTGGACGTCCGGGCCCGCTCCCTGGCCAGGGACGTGTCCCTGTTCGCAGACCGCCTCGCCCCCGACGCCGAGGCCGACGAGATGCTGGTCACCCTCCTCGCCGGGGAGTCCCACTCGTTCCTGATCCGCACCGGCGAGCGGCTGGACCCGGCCGAACTCACCGGTCCGCTGGTCCTCCGCACGGCCAACGACCTCCGCGAACCCGCCTGAGCCGACCCCGCCGGAGTCGGCCCCGTCTGGGCCGGGCCCGTCTGGGCCGGCCCCAACGCCTCCGCGCCGGCCCTGATCCCGTCGGCATCGCGGTGAAGGCGTGACCCAGGCCGGGCGGGGCCGGGCCGGAGCGCACATGTCGCGTCCGGCCCGGCCCCGCCCGGCCCGTTCGAAGCTCAGGCCCGGCGGGCGGAGCGTCCGCGCCGGAGGCGGAGCAGCGGCACCAGGTTGAGGAGGAGGCCGATCCCGGCGACCACCGTCACCAGGTTGGCCCCCGGGCGGTAAGGCCCGAAGTCGGCACCGGTGTGCGCGGTCCCCGCGACCAGCGCGGTGACCAGGGCCAGCACCAGCGCGGCGCCCACCTGTCCGGAGGTCTGCACCAGGCCGGAGGCCAGGCCCTGCTCGGAGTCGTCGATCCCCTCGGTGGCCTGCGACATGATCGAGCTGAAGCCGAAGGCGAACCCGCCGCCCAGCAGCAGCATGGTCGGCAGCACGGTCGTGGCGTAGTGCGGGGTGCTGCCGGCGGTGGCCAGGAACCAGAGGTAGCCGAGGGTCAGCGAGGTCATCGAGGCGATGATCAGAGGGGCCGTGCCGAAGCGGTTGACCAGCCGGCCGACCAGCGGCGAGCCGACCGCCACCACCACGCCCGCGGGCAGCAGTGCCAGCGCCATCCGCAGCGGCGACCAGCCCAGTCCGTCCTGCAGATACAGGGTCATCATGAACTGGAAGCTCATGTAGGAGCCGAAGAGGGCGATGATGCTGAGGTTGGCCCGCACTGTGGAGCCGACCCGCAGGATGCCGAAGCGCACCAGCGGGTGCGGATGCCGCCGCTCGATCACCACGAAGGCGGTCAGCAGTGCGGCGGCGAGGAGGAACGAGCCCAGGGTGAGCGGCGCCGTCCAGCCGTGGCTGGGCGCCGCGACCACGGCGTAGACGGCGAGGAGCATGCCGCCGGTCAGGGTGACCGCGCCGGCCGGGTCGTGGCCGCCGGTCTCCGCCCGCCGGTCGCGGGGGATCAGTACGGCGCCGACCACCAGGGCCAGCAGGGCCAGCGGGACCGGGGTGAGGAAGGTCCAGCGCCAGCCGAAGCCGGTGAGCAGCCCGCCGAGGATCAGCCCGGAGGAGTAGCCGCTGGCGCCGAAGAGGGAGAAGACCGAGAGCGCCCTGTTGCGTGCCGGGCCCTCCGGGAAGGTGGTGGTGAGGATGGAGAGCGCGGTGGGCGCGGTGAAGGCGGCGGCCAGGCCCTTGACGAAGCGGCTGGCGATCAGCAGCCCGCCGTTGTCGACCAGTCCGCCGAGCAGTGAGGCGGCGGCGAAGACGGCCAGTGCGGTGAGGAAGACCTTGCGCCGGCCGAGGAGGTCGGCGGTGCGGCCGCCGAGCATCATCAGCCCGCCGTAGCCGAGGACGTAGCCGTTGACGATCCACTGCAGGGCGGTGGGCGACATCCCGAGGGTGCGGCCGATGGAGGGGAGCGCGACGCCGACCATCGAGACGTCGAGCCCGTCGAGGAAGAGGACCAGGCAGAGCACCGCGAGGACGCCCCACAGCCGAAGCGGCCAGCGCAGGGACGATGAGGATGCGGCCGCGGCTGCGCCTGCGCCTGCGGTTGCCGGTATGGCTGCCGCCGGTGCGGCTTCCGGCGCGGTGTCGCGGGTCGGGTCGGCTGTGGTCGCCGGCGGGGCGACGACGGTCTCCGTCGAGTGGGTCATGGGGAAGACACTACATGCATGTGCATCTACTGTCGACGCATTTAATGTTCCCGCAATCAATGTATATGCATTGTGCACCCATGAGCGCTACGATCGACCCGTGCCTGTAACCCTGAGCGGAGAAGCCGCGCTCGTCGACCGCTGGCGCTCCCTGCTGTCCTGCTACAGCCAGGTGGCCCACGATCTGGACCGCGAGCTGCATGCCGAGCACGGCCTGACCATGAGCGACTTCGAGGCCCTCGACCGGCTGGTGGCCTTCGACGGCTGCCAGGCCCGCGTCCAGGACCTGGTCGGGGACATGCACCTGAGCCAGAGCGCCCTCTCGCGCACCGTCGCGCGACTGGAGAAGGGCGGGCTGGTCCAGCGTGCCATGTGCGAGACGGATCGTCGCGGGGTTTTCGTCACCGCGACCGAGACCGGCCGCGCCCTCCACGCCGAGGCCCGCAGGACCTACCTCGCGGTCCTCGACCGCCACCTCAGCGAAGCCCGCTGACCGTTCCTCCCGGTTTCCCGCGGCCGGTGACCCGCGGCCGGTGACCGACGGCCGGCGCTGCTCAGCGCCTGGTCCGGTACCTGGTCAGGACCACGCCGCCGGGAAAGGTCCGGGTCTCCAGCAGGTCCAGCTCCACCCAGCCGTCCAGCGCGGCGAAGAACGGCGTGCCGCCGCCCACCATGACCGGATGGGCGACGATCGCGTACTCGTCGATCAGCCCGGCCCGGATGGCCGCCCCGGCCAGCGTCGCGCCGCCGATGGTCATGGGGCCGCCGTCCTCCGCCCTGAGCCGGGTGATCTCGGCGGTCGCGTCCGCCGTGACCAGGCGGGCGTTCCCCTCGACCTTGTCGATCGTCGAGGAGAACACCACCTTGGGCGTCTCCCGCCAGTTCCGGGCGAACGCGATCTGCGCCGGGGTGGCCCCGGGCTGCTGGTCGCCGGTCGGCCAGTAGGAGTTCATCGTCTCCCAGAGCTTGCGCCCGTACAGCGAGAGGGAGTTCGCCTCCTCGTGTTCGAGCCACCACTGGAACAGCTCGGGGCTCGGCGGCCCGCTCCAGCCGATGTCGTCGCCGGGCGCGGCGACATAGCCGTCCAGGGTCAGGTTCATGGCGTAGATCAGCTTCCGCATCGCCCGGCCTTCCGTCCGTGGGTGTGGCTGCACCTCCTGGAGACCAGCGTGGCGCGGGAGAATCATCGGTGCGCGATCAGGCGGGCTGCGGGGCGGCCAGGGCGGTCTCCCAGTCGGAGCGCGCGGCGACCGCGGCCCGCCAGCGGCGCAGTGCGCGGGGCGGCACGCCGACGCCCAGGGCCCCGGTGAGCCGGTCGCCGGTGCGGTAGGCGACCAGGAAGGCTCCCTCCGCCGGATCGCCCTCCACCACCCGGGCCTCGTCGTGCCCGCGCAGATGGCCGTAGGCCTGCAGCTTCACCTCGTACTGGTCCGACCAGAAGTACGGGACCGGGGCGAAGGGCACGGCCCGGTCCGGGCGGAGGAGGTTGCGGGCGGCGGCCATGGCCTGCTCGGCGGCGTTGGTGCGGTGCTCGATCCGCATCTCGGCGTCGAACAGCGGGTTGTGCCAGCGAGCCACGTCGCCGGCGGCGTGGACGCCGGGGGCGGCGGCGGTGGAGGCGTCGCAGCACAGGCCGTCGTCCAGGCGCAGCCCGCTGCCGCGCAGCCAGTCGGTGTTGGGCCGCGAGCCGACGGCGACCAGGACGTCGTCCACGGGGATCCGGCTGCCGTCGGTCAGCCGCACACCCGTCGCCCGGCCGCCCGAGGCGGTGATCTCGGCGACGCCGGTCCCGGTCCGCAGGTCCACCCCGCGCTCGCGGTGCAGCCGGGCCAGGAAGGCGCCCACCTCCGCGCCGACCGCGTGGGCGAGCGGGATCGGCGCCGGCTCGACCACCGTGACCGGCACGCCGAGGCGGCGGGCCGCCGCGGCGACCTCGGTGCCCAGGAAGCCGGCGCCGACCACGACCAGCCGTCCGCCCGCGCCGAGTCGCTCCCGGAGGGCGGCGGCGTCCTCCAGGGTGCGCAGGACGTGGACGCCGGGGAGGTCGCAGCGGGGGAGCGGCCGCGGCCGTACGCCGGTGGCGATGATCAGGCCGTCGTAGCCGATCCGGGTGCCGTCCGCCAGCGTCACCGTCCGGTCGCCCGGGTCCAGGGCGGCGGCCGGGGTGCCGAGCCGGAGGTCCAGGCCGAGGGCGTCGATCTCCTCGGGCCGGCGCAGGGCGGTCCGCTCGGCCGTCCAGGTGCCGTCCAGGACCTGCTTGGAGAGCGGGGGGCGGTCGTAGGGGAGGTGGGCCTCCTGGCCGACCAGGGTGAGGGGGCCGTCGAAGCCCTCCCGGCGGAAGGTCTCGGCCGCGGCCAGGCCCGCCGCGGAGGCGCCGACGACGGTGATCCGGCGCGGTGCCGCGCCGGCCGGCGCAGCCGTCACTCCTCCACCAGCCGGATGGCCGCGGCCGGGCAGATCGCCGCCGCCTCCCGCACGTCGGCGTGCCGGTCGGGGGCGGGCCGGCGGCTGAGCAGTTCGACGATGCCGTCGTCGTCCTGGTCGAAGACGTCGGGGGCGGCCAGGACGCACTGTCCGGACGCGACGCACCTGGGCTGGTCGACCTCTACGCGCATGGGGGCTCTCTCTCGTTGCGTGGGCTGTGGGGGGACTCTGGGGGTCTCTTGGGGGGACTGCCCAAGGGCCGCCGGGGGACTGCCCGGAGGCTGTCGGGGACTACCAGGTGACGGGGAGTTCATAGACGCCGTAGACGATGCCGTCGTGCTTGAACTCGATCCGCTCCGGCTCGGTGGCCAGTGCCAGGGTCGGGATGCGGCGGTAGAGGGTGCCGTAGACGACCTGGAGCTCCATCCGGGCCAGCGGCTGGCCGAGGCACTGGTGGACGCCGTAGCCGAAGGCGACGTGGCGGCGGGCGTCCCGGGTGAGGTCCAGGCGGTCGGGGTCGGCGAAGGCCCCGGCGTCCCGGTTGGCGATGTCGTTGGCGAAGACCAGGCCGTCCCCGGCCCGGATCGTCTGGCCGCCGATCTCGATGTCCTCCAGCGCCACCCGCCGGCGACCGGAGTGGGTGATGTTGAGGTACCGCAGCAGTTCCTCGACCGCCGAGGCGACCAGAGCGGGGTCCTCCGCCTCGCGGAGGAGGGCGAGCTGGTCCGGGTTGCGGAGCAGTGCCAGGGTGCCGAGGGCGATCATGTTCGCGGTGGTCTCGTGCCCGGCGGCCAGCAGGAGGACGCCCAGCCGGGCCGCCTCGCGCCGGGTCATCTCGCCGGTGGCGACCCGCTCGGTGGCCAGCCGGGACAGGACGTCGTCCCGGGGGTGGGCGAGCTTCTCGGCCAGCAGCCCGTCCAGGTAGTCGGTGAGGGCGCCGTTGGCGGCGTCCACCTCCTCGGCGGTCGAGGTCCTGCGGACCACGATCCGGGTGTTGCGCTGGAAGAACTCGTGCTCCTGGTACGGCACGCCGAGCAGTTCCGAGATGACCAGGCTGGGCACGGGCAGCGCAAAGGCGTCGACCAGGTCGGCCGGCTTCGGCCCGGCGAGGATCTCGTCGATCAGGTCGTCCACGATCCTCTGCACGGCCGGCCGCATGGCCTCGATCCGCCGGATGGTGAACGGGGCCGTCACCATCCGCCGGTGCCGGGCGTGCTCGGGGTCGTCCATGGTGAGGAAGGTCCGCAGGACGCCGCTGGAGGTCCGGCCGCCGGCGCTGCGGTGGGGATAGCCGGGGTGCTCGGAGTCCGCGCTGATCCGGGGGTCGCCGATGAGGGCCCGGAAGTGGTCGTACCGGGTGATCAGCCAGGGGGTGGAGCCGTCCCAGATGCGGACCCGGGAGACGGGCTCCTCCGCCTGCAGCGCCTGGAGGTTCGGGGGCGGGTCGAAGGGGCAGCCGGCCGCCCGCGGCGAGGGGAACTCGGGCAGCTCGGGCAGCTCGGGCGGTCCGGCTTCGTCGGTCTCGGCGGACGCTTCGGGGAGGGTGTCGGTCATGCGCGCCTCCGTTGCAGAGGACTGGTTCAGAGGACTGGTTCGTTCTCTGTCCTAACAGTGTTAGGCCGTTCTTGGCAATGACATGACGGAAACCTGGCGGCCCGCAGCGGTGCTATTCGGCCAGCGCCAGACCGAGGAGCTCGTCGGCCATCTCGGCGATCGCCGCCCGGTCCGCCGGGAACGGCATCGCCATCGCCAGGGCCACCATGCCGTGGAGGGAGGACCAGACCAGCCTGGCCACCCGGGCGTCGCTCGGAGCCGCCTCGTCCCGCGGGCCGCCCGCCGGATCGTTCCGGCAGGCCGCGACGGCCTCGGTCCAGGCCTGCGAGACCTCCCACAGCGGGTGGGGGCTGGCCTCCGGGCGGGCCACCTCTATCCGCTCGATCGCGAACATCAGCCGGTAGTGCTTGGGGTGGTCGAAGGCGAACCCGCAGTACGCCTGCGCCATCGCGCGCAGCGCGGCGCGCGGGCCGTCCACCGCGCCCTCCTCCCGCGCCTCTCGCAGGCATTCGGTCAGGCGGTGGTAGAGCTGCTGGGTCAGCGCCTCCATCAGCTCCGCGCGGTCCCGGAAGTGGAGATAGATGCTCGGTGCCGCGATCCCCACCTCCCGGGCCACCGCGCGGAGGGACAGGTCGCCCTCCCGGCCGGACCGCATCAGCAGCCGCGCGGCGGCCACCAGGATCTCCTGCCGCAGCGCCCCGCCCTCACCGCGTCTGCTGGGCGTACGCCGCTTGAACTCGTCGGACACGTCGCTTCCTCTGCCGGCCGTCTCGGGGCCTGACAGTGTATGGGCGCGCGGCGGGCCCGCCCCGGCTCACCAGGTGACGGGGAGCCGGTAGACGCCGTAGATCAGCGCGTCGTGCTTGAACGGGATCTCGTCGAGGCCGGCGGCCAGGCGCAGGGTGGGGATGCGGCGGTAGAGGGTGCCGTAGACGACCTGGAGCTCCATCCGGGCCAGCGGCTGGCCGAGGCACTGGTGGACGCCGAAGCCGAAGGCGACGTGCCGGCGGGCGTCGCGGTGGATGTCGAGCCGGTCGGGGTCGCCGGTGAAGGCCTCGGCGTCCCGGTTGCCGATGTCGTTGGCGAAGACCAGCGGGTCGCCCGCCTTGATCAGGACGTCGCCCAGGCGGATGTCCTCCAGGGCGACCCGGCTGCGGCCGGTGTGGACGATGTTGAGGTAGCGCAGCAGCTCCTCCACCGCGGCGGCGACCGTCCTGGGGTCCTCCGCCTCGCGCAACTCGGCCAGCTGGTCGGGGTGCTGGAGGAGGGCGAGGGTGCCGAGGGCGATCATGTTGGCGGTGGTCTCGTGGCCGGCGATGAGCAGCAGCCGGCCGATCCGGGCGGCCTCGGCGCGGTTGAGCTCGCCGGTCCGGGTGCGCTGCGCCAGTTCGGTCATCACGTCCTCGCCGGGCTCGGCGAGTTTGCGGCCGACCAGGTCGTCCAGA